>JBAZER010000017.1:0-47032 GCA_041653795.1 Candidatus Omnitrophota bacterium
GACAGCCCAAGTCGCCATTAATAAAAAGAAAAAAAGACTTGGACGCCATGATTCTCATTAATAAAAATCAAAGGGTAATCATGACAGCCCAAGTCGCCATTAATAAAAAGAAAAAAAGACTTGGACGCCATGATTCTCATTAATAAAAATCAAAGGGTAATCATGACAGCCCAAGTCGCCATTAATAAAAAGAAAAAAAGACTTGGACGCCATGATTCTCATTAATAAAAATCAAAGGGTAATCATGACAGCCCAAGTCGCCATTAATAAAAAGAAAAAAAGACTTGGACGGAAAGCCGTCGGTATCCGGCTCGAAAGAAAAAAAGACGCGAGCCTGCTTAACTGGAATCTTAAGCGCTCTCGCCCGCCCGAAAAAATCCATGTTCCCATTCCCGCATTTGCACGGCCGTGCGTTCAGACCGGAGAGATGGTTCAGACCGGGCAAAAGATCGCGGAGCCGCAAGGGACGGAAGGTGTGAGCGTTCACGCGGGCATGTCCGGTGCGGTGGAGAGGATCGCGGTTTTTTCGGACGCAACGGGTGCCAAAAGCCGGATGATCGAGATTTGCAGGTACGAAGAGCCCAAACCCCTCTCTTTTCCGGAGACGCGCAAAGAATGGGAACAGATTCCGGCAGAAGAGCTCCTGAGGATCTTCCAACACTCCGGACTTGTGACCACGGATCCGTTCATGGAACCCGTCCATGCCAGGCTCGGACGGCACGCCGGGGCACGAACGGTCATTATCAATGCTTGTGAGCCGGAACCTTACATCACCTGCGAACAAGTACTTACCACGTCTCACCCCGTGGAAATTTTAAAAGGCGCCGAGCTGCTCAAAAAAGCCATGGGCGCCGAAAGGATCCTTTTTGCGTCCGAGGACTGCAACCTCGAAATGGTCGAACTTATCAAGAGCAAGATTTACTTCCTGAAATGGGAGCATGCGGAAGTCCGGACCGTTCCCACGCTCTACCCTCAAGGCCTTGAGAGCACGCTGCTTCAGGCATGGTTCGAGGGAGAGGAGGAGAAGGCCGTGGTTTTTCCGGCATCCACAGCCTTCGCGGTCTATGAAGCGGTTGTACAGCAGAAACCTTTCTACGAAAGGGTCGTGACCGTGGGCGGCGAATGCGTGGTCGAGCCCCGAAGCCTTTGGCTGCCGATCGGGATTTCTTTCCACGATGCGATACATGCCTGCAAAGGGGTCATGCGCGAACCAGAAAAGATCCTGATGGGCGGACCTATGACCGGAACAGCACAGACCACCACCGAGGTTCCTGTTACGGCCGGGACAAATGCTATTCTTGCGCTTCCCAAAGAAGTTGTGAAGGAAGGAACGGTCCCAATACCAATCAATCGAAGCGGCGCGGAGATTGGGGCCGTCCAAACTACCATTTTGGAAAAGAAGCAAAAAGTTTGGGCGGAAGAACCTTGCATTCGTTGCAACCTCTGCGTCGACCATTGCCCTGTTTCGCTTTCGCCCGTGATGATCACGCTGGCCGCGGAACGAAAAGAATTTGCGACCGCAGAAGAATGGGATGTTGCAAATTGCATAGAATGCGGAAATTGCGCCTATGTGTGTCCCTCCAAACGGCCGATGCTGGAGTTGATCCGTTTAGCGCGTGTTTCATCAAGGCCGGCGGTGTCCCATGGCTGAAGATACATTTGCTTACAAGACGGTTTTGCCGCCGCACATCCGCTCCGCGGATTCCTTAGCCAGGCGGTACTGGGGGCAGTTGATCGCGCTGATACCTCTTTTTGTGGCCGCCTGTCTTAGCGGACACACGGAGGTTCTACGGGTTCTTTTGATCTGTCTGGTGAGCGCGATAGCGTTCGAATTGCTGGCGGCGAAGCTTTTCCGGAAAAAAGAAAGCCTGCAAAACGGCGAGACTGTGCTTGCGGCAGCCCTCTTTTCGCTTCTCATGCCTTCGAGATGTCCCTCCGAGGTCGTGATTCTCGGTATTTTTACGGCGGTTTTTGTTGCCAAGGGACTTTTCGGCGGTACAGGCTCCTATCTTTTGCACCCACTTTTGCTGGCGCGCGTGTTTTTACAACTCTGTTTTCCGAAAGTCATGTCCGAACCGATGCTTCTGGCCGGGAGTGGCAGTGTCTGGACGCTCGCAGGCGTTGGCCTCGGCGGGATCATCCTCCTCAAGCAAAAACAGGGCTATTGGGAAACAGCCCCTCTTTTCATGTCAGTCTGTCTTGTTTGCGAAGCTTTGTCCGGAGGGCGGGAAATGCCGTACGCTTTTTTTAGCGGTATCCTTTTGACATCTTTTTTTCTTTTGGCCGATCCTGTGACCATGCCCCTGACGCGCAAGGGGACGGTCCTTTTCGTCCTGGGCGCGGCGCTTTTGAGTTCCCAGCTCGGCGGCGAGGGGTTTTCGATTTATTCGGCAAGTTGTGCGATTCTTTCAATGAACCTTTTGACGCCTTGGCTGGATGTCTGGCTCAAACCCGTTCCGTACAAGACAAAACGTCCGCTCAAGGCGACTTACCCGCTATGAACATCAAAAAAACAGCAATCAAAGCATCAAAATACCTGTTCCTTGCGCTTTTCCTGGGTCTGCTTGTCTTGATCCTTTATGCGGCGCAGAGGTTAAGACAGTGAAAATCATGAGGTCTTGGGGTCAATGAAACTACCTGAAAGCCTTTTCTCGCGAATGCTCTTGGCCTGTCTTCCATTCATGGTTTATCCATACGGTCTTTTCAAGGCCGGCGTTGCAGCACTATGGATCGTTCTGTTCTTCTGGGGAACAGTCGTTTTTTTCTGGTTCACGCGCCGCCTTTTCCCCGGCCGTTTCCTGAAATATGCTTTTCCCCTTTGGCTTATCGTATGGGCGCAGGCCGTGTGGACGCTCACGAAACTGCCGCCCTACTGGATCGCGAGTGTTTTTTTCCTGATCCCCGTCTCTTTTCCCGGTGATACGGCGAAACCCGGCCCTGTCCGCGTTTTTTCCGGGAAAGTGTTGCGGTCCCAATACCCATCAATCGGAGCGGAGCGGAGATTGGAGCCGTCCAAACTACCATTTTGGAAAAGAAAAAAAAAGTTTGGGCGGTATTTTTTCGAGCAGGTACTGGCCGGCATCGGCTTTGTTGGTTTTGTGATATTACTGGCGCTCGTCCGGGAGATCGCGGAAAAACGCCTTGGGATACAGGCCTTTGAACAGCCGGCCGGCATGCTGTTTGTGGCCGCGGCCGTTGCTTTCTTATGGGAAAACCAACCGTATCGCAAACGGTCCCAACACTTATCAATTTCAGAGAATCTGAAATTGGGGCCGTCCAAGTCGCCATGAATAAAAAGAAAATAAAGACTTGGGCAGTCCCGATACCCATCAATCACAGCGGGGCAAAGATAGCATGTATTTTTTGATCATCGCCTTTGGTTTTCTGCTGGCCATGCGCGGCGCGAATTCCGCGCCTTTGCAAAAACCTGCCGAAAGGCTCAAGCGCACTTGGCGCGAAGCCATGGATTTTTTTCTCACAACAAGTTTGACTCTTGTGTTTTGGGAGCTCGCCACAACTTTTGAAAAAAGCCAGCCCGGCGCCCGGGAATATGCGATCCTGGGTCCCGGGATAGTCGTCTTTTTGCTTTCGCGCTATCAAAAAAAAACAGATGTCTTTTTTCTTTCCGTGGTGGCGGGTATTTTTATGATAAGCTCGAAACAGCACGGTGTTTTACAAGGGATTTTGCTGGCCTGGGTTGTGAGCGCGGGGATCGCGCTTTTCCAGACCTGCTTTCTGGGCTTAAGATACAAACTTCTTTTTTCGCGCGTGCCGGCCCCCATGAAAGGGTGGCCGATCCTGTGTCTTTTGGCCGGGTTTATTTCTGTTGTTTTGTGGAGTCTCGGGGCTCTCGTTTTCTAAGGTTTTTATTCGAAAAGCCGACAATAACGGGGCGAAACATTTTGTTCCAAAAAATTCATTTTCAGCCAAATAACGGAAACAATTTTTAAACTCGCTTCCTGTCTCCAGCAGGGTAAAGGAGCCTTTTCATGGCCATCGAAGATATTCTGTTGGGCGCGGTCGAAAAAGAAGCTTCGGACATTCATCTGACTGTAGGCCGACCAGTGACCTATCGCATGGTCGGGGCTTTGGTCTCGGTCGACGAAAAGCCGCTGACCCATCAGGACACCGAGGCTTTTACCAAAGAGATCACGACCGAGATCCAGCGAAAAAGGATCGAAGAGGTCGGGGGCGTCGACTTTGGCTTTTCCTTTCAGGACAAGGCGCGCTTTCGTGTCTCCTGTTTCAAACAGCAGGGCCATTTTTCTCTCATGCTGCGTCTTCTCCCTTCGAGGTTTTTCACTTTTCATGATATCGGACTGCCGGCGCAGCTGATCGAGACGTTGAAGCTCCCTCGCGGCCTGGTACTTGTAACGGGCCCCACCGGCAGCGGTAAAACAACCACACTTGCGACCATGCTCAATTACATCAATGAAAATTTCCCGAAGCACATCATCACAATTGAGGACCCGATCGAGTTCGTACACCATCATAAAAAGGGTGTCATTACCCAACGCGAGGTCGGGGAAGACGTTCCGAGTTTTCCTGAGGCGGTCGTGAAATCCCTGCGCCAAGACCCGGACGTGATCCTGATCGGGGAGATGCGCGATCTGACAACCATGGAATCCGCCATTCGCGCGGCCGAAACAGGGCACCTGGTGTTCTCCACGCTCCATACAACGGGCGCCACCCGCACGGTGGACCGCATTATCGACGTTTTTCCGTCGCACCAGCAGCCGCTGGTCCGCGTTCAGCTTGCCGCCACGACCGTTACGATAATCTCGCAAGTGCTTGTGCCGCGCCTCGATGGTAAAGGACGCGTGGCCGCGTTCGAGGTCATGTTCTCAACGCCGGCCATTCGCAACCTCATTCGGGAAGGCAAGACCTACCAGATCCTTTCCGAGCTCCAGACCGGGGCGCGCTACGGCATGATCATGCTGGATGATTACCTCAAACACCTCTACACCCAGGGCATTATCAGCTATGAAGCCGCGCTCGAAGTTGCCGTTGACTCTCGCGAGCTTGGCCCCCAGCTTTCCAAGATCCAAGTTACAGGTAAGGGAAAAGGCGGGGCAAGATAAATAAAACTTGACCCCATAGGACGGCTTGAGTATTCTATGCCCGCTTTCAGGCAGGGAAAGCGATCTGAAGTCCAGGCAAAAGAGACCGAATTCAAATTTAATCCCAGCGATCAATCGCCCCTTTTAGTTCTTTCCGCGTATTTTTCCTAAGAATCTAGAGAAAACCCGAAGATCCGATCAGCAAAATGATAAAACAGACCCCGGCGAAAAATTTTCAAGGGGAAAAACTGTTCCTGGTGGACGGCAACTCCTTTTGTTACCGGGCGTTTTACGCAATCCCGAATCTGACGAATTCCAAAGGAGAGCCGACCAACGCCATTTACGGATTCGTGACCATGATGCGCAGACTCATGGAGGAGCAAAAGCCGGGCTATATCGCCATGTGCTTTGACCGGAAGGAACCAACGTTCCGGCATGAACGATACAAGGAATACAAGGCGCACCGCAAACCCATGCCCGAAGATCTCGTGAAGCAGATCGAGCCCATCAAGGAATTCTGCCGGATTTCGAATATGACGATCTTTGAAAAAGCGGGTTATGAAGCCGATGATGTGATCGGGACCCTGGCAAAGCGGGGAGAAAAAGAAGGCTATCAAGTCTTCATTATCACCGGGGACAAAGACGCCTTTCAACTGGTCGATGACCGGATCAAGGTTCTTCAGCCCCACAAAGAGAACCTGGTCTATGACGCCGGGAAGGTCCGCGAACGTTTTAGCGGACTTGGACCGGACAAAGTCGTGGACATTCTCGCGCTCATGGGGGATGCCTCGGACAATATACCGGGCGTGCCGGGAATCGGCGAGAAAACCGCCATCAAGCTCATCCAGGAATTTGGTTCCGTGAACGCGCTTCTCGAACATCCGGAAAAAGTTTCCTCAGAGAAACAAAGGCAAAAGATCAAGGAGAACATGGAAGACCTGAAATTATCCAAAATGCTTGCGACAATCGATACGGACGTGTCGCTTGAGATCGATTGGAACGCCTTGCGCGTGGCCGGGCCCGACAACGCGGCCCTGATGGAATTCTTTAAACGGTATGAATTCCGGGGGCTTCTGAAAAGCGTCGCGGGACAAGGAGGAAAAGAGGCAAAGGAACGGGATTACAAAGCGATACAGACCCTTCAGGAGCTCAAGGTCTTTGCGGAAGCGCTCAAGAAAGCGAAGGCCTTCAGCTTCGACACCGAAACGACCTCGACTGATCCCATGAAGGCCGCTTTGGTCGGCATGAGTTTTTGCTGGGAACCTTTTACGGCTTATTACCTGCCCGTGTCCTTCCCGGCACAGCAAGGCCCGGGCTTGCCCGCCGGAGCTTCAGCGGCGGGATTACCGCTTGATGAAGTTCTGGAAGTTTTGAAACCGGTGCTAGAGGACGGCGAGGCCGCCAAATACGGGCAGAACATCAAATACGATGAAATTGTAATGACGCGTCACGGCGTGCAGCTTTGCGGCATCGCATTCGATACCATGATCGCGAGTTATTTGATCAATCCCGTCAAACGGAACCATAATCTTGATGACATCTCGCTTGAGTATTTGAACGTGCAAAAAATCACGACCGAGAGTCTCATTGGGGCGGGCAAAAAAAGCATCACCATGGATGCTGTCCCGCTCGAGCAGATCACCGCTTACGCCTGCGAGGATGCCGATTGCGTGATGCGGCTTGTGCCGATTCTGAAAACCAGGCTTGAGGAGCTCGGGCTTACAGAACTTTATGAAAAAGTCGAACTGCCTTTATCGGGCGTTTTGGCCCGGGTCGAGATGAACGGCGTGGCGCTGGACCTGAAATTCCTGAAGGAACTTTCAAATAAAGCCGCGGAGGAAATCGACGCCCTCGTAAAGGACATTCACGCGGACGCCGGGACGGAATTTAACCTGGATTCGCCGAAACAACTCGCGGACGTGCTGTTCGTCCAGAAAAAATTACCGGCCCTGAAAAAGATCAAGACCGGGTACTCGACCGATGCGAGCGTGCTTGAGAAGCTCGCGCTTTCGCATGAACTGCCGCGAAAGGTCCTGGAATACCGGGAACGCGCGAAGCTGAAATCCACCTACCTGGATGCGTTGCCGGAGATGGTGAATGCCCGGACGCATTGCGTGCACACTTCGTTCAATCAGACGACCACGGACACGGGGCGGCTTTCGAGCTCCGAGCCGAATCTTCAGAATATTCCGGTCAAGACCGAGACGGGGCGGCTCGTCCGGAAGGCCTTTGTGGCGCGGCCCCGTCAAAAGGGGAAAGGCCGGATCCTTTCCGCGGATTACTCGCAGATTGAGCTGAGAATACTCGCGCATTTTTCCGGGGACCCGAATCTGACCCGGGCGTTCGCGGAGGACCGGGACATTCATACGTTCACGGCCACGCTTCTTTACGGCGTCAAGGAGAAGGACGTGACCCGTGAGATGCGGAACGCCGCGAAGACCATCAATTTCAGCATCGTGTACGGCAAGACAAGTTACGGGCTTTCGCAGGACCTGAACATGTCGATCACGGAGGCGGACCAGTTCATCAAGAATTACTTCGCGCGCTACGCCAGGGTAAAAGAGTTCCTGGACGCGCAAAAGGAAAAGGCCAAAAAGGACGGGTTCCTGACCACGCTCCTCGGGCGGCGTTCTTATTTCCCGAACATCAACGCCTCCAACATGCAATTGCGTCAGTATGCCGAGCGCTCGGCGATCAACGCGCCGATCCAGGGGTCGGCGGCGGACCTGATCAAGATCGCAATGATCGCGATCCAGAGGCGGCTTGACAGCTCGGACGGAAGCGACAAGCTTCCGCCGAAGCAGTCCCCGCACACGGGTGCGGGGGAAAGGAAGCAGTGGGAAAGCCTCATGATCATGCAGGTGCATGACGAACTGGTATTCGATGCACCTTCGGGCGAGATCGACGCACTCACAGCACTTGTGAAAGAAGAGATGGAAAGGGCTTACAAGCTTAAAGTGCCGCTTAAGGCTGATATTACAGTGGGAGAAACATGGTACAAAAACTGATCGTGGGACTGACCGGAGGTTTCGGGGTCGGAAAAAGCTCGGTCGCACAGCGTTTCAAGAATTTGAGCGCCGAGGTGATCGATGCCGACCAGATCGCGCATGACGCCATGAAAAAAGGCAGTCCGGTCTTTGACCCCATTATCGAGCTTTTCGAGGGGGCCCTTCATCCCGGAGGCAAGAAAATGGACCGGGAAAAGGTCGCGGAGATCGTTTTTGCCGACCCTGAAAAACGGAAGGAACTCGAGGCAATCGTTCATCCGTATGTCTATGAAAAGATCAGGGAAAAGATCGAAGCGTCCGGCCGGCAGGTGATCCTTGTGGAGGTGCCGCTTCTCTTTGAAGCCGGCTTTGAAACGCTCTGCGACAAGGTCGTGGTCGTGACATGCAATTCAACCGTCAAAATGAAACGGCTGAAAAACAAAAAGTTCACGGAACAGGAAGTACGGGCGCGCGAACGGGCCCAGATGCCCGAGGCCCTGAAGGCGCAAAAAGCGGATTTTATTATTGATAATTCAAAGTCCATTTACCAAACACAAAGGGAGATCGAACGGCTTTGGTGCAAATTCGTCTCTCTTTCTAAAGGAGCCAACAAACAATGACAAGAGAAACAAGAGAAATAAGGGAACCCAGAGAAAGATCCCACCCGCATCACCGCCGCAGTGAGGACGGGAACGCGAAACCGCGTCCGCCGCGCATGATGCAGGAAGATGCGGCTGCAAACGGCGAAGCTTTGGAAAGGGCGCTCCAGCAGCAGAAATCCGGTGAGAAGCCGCTCGATGTGGTCAGTTTAAAGGAAATGAAAATCGTCGAGCTTCAAAAAATGGCGCACAAATTCAAGATCGAAAACGTAACCGGTTTGAGGCGCCAGGACCTGATCTTCAAGATTCTCCAAGGCCAGGCCCAGCAATCCGGACTCATGTTCGGGGAGGGGGTGCTGGAGATCCTGGAGGACGGGTTCGGCTTCCTGCGTTCTCCCAATTACAATTATCTCCCCTCGCCTGACGACATCTACGTGAGCCCCAGCCAGATCCGCCGGTTCAACTTGAGGACCGGAGATGTGGTGGGAGGGCTTATCCGTCCGCCGAAAGAGGGGGAGCGGTATTTCGCCCTGCTCAAGGTTGAGCTTATTAATTTTGAGGAACCGGACAGCACCAAAGACAAGATCGCGTTCGACAACCTCACGCCGCTTTATCCGGACCAGCGGATCCAGCTGGAAACCACGCAGGAAGAAGTCTCGATGCGCGTGATGGATCTTTTGGCGCCAATAGGGTTTGGTCAGCGTGGGATGATCGTTGCGCAACCCTACAGCGGTAAGACGATCCTTCTTCAAAAGATCGCCAACAGCATTACGACAAATCATCCGGATGCGTATCTGATCGTGCTTTTGATCGACGAGCGTCCCGAGGAAGTAACGGACATGCAACGTTCCGTGAAAGGAGAGGTCATCGCTTCGACTTTTGACGAACCCGCGGACCGGCACGTCCAGGTTGCGGAGATCGTGCTTGAGAAGGCCAAACGCCTGGTCGAGCACAAGCGCGACGTGGTGATCCTCCTGGACAGCATCACGCGTCTTGCGCGCGCTTACAACACCGTCGCGCCCCATTCCGGGAAGATCCTCTCGGGCGGCGTGGATTCGAACGCGCTCCACAAGCCGAAACGGTTTTTCGGCTCGGCCCGCAACGTGGAAGAAGGAGGTAGTATCACGATCATTGCCACCGCGCTCGTGGACACGGGATCGCGCATGGACGAGGTCATTTTCGAAGAGTTCAAGGGCACGGGCAATATGGAGCTGCAACTGGACCGCAATCTCTTCCAGCGCAGGATCTATCCGGCCATTGATGTGAAGAAATCCAACACGCGTAAAGAGGACCTCCTGATCCCCGCCGAAGAGCTCAACCGGGTGTGGATCCTCCGCAAGGTCTTAAACGAGCTGAACCCCTCAGAGGCGATGGAGCTTCTGGTGGACCGTCTTAAAAAAACAAAATCCAATGCTGATTTTCTTCTCAGCATGAATAAAGCAAAGGAGTAACAAAATGAAAAAAGACATTCATCCGAAATACGGTCCTTCTACCATTCAGTGCGCATGCGGCAACGTGATCGAGACGCGCGGCGTGATGCCCCGGGTGCAAGTAGACATCTGTTCAAGCTGTCATCCGTTCTTTACAGGCAAACAGAAGATCCTGGACACCGCCGGGCGCATCGACCGGTTCAAGAAGAAATTCCAGGACCGCGTGGCCGTCAACAAAAAATCGACTAAAGTAACGCCCAAAATGCCGGTGAAGCTCAAGTTCTCCGAAGACGCCCGGAAAGAAAAACTCCAGGCCCTGAAAGAAAAAGTCAAAGCCCAGGGAAAGTAAAACACAGGAACTCGTTCCTCGGGACTCGTCCCTCGTCTTAATCCTTTGTTTTTACGAGGCACGAGCTACGAATCTCGAGTCCCGGTCTTAAACTATTATGAGAATCCGTGAACGTTTAGAAAAAACAGAGGCAAGGTTCCGCGAGCTCGAGGCTTTGCTTGCCAGTCCCGATACCGCCCGGAGCCAGTTCCAGGCCTTAAGCAAGGAAATGTCTCTGCTGAGGCCGGTCATGGAGCTCTTCGAAAAATACAAGAAGACCGAACATGAGATCGCCGGATTGAAGCACAGCCTCGGCGACAGCCGCGGCGACGAGGCCATGAAAGGCCTTATCACCGAAGAGCTGAAGACCCTCGATGAGGCGCAGAAGGGACGGGAAAGCAACCTCGAAGAGCTTTTCTTGCGGGACATGCAGCCTGACGCGGCGCGGGACGTGATCGTGGAGATTCGCGCGGGGACAGGCGGGGAAGAAGCCGCGCTTTTTGCGGCGGACCTTTTTCGTATGTACAACATGTATGCGGGAAACCATGATTTACGCGTCGAGGTGATGGATCTGAATCCCACGGGGATCGGCGGGTTTAAAGAGATCATTTTCGGCGTCACCGGGGATCATGTTTTCAGCTATTTCAAATATGAAAGCGGGATCCACCGCGTCCAGCGCGTGCCGAAGACCGAGGCGAGCGGGCGCATCCACACCTCGGCGGTAACGGTTGCGGTGCTGCCCGAGGTCGCGGAAGAAGAAATAGAAATCCTTTCGACCGATCTCCGGATCGACGTGTACCGCGCCTCCGGAGCCGGCGGGCAGCATGTGAACAAGACCGAATCGGCGGTACGCATCACCCACATGCCGACGGGATTCGTGGTTGCGTGCCAGGATGAAAGGTCCCAGCAAAAAAACAAAGTGAAGGCCATGCGCATTTTGCGCGCAAAGATCTTTGATTTCCGCCGGGCCCAGCAGGAGGCCGAGGTCGCCAGGAACCGCAAAGCGCAGATCGGTTCGGGCGATCGCTCGGGCAAGATCAGGACGTATAATTATCCTGACAATCGCGTAACAGATCACCGGATCGGTCTTACGCTTTACAGCCTGAACCAGATCATGGACGGAAAGCTCGATCCGGTCGTTCAGGCGCTTGCCGAAGATGAAAAGGTCCGCCTCCTCACGACGTTATAAAAAATGAAAAAATCCGTGGACGCCTTAACGAAGCCATGTTCCGTTCCGACCTACGCTGCGTTGCGCGACAAGGTCCGCGAGACACTGCTCCTCGGAATGCGGCGCATCGAGGAGGCGCGGGTGCGCGCCTACTGGCAGACGGGCCGGTACGTTCAGGAGCACGTCTTTTTCCAGAAAGGCAAGGCGGATTACGGCAAACGGACCGTTCTGCGGCTTTCCGAAGAGCTCGGGATCGACGGGACCGAGCTTTGGCGCATGGTGCAGTTTGCCGAGAAATTCCCGATACTCGGCCACGGCCGACTATTGAAGTGGTCGCATTACCGGGTGCTCATTACCATTCCCGACGAGAAAAAAAGGCTTGAATTTGCGGAACGCGCTTTCGAAAAGGAATGGACGCGCGACGAGCTCCGCAAGAGGATCCGCCTGGAGAAATCCTTTCAACCGATGCAGTTGAAATCAGTTCAATTGCTTGAGGTCCCGAAGCTCGGTCTTTTGAACACCTATCAGATCAAGGCCCCCGGCGACGTGGGCTGGCCCGAAAAAGACGTCCTGCTTCTGGACCATGGCTTCCGCTCCTTCCTCGCGCTGACGCAGAAAGAGAGCCAGGGCCTCAAGGCAGGGGACGTGGTCGAATGGACCGGCACGAAACTCCTTAAAACCGGACGTACCGTAAAAGACCTATATACCTACAAGGCCTATTTGGAGAAAGTGATCGACGCGGACACGTACTGGGTGGCGCTGGATACGGGCCTGAGAGGTATCGGTCATCAGAAACTGAGATTGCGGGGAATCGATTGCCCGGAGATAGACACGCCGGAGGGAAAGGCAGCCAAGAGGTTCGTGGAATCCGTCCTGCGTGACGTGCCCTATCTCATCGTGCTCAGCCACAAGAACGACAATCACGACCGCTACGAAGCGGATGTTTTCTTTACGGATAAGAATGGCAAGCAAGTCTATCTTAACAACCTGCTGCTTGAAAAAGGGCATGCTGTTAGAATGAGGGAATAAAGACGCCGCAATGTCGCAAATTCCATCGATTAATGACATTCATTAAACAGGTTCTAGTCGGTAAAATTTTAATCGGATCTTTATGAAAACCGTTGTAATTCTAGGAGCAGGGTGCAGTAAGGGTTTGGCCGGCCTTCCGGCTGATGAAAATTTTGTTAAATTTGCCTTAGAAGAGCATGTTGGTTTGTCTAATGATTATCAATATTTAGATAAGAAAAAGAAGAACGACTTGTTTTTTGTCAGGGAGGCCTACAGGTGTTTTTATGAAGACATGGTTGAGAGTTTTGGCGGGAAACTTGCCGGCGAGAGTCTCGAAATATTTTGGAATGAGATTGATGAGAACTACAACAAACCCAAAATTATTTTATCCACAAAAATTATCAATTCCATACGAGATAAGTTTGCTGAATTAGCGGAAGAAGAGGATGGGCCTCCTTTTTATTTCCGGCGCTATGCACACCATGATTTTATTTCAAGATCGCCTTATGAATATTTTTTTATGTTCGCAGGATGGCAGCTAAGAAAAAAAGTAGCGGAAGTTTACGGGCTTATTGCTGATGTTAAAATAAAAACCAAATATCAAAAACTTATGCAGAAAATCCTAACAATAACTGACCAGGATCTTCCGTTCTTCATTAATTTTAACTACGATACATTACTTGAACAGTCACTAGCAAATTATCATTATTGGGGTTTACACGATTTGGAATATCGGAATGGTCGAATCAATATAATTAAGCCACATGGTTCATTAAATTGGTTGCATAAAGCTGACGAATCTATCACTGAACAGCCATTACCTATACCCATAAATGAAGTTGGGTATTACGGTGGTCAATTGCGTCAGCATTCAATTATTGGATTAGTTGCAAATAAAAGAGAATTTGAGAGTCCATCCGAACAAGACCCTGTGGTTACTGCTTTGTATTCAAGTAGACTTCTCAAATGCATAAAAATGGCATTGCGACAAGCTGAACGGATAATTGTCATTGGCTATAGTTTCCCAATCACAGATACGCATATTAGAAAAACCATTGCAGAGGCGAAACCTGAAAAATTAGAAACCATCACGTTTGTTTCAACGATTAAGAAAGAAGATGCCAAGCGGAGAATGGGGTTAATGCTTTGTGAATTGGCAAATTTAGATTTGTCTTGGACTCATGAAGATTGCGGCGTGGAGTATTGGCTAAATGTGCAATAAAGCAGACCTCGCCTTTTACCTAAATTGCGACATGAAACACATTGAGAATAAATAGGAAAAGGCGTGCTTGTCGGCTTGCCGGGGGAAGCAGTAACGGAGAAAAACTTGAAGATAGACGACATTATGATCGGTTCAAAAAAATCAAAGAATGGCGAACTTCTCGAACTGATCGCCTGGGGGCGCGCGGAGCTTTCGCGGGCAGGGATTGAAGAAGGACAGGAAGAGTGCGAGCGGATCCTGATGAAGCTTTTGGGGTGCGCCCGTTCTGCGGTCTATTTAGAAGAACACGAATTAGCCGCTTCGGGTGTTTGCGAACGGTTCCGGGAGCTCATTGAAAAAAGAATTCAAAGGATCCCGCTGGCCTATCTTTTGAAAGAAGCGGATTTCTGGCAGGAAACTTTGTATGTGGATGAGCGGTGCCTTATCCCGCGACCCGAGACCGAGATACTGGTGGAGACGGTGATCCGGGAGATGAAGACTCAAGCGGCAAAGAGCAAAGGTTGTCATTCCCGCCCCGGTTCTGTCATTCCCGCGGAAGCGGGAATCCAGACCGGGGTAAACTCCAGCGGGAATCCAGGCTCTGGATCCCCGATTAAAACATTCGGGGATGACAGCATTTCATCGTTCTCATTTCTAGATATCGGGACGGGTTCCGGCGCGATCGCGGTTGCGTTGCTTCGGGAGTTCCCGAATGCTCAAGGGACACTTCTGGATATTTCTGCCGGTGCGCTTGAAGTGGCGGGTGAAAATCTGAGACGGTACAGACTGGAAGAACGAGCAAAATTGGTCGAGGGAGATATTTTTAATTTTTTTGGGACTCGGGACTCGGGACTCGGGACTCGGAACGAAGACCCAACACGAGGGGCGAGTCCCGAGGGGCGAGTCCCGGTGTTTGATTTGATCGTTTCGAATCCGCCTTACTTGTCTGAAAAAGATTGGAAAGAGATCCAGGAAGAGCTGAAGTTTGAGCCTAGAAAAGCCCTTGACGGCGGGAAAGACGGCCTGGACTTTTACCGGAGAATCATTGCCGGCGCCAAAGACCATTTGACCTCCGGGGGACTGCTTGCCCTGGAAGTGGGAGGGCAGGCCGGGCCTCCAATCCCCACGGGGACTGCTCAAAGCGCTGTGGTCCGGCATGCTGTGAAGAGCAGAACGTCAAGTTCTGCCGAACGTGCACGATTCAATAAGAATCGCGCCTTGCGGGGCTTGGATGCCCCGTCTTCGCAGGCGGAGACGGTTTCAAAGTGGCTTCACGACGCGGGTTATGATAATATCCAGCGTTTCAATGACTATTTGCAGGTTCAGCGGGTCGTAACGGCCCGAAGGCATTCTTAATTTCACATGGATAAAATCATTATTCAGGGCGGCAACCGGCTTAAGGGCGAGGTCGACGTTTCCGGATCCAAGAACGCGGTGCTGCCGATCATGGCGGCGGCGCTTCTGACCGAAGAAGAATCCGTCATTACGAACGTTCCGTCGCTCTGGGACGTGCACACGATGGTGAGGCTTCTTCGCTCGCTTGGCGCGAAGGCGGTCCTTGAAAACGGTTGTTTGAAAATGAGGCCGGGAAAGAACCTGAAACCGCTCGCGCCTTACAAGCTGGTAAAGACCATGCGCGCGTCGGTGTGCGTGCTGGGGCCGCTTTTGGCAAGGCTCGGAGAAGCGGAAGTATCGCTCCCGGGAGGATGCGCGATCGGGCCGAGACCGATTGATCTCCACTTGAAAGGCCTCGAAGCGCTGAATGCCGAAATAAACATCGAACATGGTTATGTGAAGGTCAAGGCAAAAAGGAAATTACGCGGAACCGAAATCTATCTCGGGGGCGGTTACGGTTCGTCGGTGCTGGCCACGGACAATGTGATGATGGCGGCGACGCTTGCGCACGGGAAAACCGTGATCGAGAACGCGGCTTGCGAACCCGAAGTCGTGGATCTTGCGAAGTTCCTGAGAAAGATGGGCGCGAAAGTCGCAGGCGAAGGTTCGCCACGCATCGAGATCGAAGGTGTCAGGAAGCTTCACGGCGCGGAGCATCAGGTGATCCCGGACCGGATCGAGGCGGGAACGTTTCTTTATGCCGCGGCGATCACGGGCGGGGACATCCTGGTCCGTAAAATGGAGCCGAGCCATCTTAATGCGGTGATCGACAAACTTCATCAGGCAGGTGTGCGCGTCGAGAAGTTCAAAAATTCAATACGTGTGAGAAAAAACGGGAAACTGAAGCCCGTGGATATCACAACGCTGCCGTATCCGGCATTCCCGACAGATTTGCAGGCGCAGGCGATGGCGCTTGCGACGATCACGCCGGGGATCAGCGTCATTACGGAAAAAATCTATCCGAACCGTTTTATGCATGTGCCCGAACTCGGCCGTATGGGAGCAAAGGTGTTTTTGGAGGGGCCGAGCGCTATTGTGCACGGCGTCAAAAAGTTGAGCGGAGCGCCTGTCATGGCTTCCGATCTCAGGGCCAGCGCGGCGCTTGTGCTCGCGGGCCTGATCGCGGAAGGCGCGACGGAAGTCCAGCGCGTGTACCATCTGGACCGGGGTTATGAAAACCTTGAACAGAAACTCACGGCCCTCGGGGCCTCGATCCGCAGGGAGAAGGAATAGAAGACACAACTTACGGAATGTAAGTTGTCGGTCTGAATTTATCCCGCCCTTTTTACGAGGGTGGTGATGTTGGGCAGGGGGTTTTGAAATCAATAAACCAGTCATTTTGGAAAAAGTTTTCAAAAGGGCGGGATTCAATTCGCCCCCACAGCTTCGCTTTGTGAAGCAAAACGTTGGGGGCTCATTAAAGGAGGCAATGTGGCAGTCAAAATAAGAATGAAACGTTTCGGCAGCAAGAACCGTCCCCAGTGGCGCATCGTCGTCAGTGACGCGAAGATGCCGCGCGACGGGCGCTTCATCGAGGAGATCGGTTATTACGACGCTCTTCCCAAGGAAGATATTTTTGTCGTGAAGCAGGATCGTCTCGACTATTGGGTAAAGCAGGGCGCACAGGTGAGCGTGGCCTTGAAGAGCCTTATACGGCGTGAGAAGAAAAAAACAAAGAAAAGCGCCTAGTACCGTTCCCCATTTGTTTTTATGGGTTAGCGGTGTTAGTGCTAGCACCGCGAATCCTTAAAATCAATGCTGCTAACACAGTTGCCAGGACCCTTGGGTCAGGAAGGCGCTTCATGCTTACGATCGACATCGTAACGCTTTTCCCGGGTTTTTTCAAAAGCCCCCTCAAGGAATCGCTTTTGGAAAAGGCCATGACAAAAGGGCTTGTAAAGGTCCGGGCGCATGATCTTCGCGATTGGACGCACGACCGCCATAAAACGGCGGACGATAAACCGTTCGGCGGCGGGGCGGGAATGGTGATGAAGCCCGAGCCGATCTTCGAATGTGTGGAAGCGATCGGCAAGGATGCCTGGGTGGTGCTTCTCGACCCCCAGGGCGAGCCCATGAGCCAGACGTTGGCTGCGAAGCTCGCAAAGGAAAAACAGCTCGTTCTGATCGCCGGACATTACGAAGGCGTGGATCAGCGTGTGAAAGACCATCTGATCGACCAGGAAATATCGGTAGGCGATTTTATTACGATGGGCGGTGAAGCACCGGCCCTTTGCCTGATCGAGGCGGTAGTGAGGCTTGTGCCGGGCGTTCTGGGGAACGCGGAATCGGTCAAGCATGAAAGTTTTCAAACGGGGATACTGGAACATCCCCATTACACACGGCCCCGCGAGTACCGGGGGTGGAAAGTTCCCGAAGTGCTTGTATCGGGGGACCACAAAGAGCTGGAAGCCTGGCGGAAAAAAACAGCCGAGCGGGTGACGAGGCAAAAAAGACCTGATCTTTTGAAATAATTTACACAAACGGGAGAATAATCAAATGAGTAAAATGGACATCGTGGAAAAAGAAGCCGCATCAAAGAAAACACCGGAATTCCGCGTGGGCGACACCCTCAAGGTGCACGTCCGCGTAAAAGAAGGCGACAAAACCCGCACCCAGCTTTTTGAGGGCGTCTGCATTCGCAAAAAAGGAAAAGGCATCCGCGCCAGTTTCACAGTCCTCAAAGAAAGCTATGGGGACAAGGTCGAGAAGATTTTTCCGCTTCATTCGCCGAACGTGGAAAAAATTACAGTGAGCGTGAAAGGCAAAGTCCGCCGCGCGAGACTGTATTACCTGAAAAACCGATAGTACCGTCAGATCCCGGCGCGATGGAGGTTGCCAAAAAGTTGTCCCGCAAAGCGCTTCTCCTTGAGAAACTCCGGGCCTTCGACCGGCAGGAAGCCCCTGCTGTGGGCGAAGGATGGATGGCAGGCGTGGATGAAGCCGGGCGCGGTCCTTTAGCCGGCCCCGTAGTTGCGGCGGCTGTGATCCTTGTGAACCCCGGGACCCTTGCCGGCATCAACGACTCCAAAAAACTGAGCGCCAAACGCCGCGAGGAGCTTTATGTCCGGATCGCGCGTTCCGGTATCGTCGGTATCGGTTTCGCGGATGAGAAACAGATCGACGAACTCAATATTTACGAAGCTACGCGCCTGGCCATGAAAAGGGCCGTACTGAACCTTCCGCACACTCCCGCGAGTCTTCTCATTGACGGCCCCATGCGTCTGGACCTCGAGCTTGAGCAAAAAGGCATTATTCACGGCGATGGAAAATCGGCGAGTATTGCCGCGGCCTCGATCGTGGCTAAAGTCTTTCGTGATCACTGGATGCGAAAACTTCACGGACTTTATCCAGTCTATGGGTTCTATAAACACAAAGGTTACGGGACCGCCGAGCATATGCGGGCCCTCAGGGAAAAAGGCCCGTCTCCTGTCCACCGCCGCAGTTTTGCACCAGTCCGGGAGGCGGCACTGATTTTTCATCCGGCAAAAGAGAACGAGGAAATGAGCGCTGTCCCGACGGCCATAAATCAAAAGAAAATAAAAGTCGGGGCGGCCTCGTGAAGCTGACGCCTCATCCCGGCCCCTTTCGGTCATCTTTAGGCGAACGGGGCGAAATGGTGGCTTGCGGGTTCCTGAAAAAACACGGGTACGAGATCCTTGAAAGAAATTACAGGTGCAAACTCGGTGAGATCGATGTGATCGCCCGGCGGCACGGAAGGCTTGCATTCATTGAGATCAAAACACGGACGAGTGCCCAGTTCGGGACGCCACAGGAGGCCGTAAACCTTCAGAAACAAGAGAAGATTTTCAAAATCGCTCAATGGTACCTAAAAGAAAAAAAGCTTATGAAAACCCCGGTCGCATTTGACGTTGTCGCGGTCCTTTGGAGAGAGGGGCAGGCGCCCGAGGCGCGTCTCATCGCCGATGCTTTTGAAAGAGAGGACAAATTTTATTGATTCTCGTGCAAAAAAAGCGCAAGATACCCGCCATTTGATACACGGAGATATGCATTGCTTTATGTGCGACTGGCACGCAGGTTTGACAACACTATTTTGTGGAGGAATTTAAATTGAATAAAAAATCTTCTGGTTTTCCGTCGCCTCTTTCTATCAAAGACAAAGAAGAACTTTTGGCCGTTGAAGGGGAAGTTTGTTCTTATGGAGATACGGTGCATTATGCCGAGCGTCCCAAGATATTCGATCGGTGTGAGGGCAGTTATCTCTATGACATGGCCGGGAAACCTTATCTGGACCTTCAGATGTGGTATTCCGCCGTGAACCTGGGTTATGGCAATTCCCGGGTCAATGAGGCTCTCAAACGCCAGATCGATAAACTTCCGCAACTGGCCTGTCAGTACCTTCACCGCGAAAAGATCGAGCTGGCGGAGCGTATTGTGGAAAGCATCAGGAAAAGCTTCGGCCTGAAAGGGCGCGTCCATTTTAACGTGGGCGGTTCCCAGGCCGTGGAAGATGCCCTCAAACTGGTGCGTAAAAATACCGGCCGTTCCCGGATGTTCGCTTTTGAGGGCGGCTATCATGGCCGCACGCTGGCTGCGTCGGCGATCACATCGTCCTATCGTTACCGGGAAGCCTACGGAGAATTCGGGGACCGGGCCGAATTTGTTCCTTTCCCGTATGTCTTCCGCTCGCCCTTTCCGAGCGATCCCAAAGCCGCCGAAGATTATTTTATCCGCGAGTTCGAGCGCAAATTCGAGCACGAATACACCGGGGCCTGGAACCCCAAAACAAAACGGGCGGAGTTCGGCGCCTTTTTTATCGAGGCGATCCAGGGAACGGGCGGCTACATCATACCTCCGAAGAATTATTTCAAACGGCTTGCCAAGATATGCCGCGATCACAGCATTCTTGTGGTGGACGATGAGATCCAGATGGGTTTTTTCAGGACCGGGAAAATGTGGGCGCTCGAACATTTTGATGTCCAGCCCGACATCCTGGTCTTCGGCAAGGCCCTGACCAACGGTCTGAACCCGCTCTCGGGGATCTGGGCCCGGGAAGAGCTGATCTCGCCCGAAAAATTCGGTCCGGGTTCCACGCATTCAACCTTTTCATCCAACACGCTCGGCACGGCGGCTGGCCTGGAGGTCATGAAGATTCTCGAGGAACAGGATTTCGGCCCCAAGGTGATGGCCAAAGGCTCTTATTTTCTCGAACGCCTGCGTCAGCTCCGGCGCAAACATCCTGAGATCGGGGACGTCGACGGTCTCGGGCTCGCGATGCGCATGGAAATGTGCGAGAAGGACGGTTTGACGCCTAACCGCGCCCTGGCCGACCGGATGTTCCAGATCGGGTTGGAGGGAGACCTTGAGGTCGATGGGCAGCCGATAGGGCTTGTGCTCGACATCGGGGGCTACTATAAGAACGTGATCACACTTGCCCCGTCGCTCGAGATCCGGGAAGAAGAAATCGACCGGGCCGCGTACCTTTTGGATCAGCTCATTACCCGGGCAAAAACAAAATAACAAGAAATAAGGAATGCGTTGCTCCAGTTATTCCCTCCTGTAGGGCACATTTAAATGTGCCCTACGGAAGAGAGGATAGAGCGAATATCTCTCAGGAAACCGGAACAATGCATAAGGACTATGGCAGTTAAATTCTGTTTTCGTTTACCACGGCAATCTTCGTCTCCAGTCCTGACAAATGGATTGGAATACAAGGTCGAGTCTTCGCAGGCAACGGTCCTTCTGATCCATGGCCTGACCGGCACAACGAACGAAATGAAGGGGCTGGCCAACTTTTTTTACCGAAGGGGCTATTCAGTCCTCTGCCCCAGACTTGCGCATCACGGGGAGTCGCTTCACATTCTGAGGCGGGCCAAGTGGCAGGAGTTTTACCGGTCGGTCAAAGAGGCGCTTTCGAAGATCCCTTCGGACCAGAAAATATTCACGGCCGGCCTCTCCATGGGCGCGTTGCTCGCTCTTTTACTGGCCGAGGAATTCCCGGAACGGATTTCGGGCGTGACCGGTCTTTCTCCGACGCTTTTCTATGACGGATGGAATATTCCCTGGAGCCATTGCCTTTTGCCGCTCGCATATTACACACCCATCCGTTATTTCACCTATTTCAAGGAAGAGCCGCCCTACGGGATCAAGAATGAACGCATCCGCAGCAGGGTCCATGAGTATTATAAAAACGCCTCACTCGCCGATGTCTCGGAAGCGGCGCAGTACGGATATCCCTATTTTCCGGTGACGCTTCTCTGTGAATTGCATCTGCTGATCCGGGAGCTGATGAAAAAAATGTCCCGTATAACCGCCCCTGTTCAGCTGATCCAGGCCTCGGAAGACGATATGACCAGCGTCAAAAATTCGCAATTTATCTACGATCACGTTGCTTCAACCCAAAAAGAAATTGTGCTCCTGCATGACTCCTATCACGTCATTACGGCCGACCAGGAACGGAGAACGGTGGCCCAGAAAATGAACGAATTTTTTTGCCGTATCCAGGGCATACAGCCGGGCGAGACGCTCAACGGGGAAGAGGAGAGAGAGGAAGACGCGTGCCGTCCTGCGTAAAAAAAAACAAACCCCCCGTAGTTTTTCTTGACTTCGACAACACAATCACCAGTCTGGATGTCCTCGATGCCGTGATCGGACGGTTTTCTATCGATCAAAAGTGGATGGTCTACGAAGAGGCATGGAAAGAGGGAAAGATCGGATCGCGGCAATGTCTCGAGGCGCAGCTGCGATCGGTCCGCGTGACCCGCGCGGAACTGGTAAAATATGTGCGGCAGATCCCGCTGGACCCCTTCGCTTTAAAACTTTTTCAAACGCTTCGCCGGCAACACATCCCGTTCATTATCGTCAGCGACAGTTTTACCGTGATCATTGAAACCATTTTGCATCACCACGGGATCCAAAAGGCCAAAGTTTTTGCCAATGAACTGGGATTTAAAAAAGACCGGCTCATTCCTTCGTTTCCTTATCACTCGAAGGACTGCCGCCGGCGCTGCGCCCATTGCAAAAAGATCCATGTTTTGAAACATAAAGACAAAACAACGATCTATGTCGGGGACGGCCTCTCGGACGTTTGTCCGGCGCTTGAAGCGGATATTGTTTTTGCCAAAGACAGCCTCGCAAGCCATCTTGAAGCGGAAAGAAAATTCCACACCGCGTTCTGCGATCTGGGGGATGTTTGCGCGTTTTTTGAACGCACAAAACGAAAAACCCCTTGATGAAAACCTATGCTTGATAACTTATCGGCGGGGTTAACCGTGACGGCGCCGGAAAAGCGGGGGAACGGAAACGCCGGCTTGCGCACGGAGATCATCACGGACATCACGCGGATTTCTCCCGAAGAATGGTCCCGGGTCTATCCGCAGATCTGCGAAAGCTATCATTTTTTCAAGACCCTTCAGGAATCGGGTCTCGAACAATTCGAATGGCACTATATTCTTGTCTATGACGCCGGAGAACTTGTGGGCGTTGCCCCTTGTTTTTTAATGCATTATCCTCTCGATACCACGATCCAGGGCCCGATAAAATCCGTCCTTCTGAAGATCAAAAAAAGATCCCCGAATTTTATGGAGTTGAGGGTGCTGGTGTGCGGACTGCCGATGGGCCAGGGGAGGATCGGCGTTGTCAGGGATGCCGGGGCCGTGGTGCAGGCGATCTGCAGAGCCATGGAATCCCTTGCCGCATCCCGGAAGATATCGATTTTGGGCTTCAAGGACTTCGGCTTGCGGGAATGCGAATGGCTGGATGTGCTTCAGGCCGAAGGTTATTACAAATTCGAAAGCATGCCGTCGACCGAAATGGCCGTTCCATACCGGTTTTTTGACGAGTATGTAAAAACGCTCAACCGCGTCTCGCGCGACGGGCTGAAACGAAAACTCAAGGAAATAGACCGCGCCGCTCCGCTTCCTATGGAGATTCGCGAACATTTATCGGAAGATGAACTGGATCAGGTCTACGCCCTCTACACGCAGACCTTACTCAGGCACGGCGAAATGTCCTTCGAGATCATGACGAAAGATTTTTTCCGCCGCCTTTCGGGCAATATGCCGGCCCAGACCCGTTATTTTTTGTGGCGCCTGAACGGTCGCATTGTGGCCTTCGCGCTATGTCTTGTCTCCGCCGAGAGAATGATCGATTATTATTTGGGTTTTGACTACGCCCTGGCCCATGATCTTCATCTTTACTTTACCCGCTTTCGCGATCTCATGAAATGGTGCATTGAAAACAAAATCCCGGTTTATGAAATGGGCAACACCGGATATGAGGCCAAGAGGCGCCTGGGGTTCGAATTCGTCCGCCTTTTTGTTTATGCCAAGCACCTCAATAAATTCGTCAATCCGTTCTTTCATCTGTTGTGCCGGTGCCTGAGGCCGGAAAATTTCGACGCAACGTTCAAACATATCCGGAAAAAATCATGAGCAAAGCCGGCGGCATCACCCTCAAAATATTTCTCGCGGTTTTCCTGAACGACGTAATCGACGCACTGGCCCAGGTCCTGATGAAGAAGGGGCTTGCGGGGGAGGCCATGGTTTCCTGGAGCATCCACGACCTGCTCTCTTTCGTGACTCAGAACGCGGTTTCGCCGCTGGTGATAGCCGGCATCATCCTGTGCGCGCTCAATTTCTTTCTTTGGATCATTGTCCTTACAAAGATCGACCTGAGTTTGGCCGTTCCTTTGGGGAGCACCACGTACGCACTCATCCCGCTTTCCGCGGTCGTTTTTCTGCATGAAAAAATACCCTTGATGGGGATCGCGGGCATCTTCTGTGTCATCTTCGGGATACTGATCCTGTCAAAAAGCAAGTCGGCTGCTCCTTCCATGGTGCCTACGCCATGATTCTCATAAATTTAAAACCAAAGGTAATCATGACAGCCCAAACTTTTCATTTCTTTTCCAAAAAGGTAGTTTGGGCAGCCCCATCCCGCCTTTGTAGCGGCGGGATGATAGGTATTGGGACAGCCCAAGTCACCCTTCAAGAAAAAAAACAGGAGACTTGGGCGCCATGATCCGGATCATTTTGTGCGTGCTTATTGCCGAGACGTGGAACACCGCGGGACAATTGCTTTTCAAAAAATCCGCGAATACCTTGCCGCCTGCGTCAGGGGCGGATTGGAGAGCTTACGGGATCTTTTTTAAAGATGTGGTCCGCCAACCCGGCATTTTACTGGGGCTCGTCTGTCACGCGGTCGGACTTGTCTTTTGGCTTGCGGCGCTCAGCCAGGGGGCCTTGAGCATGGTATTCGTTTTCGGCAGCATGCAATACATTCTTGTTTTGATTGCCTCGCGTATTTTTTTGGATGAAAAAATCGATGGCGTGCGTTTCCTCGGCACGCTTTTTATCGCGATCGGCATCACTTTGGTGGCCTTGGCTAACTTGGCATAAAAAACACTTGGAATTTTTTTATAATCGGATATTCTCATCACCAAATACGCACGCATCTTTTAAGAGACCTCAGACCATGATCTTGAGATTGTTAAGACAAACCGTTATTTTCCCGGTCCTTTTTTTGAGCCTCATGACCGTTGGATATGCCGGAGAAAAAAAGCAGGATCTTTATGCTCCGGTTTATACAGAGCCTCTTTCTGCGGAGCCCCTCAAGGATCCCCTCTCACGCCTTATCGAATTCCCTTTCAAGCTGATCAAGCGGCCTGTGGATAAAGGGCTTGTTTTCATGGAAGAACACCGGCTTGATAAAAAAACCAAATGGGTCTATGAACGCATGACGGAGAAAGGGATCAAACCCCTTGTGGGAGGTTCCGAGACAAGCCTTATACCTCTTTATGGGGTCGAACTGAGTTTTATGCCTCTTTTGAAACAAAAAGAAAAACACCCCGATTTTTTTGCAACAGCCACTGTCCTTCAGGGGCCCACGGATTTTTTTCTGGTCGGGTCCGAGATCGGGGCGGAGCAGATCGGCGGCGGCGGACTCCATACCAACGGTTTCTTCCAATATGAAGTGCGGGAAAAAGAGCCTTTTTACGGGATCGGGCCCAAGAGCACTATGGGGGACAGCACTTCTTTCAAGATGAGAACGACCCAGCTCGGGGCTGTCGCCGGCCTCAGTTTTTCTCCGACTGTCGATTTATCCTCCGTTTTCTCCTATAAAAACGTGCATATTACCAATCGTAAACGTGATGGAAAGGGGGACATAAGGACGATTTTTTCCGGACAAAGTATCCCGGGTATAGGCGGGGAGGAACTTTTAAGCTACGAACTGGTTCTGAACCGTGATACGCGGGACAGCCAGGAGCAGGCCACAAAAGGGAGTTATCAGCGGCTTTCTTTCAAGTTTACGGACGGTACGGGAGGTTCGGCGGCGCGTTATTTCACTTACGCGCTGGATGCCGCCAAATATTTTCAGCTAGGCTCCCCGAGGCGTATCTTTGTGACGCGTTTCTTTACGGAGTACAATCAAACGGTTAATCACGGGGATGTTCCTTTTTTTGAGATGGTCAAATTGGGCAGTTCCGGGACCTTCCCCTCGCGGAGCCAGACTTCGCGGGCTTATGTCTACAACCGGTTCTATGACAAGAGCGCCGTCCTTCTTAATCTGGAATACCGTTACACCGTGATGGAATACAAGGAATTCAAGCTGAACACCGCGGTTTTCTTTGACGAAGGACAAGTTTTCAAAGATTTCACCAAACTATGCATGAAATATTTTCAGGAATCTTACGGCGTCGGCTTTTATCTTAGCTACGCCAAGACCACGCTTCTGGCTTTCTCCGTTGCCCACGGCAACGAGGGCACCCAGTTCTATCTTGACAACAAAATAGCGTTTTGACGCGGATCGAGACATGAAACAAAAAACAAATAACAAAAAAATCCGGTTCTGGATCGCGATCGGGATCCTCGGGATCGGGGTGTTTGCTCTTACGGGAACGGCTGCGGCTGATGAGACCGTAAAATTCAAAAAGAGCGAATCCTCGTTTTACAGCGATCTCTTTGACCAGAATTTTTACAGCGAAGGCATCAATCTATTGGATCTCGGGCGCTGGGGAAGGAAACTTTTTGGGAAAGCGCTTCCCTCCAAAGATGTGAATGTTTTTGATGAAGTGCCGGATTCCGGGTTCTTCACGAACCGCCAGGGCCGTGAAAGACTCGCGCCCGAGGTTCTTGAAAAAGGATACCAGGAGACCCCGGGACCTGACCTGAGCAAGCCTTTGCAGGTCATTACAGCGGAACAGCGGGGGATCTATCCCCGGTTCTGGGTCAGGGACGCGCGCGGGGATGAATATCTTCTGGAATTCGATCCTCAGGGAAATATGGAGCTCGTGACTGGAGCAGAAATTATTGCCAGCCGGTTTTATTACGCCTTGGGCTATACCGTGCCGCAGTTCACGATCCTTTCAGTCAAGCCTGATCAGTTTCAGGTGGCTCCCGAAGCCACCACCTGGGAGGGAACGGGTTTTAAAAAAGCACTGAGCCCGAAACGATTTGAAGAGTATTTGATGGTCCTGCCCCAGACCAAGGAAGGTCTTTACCGGGCCTCGGCGTGCAAGATCATGAAGGGGAACTACCGCGGGATCTTCAGTTTTGAATCCCGCCGGAAAGACGAACCCGAAGATCTGGTGAACCATCGCGATCGCCGGGAGATACGGGCCCTCGGAATTTTTGCCTCCTGGCTCAATCACTATGATCTCCGGGAAAGCGACACCGTGGACGTCTCTGTCGAAGAGAACGGGCGGACCGTGTTGAAACATTATCTTGCCGATTTTAACGGGGCCCTGGGCGCGACGCTGGAAGGGCCCAAGAAGCCGATGCTCGGTCACGAATACGTGATCGATTACGGAGAGACCTTCAAATCGATCCTGGCGCTCGGATTTCGCGAGAAACCCTGGCAGAAAAAATGGCGCCTGGCGGGCGAGAAAGTCCAGGCATCCCCGGCGGTGGGCTATTTCACGAACGAATTTTTTGACCCTGCGCGATACAAGACAGAATTTCCCTACGAAACATTCCGGCTTGTGACCCGCGCCGACGGATTTTGGGCCGCAAAACTCTTGATGAGTTTTTCCGATGAAGATATCCGGGCCATGGTCAAGGCCGGGCAATATAGTGACGCGAAAGACGCGGATATTATTGCCCGGACGCTGATCGAGCGACGTGACAATATCGCCCGTTACTGGCTTTCCCGCGCCAATCCGCTGGACGGATTCTCGTTCTCCGGCGGAAAGTTGTCCTTTAAGGACCTTGCAGTCGAGTACGGAATGGCCCCGGAAGAAGGAAACATTTACCACATAGAAGTGACGGGCGGAGGAAAGAAAGGGAAGATTGCGCAGTTGGAGACAAAGGAGCTTGCCTTCGACGTTCAGCCGGAATGGATCCTCACAAATGGCGAGGTCAGGATCATCATTCGTGTTGCGCGCGCTTCCGGCAAGGCGCTGAGCCCCGCCGTTACGGTCATTTTGAATACGGCCGGCATTCAGGGGATCCGTCACGAAGATTAGATACACCCCTCCTGTTATCGGGCCGCGACGAACGGGAAAATTTCCTTTTAGGAGATCACCTGGCTGGGGGGCTTTGGCTGTTCCAGCGGAAGCGTGAAGGAAAAAGCGCTGCCTTTCTTGTATTCCGATTCTATCTCGATCTTACCGTGATGTTGCTCCACGATTATCCTGGAAATAGCAAGCCCCAGCCCCGCGCCGCCCGGCGCGACAAGTTTGGCAGACTCGAGCTGGCCGAATTTCCTGAAAAGCTTCGGAATGTCCTTTTGCTGAATGCCTATCCCCGTGTCTTTAACCGAGACCTTCACTCCCTGGGGGGTCACGGAGGATGCGATCGTGATCTCGCCCTGGGGCGTGAACTTGATGGCGTTCTGTAAAAAATTTGTGAGAACCTGGACGATTTTATCATGATCCAGTTCGACCTCCGGAAGGTCCTTTGGGAGCGCCAGTTTCAAGAGGAGATTCTTGTTTTCCATCAGGGGCCGCATGGCCGCTTCCGCCTCCTCAATGATCCGGGTCAGATTTTCCTTTTTCATGCGGAATTCGATCACGCCGGCCTCAAGCTTGTGGAAGGCAAGCACGTCGTTGACAAGGCGTACCAGCCGGTCGGCGCAACGTTTGGAAATGTTCAACACTTCTTTCTGCTCGGGAGTGATCTCTCCTGTAAGCCCGTCGAGTACGATGCTCAAGCCTTCTTTCATCGAATGGATCGGTGTACGGAGCTCATGCGACACCATCTGGATCAGTTCGGCTTTGATCTCGAGAGATTCCTGATATTTGCGTTCCGTCACGTCTTTTGCAAAACAATAAAAGCCGTCAAAATGCTGATCCTTGTCCATGTTCCTGATCAGGACAACATATTGATGAAAGATGGAACCGTCTTTCCGGACGGCCTTGACCTCGGTTTCCGCCTTCCCCGTCGCTTTCATTTTCTTAAAAGCCGCCGTCATTTTATCAATGTCTTCGGGACAGATCGTAGAGAGGCGGTTCAGCCCCACCATTTCCTCCGGGACATATCCCATCATGGCGGCGTAGGCCTTGTTGGTGCTTAGGAATTTCATGTTGGTGTCCAGACGCGCAATGCCGTCAAGGGCGTTTTCCATCGCCATAGAAAATTCCCGCAGCTGCTGTTCTGTCTGGATCTTTTCCGTAATGTCCTCCGAAATGCCGAGCAGATAGGAAGGCTTCCCATGGGGATCCAGGATCGGGATCTTTTTTGTGTGAAGGATCCGCAACCCCTTTTTTTGCGTGTGGATCGCTTCTTCCCGGATCTCCAAGAGCGTTTGGGAGCGAAGAGTTTCCCTGTCTTTTCCGGTAAAAAAATCAGCTTCGGCCTTCGGGAAAAGCGAATAGTCGTTTTTCCCGAGAAGATCCTCGCGTTTGTAGCCGATCAACTCTTCGCCTGCGCGGTTGAAACGCACGAAGCGCAGATCTTCCGCATCCTTGATGAAGATCATGTCCGGGATATTCTCAATAATGGAATCCAAAAAGGTATTGGCTTGCCGGAGCTCCTGTTCGGTCCGGAGCCGCTCATCGATCTGTTTGCGCAGTTCTTCGTTGCTGAGGACGAGCTGGCGGGTTTTCTCTTCGAGCTCGACGGTCCTTTTCGAAACCTTGACCTCCAGCGCTTTGTTCATGTTCTCCAGCTGATGGAGATAAACGCCGAGCCTGCGGAGCGTCGGCAGGAATACCAACAGACCGATCAAGCCGAGGGACAAAAGGTTTAAGAAAAAAAGACCCTGGTCAAGATATTTAAGGGTGGTGATCTTGGAGGTGTTGGTTTTTTGGAATCTCTCGATCGTGGAGCGCAGCGAATCAAGAAGCCGGTTGCTTTTTTCCTGGAAAGCCAGCAGCAGGGCGTTGTCCGGGCGGACGCGGGTCGGAGAACTTATAAGGAATTTTTTCAGATCGAAAAAATATTCTTCCACCTCCCGGTTCAGCGGGGCGGAGGAAGAAAAATACAGATCGCGGAAAGTAGGAATGAGCTCCGGCAAAAGCTGTGTTTTTCTTGAAATGATGTCGTCGGAAGCAGTGTCGAAGACGAGCAGGGAGGCAAGCTCTTCTTGGGTGTTGATCCGGAGGATTTTTCGTTCATTTGCGTCCATCGATTGTGCATAAGCGGTTGAAAGAAAAGTTGTTTTCTGAATCTGGTTATACTGGCCTTCCAGAAAGCTTATGATTGTTGCGCCGCGTTCGGCGTGGCGGATCTCCTGATTTATGACAAAAAAATTCCCAACGGCAAAGCCGACGAGAAAGATGAAGGCGAGCAGGAACTTCAACGTGGTGGAATAAAGAACCAGGGATGATTTTTTCTTGGCGGCCGGAGCGTTCATCGCGTTTTTTCCTCACACGGCTTAAACAGATGTTTTGGGATATCCCCCTGATTGCATCGGATCCCGGGCCCTCCGGGTTTGTCGAAATTTTCCTGGATTTCGCACCGGAGGGTCTGCGGGAGACTGCAGTGGTTGCCGCGTTTGGCGCGAGGGTTCAAGAACGCCGTCGTTCCAAAATGCAGGGGGTTATCCCGTGATCGAGACGAATTCTTTCTTGGCGCGGCGCCAGTCAATCGTGAAAGTATCATGGTCCGTGCCGCTTATGGCCACGATTAGGATAGGGCAGATTCGGGAATAGAGAGCGGTGAAAGTCCGAATAGAAGGGGAGTCCGGGAGCATCAGCTGCCGGGGGATCAAATCCCGGTCTTTTTTGTTCAAGGTTCCCAAAGTTCGTTACAAAGCGGGAGAGGCGGGCGATCCCGGGGCATGAGCCTTCCTCTCTGCCGTGGCAAATCCCAAGAACATTTGCAAATTCTCGATTGTTTTCAGCAAGGAGGATTTTAAGATCAGGCTGCGTGAACTTTTCCTGGTTCATCTCACAACCTCTTTTCCGGGTCGCTCCCATTTTAAACGGTTAAGAATCCGGAAGAATCTTTTTGATCACCTCGAAAAGATCGCTGAACTCATAAGGTTTTGTCAAATAAGCATCGGCACCGATGACTTTACCGTGGATCCTGTCGACCACTGAATCCTTGCCTGTCAGCATAATGATAGGGATTTTCACAAGCTTTTCGTCAAAGCTTTCACGAAGAGCTTTGCAGACTTCTTCGCCGGGAAGTTTGGGCATCATGAGATCGAGAATAATAAGATCGGGGATCGTTTCTGTCGCTTCTTTGAGACCGGCCATGCCGTCGAAAGCGGCGGAAACCGTGAAACCAAGGTTTTTTAACCGCATGGTCAGGAACTTGCTGGCGCTATACTCGTCTTCGATGACAAGGACTCTTTTTTTGGGGGAAGGAATTTTTTCTTCGTGAGCGGCTTTTTCCACGGGCGCTTCCATTTTAAGATCTAAAGTTTCTGTCCCAGAACCCCCTCCGGAAAACGGGTCACCGGACTTCGGACCGCCGCCTCCCCAAGGGGCGCATCAATAACGGCGTGCTGTACCCCGCCTGACACTGGCGGCAGTATATCCGGCGGACAGAAAAAAAGCAAATACAGGTGATTTTTTCAGGCGGTTTTTGTTCTAACAAGGACCACAAAATTCTATCTTGTTTGATCACACATACCACGGTCTGTCCAGGCTTCTGTATCGAATGGCTGACGAAAGCGACTCTTACAGCCTGCCGTTGAAGTCATCAACGGTGCGCTCTAAATCCTGGACCCGATCGGATAAGGAGTTGACGGCCTGCTTCAGATCGGCAACGCTCTGCTCAAGGTTATCCATTCTTTCACTCTTGAGCGTTTTCTGAAGATCAGCGAATTCCTGAGGAGTAGCGCTCACCCCCGTCCCCGTCGCTTCGTTCTCAGCCGCCCGCGAAAGCGGAAGCGCGATCGAAACAAACAACATTCCAAAAATTGCAACCAGCATAAGTTTTTTCATAGGAATCACCTCAGAAGGCAGTGTACCATATTTTCGTGGAACACGAAATCGGGAGGAATCTTCAGATATTCCATCTTTGCTGTTCATTGAGGCGAATAGATCTACTCCGTAGAGAGCCGCTAAATCTTTATCCAGCATAGCCTCCGCGATGTGTTCTGCCTGGATTTGTTCACATTCCGCTAAGTCGCTAATGGTGCGCGCTATTTAAGTATCCACCCGGGCGCGCTTCTTAAAGATATCGCAAAATGCGATACCATGACGACGGTTCTTTAAAAAGGAGTAGGTCACGTTTAAACGTGACCTGCGTTAGTATCCCGTCCTTAGTGTGCTTTGGCTGCCATTTTCAAAGTGACAGCTCATATTTAAATGTGAGCTACAAGAAATCGATCTGAAGGAACTGATTTTCGGGATCGGCTCGTTTGTGGTATTGATGGAAACTTGAAAAGGGGTAATCACCGGCGGTTTTGGCAAGCCCATCCGATACAGGGTTTTGATGCATGTACTCTAATTGGGCCAAAAGCTGTCGTTCGCTGTGAATGATTTCATCGTAAAATCGTTTTTGCCAGAGCGACCCTTCTTCTCCATTTAGCTTGTTAATCTTTCAGGCAAAGCTTCCCTTGATCATTTTCATGATGAATGAGAGGTTGAAATTTCCTTTTGGGTGAAGGATCGCGTGAAGATGATCCGGCATAAGACAGTAGCCGTAGATTTTATAATCGAAAACGGTTTTATGATATTCAATGGTTATAAGCAGAATACGGCATAGCTTCCGGTTACGAAAGAGCGGTGCCCGGTCTTTTGTGGCGGTCGTGACGAAATAAGCGGCGTTTTCTTCAAAATAACGTTTAAAAATTCCCATAATGTTTTTTCCCGTCCTGAATATCAGGGTAGGTCACGTTTAAACGTGACCTACCTTAGTGTGCGTTGCCTCAAAACCTTGTTACCCATACCATTGCCTGTCAAGAGTCCTGTATTGGATCGCCTCGGCGATATGCTCGGACTGGATTTGCTCGCATCCCGCCAAATCGCCGATAGTCCTAGAAATCTTGAGGATTTTATAATAAGCCCGGGCCGACAAACGAAGTTCCTTCATGGCCATTTCGATGAGTTTGCGGCCCTGGAGGTCGGGGGTTGCAAATTCTTTGATGTCTTTGGGGTTCATCCGGGAATTCGTTTTATACGGTCGTAAACGGTAGCGCGATCTCTGGATCTTGCGGCACGCGCAAACTCGCTCGCGTATCGTTGCCGAACTTTCGGCGGGTTCCTGGCTTGTAAGTGTCTGGAAAGACAATGCCGGCACTTCGATGTGAATATCGATCCTGTCCAAGACCGGCCCCGAGATCTTGGATTGATATTTGTGAATTTGCCCCAGCGAACACCGGCAGGTTTTTCTTGCGTCGCCCAAAAATCCGCACGGACATCCCTGTGGTGCATAAGGTAGAAAACCCAGATAAGGTTTTTACCTATAGCGTGAAGGTGGTTTTACCTCATCCGATCAAGGATAGGAAGCGGATTCCTGCTCGTTAAAATCGATATTTCCTCAGAAGGGCAAGGGTATTCTGTTGAGAATTATCCCCGTTTCCAAAAAAGATCACCAATATTGTCGATAGGGTCAAAATGGTGGCAAGAGTGGCCCTGAATGGCCTTATAGCGGAAACTTGAGGACAACTCAAAGGTATTACCATTATATTCGAGATATGCAGAGCAAGCTTTTTTGTGCCAAGGTGTGATTAATTGCATGAATAAACCGATGGCAGTAGATGCCAGAACTCCATTAGGCCAAATCACCTGAGGCTTATCCCCAGCAACGCCGTAGCGATGCGCTTCTTCTTTTAAAACTTTGTCAGTAATGAAACCAAAGCAACGCATGCAAAGATTGTCTGGCATAGAAAGTATGGCCTGCCCACTAATGAGATATTCTGAGTCGACCATATGAACGTCCATGCCTATATCAATATATGGAATTATGTATCTTCGCGAGAAAATCTCGAGTTGTTCTCTATCTGAAAAAGAATCGACACAACCAAACAATACAGTACAGCCACGCAGAGCCTCTGCGGCCTCTTGCCACTTTTTTGCATGTTTTTTAATAATAATGTCCGGAGAGATTCTTGAAATTAATCGTTCTGCAATATCAACTTTCAAGGATTTATTTTCAACGTCATCCAATGTGGCCCCAACGAGACGATTCAGGTTGCTTAATTCAATGCGTTGCGGATCTATTAAGGTGAATTTTCCAACTCCAATATGCGCAAGTTGTTGAACGATGTGAGAGCCACCACCGCCCAACCCAATAACACCAACATTGACAGATCCAAGCAACATGGAGCTTTCTCCGCCAAGAAAACATTGACGGCTAAACCGTTTTTCCATTGTTTTATACTCCGATGAATACGATTGGCGTGCCGACTATTATCGCCTTACTAAAGTTGATGGTGGTGCCCTTTTGGTACCAGCACCTTCCAGTTAGGGAAGTGCGACTAAAAACAATAGCGCCATGAGGCATCTCAGGACGGACATTCCAAAAGTCAGGGATTAATTTATTATTTTCTCGTCGGTCAACCCCGCTAAATGTAGTCGATCCGTTGTGGTTATGAAGATGCAGATGGAACAACGAAACGTTTTTATCTAACACAAGCTGTAATGCTTTTCTTATAGCGGAGGAATTTATCATGGCCGCCGCTTTCGAAGTCTTTATGTAGTCGTTGTCGTCGACAGGAAAATAGTCATGAGCCAAAATAACAATTTCAGACTCTGAGATATCCCCCAAGCGGCAACGGAGCCAACCCACGCGCTCGTGAGCATACTTATGACGACGTAGCAGGTCGTTTTTTGCAGTCTCAAATAATTTCCGTGTTATTTTAAAGGTCGCCTTCATCTTAAGGCCTGTAAATGTCCGGTTAGGATTTGACTAGGTGACTGATCTGCGGGGATGCCTTTCCATGACCAGGAATACCAAAGACGATCCAGAATTCGATACTCATTCCAGTTATTACCACGATCTTTAAGCTTTTGGGATAAGAAGAGCCTCGTCGGATAGCCAGTATGTTCGCCTATGCAAAGGAGGCCATCGACCAATTCTATTTCCCGCCCTTCGGGTAACCGCAACCCCGGCAAAAGGAAATAGTTTTTTTCGGCCTCCGATATTTGTTCAGCAGCAGGGCATATGAGGCGAAGCTCTTCTAATCTCTGGGTCATTATGACGAAGCTCCAGACTTAACGTGGCTGATAAAAACCTCTCCTCCCTTTATGACTAAATTATCAGCATCCTGAAGAGGCTTGATTTGGCCTTTAACGATTTCATCCAAATCTCTTGAGCTGTCAACGCCCACCGCCGTTTTAAATTCTGATACGATGTAATGTCCCCGATGAACTGACTTCGGAGCGTTGTCCACCATTACAGTAACGACGGGGCCCGTTTCTGGCTGATCATGTTCTGGTTTTGGAGTCATTGTATTATCCTTTCCCATCTCGTTTTAGCGGTTGTAGGGTGATTGATTAGTTGGCTTAAGTGAGATTCCTTCGTCCGATGCTTTTGCATAAACCGCATCCTCGGTTCGTCCGAGCTTGAGTCCGATAACTCGGGTAGGGGTGTTTTGACGAACAAGCCCCTTCATCTGTTGGATCTCCTGGCTTGACCATTGCTTTCCACTGTTTCTGTTATACTTTGCCATGCTATACTCCTTCATTGTTAAAGGTTAGAGTTGCATATTACTATCTGTGAAGAACATCTTCACACTATGATTATCCTGTATGGCGGGGCCCCGGTCAAGAAAAATCTTTCTAAATCGTTAACTCCATGTTAACATAATGGAAACCATGAAAACAATCGCCGAAAGAATTAAACAGTACAGAGAAGCATTGCCGCTGTCCCAGAGCGAATTTTCGAAAAAAACAGGATTAACGCCTGCGGCTATTTCACAATTTGAAAGCGGCGAAAGGGAGCCTTCCCTCGATTCCTTAAGAAAACTCGCTGAAGGATTAAACGTTCCAGTCGGCTATTTAGTTGGCGAAGAAGCAGATAAAGAGTTCTTGGACGAACCTGAACTTGTAGCCATGTTTCGCGAAATGAAAAAGCTTAAACAAGAAGATAAGAAAAAACTGCAAGACTTGTACAAAGTTTTCCTTCAATGGGATAAAGATAAATCAAAAAAATAGAATAAAGTGCCCGTTGTCAAAACCACTCTTTGGCCCATCTAAAGTTTCAACCGCCCACCATGCGAGAGCAGTTTTAAAGAAATTCAACATCACAAAATTGCCTCTTGATCCAAGGATAATACTTCAGAGTTTCGGGAATATTTTACTGAAAGAGGAAGAGTTCTCTGATGAGTTTGATGGGTGTATCTTCAAAAAAGACGGGTCGGCTTTAATCTGCATAAATAAATCAATCCCATATGAGACGCGGAAGAATTTTACAATAGCGCACGAGTTGGGACATTTTGTTATTCCGCATCACAATCGAGATTTTAGGTGCCAGCGAAGTGATATTGACACGATTGATTCGGTGAAGGTCGAAGAGGCGGAAGCGAATGAATTTGCGACAGAGTTATTAATGCCGGAAGATATTGTGTTGCCAATCGTGGAAGAGGGGGTGATCGGTTTCGAGATCATTAAAAGCATCGCCAACCTATGCGCGACTTCGCTCTCAAGTAGCGCACACCGCTATATCAAATTCACATCTTATCCGGCCGCTCTAGTCGTTAGCCAAAATAAGAATATTAAATACGTAACATTTTCAAAAGAATTATTGTCCCATCGGGATAATTTTTTGTTAAAAGGTAAGTCTTTGAGCAAAAATAGCGTGGCAGTTGATTATTTTAATGATAGCGGGAAAGTCATTTCTTCAGCAATAAAGCGTCAAACAATACTACCTTCTGCTTGGTTTTCTTCACTGGATAGCTCTATGGCAGATTGTTTTGAAGAATCAATAGGGTTTTCAAGTTTGGGGTTAGTAATGTCACTAGTTTGGATCGAAGGAAAAGACGACGAAATTGATCTCGATGATTATTAAGTTTTTCAAAAATAATTGTAAGGCGGCGAAATCTCTTGCGCTTCAAGTAATCAGCGGTTTATAGCGAATGGATATTTGGACAAAGAAAAAACGTAGCCAGGTAATGGCGCGGATTCTCGCGAAAAACACCAAGCCGGAAATCAAGATTCGTCGGTTGCTTTACTCGTTGGGTTATCGTTTTCGAATCCACAAGAAAGATCTTCCCGGAAAGCCGGACATAGTTCTGCTAAAGTACAAGGCAGTCATATTTGTGCACGGATGTTTTTGGCATCTACATGATGGCTGCAGAGATGGTACAATACCCAAAACGCGAACAAAGTATTGGACGGAAAAACTTACAACGAATCAAGAACGAGATATAAGAAATATTAAAAAGCTGCGTCGAGCAGGATGGAAAGTATTGCGTTTTTGGGAATGTGAAATTGAGCGCAAAATAGCAAAAATTCAACAGAAGATTCTTAGGACATTTACACAAAACCAATGACACAGCTTCTTCTAGAAAAAGATAATCTCGCTGCAAGGCTTCAACCACACAAACAAAAAAAAGCACCTGCCTCCCTATTCTCTTTTTTTTCTGGAGCCGGTTTTCTCGACCTGGGATTTGAATCCGAGCGGTTTAGGATCGAATATGTTAATGAGATACACGCGCCGTTTCTAAAAGGATATCGTTATTCTAGAGAAATGCGCGGGATTGGAATGCCCGAATTTGGTTGTCATGAACTTGATATAGCAGAATTGCATAAAGGTAACACAAAGAATGACCTGAAGACGTTTATTCGAAGAGCCAGAATAACAGCGGAGGCGATAGGGTTTATTGGAGGCCCCCCTTGTCCTGATTTTTCCATAGGTGGAAAAAACCGAGGACATAAAGGGGAGAATGGGAAGCTCTCCGGTAATTATATCGAACTTGTCTGCGAGCAAAAACCCGATTTTTTTCTTTTTGAAAACGTTAAAGGGTTGTGGCAGACAAAAAGGCATAGAGATTTTTATGAGACTATTAAGATTAAAACGCAAAATGCCGGATATGTAACCACTGAAAGACTTATTAACGCAATCGAGTATGGGGTTCCTCAAGACAGGGATAGAATTATCCTAATTGGCTTTCACAAAAGTGTTTTGAAAAACTTAGGGTATAAATTCAACAATCCGCAGGGCGATCTTGCGGATGTTTTCCCTTGGTTGAAAAATACCGATTATCAGTCGGAAAAAGTCTTTTCCTTATCCTGGCCGGGGAGTGAGCCCTTTAAGGTGGACTCAAAAAAGCTTTGTCCCAAGCAGGTGATTGAACCGCTTACGGTTGAGCACTGGTTTAAAAAGAACGATGTGCTAAATCATCCCAATAGCGCAGATTGTTTTAAACCTAGGGCAGGTTTGGCCAAGTTCCTGACAGTGCAGGAGGGAGATGATTCGAGGAAATCTTATAAGAGGTTACACCGATGGCGTTATTCGCCGACGGCTTGCTACGGAAACAACGAAGTTCATTTGCACCCGTATAAAGCCAGAAGGATTTCTGTCGCAGAAGCATTAGCTATTCAGTCATTGCCGAAGGATTTTGTTTTGCCTTCTGAAATGGGGTTAACTAATCTGTTTAAAACCGTTGGAAACGGAGTGCCGTTTTTAGTTGCCAGAGGGTTAGCGAAAAGCATAGCGTCTTTTCTGAAAGGAGATTTATGAAAGTTACAGCAACAGAAATAGTCTACGCTATTGGGCAGCTGCCCCAAAAACGAGCTTTTAATTATATCAATCCTAAAACCCGATCCGTGATAGAGATTGTCGATGTTAAATATCCAGAAGGGCCGATTACAATTAAAAGATACAATCCTTCTAAAGGAGGCGCACCTAAGGGGGCTAAAGAAGCATCCATTTCTCCACAGATGCTTTGGCGTGTCGCAAACGCCTTTTCAGAAAACCTACCAATCAATTTAGACCGTGTTCTCGGTGCAAGTTATAACACACGTTCCGCGTTAGAATCGCTTTTGGCATACACTCCACAGTTTTATGTGTCTTACCCTGGAAGGATACAAAACATCAGATCATCGAGCGATATTAAGAAGGGGCATAAGCATTTACTTTGGAGGCCCAACCAACCTCATGAGGTTGGGAAAATAGCATGTGAAAAGTCCGAAATGATCATTTCGGAAATTCCGAATGCTGAAGCTGTTTATGAAGCTCTGGTACTTCCTGACGCAACAAAAACTTCCAACCTAGATATAGATGTGCAACGTCGTCACGCACAAATGCAAATCGCTTTGATTATGATCGGTATACAGCTCGGATTTAGAACATGGATTGCTCACAACGATAAGGGTATTATTTACAAACAACAAAAAATCGGTGAAATGCAAACTGTTGTTAAATCGCTCGACGACGAACATATGATTGCGCCCTTTCCCGGCGCTATCAATGCCGCACGGCTTATAGACTGCATTTGGTTTAAAAATGCAAAGCTTATGCCTGCTGTGATGGAAGTTGAGCACAGCACGGGCGTTACTAGCGGATTAACAAGAATGCAGGCACTCCAGCAGCTTATTCCGGAATACAAAACGCGATATGTTATCGTTGCCCCTGATGAAGATAGATCGAAAGTTATCAAAGAAATAAACCGTCCGCAATTTCGCCCTTTGGCTGCACGATATTTTCCGTATTCAGCCGTCGAAGAATTATATGCCCTTTGTCAGCGAAGGCAGCTGCGGGGAGTGACGGACGAGTTTTTGGATTGTTATATTGAGCCTGCACTTGAGGGTGTTTCTCAACTCAATTAATATATAATTTCATCGCCAACGATGAAGATGGCAAATAGGCGTTTATCTATTCGCAATAGATTTCCTTCCTAAAAACCTTCCCTAGCTCTTGTCCTATCCTCGTAGCACCAGCTATCCTTCTGCCAAACAGGAGAACCATTCAAATGACACAGACCTATGGAGACGCACTCAAAGAACGACGTAAGGTCAGGGGGATTACCATTGTTGAGCTTGCCGAGAAGATTGGAGTTGGTCAGGCTTATATTTCCCGGTTAGAGCTGGGAGAGACTAAGTTTGTGCAAGAGCAGATTGAAGTTATCCGTTCATTTCTAGAAAACGAAGGAGCTCATCAGAAGGCAGGGGATAATCCGCTTTTGAATAATAAGTTTTAAATACTGAGTCTATGGTGGTACAATTACTTCAGCGGTGATTTAAGAAGGTTACTTGCTCCGCTCTATAAATGTGCTAAAGCGCCGGAAGAGTTTTGAGAGCCGCGCACTTCAGCGCGGCTTTTTTGCTTTCAGGGGGATAAAATGGAAAACGACGACTATGGCTTCAGAGAAAAGTTGAAGCATTACGATGCGCAGCAATTGATAGCCCGATTCAATCAGGAGGTCGGCAATCCGGGCTGGGCAGGGGCTCGCTCTCATTTCCTCGAGGCGCTTAAGAGCGCTTTTCTGGCTACCGGACTTGACTGTTCCGATTTCATCGATCAAACCGGGATGAGCCTCAAGCGTCCAATAAGACGGGATGGCGACCGCATCATTCACGCTTAGCTGACGGTGGAAATCGAATCAATCCTTGAACTGAAGAAGCTTCCAGGCGGGAACTTTAAAGCCATTGGCGAGTTTTTCAATGGTTGTGAGTTTAGCATCCGTAGGGCGTTTACTTTCCAACCGTTGAATATGCTTGTAGTCCAACTCCGCCAGCTCAGCAAGTTTTTGCTGGGATAGGCCCCTTGTCTTTCGCAATAGCTTAATTTTCCGGCTAAACCTGATCTGAATAGCGTGCGCCATGACTGAAATTATGGCTCTAACACCGGCTTGTTGACACCGTACTCATAAGGTGGTAGTGTTTTTCATGCGTCCGCTTTTCACCGTCCACGCCGGGGAATACTTGACGGCCTGCTACATAGAGGCCAGGTTCAAGAATTTAAGGGTTTGGATTCCATCGAGGGACGATGGCGTCGATCTTCTGGTGACGAACAAAAGGAGATCAAAGTCTCTCGCCCTGCAGGTGAAGTTCTCGAAAGACTTTCTCCCCACGAACGCAAGTCCCTCGGTCCAATCCTGTCTGAAGGCCTTTGGGTGGTGGACACTCAACGCGGGGAAGATAAAGTCAAGCGCCGCCGACTATTGGGTGTTCGTCCTGCCGAGCTTCAAGAAAAACGAGAACAGCTACATCATTATCAGGCCGTCCGAGCTTCTCGGAAAGTGCCGCAAACTTCACGGTCCGGGCCGATTGATTCAGTTCTACCTTTGGGTGACGGCGCATGGGGCTTGTTGGGAGGCGAGGGATCTCGCCGCGGCCGACAAGGCAAAGGTGGCCGAAGGCTCCTTCCGGTGTCCCGACAGGGATTTTTCGCCCTGCCTGAACAACTGGAAGCCTTTGAAGCAGCTCTCTTCTTAAAACTCTCCACAATCAAGCCATGCCCCCGGGGCCCTTGCCCTGGCTTGTTTTGGCCGTCCGGGCGAGACCTGGAGCGCCTAATCGCGAAAATTGGCTGTTCGGCTGAGTCCAGACGAAGTAAGCATAAGGTTAAAATCCCGCTAACATCCGTCACATTTTTCCGCAACGCCAGACGAGTTTCTTGTAATATATTCACCATCTATGGGAAAAGCCAATGTGAGAGAGTTTTATAAAAAATCATGGGCTCTGGCTAGGAAATATGTGCAGCTTGAGGCATGGATAACCAGATTGCCGGAATATAGGCGGATTCATCGGAAGTGGAAAAAACAAATTCTTGAGCATTTACCTCTTTCTTTTAAAAAAGGCACTTTCAAAGAATACTTCTATAAACATTTCAAGGGCACTGAGCCGCCATTGCTTAAGGTTTTAAATTACGACTTATCAGCCATCGTGGGTCGGCAAATGAAGCGGACCCTGAATGAAAAGGGGGAGCATGGATTCGATTTAGACAAACCATTACTTCCGCCATTGCCGAATAAATTAAAACTAGAAATAAACTATCGGAAAAACATTGAGGATATAACCAATGAACTCGAAGAGCTTATCAAGTTGATAAGATTCGAATATAGCATGCCCCAAAATCGAGCCCAACCAGATTCCGCCCTCGAATTTAAAGCGCTGATTCTAAGGAAGCTGGGATTGGAATTTGGAGGAATTCAAAAACGGTTAATGAAAGAATACAAAAATCCTAATCCTCCTCAGCGCGACGCCCTCCGCAAAAAAATCACCCGCATTTTAGAAAAGTTTAAAACTGCCGCCTAGCTCCCCACCTGCTCGGTCATGACATTGCGGTTATTCCCGGCTAGAATTTGATCATCAAATCAAATTTAGGAGGGAGTATGACACATGCAAAAAAGAATCGAGCTCTCAAAGATTCTCTACAAAAACACCTGTCCCGTTGTCCTGCGATTGTTCCAGCAATTCGAGTAAATCCTTTCGTGATAAGCACTTTTGAGCGCATGTTCGAGTTGGCCGGGGCCCCCCGGGGGGAGGTTGCCAGCAAGCTCAAACCGTTTAAAGGGAAAGCTTATATCCTCACACTTACCCCGCGAAAGGACTTATGAAAATCCGGCCAATGAACAGGAGAGAGCAAGCAGCGCGGGCTTCCTTGAGGCGCGGATGGTCTGTCATCCCCGTAAGCAACAAAAAGCCCCTTGTCAGTTGGGCCAAGTATCAATCCCGCCTGGCAACAAAGCATGAAGTCTTCCGTTGGTTTAGGAGGTGGCCTGAAGCCAATCTGGCAGCAGTAACAGGGGCTATTTCAGGAATCGTGGCGCTCGATATTGACCGCAAGCACGGCGGCATTGAGGCGCTTGCCGGTCTGGAGAAGAAATATGGCGATCTTCCCAAGACCCCGAAAGTTCGCACCGGCGGTGGCGGCTTTCATTTTTATTTCAAGCATCCCGGATTTCCGATCAAGAACGCAACTATAGACGCGGGAGTTGAGGTTAAGGCCGATGGAGGCTCGATCACTTTGCCGCCGAGCGTTCATAGCAGTGGCAAATGTTATAGATGGGAACTTCACCCGGACGACTGCGAACTTGCCGTGATTCCAAAATGGATACTTTCTGAAGCAAAGAAAGGAAGAACGAAAAAGCTGAGCTCGGCTGATGGAACCATCCCGGAAGGCCAGCGAAATTCCACTCTGACCAGTATCGCCGGGGACCTGCGAAAGCATGGCCGCGATAAAGAGACGATTTTGGCCGTGCTGAAAGCGGTAAATGGCACCTCTTGTTCGCCTCCGCTCGGTAAAAATGAAGTGGCGGCCATCGCTGCATCGATCGGCAGATATTCTTCCGGCTCCGATCCCTGCGAGCCTCTTCCCGTCAAGCATATTTCCGAGGTCAAGCATTCAAGACCGGAGTACTTGATCGATCAACTCCTCATTAAAAATACAGTGGGGTACGTCTCCGCACAGCCCGGAAGCCTAAAGACATGGCTTACACTGGAACTGGCTGTGGCGGTCGCCTCCGGGACGAGAGCGCTTGGACGCTTTGAGACAAAGAAAGGCTGCGTCTTAGCCTTTAACGCCGAGGACAATCCGGAAACAATAACAAAGAGCCGCGTTGAAGCGCTAGCGAAATCAAGGGGTCTCAAAACGAGAGACTTAAACCTTAAACTCATCGATGTTAATTCTCTTCAGTTAGACGATCCCGATATTCAAAAAAAGATGAAAGAAACGCTCCGGATTCAAAGACCGGACCTCTTGATTCTTGATCCGCTGAGGCAGGTTCATCAACTGAATGAGGACAAATCGTCCGATATGGCGCCGTTGCTTGAGTATCTCCGGAGCCTTCAGAAAGAGTTTGGGTGCACTGTAATGCTGGTGTGCCATGACCGCAAGCCCGGCAAGAGAGACGGCGATAATCACGCGTCAATGACTCGGGGATCGAACGTGATCCAGGGATGGCGAGACTGGACTTTTCATCTTGAAAAAAAGGCGGACAGTGTCCGGGTGCGCATATACCAACGAGCCGCTGAACCGCAGCCTGATTTTCATTTTGAGCTCACTACCTTGAATAAAAACCGAGAACTTAAGCTGGCCTCTCTAACTTATACAAGCGAAACCAAGCAAAGACTTAAAAATGACAGAGCTGGCGAAAGAAAAATCGTTGCCGCATTAAAACGCACTGGACCCCTAGGCTCGAAAAAACTATGTAAAGCCGCGCACATAAACAACTCCGCAGGCCACGCCTTGATTAAACGCATGGTCGATGACATGTGCCTGGAGAGGTTCGAGGATAAAGACGGATTGAAGAAAATTAGGTTCCGGAATCCAACCCTTGAGGAGGAAACAAAATAAAATGGGGAACCTTCGGCGAACCCGCCTGTTTAAAGCGCCCTTTTCTATTCAGACGAGCAAGGTTCCAGGAGCCTTCTGGAACCAATAGAACCCGGCTTAGAGGTTCTGGGTTCCCCACATATATATATGTGGGAACCAAACCGAAGCCCCCTAAATTTTAGCTTACAGAGCCTAGCATTCACGACAAAATGAAAGGAGCTTCAAAATGATCATGGACGTTCGCAGGCCGTCCGAGAAGCTGAAGGCTTCGGGCAAGATCGGCGAGGTCAGGATCAGTTTCGCGGCGGCAGACGCAAGGTCAGAAGGTCGAATTCGAGCTTTCGAAGATTTGGTTTTTAAGGGAGCCATGTCCTATGCCCTTCAAAATCAGGATTCTTCAAAGGCGATTTTAAATTGAAGACGAGAAGCTGAAAATGAGCGAACAAACACTGATTTATGAAGTCTGAACAGCCCAAGATCGCCGCTTGCTACGCCCGCGTCTCAACGGACATGCAAAGGGAAAAAGGGCACTCCATCGAATACCAAAGAGACTCTCTGATCAAATATTCCAAAGAACACGGGCTCAATCCTGTCCTGTATGTCGATGCGGGAATTTCCGCGAAAGATACCCGCAGACCCGAGCTTCAAAAAATGCTGGAGGACATCAAGAACGGGCGGGTTAGCGTCGTCCTCGTCACGAAGTTGGATCGCATCACGCGTTCCCTCAAGGATCTGGTCAACTTGAAGGAAACTTTTGACGTCCATGGGGTCTCTTTCAAATCTCTGACAGAATCCTTCGATTCATCGACAGCCATGGGGCGGTTTACCAGTTCCTTGTTCGGCAGCATCGCGGAGATGGAACGCGAAATAATTGGAGAGAGAGTTCGGGAGGCCATGAAGCACCGGGCGGGGAAAGGTCGCTACAATGGCGGCGTTGTTGCCTTTGGTTTTTCTTCTTATGCGCAGCAAGTCAGGATTAATAAAAACAAGGGTATGTCCAAGGATGAGGCCGAGCAGGCGGCCAAGGAAAGGTGCCCGGCAGAAAAGCAACTGTGCGTGAATCCCGAAGAGGCGAAGATCTTGAATCAGATTTTTGATAAATATATCGAGACCGAAAGTCTGAGAGCCGTGACCCATTGGCTGAACACTAAGAGATATAAGTCTCGATATGGCACAAGTTGGGCGGCCACGTCTGTGCGTCGGGTGCTGCAAAGCCAGACTTACATTGGCAAAGTTGTCTGGGGCAAACGGCTGTCTTCCAAATCCACGACCGGAATAACCTACCGGCCGAAGGACAAATGGATCGTCGCAAACGCTGAATATCCAGGGATCGTTCCGAAAGAAAAATTTGAAACAGTCCAGAGTATCTTAGAAAGGCGACGGTTTGAGCCTAGGAGGAAGCTGTCAAAGAACATCCTTTCCGGCCTGGTGTGGTGTGGAAAATGCGGGGGAAGGATTTATGGGATTACTTATCGAAACCGGAAGCGAAATGAATCGTTTGCCTATTATAGGTGCAATACCCATCTAGCCAAAGGGTCATCAGTCTGTCCGGGAACCACCATACCCAAGACCTTATTCGAGAAAGCTATTACTGACAAAATCCTCCGTCTGGGTGAGGGAAAGCCTTTGATGGATCTGAAACGAGCCATGGTCTTATATGAAAGGCACTACCAGAAAAGAGAACGCAAACCTTCGGAGAAGGTTGAAACGACGCGGAGAGTAGACGCCATTAAGCAAAAACTGAAGGTTCTTATGGAAAGGCTGGAGGATGGCACCGTCAGCCCCAGCGACTATTCCGCTCGCGTTAAAGAGCTCAAGGACGAGCTCCAGCTCCACGAGAAGGCAATGGGGGAGATGCCGGAAGCGATGGACGAGCCACAAGCCCCGCCAGTCAGCTTCGAGGCTGTCTCAGAGGCTCTTCGTGATATCAAGAAGGTCTGGAAAGGGCTGGATTACCAAGGGCGTAAGGACCTTTTGGCCAAGATGATTCATAGAATAACCATCCACGACAAGTGCTCCCCGATAGACATGGAGCTATATTTTTTTAACCTTATAAACCGCACGAACACGGATTCATCGCGGCAACCAAAAGAAAATCAGCCGGGAATGTGACTTGGTTCTTTGCCCTCGAGATCGTGATACAACCGTCCTCCAGCGGGCCGCGCAATGTTTCCAGCGCGTCGCGGCGGAATTCCGGGAGTTCATCGAGAAAAAGAACACCACCATGTGAAAGAGACATCTCTCCGGGCCTTGGAGAGGTCCCGCCTCCCGTCAAGGCGATGGCAGAGGCCGTGTAATGGGGCGTGCGGAATGGACGCTCGGAAACAAGGCCGCTTCCATGCGGGATCAGGCCCGCCACACTGTGAATCTTGGTGATTTCCAGGGCCTCCTCGGAGATCATGGGCGGAAGAATGGCCGGAATTCGTTTGGCGAGCATGGTTTTTCCGCCGCCTGGAGGCCCGATAAAAAGTATTTTGTGATCTCCGGCTACAGCGATCTCCAGGGCTCGTTTAGCGGCTTGCTGGCCACGAACTTCTGAAAAATCGGGCGAATTCTGGGACGGGGCCTTGTTCTTGTAGGGAAGATTCCGAAGCGGCTCGATTGGTTTTTCCCCGAGCAGAAAATCAACCGTCTCTCCAAGACTTTTGACGGGATAGACTGATACGTCTTTGGCCAGAGCCGCTTCTTCGGCATTAGCCTCCGGGAGCACAAAGGAAGAGGTCTTTAGGCCCATGGTGATGGCGATGACCCCTTTCATAGGTCTCAAAGTTCCATCGAGCGCTAATTCACCGATAAAAGTATGGCCTGACAGTTTTTCGGAGGGAATGATCCCGTGACAGGCCAGGATGCCTATGGCGATGGGGAAGTCGAATGCGGCGCCTTCTTTCCTGATATCAGCGGGCGCGAGGCTGATCGTAATCTTATCCGGCGGGACATGAAAGCCGCTGTTTTTGAGTGCCGTACGGACTCTTTCCCGGGCTTCTTTGATGCTTGCATCCGGAAGGCCTACCAGGATCAGCTGGGGCAGACCGTTGCTGATGTCGACTTCAATGTCTACGGGAAAGGCATGAATGCCCACGGCGAAGGCGCTTTTGATACGTATCATAAGAGCGTGGCCCCCTTTTTTTCAAGTACCGTTCTCCATTTAATTTTATGGGTTAACGGTACAGCACTGGTTATCATTAAAACGTTTGTTGGAAAACCAGTGCAAGAAACTGTAAGTGCCCCGGAACATGGTATCCACCCGCCGGAGAAGTTGTTGTTTTTCTCACCGAAGGTATTCCGAAGAATTTTAAGGATAAGTCAGAGGGGGTTATTCTGGCTGAGGGGGAGAGAGAAGAG
>JBAZER010000018.1:0-44653 GCA_041653795.1 Candidatus Omnitrophota bacterium
CTCTTCTCTCTCCCCCTCAGCCAGAATAACCCCCTCTGACTTATCCTTAAAATTCTTCGGAATACCTTCGGTGAGAAAAACAACAACTTCTCCGGCGGGTGGATACCATGTTCCGGGGCACTTACACCTGTAACTTCCGGGTGTATCCCACTTTAGGCGTTTAATTTTTCGAGGCCTCCAGGAGATTGTCCCATTGATCATTCAGATAAGTCTGCCGCAATCGCAATAGGCTCTCTGCACCGCCGCGGGACCATCTCATGCCGCACCGCTTGAACCGGGTCTGGATGACAAATTTACAGGCCGCCTCCGCGATTCCAGAACCAATGTGCAATCCCAGGGCCTCGTAACGGGGGTAATCCATCTGGTGGCTATGATTCTGAAAATAAGTCTGCGTCGCATTCAGAACTTCCCTCTGTAATTTCGTCCGCGGCTTCATGTGGGCGAGACTGATTTCAATGAGTGGAGCCGACCCGTGGCGCAAAAGCCGGATCTTTTCATGGGCCCACGCTTTTGCCTTGCCGCTCCCTTCCTCATAAAAGGCGTTCGCTACCTTCCACAGGTATTCCGTGACATGCCAAAAATCAACAATTCGTATCGCTAACGGAAACGAAAGGTCGCGAAGCTCGTCCAGCCACCGAGCCGCATCACTGATGAAAGTCATCCAACGGGTCACGGCCGCTTCGGGCTCTCCAGCCAGCCGATAAAGCTGACGGCCAAACGTTTCACGATCCGCCACCGTTGCCGTGTATTGAATCGCGACCGCTTTCCTCTCGCCGTCCACCTCATAAACACTGCCAACTTTGGCCTCTTTCCACCCTTCTTCCCGAATACGGATCATAACACCGTCGGCAGTCACATGCCTTCGAATCTGAGGGTCCTGCTTTGCTGGCACGGCAACGGCCCCCGCAGATTCCTTCTCCATGGCCGCCGCCAACCGTTGCACCGTGCGATGCGCCGTCATCCTCGCAGTCTTCTGCCGCGTTAACTCCTCATACACCTTTTTTGTCTCTTCATAAGGCATATGAACGGCAAGTAACGCCAATTGCTTTTCCTTCTGTACGCTCATCCGTGATTCCTGGCTTAATGCCAACTCCGCATCCAGCGGATAATAAGTTCCCCCGCACTCATGACATCGGTACCGCATCCTCTGCTATCCCAGCCACCCTTGCAAACTGTCGATATGCCGTTCCCTGATCCGGTCTTTGGCCAACGCCACCTTGCAGTGTGGACAGACCGGTCTTAATCCTTCTTTGCCGTTTTTTTTAAAGCTAACAACCCTTCCGCAATTTCCTGCCCCATATCCCGTTGAAGCCTTTCGACTACGTTCTCAATGTCTGTCATCGTTACCGTGGGACTTATCAGGGTTTTATCCAGCTTTTCCGCGAATCTTTCCATCAGCTTTGCTCTCAACTGTTCCCGGCTCGAATCCATAAACACCCCCTTTCAGGTTTGCTTATAAATTCGGCTTGTTTTTCACTGCCTAAAGTGGGATACACCCGTAACTTCGGTAGTGATATGGTGTATGCGGAATTGTGTCCTTTTAAGGTGGCGGTTTCTCTTTTTCAAGGCGATAGGCTTTCATTGCTTATCAGTCCTTCTTTTTTCAAACATCTTTTCTATTGCTCGCAATTTATCCTCTGCCTTACGTAAGCCTTTAATCGCTTTGCTGCCCTTTAAGTTCTGCTTTTCCCCCTTCATAAATTCTTCCTTAAATACGTTGCATTTTTCTCTTGCGTACCTAAATATATTATCGTCATTATTGAGATAATGGGCTATTTTAAGGAGCCGTAACAAGATTTCGGGGCCTGCAAATCCCAACCTTAGCACATCCTTATAAAAAGAGGTGGCCTTAAGGAATTCTTTTTGTTTTTCAAAAATACGGGCTAAAAGATAATAGCTCTCGGGTTGTAATGGCGCCGATGCCCGATAGTGAATCAACGCCCTTTTTGCCTTTTCATAGTTTCCCAAACCAAATTCCGCTTTTGCTAATTCAAAAAGTGTTTGATTTTTTACTTTGGCGAATAATCTAGGAATGGGTGAATTTAATGCGCGCATGAAATATCTTTTTGCCTTTCCACAATCTTTTCTTCCCAACGCTATCTTTCCCAGCCCCAATAAGCAGGCCGGGTTTTTGGAGTCAGCCTTTAAGACCCTCAAAAACTCCTTCCGGGCAAGAGAAAATTTCCTCAAAGACAGATAAAGCGGCCCATAATTATTGTCTTCGGCTCTATAATTAGGATTAAGAATTGTTGCCTTCTGGTAATATTTCTTCCGCCCCGTAGAAATAAAACGATTAAAATACTGGGCTGCCTTAATCCTATTTTTAAAATGGCCTTTAAACTCTTTGGGAGCAAAATGATAAGCTATCTCATCCCCCAGATGCTTGTACTTCATGGGGGTGAAGCCGCCATTTACAGAATAAGCAACCGTGATAATTTCCGGCTGTTTTATCCTTTCTTTGAGCTTATCTGTCAAATCTTCGGGAGAAATCCAGGGATTTCTTTTTCCTATATTCTGCATATTCCCCGCATTGGGAAGGCTGTCAATAACCAAAAAATCCGTATCAATGTCAAGAAGGACTTTTTTAGTTAAAAGGGGTAATTTTTCTAAAATACATACGGTGAAATACCTGCCAAAAAGCGAGGTTTTGATTAAGCCGTCTTCTATCCGTAATGTTTTTTGTTTGGTTTTTTTAGCCGGCGGGGCCCGTCTGGCAAGGGCCTTGAGTGTCTTTTTTATATAAGGAGCGGATTTCTTAAATTCCTTCTTGCCCCCGGGGACAACCCAGTAAAAATCCTTGACGATGCCCTCTTCCATCGCAGGATAGACATAATTTCCGATATTAAGCTGTCTATCAAAATCTTTTTCATAACGCATAAAGGCGATGCTTGTTTCTAAATTCTTCTTTAATCCTTTCAGATTGTTCGCTTCCTTAAATACCTTTTCTATCGGTCTTGCTTGATAAAAACCAAAATCTATATGGGCATCGATATGAATCAAATCAAAGTCTTTAGCCCCCTCCCGCCTCCATGCCTTCAGGGCTTCATCGTGATCTTCAATGAGAAATATTTTTTTCATCTTTTTAACTAACCCGATGTGTGAGTTTTGGGCAATACATAAAGCCCCCTGGCCGAAGGAAAGAGCGCGAGCAACAAACCTCTTGATAAGCCAGGGAGGGTCCTATGGATATGGATGATTATATCGTGTAAATCTTCCGTGAAGTTGATGATTTTATGAAAGAAGATTTCCCGGAACAGGACCTTCATAAACGTGGGCCTCTCCCCGAGCTGAGAGACAGTGAATTTCTTACCATGGAAATCGTCGGCGAGAACCCTGGGCTTAATCCCCTGTGCTTTTAAAAACTGTCGCCAGTCTAAAACTTGTACATCGAGTTAACTAAGGGAAAAGATTTACGGGTGGGGTAATTCCCGAGAGGCATTTGTTTGTTCAATTACACTCGAATGTTTTCACTCAAACACACCGAAGTGATTCATGACTATAACGGGAATATTAATTTTATTTTTAAAATTACTTATATGTTCCCGGCGCAGATCGCGCTGATCCTGATTTAAAAAAATCCCGTTCAAAACTATAGCATCGTAATCTTTTAGCCTTACGTTTTCCAACGCATGCGAAAAATCACCCAAAGTAAGAAGCCCGTAGCTTTTATAATTACCACCAAACGTTATGTTTTTGATTTTCAAATATCTTTTTTTCATTTCCGGAAGAATGATCTCGTTTCTAACTTTCGGCAAAATAAAAAAACATGACTCGGGTATACATAAAAGAGGTGCGTTAAATTTTTTAATAACGCAATGCACCAAAGCGGCATTTATATATTTTATAAATTCATTCACCCTTGCTTTAAAACAATCAAATTTGCACTTTAATTCAAAATTTTCATTTAAACTAGAGTCATCCCAGTTAATCGAGATGTTATTTTTGACGCAATATTTTAATACTTCGTTGAATGTACCATGACAATGCTGAATAATAGATTTGGCCTTTTCCGAAAAAAACTTGCTATACCCTAACTCACGAATATAAATGCGGCGAAGAAATTTTGGGAAATTGTTCTTTATAATCTCTCTGTCCTTGATGAAGAATTCCAAACTATAAATTACTAATTGAATCATAGAAGCTGAACACGGAGTTTCTTCATGCAAAAAATAAAGGAAATCCAATAATTTTGTCGGATCCTCGACCGAAACAACTTTCCTCCTGCCTTCCTTGGATAATGAGCTGCATGAGATACGCCATGTTATTTTTTTACAGTGACGCAAAAAAGCATACTTTTCTTTCTCGATACACAATCCACTGGTTGTGATATCAATGTTTCTGATTAAGGGAGTTGTTTCTAATTCTTCGATAAAATCGTATATTAATGGATGTATAAATGGCTCGGAGCTAATCAAATCAACCCCATCGCCTAAAGTGACGGTCTCGTATTTGTATTTCTTTATTGTCAAAACAGCCTTCTTAAAATCATTTTTAGAAATTAAGGGTATATTCCATGGAATATAAGGTGTCATTTTGTTTGATTGTCGTAGGTAGCAATATTTACAACCAATTTTACACTCTCCCCCCGTAACAATACCTCCTTTGTATTTAACGGAGTCCATAAGTAGTTTTAAGTTGATTTTGTTTAAACTTGGTATAGGTAGCATTGTATTTCCGATGGTCTAGATAGCTCCGGTAATTTAACGCAACACTTGCGGATATAATAACCGCAAAGGGTCAATAAATAACCTTCCCCCTTTAGTTGTACCGCTTCAAAGTTGAGAGCCACTGAAAGATCCTTTTCAAAAGATTCGCACGCTATTCTTGACACCGGTGCGGCAGATTAAGCTCATTGAGAATATAATACTTGAAACACTCATCCAAAGAAAGCGTGCTGTTTAATATCTTCAACGGGATATCGATAACTTTGATCTTGATACCCGGAAATTCTTCTCTGATAAGGTCAATCCCTTCACCGTTTAAATCGACTTTCTTATCATCTACAAACATGCTTCCCGGAAGATAGATTTCTCGCAGAACCTTTCCCTTATCAAGCATTCCGCGCATTTTATGCATAATTGATCTTAGGGTCATACCGACCGTAAAATCCACGCATCCGCCCATGGAATTTTCAACCGGAATAACGTTTATTTTTTTCTTCATATTGCGTATCATTTGATACGCTCCAACCGAGCAGAAAATGGCCCCGGAATCAGCTTCTCGGCACCCCTCCAATAACCGCCCAATCTCTCTCCGGAAGACCCAAGCATAAACCCTTGCTGTAGGGCCCATACGTAAACGCTCCGAAATATTATTTAATTTTTTATCGTTCAATTTTAAATAATAAACAACCCCTTTTAAATCATTTTCCCCTCGAACAGCATAATCTTTAACAAGAGCGGGCGAGAACTTGTTGTAATACAATTTATGGATGAAAAACGTGCCTTCATTTCTCAAAGAATACTTATTCAGGATATTAATGTCGGAGATGACCTGTTCCTTATTGAAGCAAAGAAGGAAAAAAATCGGGCGAATAGCCACTTTGCAAATTTTTTTCAGATTTTCAATGTCAATATCCGAATTCATGACGTTTCTTCTAATTAATGGATCAAAAGTTATTATGGATAAACGAAGGCGGAATCGCTTCGGATATTTCCGAGAAAGATATTTTATGAAATTAAAATCCGTATTCAGTCCCGTGGTATAGCAAGTTCCCTCAATCTGCGCCACCTTCTCAATTTGGTTCTGAGTTAATCCGAGATTAAAAAAATCACACTCCGGAAAGTATTGCCATCCATCTTCTGACTTACGCCTAAATTCTCCATTGAGTTTTAGTTCATCCTTTTTCTGATAATCCAGGAATTTTTCATAGAAAAAATCAAACGCTTCTTTTGTATATTGGGGGATATGTTTTGTTTTCACGCGGGGAAACATTTTTGTGAAGTTTCGTTCGTAACAGAATTTACATTGGGCGGGACAAGCACAATTCTTGGGCAAACACCCTTCTTTTGCACCCCTTATTAAAAAATCCTTGTGCTCTTTTGATATCATAATACTGAGGTATGCCAAAGTTAGCCGAAACGCGATAGAAAAACAGGCTTGGTTCCCTACAATAAAATCTGCGAAGGCTCTAACCATAAACCCCTGCCCGCAAGTAATATAGCAAAGAAGCGCGGTAGAGCCAAGATAAAGATCCGCGAACTGCCATGGACTGGATCGTAGACTGCCACAGCGAAGATTTTGACGTGAAAAGGACGGTCATCTAAAGGCTGGTCCTTTTGGGATTTAAAGCGGTTGTAGAAAAGCTTCGAAAGAAAATAAAACGGTTGGCCGGTGAAAAACATAGCCGCATAGGGAACAATGCCCGCTGGGGTTTTCAAACCGGTTAGGCGTATCTCAGGAACCAGAAGTTCCCGATCGGAGTTCAACGCCTCTAGGAAGATGTCGTAGACGGAGAGAGGAAGAGCCGCTTAAGAGCTATCAGAGACTGCGGAAGTCCCTTGACGACAACGGGGAATGAGGATCGGATAAGCCCTTGCCCGGAAAAACGCGCGGGTACGCGGAGTTCCTGCAACCATGACGGGAAAATCTTGCGGGTTTCGACTAAAAAAACGTCGTGCCGACCTTCTCCCTTCGCTCTAAAAAAACATCTACACTCCGAATTCGCCTGCCCTTTATAAAGATCCATTCCTGGCCTAGCTTTTCTTTGATCCTCTTTTAGCGCCGATTTTTTTTACAGAGAAAAGCGATGGGTATGTAGAAAAATCTGAATCGGTAAAAAAATTCTGTTTTTTTCTCATAGGGTCTTAAGCCATAAAATTTCGCGAACTGTTCGAGAGGAATATTAACGAGATTGCCGATCGTTTCCAAAAAACCATCGAATAAAATAAACTGCATTTTTAGATATAGTTCTTTATTTTTGTCAGATGAACGGGAAGGGAGGGCGTATTTTTCTATCAGTTTTACGGTCATCCCTCTTTGATAATACGGAATGTTCATCCTTTTCCATACAGATTCCGGCACGGTTGCATCAAAAAGCGATTTTGCCTGAAACAGGATAAAAAATACTGCCGCCCGCATTTTCCAGGCTTGCGCTTCGCGGATGACATAATCCCAATCGAATGCATTACCAAACTTTTCCAGAGTCATTGCTAAATCAAAAACATTTTTGAGACAAAACCCTTTTCCGCCAAACCGGCGCTGATGAAGAGCTAAACAAAAGAGCTGGTCTTCCTGAGAAAGTAAACGGACCGTGTGTCCGTCCATAGATATTTCCCGTGTTCGTTCCCACAAATGCGGCAATATAAATGCGTTCGAACGTTTAGCATCCAATCTAAAGTGGACGTCCACGACTCCAGATCTGTTTTGTTTTTTCTTTGAAAAAGTTAGTTCGCAATGTTTTTTAAGCCAATATTCTTCCCTTAGATCGCCAAGATCTGCTTCATACCCCAAATTAGAAAGAATTCCTCTTGCTTTTGTAAATTCTTCTTCCTTAACAAGGATATCAATATCAGCCATGGGCCTGAAGGGTTTGTCCCGATAAATATCAGCAAGAGAAGAAATCCCTTTGATGGGGGCCATGGTAGCTTTTTCCGCCCTAAAAGCCTCTGCTATGGTCAAGAATTCTTGCCAAAAATTCTGCGCTCTCATCAGGGTCAGATAGTAGTGGTGATCAAGAAATTTCTCTAAGTCCCCGGAAATAGGCCATGCGGATTTCTTGATTGCGGCGTAAACAAACGGATACAGCTCATGGTAAGCTATCAGCGCTTTAAACTTTTCCCAATCCATAGCGTTCGCGGAAGAAATGGCGTCGGAATTGACTTTTACGTTATGGATGAAACTCTTTATTAACTCCAGAAACAATCTCGCTTCAGGAGACGTTGGAAACATTCTCTTTATACTCCCTCATAGATATCCAAAAGCTAAAACCCGTAGCGCTTTTCGTCCGAAGCAAGAATAGTTCTTACTTCGGACGACTTTTTTACACACTAGGAATAGCTTTTGCACATATCATTACTGCTCACATTTAAAAACATATAGAACCGATGGCGGTTTCAACCCGCTTCTTTTTTCTCATAACAGTAAATCCACAGGCCATCAAGTTCCGTACTTGACAAAAGTCTTAAATGACTGTCAAGCCACCGTTTGACCGCAGCAGAATTTTCATCCACCGTACCGGTCCTTCCCCAATCCGTGGAAATAACCCACATTCTCTCAAATTCACGGGCCGTTATTTTGTGCACCGGAATATCTAGGCGAGATTCCGGTATGGGCCGACCCCAACTAGTATCGAGAGTTTGAGGAACAAATAAATAGTACAAAAAAAATCTATTTTGAGCATAAAAATCGACCCCCTCCTGAACTGATTCATTGGTAAACACAATAAGATCCCTCTCTCCGACATTCTTATTCAGGAAATCGACAATAGGCTTTACAGGTTTTTTTAGGTATGTCCCCAGATGATACTCCAAAGAAGGATAGAGGTGATCCCCGAAATACAGACCGGCCCCGCAGCTAACGATCCCGATCAAAACACAGGACACAACGGTCGCCACCTCCTTGCGTAATTCCATCACGGCACACGCGATCAAAATGTAAAAATAAGGACTGAACAAAAGCAGGCCACGCGTCAGATAGACTGAAAAGAACAACTTAGAGAATAAAAAAACTGAACTTATAGGGATAACGAATAAAAAAACACAAAAAACAATGCTTCTTCGAAGTCCTTTCTTCCTGGACGCAACCCAGAGCAATGTAACAAAAAGGAACAAGGCTAAAAAATATGAAAGCGCGTACAAAAAAGTAGTCCCGCTATAGCCCAGCATATAATTCTGTAATGTGATACCTAATGAGCGCCACTCAGGTGGGAGAACCCAAAAACCTTTTGCGACAACCGAGAATTTAGACAAGAAGCGGGGCAAATAGAGGCCAAAGACTCCGGTAATCAGCAAAAAAAGTGCGTAGATTTTTTTTATACGAAATTTGAAAATGTAAAGAATATATAAAAATTGCGCCGCAACCAAAAAAATGTAGAAATAATTCGTATACAGTCCGGCCAAAGAAATAAGGGTGAATGCCAGCCACCTTTTGAACCGGCTCTTCTTGACAACTAAGAACAGAATGTACGACGAAAGCGTCCCCCAAAAAACAACCATGCTATAATCGCGTGCTTCCTGCGCGTACCAAAGATGAAATGGCGATAAGACAATAAGCAACGTTGCGAGTATTGCCGTTTTTTTGCTGAAAAGCTCTCTGCCGAGCAAAAAAACGACTCCCGTGGTCAAAAAATTAAATAGCATCGAAGGGAACCGAAGACTAAACTCCGAAAAACCGACTATTTTTACCCAAAAATGAAGCACGATCCAATACAAGGGCGCATTCCAGTTTTGCCATGGATTCTTGGCATAGTATACGGAGTATATTTCGTCATACCAAAAATCGTGCGTTCCCAATCGGTAGAGGCGCAATGAAAACGAAAGCGCAAATAGTCCCACTATCATCGCAACACTCAGCCACCGTTTCCAACACACGGAACTCCATGCCTGTTCAGGCATAAAATTATTTCCCTTTTTGGATTTTGTTTTTTGCAAGAACAAATTCAAAATTCGTTCCTCCTGTTTTTTATCCCTTGTCCTTATCCTTGCCGGTCTTACTTCAAAAACAGCATTGACCTTATTCTTTTCTTCCCAGCACATAAAAATGCGCGGTGTTTTTTATCTCTAGGAGTTTTCTTACCGGCGCTTATCGTGGATGATACCTTTCCTTGTCAGTCCCCACGTTTCATGCCATGATATTTTATCATGTCTGATGCGAACCCATGGCAAAAGATCATTTTTGTTTTGTCGCGCCGCATCCTCGTGCCGGCCTGCTATCTCCCGGAATACAAGGAGCAGACCGTTCAGATCCTTAAATTCCGCGTTCAGCTTTTTCTCGGAATGATCGTCGCCCTTTACGTTTCCTCTTATGTGTTCAATTCCATTTGGAACTATCCCTGGCCCTCTTTTTGGGAGATCTCGGCCGACCTCCTGACGATGGCAGTTGCCCTGGCTCTAATCGTTTTCTCGGGAAAAAGTCGTTCGCACGTAACCATTAAGATCTCTGCTTATCTGATGACCTTTCTCTTGCTTGCGGGCTTCTGTTCCATGTACTTTCTCTACCCCGTTTGTTTTGACCTCGGGATGGGGCCCTTTCTGCTGCTTTTCCTTTTGATCACCATGGCCATGCCCTGGCACCCGCTTGAGATTCTCGTTCTGGGGTGTCTTCTGGTCCTGTCCTTCGCCCTCGCGTTGTCGCTGACCCAAAGCCGTCATTCGCACAATCTGGTCTATTTCCAGCTGAACTGTTTCGGGATGATTTTCGCGATCCTCGCCGCAATGGTTTACAAACATTTTGACGAAGAAAAAAGAAAAGAACAGTTCCTGCTCCGGAAAGAACTGGAAGAGAAGAATAACCTCATTAAAAAAGAACTCGAGATGGCCCGCCAGATCCATAAAAGCATCATCCCAAAATCCTTCTCGAACGAACAGGTGGATATCGCCGTAAGCTTTCTGCCCGTCTCCTATGTCGGAGGAGATTACGCAAAGTTCTATTTCCCAACGCCGGACAAATTACTCCTCTTCATCATGGATATTACCGGACATGGCGTTCCGGCCGCCCTGATGGTAAACCGCATTCACAGCGAGGTGAACCAGCTTGCGGAACAATCTCTTCTCCCGGGCGTTTTTCTTGAAAAGCTGGATCGCTTTGTGCAGGAAACATTCCAGGAAACTTCGCTTCTGCTTTCGGCTTATGCCTGTTTGCTTGATTTCAAGAAGAAAATCCTTTTTTATTCGAACTTTGGGCATCCTCCGCAGGTGCTCTTTCAGTCCAAAAAACGCGAGATCTTTTACATGAATCCCCAACGGCATCTTTTAGGGATCGTGGAGACCAGGGCCCCCGAGATCCACGAATTGAAAGTGGATTTTGACCGGGAAGATCGCATTTTGCTTTTCACGGACGGCCTTCTGGAAGCGCGAAACGAAAAAGACCTCTTCTTTGGAAAGGACGGCGTGGAAGATTATTTAAAGCGCCACCCGGACCTGAAAGCGGAAGCTTTCAACCGGGGATTGGTCGAAACGTTACAGCGTTTCCGGGGCAGGGATGATTTCGCCGACGATATTTTTCTCCTGACGATCGAGATTAAATAAAAAAACAGCTTGTCCTGCCTAAACGAATGCATCTTTCCCTTATTCGATCGAAAAGCTGGCGTTGACGACGGCGGTGACTTTCTTGTCAAGAGAAGTTGTGTCGTTCATGCCCCAGTCCGAAATCTCGGTGGAATTCACAGGCGTGATCTGGAATACTCCCATCCGGGCCGAACGCATAAAGCCGATCCTGTTGCCTGTGGCCTTCACCATGTTGTCCGCCCGGAGCTTCGCGTTCTGCGTGGCCTTGGCGAGCATTTCGACTTTCAGTTCGTCCAGCTTCGTGTAGAAATACTCCGGACTTCCGGAATAGAATTCTATCCCTTCGTTGATCAGGTCCGTGGCTTCGCGGGAGATCCGGGCAATCTTGCCGACATCGTTCGAGTGCAGTTCCACGGTTTGCTTGAGGCGGTATCCTTCGATTTCGTTAGTGTTGTTTCCTTTCTCATTCTTTTTGTAGATCGTCTCGATCTCGATCTGGCAGGGAATAATCTCACTTTCCATGATTCCCTGCTTTGCAAGATATTGCTTCACCATCGTGAGGTCCGCGCCGAGCTTCTCATAGGCTGCAGCCATACCGGCTTCGCGTCTTGAAAAAGACCCGGCCCACACCGCGTAATCGCTTTTGATATCCTTCTGAGCCGACCCCGTCACTGTGATCTGTTCCCGCATGAATTTCGTCACGGATAAAAACCCCTTGGAGAAGATGATGCTTGAGGCAATCGTGGCCCCGGCGATACAAAGCCCGAGGATAATGATCTGGGTGTTTTTGAGGAAATTCATTTTGTTCGATGTGGGGTTTTCCATGGCGGGATTCCTTTTCTTGTTGCGGCTTTTTGCGGCACGCGGTTTGAGTTTTTGCTTCGATTTTCCTGCGGGTCCTTACAAAATACGAGGGCTCACTGGGACAGTATTAACGTCCAGTTTGAATAAAACTGTATAAAGCAAAAGTTAGTACGTTTTTGGGGAACAAAAAAAGAAACGGGGCAATACGCGAACGCTCGGGAAAATGGCGGAGGGGGGGGGATTTGAACCCCCGGTGGCAGCTTTCACTACCACAGCGGTTTAGCAAACCGCCGCACTAAACCGGGCTATGCGACCCCTCCATAAATCAGACTGAAGGCTCTAGGCCGAAACCTGCGGCGTCTGCCGGACGAGGCCTTTCTCGATCCTCGACGGCAACGTCGTTTTGCACAAGCAAAACGGCCCTGACTTTTATTAAAATTTAACGGTAGTCAGGACCGTCATAATTTCCTTATTGTTTCTTTTTCTAAACGAAAATTATGGCGGAGAGGGCGAGATTCGAACTCGCGAGGCCTTTTGGGCCTACCCGCTTTCCAGGCGAGCGCACTAGACCAGGCTATGCGACCTCTCCATAAGTCCCGTACGGAGTTTCGTGTATGGGGTACAGGGTTTTTTCACTCCGTACGCCGTGCTCCGTACAATAAAAAGCGCTAAAGTGTATGTTTTTCCCCGAGAACGGTCAAGAAGCGAACTCCAGGATCAGGCTAAGTACGGCTGCAGGGCTTTCGGAAAAACGATCTTCCCGCTTGGATCCTGAAAGTTTTCGAGAAGGCAGAGAACGATCCTCGCGAGCGCCAGTCCGGAACCGTTCAGTGTATGAACGAATTCGAGTTTTTTGGTCGCGGCATTCCGGTAGCGGATATTCATCCGCCGCGCCTGAAAATCCGTGAAGAGGCTGCAGCTTGAAACCTCAAACCATTTCTCCGTCGCCGGGGCCCAGACCTCGAGGTCGAAACACTTCGCCGCCGCAAAACTCATGTCGCCGCTTCCGAGCAACACGACGCGGTAAGGAAGCTCCAGCGCCTGCAGGACATCTTCGGCGTCTTTGACGAGAGATTCTAATTCCCTTTCAGATCCTTCCGGTTTTACGAATTTCACCATTTCGACCTTATCGAACTGGTGAACGCGCGAAAGACCGCGGGTGTCTTTTCCGTACGAACCAGCCTCCTTGCGGAAGCACGGCGTGTAGCCCGTGTATTTGACCGGCAGGTCTTTTTCTTCGATCGTTTCGTCCCGCATTAAGTTCGTGATCGGAACCTCCGCGGTCGGAATAAGAAAATAAGCGCCCTTTTCCTCGCTTTCTCCCGCCGCCAGCGCATACATATCCTCTTCCATTTTCGGGATCTGCCCGGTGCCCCGCATGGACGCACGATTCACAATGGCCGGGGCCCAGACTTCGGTATAACCATGTTTTTTAACATGAAGGTCTATCATAAAGCTGATCAGGGCTCGCTCAAGCCTGGCGCCTGCCCCAAAGTAGACGGGAAAGCCCGCCCCCGTGATCTTGCTCCCCTTTTCCATGGAGAACAGTCCCAGCTTGACGGCCAGGTCAAGATGGTCTTTGGTTTTAAACCCAAACTTTCGCGGCTCTCCCCATGTACGAATCACTTTATTACCCTCGGCGCCCTTGCTAACAGGAACATCTGACAGCGGCAAGTTAGGGATTGAGATTGCTATTTTCTCTATTTTCTCTGACAGCTCTCCCACTTTTGTGTCAAAATCATCTATTTTTTGGGAAGCGGCCTTCATTTCGGCTATTATGGCATCTGTCGGATGACCTTGTTTCTTGAGGCGGGCGATATTGTCGCTAGCAGAGTTCCTCTTGGCCTTGAGTTCCTCGCTCCGTTTTAAAAGAGTTCTCTTTTCCAGGTCTAGATCAAGAAGGGTTTGAATATCGACTGAAATCCCTTTAGCAGAAAGGCCTTTGGCGACCTGGTTTGGATTTTCGCGGATGAATTTGATATCGAGCACGATAAGGCAAGCTCCTATTTGGGGCTTTTCTGCGCCGGCTTTTTTTCGTCCAAAAGCTCGAGCTGGCTTGCGTCGGTCTCTTCTTCCTTGGCGACAACGCGCGTGGCGGAAGCAATCTTATCCTTTTCCTTAAGACGCATGACATGAACGCCCACAGCGTTGCGACCGGAAGTACGGATCTGGCTGACGGGGCATCGCACGACCATCCCGCTCGTGGTCACGATGATGATCTCGTCTTCTTCGGCAACGGTCAGGACATTCACGACCTTGCCGTTTTTCTCGGAGACCTTGATGTTGATGATGCCCTTGCCTCCGCGAGACTGGATGCGATATTGGGCAAAAAGCGTTTTTTTGCCAAAACCGTTTTGTGTCACGGTAAGCGCCGTGGCTTTTGGATTCACAATCTCGGCAGCGATTACTTCATCGCCCTTCGACAAATTGACGCCGCGCACCCCGGTGGCGTTGCGGCCCATTTCACGGACATCGTTTTCCCTGAAACGGATGGCTTTACCGTCACGCGTCGCGATGAAGATTTCATCCTTACCGGAAGTGATTTTGCAGGCCACGAGTTCATCCTTATCGCGCAGGGTAATGGCGTTGATGCCGGTGGAGCGCGGCCGCGAATATTCGATCAGGTTGGTTTTTTTGATCACGCCTTTGGCCGTCACCATGAGCACGTACCGCTTGTCGTCAAATTCTTTGACCTGCAAAAACCCGGAGACCTGCTCGTTTTGCGCAAGAGAAAGAAAATTAACAATGGCTTTCCCTTTAGCCTGACGGGAAGCTTGCGGAATATCGTAGGCTTTGCGCCAATATACACGCCCCTGATTGGTGAAGAACATGATGAAGTCATGGGTCGACGCGAGGAACAGATGTTCGATAAAATCTTCGTCGTCGCGAACGCCTGCGCCCGACACGCCGCTCCCGCCGCGGTTCTGCCTTCGGTACATGGTGACCGGAATACGCTTGATGTAGCCGGCATGCGAGATTGTGATGAGTACGTCTTCCTGCGCAATCAGGTCCTCGATGTCGATATCACCTTCGGCGGCGACGATCTGGGTCCGGCGTTCATCCCCGTATTTCTTGAGGATCTCCTGCGTCTCTTCCTTGATGATGTCGAGGACCTTGCGCCGGCTTTTGAGGACTGATTTGTAGTATTCGATCTTTTTGATAAGCTCGAGATATTCCTCGTCGATTTTTTCGCGTTCAAGTTGCGTCAGACGCTGGAGCTGCATCTCGAGGATGGCTTTTGTCTGGACCTCTGTGAGCTTGAGCTCCTTCATGAGACGTTCTTTGGCAAGCTCCGGACTCTTGGAGGTGCGGATGATCCGGATGACTTTGTCGAGATTCGCGATGGCTTTTTTCAAGCCCTCAAGAATATGCGCGCGTTTTTCGGCTTTATCGAGTTCAAACCTTGTCCGCCGCATGATGACCTCGACCCGGAAATCGACGAAGCGCTCGATCATCTGCTTAAGCGTGAGGACGCGCGGCTGGCCGTCGACCAAGGCGAGCATGATGACGCCAAAGGTCGACTGCATCTGTGTGTGTTTGTAAAGATTGTTTAAAATAACCTGGGGAATGGCGTCTTTTTTGAGCTCGATTACGACGCGCATGCCGTCACGGTCCGATTCGTCTCGGATATCGGAGATGCCTTCGACCTTTTTATCTTCCACGAGCCGAACGATCGATTCGATCAGGTTTGTTTTATTTACCTGATACGGGATCTCGGTAATGATGATGGCGTCTTTTTTGCTGCGGCCGGTTTCGATCGCGGCTTTGGCGCGCATGACCACCTGTCCGCGGCCGGTTTCATACGCCTTCTTAATCCCTTCGCGCCCGACAATAAGTCCGGCGGTGGGAAAATCCGGCCCCGTGACAATCTTGGAAAGCTCTTTGGCAGTTACATCGGGGTTGTCAATCGTCGTGATGAGCGCCTTCGCAACCTCGGTCAAATTATGCGGGGGTATGTTGGTCGCCATACCGACCGCAATTCCGCTTGAGCCATTGATCAACAGGTTCGGAAGCTTGGAAGGAAGGATTGACGGCTCAACAAGGGATTCGTCAAAATTCGGAACGAAGTCAACCGTGTCTTTGTCGATGTCTGTCAAAAGTTCATTGCTGGCGCTTGAAAGCCGGGCCTCGGTGTAACGCATGGCCGCAGCGTTGTCGCCGTCGATGGAGCCAAAGTTTCCCTGTCCTTCTACAAGCGGATAGCGGAGCGAAAAATCCTGCGCCATGCGGACCATTGATTCATAGACCGCGGTGTCTCCATGCGGATGATATTTGCCGAGTACTTCTCCGACGATACGGGCGGATTTCTTGTAGGGCTTGCTGTGGGTGAGCCCGAGCTCGTTCATGGCGAACAAAATGCGCCGGTGCACAGGTTTCAAGCCGTCGCGAACATCCGGAAGCGCACGACCGACAATGACCGACATCGCGTAATCGATGTAGGAATCCTTCATCTCCTCTTCGATCGGCCGAAGGATGATCCTTTCATTCATTGCGTATAAATTTTTTTCTTCTGCCATGTTTTTTCCTTCTTATCCTTTATTAAATATCAAGATTCCGCACGGCTTTAGCATGTCGTTCGATGAAGGCGCGCCGCGGTTCGACCTGGTCTCCCATAAGCACCGTGAAGATCTCGTCCGCTTCGACAGCGTCATCCAGCGTAACCTTGAGAACGGTTCGCGTCTCGGGATTCATCGTGGTCTCCCACAGCTGCTCAGGGTTCATTTCGCCAAGGCCTTTGTATCGTTGGAGCAGCATGCCTTCTTTTCCGTTCACCTTAATGTGCGCCAGAACATCGCGGAGGGCTTTCATTTCTCTTTTTTCCTTTTCCAAACAAAGCTCAAAGCGAACTTCTTCCCCGGTTTCAAAGTCTTCGAAATCCAGGTCATGCTTTTCAAGTCGTTTTTTCGCCTTTTCGAACTCCTTGGCTTCAAAAATCTCTATGAGGTCGTGCATGGGGGGCAGGGCTTCTTCCTCTTCCGGTAGTTCTTCGGCCTTCCCTTTTTTGGCGCTTTTCTTTTCTTCCTTCTTGTTTTCGCCTTTAGCCTCATTCCTCTCTTCTTTCTCCTCTTTTTTTCTCTCAACAGCTCTTTTCTTTTCGAGCTCTTTTATATGTTCTTCGACTTCTTTTTCAGAATAAAAAAAGGTTTCTTCGTTCTTGTTGAGGAGCCGCACAAGATAAAGAGGAAACCCTTTTTTCTTGTCTTGGGCTTCCATGAACCGGTGCCACAATATGCCTTTTCGCGCCAGCGATCGTTCCAGGTCTTCCATGGCCTGCACGAGATCCATGAGCTCCCGGAGCTCTTTGCCTTCAATCTTTTCCTTGGTGCCGTTCTTTTTCAGCGAAACCCCTTGAAGCCCGAAATCCAGCAGCATGCTGTTCATCTGCTCTTCGGTCTGAACGTATTGTTCTTCTTTTCCGCGTTTCATTTTAAAAAGCGGCGGCTGGGCAATATAGATATGTCCATTCTCGAGAAGTTTTTTCATCTTTCTGTAGAAGAAGGTTAGAAGCAGCGTGCGAATATGGCTTCCGTCCACGTCGGCGTCGCACATCAGGATGATCTTGAAATAGCGAAGTTTTTCGATGTTGAATTCTTCTTCGATGCCGGTCCCGAGGGCTGTAATAATGGTCCGGATTTCCTCGTTGGAAAGAACTTTGTCGATGCGCGCCTTCTCAACGTTGATGATCTTGCCTCGCAGCGGCAGGATGGCCTGAAACCTCCGGTCCCTCCCTTGCTTGGCCGAGCCTCCGGCTGAATCTCCCTCGACAAGATAAACCTCGGTGTTCTTCGGGTCTTCGTCCGAGCAGTCTGCCAGCTTGCCCGGTAAGGACGCTGATTCCAGAGCGCCTTTCCGCCGTGTCAGTTCCCGGGCTTTTCTTGCGGCTTCGCGGGCGCGATAGGCTAGCGCCGCTTTTTCCACGATTTTGTTGGCAATGGGAGGGTTTTCCTCGAAGAAAGCGCTCAGTCCTTCATAAATCACAGAATAAACAATTCCTTCAACTTCGCCGTTCCCGAGCTTGGTCTTGGTTTGGCCTTCAAATTGCGGGCGCGGAACTTTTACGCTGATAACAGCTGCCAGACCTTCATTGAGGTCCGTACCGCTCAAGCCGCTTTCGATGTCTTTAAGAAGGTTCTTGCTTTTCGCGTACTGATTCGTGGCGCGCGTCATGGCGGTTTTGAATCCGCTCATGTGCGTTCCCCCTTCGATCGTATTGATGTTGTTTGCGAAGGAGAAGACATCTTCGCCGTAGCTGTCGTTATATTGAAATGCCGCTTCGACCTCGACGTCGTCTTTCGTGTTGTCCACGTAAAAGATCTTTTTGTGGAGGGGATTCTTGCTGCGATTGAGGTACTGGATGAACTCCGAGATGCCCCCTTTGTAAAGAAAAACGTGTTCTTTGATCTCTTTTTTGATCCGTTCGTCGCGGATCGTGATGCGCACGCCTTTGTTCAGATATGCCAGCTCGCGTAACCGGGTGGAAAGAACGTCAAAGCTAAATTCTATTTTTTCGAAGATTTCCTTATCCGCCAGGAAAGAAACGGTGGTGCCTCTCTCCTTTGTCTTTCCTTTTTCCATGACTTTGGTGACAGGCCGTCCCTTTTCATACCTTTGATGCCATATCTTGCCGTCACGCCGAACCTCCACATCGCACCATGCTGAAAGCGCGTTCGTTACCGATACCCCGACGCCATGAAGGCCGCCCGAGACGCGATACGCCTTATTGTCAAACTTTCCCCCCGCGTGAAGCGTGGTCATGACAACCTCGAGCGCGGATTTTTTCTGGGTTTTGTGCAAATCCACCGGAATGCCGCGCCCATCGTCGACCACTTTAACGCTTCCGTCGGACTGGATCACTACGTCTACGCGCGTAGCATGCCCCGCAAGCGCCTCGTCAATAGAGTTGTCCACCACCTCGTAGACAAGATGGTGCAGTCCCCGCGGCGTGGTGTCGCCGATATACATTCCCGGCCGTTTACGGACCGCTTCCACCCCCTCAAGCACCTGGATCTTGGTCGCGTCGTATTTTGCGGAAGCTTCTTCCACTTTTACCTTGCTTTCTTTTTTGTTCATAATCTTCCTTTTTATAAGATCTTTACTTCCCGACCAATACTCGAACCTCTTTGATTGCTTCTTCCCCCAGAACCGCTTGAGCCCGCTTCAGAAGCGATTGCCGGTATCTCTGGCTGATCTCGAATGCCAGCACAGAATCGTTTACATAAACGTAAAGGATTTTTTTGGAAGAAAGTTGCGGCCTGGTTTTTTTTGTAAGTTTTTCCCCGGCAATGCCCGCCCAGGAATCTATAAGCAAACTCCGTTTTTGTTTTTCAGGATCTTCAAAACCTTTGATGACTTTCGGCAGGATCGATCGAATCTCGTCCATGAAGAACCGTTCTATTATCGTCTTTTCTTTCGGCTAGTTAAGCTGCATCGGCATGATTACGTAAAGATATCCTTCGCGCCCTCTGATCAATCCCGGCTTATCGGGGCTCGTTAAAGAAATACTGATGTTTTCATCGGAAAGGTTTTTTAAGACGTCCAGGAAGTATCCCGGATTGAACCCTATGGTTATTTCGTTCCCTTTAAAATCCGCCGAGAGCTCTTCTTTTGCTTCTCCCATATTGGGCGTTTTGGCAGAAACAATGATCTTGTTTTTTATAAAATCAAATTTGAGCGCAGGCGCTTCCGGAGATGTTAAAAGGGAGGCGCGTCGGACCGCTTGAAGAAATTCCTCCCTATTTGTTTGAACTTGGGTTTTTTCTTCTTTAGGAATCACCTGATCGTAATTGGGGAAATTTCCCTCGATAAGATTGGAGGTAAGGTAAGTATCCTCAAAATAAAAGATGACCTTGCTTGGGGTGTGAATGATTTTCACTGTTCCTTCCCACTCTAAAAGTTTTAAAAGCTCGTGAATGGTTTTTGCGGGAATAATCATTTCCGCATTTTTTATGTTTTTTTGTTTCGTTTCCTTTTTGTAAAACGCCAGCCTTCTTCCATCCGTAGCTACAAACCTGATTTGGCTCCCTTGTATAGAGAGAAGAACTCCGTTTAAAACATATCTTGTTTCATCGTGAGAGATCGCAAAGGAGGTTAATAAAAGACTTTCTTTTATCCCTGACTGCTCCAGCTCTATCGCTCCCTCTAAAGAAAATTCCGGCAGCTTCGGGTACTCCTCTTTATCCAGCCCCATGATTTTAAAATAGGATTTCCCCGCCTTAATATTAACCGTGTTGTTTTTGGTGACGGTGATTTCCACGTTCCCTTCCGGAAGTTCCTTGATAATATCAAAAAATTTTCTTGCAGGTACGGTGATACTTCCTCCTTGTAGGACCTCGACGGGTAAAAGTGTGGATATTCCCACCTCCATATCCGTGGCTATAATTTTAAGCTTTCCGTCCTTTTGAGTTTCCATAAGAAGATTGTTTAGTATGGGAAGAGTGCTTGGTTTTGATGCGGCAATATTCACTCCCAATGTGATCTTTTTTAATAGTTCACTTTTTTGAACTTTAATTTCCATATAAACTCCTTCTTCTTTTATTCTATATTTAAAAATAGTAATCTTAGTAATAATCCTTGTGGATTTGTGGATATCCTACACAACTATTTTAAAAAGAACGAGATATAAAAAAGTTTTTTTGTGGAAAACCGTCCTACTTTTTTAACAACCCTGTCAATTTATCCAACAAACTCCTCACACCAACATCTCGATCTCTTTCTCCAGCAATCTTATTACAAGAGTGAAGCACGGTGGTATGGTCTTTTCCCCCAAAATACTCCCCTATTTCAGGAAAAGAATGGGTCGTAAGCTCTCGAACAAGATACATCGCAATCTGCCGGGGACGCACAATAGAAATCGTCCGTTTTTTAGCCCGAAGATCCGAGACCTTCACATTAAAATAATCCGCCACCACTTTTTGAATTCCTTCAATGGTGAATTTTTGAGACTCTTCTTTAAAAGAGTCTTTTAAAATCTCTTGAGCAAGAAGAACATCGACTTTTGAGTTAGTGAGCGTGCAATAAGCTACCACACGAATAAGAGCTCCTTCAAGCTCCCGGATATTCGACTTAATTTTTCCCGCGATAAAATAAGACACATCATCAGGCACCACAACGGTTTCCCGCTCCATCTTTTTCTTTAAAATAGCCACGCGCGTTTCAAAATCCGGCGGTTGAATGTCAGTAACAAGACCCCAGCCAAAACGGGAAACAAGCCGTTCTTCCAACCCCGGGATCTCCCGAGGGGGCCGATCGCTTGTGACCACGATCTGCTTGTGGGCGTCGTAAAGCGCATTGAAGGTATTGAAGAACTCTTCCTGGGTCGAATCTTTTTCCGCGATAAAATGGACATCATCGATTAGTAAAAGATCAAGCGTGCGGTATTTTGCGCGGAATTGCGGTGTCGATTTTGTTTGAATGGCCGTGATTAACTGGTTGGTGAATTTTTCACTGGACATGTACAGAATCTTAAACTCCGGATGGCGCTTTTTCATCTCGTGGGCGATGGACTGCAAAAGATGGGTTTTCCCGAGACCCGTAGGGCCGTAGATGAAGAGAGGGTTGTACTGTTTGGCGGGAGATTCACTGACTGCAACCGAAGCCGCATGGGCAAAACGATTTCCGGGGCCAATGACAAAATCGTCGAAAGTATATTTTTGGTTCAATCCCGCGAGCGTCTCGTCCCTTTCCTTCGTTGGGGAAGAACTAGAAAGCGAAGGGGCAACCCTTGGCGGCTCAACCACATGATAGGCAATTCTTAAGGGATGTCCGACAACCTCCTCGACGGAGGAAAGAATAAGATTTTGGTAATGATCTTCAAGCCACTTCCCGTAGTAATGGTCAGGGACGCTTAAGGTCAGAGAGTCCTCGGAAACACCCAAGAGGGAGACAGGCTCAAACCAAGTTTTAAAAGACCGCTCACTTAATTCCCGGGAAAGAATGGAGCAGATTTTCTCCCAGAGGGTTGCCGGTGAGACACCGGGGGGTGAAAAAAGAGGTTTATTCATGGCCGAGAAGAGTCTTTCATAGTTATAAACAGGTTATCCATAAGAAAAACTTTATTATTTTGAATAATGTATTCTAAACTGACAAAGTTATATAAAATCAATAAATAGCTTATAAACATGTTTTCAACAGCAAAAAACAAGCCAAAATAAACGTTCGTCCCAAAAGAAAGGGGCGAACGCAACGCGTAAGAGGGGTCATTCTACAACAAAAAAATATTTTGTCCACGGAGAAACAAAAAAATTTTGAAAAACAAAAAGCAAAGGAAAAAAGAAATTTTTTTTGCCCGAACAAAATAAAACGCTGGATATTACAAACGAACTTCACTATAATTCACGCCTCATGAAAAGAACATACCAGCCTTCCAAGAGAAAACGTCGTAATAAGCACGGCTTTCTTGCCCGCACACGGACTGCCGGAGGACGAAAGGTCCTTGCGAGCCGCCGGAAAAAGGGCCGGAAAAAGCTGACCCAAGTATAGGCGTTGAAGCCAAAAAAGCAGTTCGGTCCGGATCAGCGGATCCGCCGGCAAACGACCTTCAGGAATCTCGTCGAGAAAGGACACTTCGCTCGAGGGGAATTTTTTTATTTATGGGTTGGCAAGAGGGACGACAAAGGACGAGCGGCCATGAAAAAAAAGCCCATGCTCGGGATCGCGGTGAACCGTAAAACGGATCCGACAGCGGTCGGGCGAAACATCTGGAAGCGCCGTGTCCGGGAAATCTTTCGGGAGCACCAGACGCAGCTTCACCCGTCAGCGGTTTGTTTGGTGAAGGTTCGCCACACACAAAAGAAACCTCCTTTTTCGGCCGCAGAAAAAGACCTTGTCGAACTTTTTAAAAAAGCAGGAGCCTGGGCGTGAAACATTTCCTGATCCTCGCGATTCGTTTTTATCGTGCCTGCGTTGCTCCCTTTTTGGGCCCCTGTTGTCGTTTTATCCCGAGTTGTTCCGTCTACGCGGAGGAAGCTCTAAGAAAAAAAGGCGTCATGGCCGGTGCCTGGCTCGCGTTCCGGAGGCTTTGCAAATGTCACCCCCTTCACTCCGGCGGATTCGACCCCGTCCAATAAGGAAATGATATGGATAAAAACACTGTAAAAGCAATCGTGCTTGCCATGATGGTCATGCTGCTCTACCCCATGTTGCTCAAAAAATTTTATCCGGCAGCACATCAAAAACAACCCGCGAAAACAGCGGTCTCCCAAAATGCACCCGTCCCCGTAAAGACAGAGATTCCTCAAGCCGTTTCCAAGGGAACAGCGCTGGAAAAAGCAGCGGTTCCCGCCGCAGTGTTTCTCGAGACTTTTTTCTATAAAGCCGAATTTTCCACGCTGGGGGGAACGATCACTAAACTTTCTTTTCTCGGGGAGAAAGACCGCCGGGAGCTTACCAAAACAGAATTTTTTACAGGTGATCCGCGAGAATCCGGTATTTTTGGCGTGAGCGTTCTGCATGAAAAAGCAGATCTTGCGGAAACGATCTTTAAAATGATCCGCAAGGGCGAAAGCATGGAGTTCTCTTACGAGCTGCCCGGGGAATATCAGCTGGTCAAGACCTTCGTGTTCCGTGAGAATAAGCCCGTGATCGACCTTATCGTCCGGATCAGGAATCTTTCCGGGCGCGAAAAACATTTTCCGGTCATGCTGAATTATGGACTGAGCTACACGGAAGACTATCAGAAGGATTACGGTTATTACGATGCGGTGGCCTATACCAGCAAGCTCCAAACCAAAGACCTTTCTGGTATTAAGAAAAAAGGTTTTTCTTTTTCCGACCCGACCGTGTGGGCCGGGTTCATTAAAAAATATTTCGCGCTGCTTGTAAAACCGGACGGCAGGATCATTGAGGGAAGCGCGAAAACGGATAAGAAAAATCTTTGGGGGCAAATGATACTGGAACCTTTAACGGTGCCCGCGGGGGGTGAAGGAGAACGCAGCTTTTTGATCTATGCCGGGCCGCAGCGCTATGAAATGCTCAAAAGTTTTGGGGCAGGATTTGAAGAGATTTTTTCCCGGGGATTCTTCGGACTTTTTAAGACAGGAATCCTCGCGGTCCTGAAATTTCTGGACCAGTATACGCATAATTTTGGATGGGCGCTCGTAATCCTGACCCTTCTTATCAAACTGCTTTTCGCGCCGCTCACGCATTTGAGTTATTCGAGCATGAAAAAGATGCAGATCCTGGCGCCGAAGATGAAAGCGATCCAGGAGCGTCACAAAAAAGACCCCGCGAAATCTCAGCAAGAACTCATGGCGCTTTACCGGCGCAACAAAGTGAACCCGATGATGGGCTGCCTTCCCATGCTGATCCAGATACCGGTTTTTATCGCCATGTTTAAGCTGCTGCCTGAAGCGATCGAGCTTCATGGGGCCCCGTTCATCGGATGGATCAAAGATCTTTCCGCGCCGGACCACTTCCTGACGCTTCCTTTTACAGTTCCCTTTTTAGGGTGGAACTCGTTGAACGTTCTGCCGATCCTGATGGCCGCCTCACAAGTCTGGTATCAGAAGCTTATGCCGGCACAGCCCGGTTCGAGTCCGGAACAACAGACCATCATGAATATCATGCCGATCTTTTTCGGTTTCATTTGCTACAATATGCCGTCGGGGCTCACGCTTTATTGGACCCTGCAGAACGTTTTTTCGATCATCCAGCAGACTTTTATTAATCGCATCGTGATCGTTCTGCACCACGAAGATCAGTAAAAACCGTACGGCGCAGGGAGTGCAGCGAAATTTTTTCTTCCTCGTACGCAAAACTCCGTACGTCGTACAAAAAAAATGAATTCCACTCAAAAATTTGCCGCCATCATTGTCGGCGCCGGACACGCCGGCGTCGAAGCCTCCCTTGCCATCGCACGCTGCGGGTTCCCCGTTCTCGTGATCACCATGGATATGAATGCCATCGCGCGTATGTCCTGCAACCCCGCGATCGGCGGACTTGCCAAAGGGCATATGGTCCGCGAGATCGATGCTCTTGGCGGCGAGATGGGCCTCGCGACGGACGCTGCCGGTATCCAATTCCGCATGCTCAACAAATCCAAGGGGCCTGCCGTGTGGGCACCGCGCGCGCAGGCGGACAAAAAACAATACGAGCTTTATATGAAACGCGTCCTCGAATCGGAGAAAAATCTCATACTCCGGCAAGGACAGGTCGTGGAGCTTCTCGTCGAAAACGACACGTGTTGTGGCGTCCGCACAAAAGACGGGGAGACTTTTTTAGGCGAACATGTGATCCTGACCACAGGCACTTTTTTGCAGGGGTTGATTCATGTGGGGGAAGAAAAATTTCCGGGTGGACGACGCGATGAACCCCCCGCCGTCGGTCTTTCCGACTCGCTTCGGGGCCATGGGATCCAGCTCGTCCGCTTCAAAACCGGGACGCCGCCCCGGCTCCATCAGAAAAGCATTCGCTGGGAGTTGCTGGAAGAACAACGAGGCGACGAGCCGCCCCACCCCTTCTCTTATCGGACAAAAAATTTTAAGGTCGAACAACTCCCCTGTCACCTTACACACACCAACGAAAAAGTCCACGAGATCATTCGCAAGAATCTGCATCGTTCCCCTCTTTATGCCGGACGCATCGTCGGGATTGGGCCCAGATATTGTCCCTCCGTTGAAGACAAAGTCGTAAAATTTCCCGACAAAAAGAACCATCAAATTTATCTGGAACCCGAAGGGCGTGACACGCCGGAGATTTATATGAATGGCTTTCCTACTTCGCTTCCAAAAGATGTCCAGGAGGCAGCCTTGCGCCAGATTCGCGGGCTTGAGGATGCCGAAATCCTGAAATTCGGCTATGCCATCGAATACGATGCCGCCCCGCCCACCCAGCTGAAACATTCGCTGGAGACCAAAAAAATACGGAACTTGTTTTTTGCAGGCCAGATCAACTGCACCTCCGGCTATGAAGAAGCCGCAGCCCAGGGACTTATAGCGGGTCTTAATGTTATCCGTAAACTTTGCGGCTCAAGCGAATTCGTTCTTGACCGGAGCGAGGCGTATATCGCGGTGATGATCGACGATCTTGTAACATGCGGTACGAACGAGCCCTACCGGATGTTCACATCGCGCGCAGAATTTCGGTTGCTGCTTCGCCAGGACAATGCAGATGAGCGGCTTATGTTCCATGGATATCAGTTTAATCTTATTTCCGGAAAAACATTCGCAGAATTCAACGAACGCATGGATCGGGTGCAGTGCGACATGCGGGAACTTAAGACAAAAAAGATAGGCAGCGACACGTTGTATCAATTTTTGAAGCGCCCGGACACAAGTTATAACCATCTTATTTCAAACGGGTTACACTCATGCAATCTATCTGATGATGAGATTCATCGTGTCGAGACAGAAATAAAATACGAGGGATATATTGCTCAACAATACCGCGAAGTTCAAAAATTTTCAAAGCTCGAAAAAAGAAAAATACCCGTCAGTCTGAACTATGAGGAGGTCCCGGGAATCGGACGGGAAGCAAAAGAAAAACTGAAAAAAATCCAGCCCGAATCGATCGGACATGCGGCGCGCATTCCCGGTATCTCCTCCTGCGATCTCTCCCTCCTTGCTGTTTTTATCGAGAAGAAAACCAAAGACGTCAGAAGTAAATGACCCCTCGGGGTGTTTTTCCCGAGGGAGTCATCCTGAGCGAAGCACCGTAGGTGCGAAAGCGAAGGATCGCATTCATTAATGAAACCCTTCGATTCCACCCTGGACAGCAGGGCGTCACTCAGGGTGAGTGGGTCGGGAAGACTCCCCGACCCCTCAAGCAAAGAGAAGATTTTTTCAAGAGAACTCCCGTGGGCAACAGAGGTCTTGTCTTGAAAATCACACGTCTTCAAAAAGCTATTGGTATCGCACGCGATGGCACGCGGCCCTTGTAGACCGCCCCTTTATTCAATATGTGAGCAGAAGCATCCTGCTGTAATCACTAGTGTTATATTTCTATGATAAATCATGAAGATTGTTTCACGTGAAACATGTGCCAGAAAAAGTGTGGAATAATAAACAGTTCACAACAAAAACGCTAGATTACGGGTATGAAAATTATTATTGAAAATATGCTGTTAGAATTTTTAAAAAACGTTAGTGAAAAAAGTTTTTGGATACAAGCAGACAAAATAACTTTTCGAAGAACTTTTTTGTGTAGTTTCTGAGATAAACAAACTATAAATGCGTTGCTCCAGTTATTCCCTCCTGTAGGGCACATTTAAATGTGCCCTACGGAAGAGAGGATAGAGCGAATATTTCTCAGGAAACCAGAACAATGCATTATAAATTTGATTTGCCATGAGAATAATTATGTGTAAAATATTTCAAAAAACGGACGATAATCGCATGAGATAAAGCAACGTGGTTTAAACGGATGCTATTAGAAAGAACGTTTCACGTGAAACAATCGGAGGATCTATGGGGAAAATATTCTCATTCTTTAATCAAAAAGGTGGCGTCGGAAAAACAACCTCCGTAATCAATATAGCCACAGTTATAGCTGAGCTTGGGAAGAAAGTTTTGTTAGTAGATCTCGATTCGCAAGGTAATGCTACAAGCGGAGTTGGGATAGAGAAAAAGGAAGACGAATTCACAGCTTATCAACTTCTTGTTGAAAACTCAGATCCAAACGCGAGCATAAAGAAAACATCTATAGAAAATCTATGGATCATTCCGTCTAATGCACATCTCGCCGGAGCTGAAATGCACTTGATCAACCAGGATAAAAGAGAGTTTATCCTCAGAGAACAACTGAAGAAAATTTCTATTAACTACGACTATATACTTCTTGATTGTCCGCCATCGCTTGGTCTTATAAGCATAAACGCTTTAACAGCAAGTGGTTACATAATTATACCGCTTCAATGTGAATATTATGCACTGGAGGGACTCGGTCAGCTTCTCAATACCTATCATCTTGTTAAAAAAAATCTGAGCGCGGATCTTGAGCTCGGCGGCGTAATCCTGACCATGGCAGACGTCCGGACCAATCTGACTCAACAGGTTATCGAAGAGGTTCGGAATTATTTTAAGGAAAAAACTTTTCAGAACGTGATCCCAAGATCCGTAAAGCTTTCCGAGGCGCCAAGTTTTGGAAAACCCGCCGTTATTTATGATCCGCACAACCGCGGATCGATGGCCTATATGGAGCTTGGCAAAGAATTTTTGGCGCGATTCGGGTCCGACGACGATCGGAGGAACTTTGCCGTGAACATAAAAGCGGAAGAAACTTCCGGAGCCGTTCAAGAAACACAAGCTACGGAGCCCGTACCGGCAGCGGGACAATCCAGCGTCGTTCCAACCAATTTGTGAGATCTCATAACAAATGTCTAAATAGGAGCCGCAAAAATGAAAAAAGCACTCGGTAAAGGTTTGAGCGCATTGATCCCGGACAGTTATAAAGATCAAATGGCCGCAGAGAGCAAAGAAGTCCCCGGAGTCGCAGCGACCATCACCACGGAGCCGGAGGCCGCCGTCCGGGCGGCTGTTCTTCCGGCGAAAAACGCAGCGTTTCAGCTAATACCGGTATCACAGATCGTGCCGAACGCAGATCAACCGCGGAAAATTTTCAACGCGGAAACCATCGAAGAGCTCGCTGACTCTATCCGGGAAAAGGGTGTATTGCAGCCGATCATCGTAAAAAAGAAAAACGATGGATTATTCGAACTCGTGTGCGGCGAGCGGCGATTCCGCGCCGCGGCACTCTGCGGTCTGGCCGAAGTGCCCGCCATCATTAAGGATATTGCGGACGAAGATTTTCTCGAATGGGCATTGATCGAAAACATTCAACGCGAAGATTTAAATCCCATTGAAGAGGCAGAAGCGTATCAACGCCTCGTGGAAGAGCGGATGATCTCCCAGGAGGAGGTCGCAAAAAGAGTGGGGAAGAACCGCGTGACGGTCACGAACACGCTCAGGCTTTTGCGCTTGCCCCAGGAAGTGAAACAATATCTGGCGGAGGGAAGACTTTCGGCGGGACATGCCCGCGCCCTCCTCGGTCTTCTGTCGCCGGAACATCAGCGGCAAATGGCCAAAAGGATCGCCGAGGAGAATTTATCAGTTCGCCAGGTCGAGGCCATTGTCAATCGAAGCAACGCACACAAGCGAAAGGCGAAATCCGCCCGGCATCTCAGCGCCGAGATCGTGGACCTTGAAACGCGCCTGACACATTTTCTCGGCACGCAGGCAAAGATCTATCCGCGCAAGAACCAGAAGGAAGGACGCGTTGAGATCCAGTATTTCTCGCTCGACGATCTCGATCGCGTTCTCCGGAAAATCGGCCTGCCGCAAGGCTGACTTTCTGAAAAGGGGGCGCCACAAACAAACGAAGGAGAAAAGGGCCTTTACAGAGGTCCCGGCCACTGTGGTATAATTCCCGCACTTTTTCGTTTTATGTGCTATTCTCACTGTTAGAAAAATCAACTCCTCGCAAAGCCGATAGACGCCTTTCAAACGAAGGGGACTCCGCATGTCGAAAAAATTTTGGGTGAAGAGTTTTTTTGTTTTGTTAACAAGCCTTGTTTTGGCCGGCTGCGGTTCTCCGAACGAGACGGGGGGCCGGGGGACCACGGAAGTTAAAGTAAGCTTTTGGGGAACGCCCGAGGAGATCGGCATCATTACCGAAGCTCTCGCGCCTTGGCAGGCTGAGCATCCCGAGATCAAAGTCGTTTTCGAGCACACGCCCTACACGGGCTATATTAGCAAAATTCTCACGCGAATTGCGGGAGGTGCGGCGCCCGACATCATCGCCACTGAGGTCGATTATTTCGTGACGTTCGCGACCAAAGGCGTTCTGGAAGATCTGACGCCGTATGAGACCGCCGACCCGAAAGGTTTTGATAAAAGCGATTTTTTTCCGCAGATCATAGATCGCTTCACTTATCAAGGGAAGCTTCTGGCCGCGCCTCGCGACATCGCCCCGTTTGCCTGCGTGTTCTACAATAAAAAAGTTTTTGATGAAGCAAAGGTTCCCTACCCGACCGATGACTGGAGCTGGAGCGACATGCTGCGCCTCGCCCGCGAGCTCACCAAAAAAGACAGTTCCGGGCGCGTCACGCAGTACGGTTTTTATACTTGGGCCTGGCAGAATTTCATTTATGGGAACGGCGGCGGGCTCGTGGATAATGTTAAAAATCCTACAAAGACCCTGTTGGACGATGACCGCTCCGTTATGGGCATTCAGTTCTACGCCGATCTGAGCAATCTTTATGAAGCCATGCCGACGCCAACGGCCTTCATGAATTTCGGGATGGGCGCGGACCGGATGTTCGCCAGCGGCCGCATCGCGATGTTTCTATCCGGTATTTGGGAAGCCCCGCAATTCCGCAATTACAATTTTGAATGGGACGTAGCAATGTTCCCCAAAAATGATAAGGGCATTCGGGCCTTTGGGACCGGAGGAACGGGATACGCGATCCTTAAGTCCTCCAAACATAAGAAAGAGGCGTGGGAAGTGATCAAGGCTCTGACCGGACCCGAAGGACAACGGCAATTCGCCAAGCGCGGTCTCGCTCAGCCTGCCCGCATCTCCGTGGCAAAAAGCGATGCGTTTGCCGGAAACGCGTCTGCTCCTGCCAACAGGAAAATGCTCAACAAGGCAGTCCAGTACGCCGTCTTCAGCCCTTTTCATCCGAAGTGGCGTGAAATAGAGGAAAAGTATCTCCGTCCAAAACTGGATCTCATTTTTAACGGAAAAAAGACCGCCGCGGAAGCTGCCAAGGAACTGGCCCCCGAAATCAACGCCCAACTGCAGCAATCCAACAGATGAGCTTATTTTAAAACAAAAGAAACCGAGGAGTTTTTGTTGCCATGCCCAGAAAGTCAAAGGAAAGAAAAAAAGCGGAAGCCAAAATGCTTTTGAAAGAAAACGGTCCCGAAAAAAAATTCGCCTCGAAATACGGCTACTTCACGGCCGATGGGCGTGAGTTTATCATCACGCGTCCCGATACGCCGCGTCCGTGGGTGAACGTGATTTCCAACGGGGATTATGGCACCATCGAAACACAGACAGGCTCAGGTTTTTCATGGCGCGACAATTCGAACCTGTCACGGATCACGCGCTGGGATCAGGATCTGATCCGCGATAACTGGGGCAAATACATTTATGTGCGCGACCGGGATAACGGGGACTATTGGTCCGGGACCTGGAAGCCATGCATGCCGAAGTATGATTTTTTCGAAGTGAGGCACAGCCAGGGATACTCGGTCCTGACAAGCAAGCTCCACGGGATCCGGTTCGAGAAAACGGTCTTTGTGGATGTGGAAGACCCGGTCGAAGTCTGGAAGGTCGTTTTGACGAACCAATCCGGAAAGAAACGACGTCTGAGCCTTTTCACCTATTTTGACTGGTGTCTCGGGAATTGGTCGGATACGCATCGTGAGTTCCACAAAACGTTCATCGAAACCTGGATCGACAAAAAGAACGGCTGCATTCACGGCGTCAAGCGCGCACCGCTTGTGCCGGGATTCATCTCAACAGGTATGACCGAAAAACCGCTTCAGGGATTTCATGCGGCGTATCCCAAGCCCGCGGCGTATGACGGCGACAAAGAATCTTTCCTGGGCCGTTATGGGGAGATCCATGCGCCGGCAGCAGTGGTGGAAGGAAAATGCCGCGACTCGGAAGGGAAGTGGGGCGATGCGTCGGCGAGCCTTCAGGTCGATGTGGAACTTGGCCCCAAAGAATCCAAAATCGTGATCTTCACGCTGGGGTCCACACGCAACCGGGAAGAGGCTGAACGGATCATCCAGAAGTATTCCAATCCCAGGATCGCGGAGCAGGAACTTCACAAGGTCAAGGCGCTTTGGGATTCTTTTATCCATGCCTCCGAAGTTGAGACGCCGGATGAGGCCCTCAATTTCATGACGAACATCTGGATGAAGTATCAGGCGATCTCCGCGCGTATCTGGGCCAAGTGTGCCTATTATCAGTCAAGCGGCGGCTACGGGTTCCGGGACCAGCTGCAAGATTGCCAGATTTTTTTTGCGACAAGGCCCGAGCTCGCAAAAAAACAGATTCTTCTCCACGCCGGGCAGCAATTCCCGGACGGAACAGTTTACCACTGGTGGCACCACGGGACGAACATCGGCGCCGTTACGCATTGCTCGGACGATCTGCTATGGCTTGATTTCATTACGCTGAACTATCTTGATGAAACTGCCGATGAAGCGATCCTGAACGAGATCGTGAAATTCCTGCCGGATCCGAAAACCAAAGAGGTTACCTCGGGGACGCTTTACGATCACATGCTTCGCGCGATCGACAAGGCTCTCACAAGGTTCTCGCCGCGGGGTCTCCCGCTGATCGGCGAATGCGATTGGAACGACGGACTAAGCCACGTCGGCACCAAGTGGAAGGGCGAGTCGATCTGGCTTGGACATTTCCTCTATGGCATCTTGAACCGTATTGCGCCGGTCATGGAAAAACGCGGTGACAAGACGAAAGCCGCGGAATATCTCCGCCGCGCGGAAGCGATGAAAAAAGCGATTAATACGGAGGGGTGGGACGGGGAATGGTATTTGGGTGCCACACGCGATGATGGAAGGCCGCTTGGCAGCAAAAAATGCGAGACTGGAAAGATCTTTCTTAATTGTCAAACCTGGGCCGTTATTACAGGCGTGGCTGACACAAAGCGCGCCCGAATTGCGATGGACTCGGCCGCGAAATGGCTTTACAAAAAGTACGGGCCGCTTCTTCTGACGCCGGGCTATAACAAGACCGACGCAACGATCGGCTACATCACGCGTTATGCTCCCTCGGTCCGCGAGAACGGCGGACTTTACACGCATGCCGGCACCTGGGCGGTCCAGGCAGAGGCAATGATGCGTGACGGGGAGCGGGCGTATCAGGTTTACAGGAGCTTCAATCCCGCGATTCGCGGTTTAGAACCGGATATTTATTACAGCGAACCTTATGTAACGCCCGGGAATGTGGACGGGCCGGACTCGCCCAACAACGGTCGCGGCGGCTGGACCTGGTACACGGGTTCAGCGGCATGGTATGAAGTGGTGGCAATGAACTGGATCCTGGGCATTCGTCCCGCCGCCAAGGGTTTGATCGTGGATCCTGTGATCCCGAAGAAATGGCCCGGATTCAAGATGAAACGTCTTTTCCGCGGCAGCACTTATCTGATCGAGGTTAAAAACCCCCGACAAACCGGACAGGGAGTTCAGGCTATCGTGGTGGATGGAAAAAAACAGGAAGAAAATCTCATCCCGGACCTTCGAGACGGCAGAACCCATCGGGTCGAGGTTACACTCGGATAGACGAAAAAACATGACCCTTCACAAAAAACATCTCTCAAACATGAAGCAACTTCTGGGAAAGGCCGTTTTGTTTTTTGTAGCGACATGTTTTCTCGGGGCGTTCCCTCCGGCGGGTCTTGCTGCCAGCAAAATCCAGAAACAAAAAACAGAGGAGATTTTTGTCCAGCAAATCGGTCCCGCGGGCGGGGAGGCGTCATTTGATATCGGAAGGGTCTACGATATCGTTCCTGCCGGCAAGTCCCTTCGGACTTCAACACAATTCAAGGTCGTGGACGATTTTAACACCGGGGAACTCAAGAACAGTCTGGGGGGGGCCTGGATCATAAATAAATGGGAGAAAAAAAAGGTCCACCTGGACCTGAAAAAAGAAGATGCCCGCAACAGCAAATCCGGCGCGTCATTATGGGCAAGGATCAATCTTAGGAGAAAAGAAAGAACGACTTTCAAAACCTCGCTCGAAAAACTGGACATGAGTGCGGCTTATTATCTTGTGTTCAAATGCAGAACCCCCCCCCTCGTGCCGTTTAAAGGACGTGTTCGCGTTTCCCTGACCGATTGGACGGGAAAGATTGTTGAACGGGACGTCACAGGGGCCTGTCTTGAAGAGGGCGAGTGGAATGAAGTGGTCCTGCCGACGAGTTTTTTTATGGGGATCGATTTTAATCAACTGAAATATCTTTCCTTTAGCGTGATCGCCCCGGACAGGAACATGGCCGGAAAACTGGGCCTGGATGAAATTGCCTTCGTGGGGGGTCCCGAGGTCGGGTTTGAAAGCGTGGAGGACAACTTCGTCGGATTCCCGCGTTCTATTACGAACAAGAACCGGCGCCGGGAACTTTTGGCGACAAACAACGACGAGAAACTGCTTCTCGAGATCGCCAAGGATACCTGGAAGTATTTTAAAAACGCCACCGACAAAAGGAGCCATCTTATTTCGGACCATTTTAAAGTCGGGGATTTCCCGATGGCGGCGACCTACACTTCGCCCACGAATATCGCCATGGACCTCATGGGGACCGTTGCCGCGAAAGAGCTGGAGATCATCACTCCGGATGAGGCGGCCCGGCGCATTCGAAACACCCTGAGAACGCTTAGAAAGCTGGATGCGTGGAAAGGCTTTTTTTTCAACTTTTATGAAACGACCCGGCTTGGGGTAAGTCGCCGGTTTGTTTCAAGCGTGGATAACGGCTGGCTTGCCATTGCGCTGGTGGTAGTCCGCCAGGCCTTTCCGGGGGACATCGCACGGGAAGCCACGGCCATTCTGAAGCGGTTTCATTTTCAGGAATTCCTGGATCCCGGCACCAATCATCTCGCCCTGGGTTACGATTTGGACCGCCAGGGTCTGACCTCCTACCATTACGGGATGCTGGTGACCGAAGCGAGGGCCATGAGTCTTTTTGGGATCGGCAAGGGAGACCTTCCCAAAGAGCATTGGTGGTACCTCTATCGCACGGCGCCGGAGGTATGGGAATGGCAGACGCAAAAGCCGCAGGGGAAGATGGTCGAACGTGACCGGGTCAGTTATTTTCAGGGTTACTATAAGGAAGGGGAACAGAAATTTGTTCCGAGCTGGGGCGGATCGCTTTTCGAATTCCTGATGCCGACGATGGTGATTCATGAAAAGGAGTTCGCCCCCAAAGGACTCGGACTGAACGACAAGATCGCAACAGAACTCCACCGGGATTATGCGCTCAAAGAAAAAAAATATCCCGTCTGGGGAATCTCTCCGGCGGCGATTGCGGACGGACGGCGATGGCAATACGAGGAGTTCGGAATCAAAAAACTTGGAACCAAAGGATACCAGGACCGGGGGGTGATTACACCGCACGTGAGTTTTTTGGCGCTGGAAACCCTGCCCAAGGACGCCCTCAAAAACATTCGAAAACTTCTCACGTTCGACATTTACGGGGAATACGGTTTTTACGATTCAATCTCTTTCCCCAGTAAAAAAGTGAATCCTCAGTATCTGGCCCTGGACCAGGGGATGGTGCTTATTCCGATCGCGAATTATCTGAAAAAAGGCGTGATCCAGGAATATTTCCATAAAGATCTAACCAGCAAAAGGGTGAAAGAGTTATTAGAACAGGAAGATTTCTTCGGGAACTGATACCTTCCCGACTCTTTGCCGGGAAAGGGTCGCAGTTATCTGACCCCTCGGGGTGTTTTTCCCGAGGGAGTCATCTTGAGCGAAGTCGAAGGATCTCATGCATTAATGAAACCCTTCGATTCCGCCCTAGACAGCAGGACGTCACTCAGGGTGAGTGGGTCGGGAAAACTCCCCGACCCCTCAGTTATCTATAGCTGCTTTAGGGAACATACCGCTTCATAATGAAAACTTTTATACAAAAACTCAAGTCGCGGGTTCTCGCGGGAGGAGACATCACCCTAGGAGAAGCCCTTCGTCTCAGTTCGATCGGAGACTCCGCGACACTGGACCTTCTTCTAGGCGCTGCCCACGAGATCACAATCAAGTTCCGGCCTTCCCGACCCGACCTTTGTTCGCTCGTTAATGCCAAAAGCTATCTTTGCTCCGAAGACTGCGGTTTTTGTTCCCAATCCTCCCATTACAAAACAGGCGTGAAACGGTACCCGCTCATGACTCCGGAAGAGGTTCTGAAAGAGGCAAAAAAAAGCGAGGCGAACGGCATACAAAGCTTTTGTGTGGTCACAAGCGGCGAAATTCTGAGTGACGCCGAATTCGAACAAGTCCTCGCAACTTTTCGCTTGTTAAGCGAGAAAACCCGTCTCCGGCTTGACGGATCTCTCGGAAACCTGACGGAGAGGCAGATCCGGAAACTTCGCACGGCCGGGATGCGGCGTTGCAATCACAACCTTCAATGTTCGCGCGAGTTTTATCCCGAGATCGTTTCCACGCACACCTATGATGAACGGATGGAAACGCTGAAATTCCTGAAAGAAAACGGTGTCGAAATATGCTCGGGCGGTATTTTGGGGATGGGGGAAACACCGGGAGACCGGATCAATCTCGCGTTCGAGCTCAAGCCTTACGGCCTTCATTGCCTGCCGATCAATATCCTGAACCCAAGACCCGGAACACCCCTCGAAGGGCAACAAGCCATTGCTCCCGGGGAAGCCGTGAAAACGGTCGCGATCTTCCGCTTCATTCATCCCAGGGCCAATATCAAGCTCGCCGGCGGCCGCGAATTGAACCTTGGCGTTTATTTTCAGGAAAAAGCCCTTCGCGGAGGAGCAAACGGTTTTGTGGTGGGAGGCTATCTTACCACCGCAGGGAACCCCCTTCAGGAAGATCTCGACATGCTCCGGCGCGCTGGTTTTTCCTTGGGAACTGCCAACGAACCCGACTATTGTTCGACCGGTTGCGGGCAAAGCCTCTAACTCGTGGAACATTCTTTCAAGGACAAAATCATTCTTATCACCGGCGGTACAAGCCGGCTCGGACAGGCGTTCATCCGTAAGGCCGCCCGACAGAATGCGCACGTCTTCTTCACTTATTTCAAATCTGCCGGAATCGCCAGAGAGCTCGAACAGACCGGCGCACAAGGGTTTCCCCTCGATCTTGCCAGCGCCAGGGCCATCGATGCCTTTGCCGCGGCGTTCGAAGAAAAGGCCGGGGCGCTGGATATCCTTATTCACAACGCCGCCGCGACTGCGGATGCCTTTATCGAAAAGATGTCCGAAAAGCAATGGGACGATGTCCTGCGGGTCAATCTCAGGGCCCCTTTTTATCTTACCCAAAAACTTCTGCCGCTTCTTTTAAGAAAAACGCCGAGCAAGGTCTTTACCCTCGTCAGCCGTGCGGGCCTGAGCGGACTTGCCGGTGCCGCGAATTACGCCGCTTCGAAAGGCGGGCTGATCGCCATGACCAAAACGCTTGCCAAAGAACTCGGCCGCAAAAAAATTCTTGTAAATGCCGTAAACCCCGGTTTTATGCGGTCTTCAATGACCGCGAGCGTTCCCAAGGAAATTCTCCAAAAAAATCTTGAGGAAAGTCCGCTGAAAACTTTTTCAGATCCCGAAGAGGTCGCGGACTTTCTCATTTTTCTTTCCTCAGACCGGGTGCGCCGGGTGACGGGGCAAGTGTTTCATTTTGAATCCCGGCCTTTCTAGGGTAAAATTTCCTCTCATTTCGCACCCGAAGGGATCATCAAGAACATGAAACGACGCGTTGTGGTCACGGGCATGGGGGTTCTTTCTCCGATAGGGAACACGCTCGCTGAATTCCGTGAGAATCTTAGGAAAGGTGTCTCCGGGAAAGACCCCGCAGATCACTCCACCATTGAAAGCTTTAAATTTCCTCCGGTCTTTCCTCTCAAAGGTTTTAATCCGCGCCCTTATGGGACACATCTCCTCGATCCCTTTATTCAGTATGCCGTAGCTGCCGCGGAGCAGGCCGTCCAGGACGCCCGGTTCGATATTACGGCCGTAACCCCTTACGATATCGCGCTTTCCGTCAGTTCAAGCAAAGGCGGCGTTCACAGTCTCGGACGTTTCAAAGAACGGTTCCTGCGGAATCCCAGCGCGATCCTGGGGGCGAGAATATACACGAGCGCGGTTCCGAATTTTGCGGATCAGTGGATTGCCCGGCGTATGAAGATCCGGGGACCGGCCAAATGCTACGTGGCTGCGTGTGCGACCGGGACCGTGGCCATCATCCAGGGGTTTCGCATGGTCTCCGAAGGCCAGGCGGAATATTGTCTCGCCGGAGCGACGGACGCCTCGATCACGCCGCTCATGCTGGGGGGGTACAGCAATATGAAGGCGCTTGCGGCCAGGGACATACGTCCGTTTGATAAGAGGCGCGACGGATTCCTGATAGGTGAAGGCGCGGGGGTGGTTTTTCTTGAAACGCTTGAAAGCGCGAAAGCGCGCGGCGTAAGGATTTACGGCGAGATCGTTGAGTCTGCCTACGGCCAGGACAGCAAGCAGCCAATCCATTTTGATCTTGATGAACATGCTTTGTCCTACACGCTTGGGGTCCTTGTTAAAAGGGCCAGGATCGCGCCGCGGGAGATCGACTACATGAACCTGCACGGCACAGGCACGCGGCACGGAGATTTTTATGAAACAATGGAGCTTAAAGAAGCGTTTGGGAAGGAGGCTTACAGGATCCCTATGAGCTCGACCAAAGGTGCCACCGGACACATGCTCGGCGCAACGGGCGCCGTTGAAATCATCGCGACATTTCTCGGAATTCACGAGGGCTTCATTCCGCCGACGGTGGGGCTTGAAGAAAAGGATCCGGCGTGCGATCTTGATTATACGCCCGGGGACATGCGATCTCACAAAATCACAAATGCGATCAAGGTCTCCATGGGCTTCGGGGGTCAGGTTGCCGCTGTTCTTCTCAGAAAAATCTGATCTTTTAAAAACCAGTCTTGAATTTTGAATCGGGTTTCAAACAGCGGGTAACCGCCTATCGGGATAGAATGAAAGACCCATATTTGCAGGACCTCAAAGCCTTAAAAGAAAAAAGTCTTTACCGCTGCCTTCGCGTTCTGGAAGATCACGAAGGCACGCATGCGTCGTTTGGGGGACGGAGCCTTCTCCTTTTTTGTTCGAACGACTATCTGGGCCTCAGCCGCCATCCGCGGGTTGTAAAAGCCGCACAAAAAGCATTGAAGCGGTACGGTGTCGGCGCGGGCGCGGCACGGCTTATCTCGGGGACAACAAATGCTCACAAAGCCCTTGAAAAAAAGCTGGCTCAGATCAAGGGAAAGGAAAGCGCGCTGGTTTTTGGGGCCGGTTTTCTCGCAAACCTCGGCATTTTGACCGCTTTTGCCGGCGAGCAGGATATTATCATCATGGACAAGCTTTGCCATGCCTCGCTGATCGACGGCGCCAGGCTCTCGAAAGCCGGACTGCGCGTTTTCCCACACAAGAATTACAAAAAATGCGAGGAAATTCTTCGGGGTTCGCAGAGCGCGCGGCGGCGGATCCTCGTGACTGAAACGGTTTTTAGCATGGACGGCGACCTGGCGGGGCTTAAAGAACTCGTCCGTCTGAAGGAGAAATACGATGCATTGCTTGTCGTCGATGACGCGCACGGCACAGGGGTCTTGGGAGCGGCCGGCCACGGCGTGGTTGAAAAAAGGGGCCTTTTAAAAAAAATCGACATCATCATGGGAACACTTTCAAAAGCCATCGGCAGCTTCGGGGGATTCGTTGCTGCGGACAAGAGCATAACGGAATATCTGGTGAATTTTGCGAGGCCGTTCATTTTTGCAACTGCGCTTCCGCCCGTTCTTTGTGAAGCCGCCCGTGAAGCACTTTGCGTGATCGAGGAAGAACCGGTCCTCAGGAAAAAACTCTGGGACAATATCCATGAGGTCCACCGCGGGCTCACAGGGCTCGGCTTTTCGATCACACCGCCGGAGTCCGCGATCCTGCCCGTGATCCTGGGCGATGAAAAGAAAGCCCTCGCGGCCTTTGAAAAGCTTCTTTCGCGAGGGATCTTCATTCCGGCAGTACGCTATCCGACAGTTCCAAAGGGTAAGGCGCGCCTTCGCATTACTGTCTCCGCCGCGCATACCTCAGAGGATATTGCCAGGCTTTTGAAGGCATTTCAGACGCTCGCATGAAAAATATTTTCGCCACCGGTCGCCGGGGAAACCATCAAGAAGGGTAAAGGGACGACCGGATTTGTCCGTAAACTCACTGGAGGCAAACAGGCTAAGTTGGAGTATGATATCCGGCAGAAGGACAAGGTCAGGAGAATGCTGGCGTATGGTTGCGCTGACAGTCCCGCGGTGATTCGCTCTGACGATACTAATAGATACGGGTCTTTTTCATAATATTGTTGATACAGGGCTTACATCAACGTCTGTTGACATCAGGCGGCGGTGGATGTTTTGTTGATTCTTATTTTTTTCCAATTAAGGATGAAGACAAGTCGAAATAATAGGGGGAGGCTGTGGAAATGAAAATTAAAACAAAAACATTCGTTATCTGGCTGTTCGCCGTAATTTCGACAGTAACATTTAGTTCTATCGGGTACGGGGACGGGGAGGAATTGGTAAAAGGATATTACAAAAACGGGCAGTTAAAACTAGAAGCATTTTGTCGGAACGGAAAACTTGAAGGGCCGTTTAAGAATTATTACGAGGACGGAAAACTGCAACGCGAGGGAGTTTTGAAAAACGGGGAGCCGGAGGGAATGATCAAGTGGTATGACGAGGACGGAAAGCTGAAAAGCGAGGGAGTTTTAAAAAACGGAAAACTTGAAGGAACGGTTAAGTGGTATGACGAGGACGGAACCCTGCGGCGCGAGGGAGTTTACAAAAACGGAACGCTGGTCGAACCCGCCAAGGAGTATTACGAGAACGGAAAACTGAAAACCGAGGTGGTTTTAAAAAACAACGGAAAACCTGAGGGAACGGTCAGGTGGTATTACGAGAACGGAAAACTGAAAAGCGAAGGAGTTTTCCGGAACGGAAAGCTTGAGGGCGCGGTCAAATGGTATGACGGGAACGGAAAACTGAAAAGCGAGGGAATTTTCCGGAACGGAAAGCTTGAAGGCGCGGTCAAATGGTATGGCGGGAACGGGCAGCTGAAAAAAGAGGCGTTTTACAAGGACGGAAAACTAAAGGGCACCGTCAAATGGTATTACGGAAACGGACAACTAAAAAGAGAAGAGGTTTTTCAGAACGGGGAGTCTGAAGGGACGGTCAAGTGGTATGACGAGGGCGGAAAGTTAAAGAGCGAAGGAGTTTTAAAAAACGGAAAACCCGAGGGAACAATCAAGTGGTATGACAAAAACGGGAAGTTAAAAAGCGAGGGGATTTTCCGGAACGGGAAACTCGAAGGACTGTTTAAAAGCTATCATGAAAACGGAAGGTTTAAAAACGGGACATTCTACCAGGACGGGAAACTCGAGGGGCCGTTCGAAAATTATTACGAGAACGGAAAGCTGAAGAGCGAGGGAGTTTTGAAAAACGGAGAGCCTGAGGGAGCGGCCAAGTGGTATCACGAAAACGGAAAGTTAAAGAGCGAAGGGGTTTTCCGGAACGGAAAGCTTGAGGGAACGGTCAAGTGGTATGACAAAAACGGGCTCTTAAAAAAAGAAGGCGTTCACAAAAACGGAGAGCTGGTTGAGCCTGCCAAAGAGTATGACGAGAAGGGGAACCTGAAAAACTTAAAAAATGAGAAAACAACGGCGGAGAGTCAAAGTAAAAAGCCATGAAGACTGGAAAGCTTTTAGCAATCCCCCTCGCCCTTTTTGTGTTGCTCGGCAACAGCCCGGTTTTTGCGGAGGAACTCAAGCCCGTCAAATTACTGGCGCCCCAAACAAACGGCGGGAAACCTTTGATGCGGGCACTTGCGGAGCGGAAGAGCACTCGCGAATTCAGCTCCGAAGAACTTTCTTTGCAAACGCTTTCAGACCTGCTTTGGGCCGCGAATGGAATCAATCGTCCGGAATCAGGGTACCGGACCGCGCCTTCCGCCGGGAACAGGCAGGAGATCGATATTTATGTCGCCAGGGCTGAGGGCCTCTTTCTTTTTAGCGCCAGCGACAATGTCCTGGTACCGGTCCTGGCGGGGGATATTCGTCCGGCGACAGGCAGACAGTCGTTCGTCAAGGACGCGCCCGTGGACCTTGTTTTTGTGGCGAACCTTTCAAAAATGAAAGGAACAGCCGACGAAGCCCTCTTTTATGCTGCAACAGACACGGGCTATGTCAGCCAGAACGTTTATCTGTATTGCGCTTCTGCCGGCCTCGCGACCGTGGTGCTCGGCTGGGTTGACAAAGAAGAGCTGGCCAAAGCCATGAGGCTTCGCCCGGATCAGCGCGTCATTCTCACTCAACCCGTAGGCTACCCGAAAAAATAAAGCTTACCCGAGAGGCCACTGCACGGCATCCATTCCGCGATGTGACAATGATCCGACACGTAAGACGCTCTGAAGACAACATATGAATACCGATGAGTTAGTTGCTAAAGACAGGAAATATATCTGGCATCCGTTCACCCAGATGCAGGACTGGCAGACGGAAGAAGTTCTCGTGATCGAAAAAGGGAAGGGTTGTTATCTTATCGACACCGAGGGGCGAAAATATCTCGACGGGGTGTCGTCGCTTTGGTGCAATGTGCACGGGCACCGGGTGAAAGAGCTCGACAGGGCGATCGAAAAACAGATTAAAAAAATTTCCCACAGCACATTTCTCGGTCTCACACACCCTTCCGCAGTCGAACTTGCCGAAAAACTGATTGCCGTTGCGCCGGAAGGCCTGTCGCGTGTTTTCTATTCGGATTCCGGGTCCGAGGCCGTAGAGATCGCGCTCAAGATGGCATTCCAGTATTGGGCCCAAAAAGGCCGTCCCCGGAAGAAAAAATTTGCAAGACTCGTGAATGCCTATCATGGCGACACGCTCGGTTCCGTGAGTGTCGGCGGCATCGATCTGTTCCATCAGATTTACAAGCCGCTTCTTTTTGATACGGTTGCGATCCCGGCGCCTTACCGCTATCGCTGGTCCCTTCAAAATGCCGGCGGGCAGGCCTCCGGGAGCGGTCCGGAAAAGGTAAAGGAAGAATCGCTGGAAGCGATGGAAAATGTTCTAAGGGAGCATCACGAGGAGCTTGCCGCTTTCGTGATGGAACCGTTGATGCAGGGTGCCGCCGGCATGATCGATCAGCCGGCCGGGTACATTTCCCGCGCCAGGGAGTTGACGCGAAAGTATAATACGCTTCTGATCTTTGACGAGGTCGCGACGGGGTTTGGGCGGACCGGGAAGATGTTCGCCGCGGACCATGAACGCGTGACGCCGGACATTATGGCGGTCGCCAAAGGTATCACGGGAGGTTATCTGCCGCTTGCCGCGACGCTCGCGACCGAAGAGATTTACAGGGCCTTTCTTGGCCGCTACGAAGATTTTAAGACATTTTTTCACGGACACACTTATACGGCTAATCCGCTGGCTTGTGCGGTGGCGGGCGCGAATCTTGAGCTTTTTGAGAAACAGGAGACGCTCAAAAAACTACAGCCCAAAATCCAGCTCATAAAAAAACAACTCGAAGGTTTTTACGAACTCAAATGCGTCGGCGATATCCGCCAATGCGGCGTCATGATCGGGATCGAACTTGTCAGGGACAAGACGACCAGGCAAAGTTTTGAGCCGAGAGAAAAAATCGGGGTTCGCGTGATTGAACGGGCGCGAAAAAAGGGCGCGATTCTCAGACCGCTGGGTCCGGTGATCGTGCTCATGCCGCCGCTCGGGATGACGGAAACGGAATTGAACAAACTGCTGGAGATAACGTACGAATCAATCGAAGAGGTGATGAGTGAAATTATTTAGTACAGCGCAACCTGCCGGGATTTGGCGATGAAAGCAGGGATTTTCATCACCGGGACAGACACGGACGTTGGGAAAACAGTCATTTCCGCCGGTCTTGCGCTTGTCCTCCGGGACCGCGGGATAAAGGTCGGCGTGATGAAGCCCGTGGCGACCGGTTGTTGTGGCGGCGACGAGAAACTTGTTTCGCAGGACGCGGCATTTCTGGCGGAGGCCGCCCGGAACGAATACTCGCCGCTCTCGAGCCCGTCGTGTTTTCGTAACCCTCTTTCGCCGAGTGTTGCGGCCATGCTCGAAAAAAAAGAAGTGGATATTCCAAACATTCTCAAAAGTTACCGCGAACTTCAAAAACACTACGACTTCATGGTCGTCGAAGGTATTGGCGGGCTCATGGTTCCTCTCAGGAAAGATTATTACGTGGCCAACCTCATTCGCGACATGGGATTGCCTATCGTGATCGTGTCGTATGCGGGGCTCGGTGCGATCAATCACACACTGCTTACCGTGGATGCGGCGACGATCCGGGGACTGGAAGTGCGCGGCATCATCTTCAACCGTGTTTCCGTGACGAATTGCTCGCTCGCCGAGCTTACAAACCCAAAAGTCATCCATGATCTTTCCGGCGTTCCGATCCTCGGCAGTCTGCCTGATATCGAGGGACTCGACATGGATCATTGCAAGTTCGGAAAGCTCAAAGAGGTTTTTGAGGAGCGCATCCGGATCGACGAGATCTCGGGAAATCTTGCCGGCGCCGTTCCTCTCAAATAACCCGAAAGGAATCATCCTTGTCGAAACGGTCCCAATACCAATCAATCGAAGCGGCGCGGAGATTGGGGCCGTCCAAACTACCAATGCGTTGCTCCAGTTATTCCCTCCTGTAGGGCACATTTAAATGTGCCCTACGGAAGAGAGGATAGAGCGAATATCTCTCAGGAAACCGGAACAATGCGTTACCATTTTGGAAAAGAAGCAAAAAGTTTGGGCGGTCCCAACACTTATCAATTCCAACAAAGTTGAAATTGGGGCCGTCCAAGCCGCCATCCGAGGGAAAAATAAAAGACTTGGACGCCATGATTCTCATTAATAAAAATCAAAGGGTAATCATGACAGCCCAAGTCGCCATTAATAAAAAGAAAAAAAGACTTGGACGCCATGATTCTCATTAATAA
>JBAZER010000019.1:0-40742 GCA_041653795.1 Candidatus Omnitrophota bacterium
GTATTTATTATGTCATCCCCGAATGCTTTAATCGGGGATCCAGAACTGTCCGCCAGAAGACGGATCCGTCCAGCGCCTTGTGGCGGACGCGGGAATGACAAAAACCACAAAGATTTTTGCCCGGGTATTTAGAGATGGTTTCTAGAGGATCGGAAAGCGGAGGCTGGAGGCCATGATCCTGGCCTGGCGAATACAATCTGTAATGCCGAATTCTCGAAACCCGTTCCCAGCAAAAAAAAGACCTGGGTATTGAAGACTTTTTTCTCTGATCCGCGCCATGCATTCGAGATGTCCTGTCTGGCATTGGGGCAACGCATTAGGGTAGCGTTGAACATTGATGAACAGAGGTTTGGCTCGGATGCCAAAAAAATCATTCAAAAAGGTCAGGATTTTTTGCTTGAGTATTTTATCGCTCCTACTAAAAACGCCGGGAATCATTGCTTCGGACAAAAATGCACGCAGAAAAAAGTGTTTTCCGTCCGCGCTCTTGCCGAGCCATTTGAGACTTGAAAAAGGATATTGCTCGCCGTCCATGGGCACCAGAAATCCGGAACCCAGACCCCAGGCCGGTATATCTTTAGACTTATAAATGAGATTTACCGCTGCGATCGAATCGTACCGGATGTTCGAAAGCGCTTGGGAAAGTCCGGGAGCCGTCGTAGACAGCAATTTCGAGGAATCGCTTGCATTGATGGCAAGACACAAGATATCCGCGTGTAATACCGTGCCATCCTCCAGGGAAATTTTCCAACCCGTGTTATAAGCACATTGCCGGACGGGCACTGATCCCCGCAACTCACACCCCCCCAACTCCCGCACAAGCGCATGAACCAACCCTTCAAGACCATGCTTTAGGGTGAAAAATTCCGCCGAACCTGTTTCTCTTTTTTTAATTATCCTGTTCAAAAAAAATCCGGCAAGACTTCCATAAGTCTTCTCGGCTTGCTGCAACCGTGGAAACATGGCTTCCAGGCTTAATCGTTCGGGATCCATCATGTAAACGCCTTGTACCAAGGGTTTTGCAACCGTCTGGTAGAAGTTTTGTCCAAGACGACGGCGGATAAAACTCGCGAGACTTTCATCTCCCCCTTCTTCTCGACGCGGGATGAACGGCTCACAAAGCATCCGGCACTTCGTGAAAAAATTCAACCGAGGGCTATTAAGCAAACGAATAACATCAAAAAATGACCCGGGAAGACCCGGAACAAGGAAAGGTTTTTTATTTTTCAGACTGAAAAAACGCCGGAAACACGGGGATGCCTCGATCACATCTTCCCGGAGACCCAATTCGCGGCAAAGGTCCGTGGCATCATTTTTGCCGGCATAGAAAGCGTCCGCCCCAGCTTCCATCCGAAGGTCTTCGTGTATCAGTGTGCGAAGCACCCCGCCAAAACGGTCCGAGGCTTCGAGCACGGTGATCTTGAGAGGAAGATGTTCCTGAGAAATTCTCCGGGAAAGGAAAAAAGCAGTGCTAAGCCCCGAGATGCCGCCCCCAACAATCACCACACGACATTTATTCATGGGATCCGGTGACAATAAAAACAGGTGGGTTTTTAATTCTCTTGGACAAGAATCGTGAAGATTTTGCGAGCCGGAGCCGTAACGGTTTCCCAGGGTCTTTTATAGACAAAATCAGCTTTTGTCTCACCCTGGATCATAGCTTTGAATTTGTAGATTTCTTCACCGGGCGCGCCCATCATCTTTTCCTGAGGGGCAATATATTCGGACCCTAAGAACTTGACAGTCCTCTGCTTTGCGGGGAGGGTCATTTCCCAAAGGAATCCGGTCGTGGGGTTGCTGACTAGAACAATCGAAAATTCTTCACCGGGCCGGACCTTGATAGGGACGCCGGGCTCTTGAAACATCAGGGATCGGCTTCCCGTTGACATCACAGGACCCGCCGCGGTTGGAGACATTTTGTTCATTTTGGCCACGATCATGAGGGCCGGATCGGGTGCTTGAAAAGTATCTCTTTCGGCTGCAGGCGGCAGGACTTCCTTCATTTCTTCGGAGACAATGACGTTCATCGTAACTGGACTGCTCCAAAGAGGCTCTGCAACATTACCGTTCTCGCTCATACGCTTGAATCCGAGCCGGAAAGTCACCGGTTCGGTTTTGTCTTTTTTGGGAATATAGAGGATGACGTTCTTTTCATAAATATCGCCGGGTTTAAGCATGATCTGTTCGAAAGCGTTTTCGTTGCAGGTCCAGGGTTGGATAAACACCCCGGGATTGTCTGTCACCCAGTGCTTTTCATAAGAACAGGTATTACTCCAAAAATCGACTGAGGTATCGGAGCTTGAGTTTGCGACCTGCACATGAACGAGGAACATCATACCGCCTTTGACGGAGTTCTGGTCCGGAAGCGCCTGAATCTTCAATAAAGAGTCTTCAGCCCGGACGATCGAACTGGAAAAACAAAGACAGAAAAAAAGAAGAAGAGTGGGGAGGAAAAAGAAGGGGTTCTTTTTCATCGCAAGGATCAGCTGACTTTCACGAAAGGGTACTGAACTTTGATGTACTTCTGGAAAAAGATCCCGTGCGAGGGCGCGGCCATCAATCCGTGATAAACGTTTTCGGGCACTCCCTGGTAACGATATACACCCCCCGCGCGAAATACGACCTCCAGGGTCGATGTTGTGCTATCGTAGCCGATCAGCGCGAGATCCCGCGACTTTACGGGTACTATGTCCATTTTTGCCTCCATAAGAAGCGCCTCTTCCTCAGGTCCGGGAGGCCCGCTTCCGGTAGGTTTCCTCAAGTTCACGGTATTTTTCCAGAATCACGTCACGGGCCGGCCGAGAACTTCCATCCTGAAATTTAAAAAAAATAATATTGTTGCCAAAAAGCGACCGATAACAATGCTTCTTCGCCCAATGTTCCGGATTTTCGTTACGGTAATTTGTCATTAAATACACCAGCCCGAAAGGATATGCGGCCTGAGCCGTATAATCGATCCCTTCGAATTGAACCACGATCGGCGCAGTCCGAAAATAATTCAAAAGACAGATCATTTTGGAAAAATCATTTCCGGGCTTTTTAAGAAATTCCTGATAAGCTTGGGACTGCTCCACAGGTTCAAGCCCCTCCGCGCCCAAAACCGCCCCCCAAAAGGCAAAACTGAAAGAGACGGATAAAACAACGCCAACCAAGAATTTCTTCATTGCATTTATGATTCCTTGACTTTCCAGCCGATTGAAATTACATCTCGTCCATATAGGATGTGTGGCCGATGCTTTTTTTGTAATAATCCAGACATTCGCGGCAAATCCCGTCTCCGTGCGCCCACTTGGGATGTTCCCTCAGGATCACTTCGATAATGTGATGGTCCGTGTGTTTCAGGAAAACCATCAGATCGTGTTCCATTTCTTCCTTGCAAACCGGACATACATAATTTTCCACAGGGGTCTTTCTCCGGGGGACATTTCAGACCTTCGTGACCAGCCTATAGCTTAAACGAACTGGTGGTTCGACTCAATTGAAATTTGCAATCCTTCGGCAAGCTCAGGACGGTGAACAACGTCAAGCCGTTGCCACTTTCAATTGTTGCACACCACAGCACTCCCATTCATACTTAAAATCGGAGATCAGTACAGCCCCATTTCCACTATGCGGAAATTGATAAGTATTGGGACAGTACCGAACCCTACCCCTAAAAACAATAGGGCCGAGGTATTAGGCAGTTTCGTCAAAGCTCCAATTGGCGTGCAGGAAATATTTTTTGATTTCGGTTTTATGTTCCTTCAATTGAAATTGAAAATTCGCAATTCCGCCTTGAGGCAATTGGTCCGGCTCGGTCGGAACACTGGTCCCCAAAACGGGTACCTGGTTCTTGTCAAAGATCACCAGCTGGGCACGGATATTCTTGATAGGATGGCCGATATTGTTGATGACGATGCCCCGGAGGGACGCGCCTTCAGCTTCATTAAAGTGGGTGCTGGCACCTTTGATGATCACTTCCCGCGGCAATTTCTGAAAATTCTCAATCTCTGGAAAAGATTCTATCCCCATAATCTCACCCGCAACATTTTTGTTTCCGATCTATGTTTTATCACTAAAAATGAGGATCTGACATGATTTCTCATTTGACTGTTTCTGCGAAAACCACAGCACCATATTTCGCCATGCCCGCGCCTATAGAAACGGCCAACGGGGGCTTTTCCTATACCGTTTTTTTGATCCAGGTCTTGCCCTTCTTTTCCTGAATGGTGACTTGGAGCCTCTTGATCACCCGTTGCTCTTTTTATTGATGAGAGCCGGGGTGGCTCTTAAGCTAATCAAGGACGAGGGTAGAAGAAATCCCCTTTTCTGTTTCCGGGGCCAGGCTTTCCAGAAACTGCTCAAATTCATCTTCAAGGGCAAGATAGGGCACGGGCTTGAGCCCCGTGATCCGCTCGACCGCATCCAGAGTCCTCAAATCGAACGGATCGCACATCGCGACTCTCACTGAACCTTCGACAACCCCGATCGGAACTATGCGATGATGGAAAATGAACTCCGTGTTAAAAAAATGAGAAATCGTCGGATCAGGGATCCATCCCTTCAGGCTGAAATAAGGAACCTTGAGTTTCTTTTCAAGCATTCTGCCTACATCCTGGCTTGAGATAAGATTCATATTGATGAGGGTTTGGCCAAGGCGGTGGCCGGTCTGGAGATGCTGTTTGAGGGCCTCGCCAAGCTGGACTTCGGTGATTAGACCGGCATTTACAAGGACCTGGCCAAGGGGGTCTGCGCGATTTTTGGGTTTGGCGGGTTTGGTCTCCGGCTCCAGGATATGGATTGCATCATCCAGTTTCTTGATCGGAGACGAACGACGGTCTTGAAGATAATGGCTCCCCGGCTGGCTTTTAAGGAACGCCTTGACCTCCGCAGCGTCCTGCGCGATCTCGCGAAGGTTCGTGTAATTCCGGTAAAGGTTGGTGCAACCGACGACCGAACAGGACATGAGGGCGAAATTTTCCATCTTGCCGCGCCGATTCTCCACGCGGATGAATCCCGCATCCCGGTCCGTTTTGTTGTAATAGGTCGGAATGATCCGTTCAAAATCATCGATGAATTGGCGCGCGAAGATCTCCTCAAGCTCTGCCGGAAGCGCCACGATGAAATCGTCTCCGCCGATATGCCCGATGAAACACTCCCCGTCCCGTGCCACGGCGTGACTGGTCGTCACGAGAAGCCGGGCAGTCTGAAGGATGGCCTCATCACCCTTCTGAAAACTATAACGGTCGTTGAATGCCTTGAAGTTATTGATATCAATATAAAGAACCGAGAATTTTTCCCCCGCCTGGATCTTCTTCAGAACGATTTTCTCGATAGCATGATTGCCCGGAAGGTGCGTGAGCGCGTTGGCTTCCACCCGTTCCATCGTTTTTGCAATGTTAAGATTCACACGCAGCTGCAGCACGAGCGGACTGAACGGTCTCACCAGAAAATCATCAAAGCCTTTTTCATGACCGAGCATGAGTTCTGCAAGCTTGTGTTCATCCGTGATTATGATGACCGGGACAGACATAAGATGGGAACGGGAGCGAATGATCTGGATGAGCATCTCGCCGCCCACAGGCTCCATATCGCTCGAAAGCAGGATCAGGTCCAGAACTTCACGATCCAGAAATCTCAAGACCTGGCTGCTTTTCGAGGCCTCAAAGACCTTGTGGTGGCGGGAATGAAGACGCATCAGGATCAATTCTCTCGTCGTATCGTCTCTTTCGGCAACCAGGATCCGTTTCCCCTTGTCTTTCATTTCATCTCCTTGGAGGGAGACAAGAACCGTCCTTGATCATGAGAAGCTCTCCTTCTTGGAAGGAAATTTTTCATCCCGGACGTCACGGCAGAAATCGCCGGCCGCTTTTTTCATGATCTCTTCAAGGTCCGTGTAGCGCCGCACAAAACGAGGGCTCACGTGGGAACGGATGCCCAAGATATCCTGGAATACCAGTACTTGTCCGTCGGTCTCGGGTCCCGCGCCGATCCCGATCGTCGGACACCGCACGGCTTTCGTGATCTCCGCGGCAAGTTTCGCCGGCACACATTCCAGCACGATCGCGAACACCCCCAACCGGTCCAACAGTTTTACATCTTCAAGGATCGTCTTTGCCTCATCCGGGTCTTTTCCGTAAACGCGATATTTGCCGTCCCCGATACTTTGCGGAAGCATCCCCACGTGCCCCATGACCGAAATTCCTGCCGTCATAAGTTTTTCGATCTGAGGCTGGATCGTCGCGCCCCCTTCGAGTTTCACGGCGTCGGCACCGGCTTCCCGAAGAAAACGTTGTGCGTTCTTCAATGCGATTTCGGGATCATTGTAGGAATGAACGGGCATGTCTGCGACCACAAGCGCGCGCTTCACAGCTTTGGCGACTGCCTGAGTGTGATAAAGCATGTGCTCCATCGTCATGCCAAGAGTATTCTCATGACCCAGAAGCACCATGCCGACCGAATCGCCGACCATAATGAGATCCACACCTGCCTCATCTGCGATTCTTGCGCTCGGATAGTCATAGAGACTGAGAGAAGTGATCTTCTCTCCGGTCTGCTTCTTTGAATAGATGGTCTGAGATGTGTATTTCATATTTTGGGTACGGAGTATGAGGTACGGGGTACGGTGTGGAATCTTTTCCCGTTGCTCCGTACGCCGTACGCCGTACTCATTTCATCTGCCATTCATACGCAGTGACGAGATTTTCCATGAGCATGGTCACGGTGAGTGGACCTACGCCTCCCGGGACTGGCGTGATAAAACCGGCTTTCTTGACCGCCTCATCGAATTCCACATCGCCCTGGAGTTTTCCGTCAACCTCGGTGGTGCCAACATCAATCACAACCGCGCCCTGCTTGATCCAGGCGCCTTTCACAAGACCAGGCTTCCCTGAACAGGCCACCACGATTTCGCTCGCACTGACGATTTTTTTCATGTCCTCTTCAGCAGTTCCGGTATTACAAACAAGAGTCGTGACACGCGCCTCGCCCAGGAGGAGTTGCAGCGGTCTTCCAACGATCGCACTTTGACCGATGATCGCCGCCTTTTTCCCGCGCAACATGATGCCACTTGCTTTAATGAGCGTGTAGGCTGCAAATGCCGTGGGCGGAATCAGTTTACCGCGCCGCAAAACGATCAGCCCGAGACTGGTGGGATGGACACCTTCAACATCCTTCTTCGGATCCATGGCGAGCAGAACTTTGTCGGCATCGATTCCTTCCGGAAACGGCATAGAAATGAAAAGCCCATGAACCGTTTTATCAGCGCCAAGCTCACGGACCTTCTGAAGCAAAGTCTTTTCGCCTTTCACCTGATCCGGCATGATGCGTCTGAAATTAATGCCGAGCTTCGTGGCAAGTTTTTCCTGACTGTTGATGTACCAGACCGCTGACGGATCTTCGCTGGTCTGGATCGCGGCCAAAGACGGACTTGGAAGTCCCGCGTCTACAAAAGATTCTATCTTCTCGACAATCTTTTCCTGCAGTTTTGCCGCGATCACTTTTCCTTCAAGTCTTTTTGCTTCCACTTCAGCTTCCTTTCGTGAAACGACCGCGGAGTTCGGCCAAGGCCTTCTCGGCGTGTTCTTTCCGTTCTTTGTTTTTCATATAGACCACATTGATATGCGCGGTATGGAAGGCCCCTTCAAACGCGGCGGATAAAAGGCTGTCGCTCACAATCAGGTCATTGGCGACCGCACCCTTCACGAGGGTTTTCATGTGTTCGTTCCATTCTTTCGCCATCACAAGGATAAGCGCAAGATCCGCCTGCAAACGGAACGCATTCTGGAGCGCGTCTTCCAGTTTCTCGGGTCTCGCGCCTTCCTTATAACAGACCATCACTTCATCGTAAACCTTCGGATCAAGCGACACGACCTGGAGCGCGTCTGCCCGGGTCTTTTCAAGAGAATCGACGATCTCCTGCATGCGCTTGCGGTTGGCCTCGTCCTGGAATTTCTGTTCCGGCGCAAGATCGGCCTTGGGTTTTCGCTTAAGCGCGACACGCGCAACCATCTGCGTAAGAGCCATGCCCAAAGCCCCGGCATAGGCGGAGACACTGCCCCCGCCCGGTACCGGTGCGTCGCTGGCAAGTTTTTCAAGATAATCTTCGAGACTGAGGTCCGTATATTTTTTCATAACACCCTTTAAAAGCAAAAGAATCCCCGCTCTTTCCTTCCGCTGAGGATCGGATTCATTGATTAATGTTTCAAAGTGATAAGCGCCTTTTGATTGTTATCGGTCGCCATCACGAGAGTGCATGGCCCGTAAGACGCCGGCGCGCTGGCGTAAATATTGAGGATGTCGATTTTCTTGGCTGCAAGTTTTCGGGTGATCTGCACCAGAGCTCCCGGTTTATCCTCAATCTCCAGCAACAACACCGTATTCTCCTGGATTTTTAATCCCCGCTTGGCGAGAAGATCCCTCGTGTGCAGCGCATCATCCGTCACGAAATTCATAAGCGCTACGCCGCCGGCCGCCTGGGCTGAAATAGCCACGATGTCGATCCCTCGATCCGCCAGCATCGCCGCCACTTTTGAAAGCACGCCGACTTTGTTCTCCGAAACCACCACGAACTCTTTTCCCAACTTTACGCTCTGGATCATAGCCAAGCCCTCCTTTGCTGTTTGAAGGATGCGCTCCTAAAGTGCTTCCGTTCCACCAATCTCTGGATTCATTATACACCAAGTAGGAGATAAAATAAGAGCGGGAAAAAGCCAGGCTCCCGTGAGATATCAGCACTCTGGTATTCTTAAAATTCAACTCCGGGTTGGGCAAGAATGCCGCGGCCAAGGGGATGTTTCACACATTTCATCTCGGTCACAAGGTCTGCCAGACGAATGATCGCCGGGGGCGCTCCCCGGCCGGTCAGGATCACATGCTGGCCGGACCGTTTGTACTTGAGCGCTTTGACCACGTCGGAAACTTTGAGGAATTTGTGGAGAAGCGCGATATGGATCTCGTCAAAAATAACAAGATCGTATTTCGAATTCTTCAGAAGTACGCGGCATTGCTTCCAGGCCTTTTGAACGGCTTTGGCATTTTCTTTTCGTATCACCTGCCACGTGAATCCCCCGCCAAAACTCCAGACATGAAACCGGTTCGAGAATTTTTCCAGAGCACGGAACGCGCCCTCCTTATTCAAAGCCTTACTCTTGATGGGATATTTGAAAAACTGAACCACCCCCACCCGCCCGCCGTGTCCCAAGGTCCTTAGCGCAACTCCGAATGCCGCCGTCGTTTTCCCCTTACCATCACCTGTGTAAACCTGGATCAAGCCCTGGGTCTTCATTTTCTTTCTCTCCCCGCTTGTTTCCCGGCCGGCACTGGAAGCACAAAGGGACGTGACGAAAGAGGGTTCTTGCCCACAGCCACCGGCGTTCCGTAAACGTTCTCGATCGTCCCACGATCCAGGACCTCTTCGGCGCTGCCCGTTTTGTGGGTCCGTCCCTGCCGCATCAGTAAAAGCTTCCGGCAATATTCCCCCGCCAAATTCAGATCGTGTAACACCATGATCAGTGTCAGGTTGGAACTTTGATTCAATCTCAAAAGAAGATCCAATATCCGGACCTGATGCGCAATGTCCAGATGTGCGGTCGGTTCATCCAGAAAAAGCCATTCGGGTTCCTGGGCCAGGGCCCTTGCGATCGCCGCCAATTGTCTTTCACCGCCGCTCAACTGATCCATCAAGCGTCCACGGAGCGCTTCGATACCCGTCACACGCATCGAATGTTCGGCCGCATCGTTATCCTTTTCTGTTTCCAGGAACTGAAGACTGCGGTAGTGCGGAAGCCTTCCAAGAAGAACGAATTCCTCGACTGTCATCGGAACTGAGGGAACGGTTTGGGACACCACCGCCACCTTACGGGCAAAATCCTTCAAAGGGATGCGCCAAATATCTTCTCCGTTCAAAAAAATCTCACCTTGCTGGAGATTCAAAACACGCGCCATGGCCCGCAGAAGCGTTGTTTTTCCGGAACCGTTCGGACCGATCACACCAAAAAATTCGCCCCGCGCCACAGAAAGGTCGATCCCTTCCAGCACAATCTTTGAGCCGTAGCCGCAGGTGATTCCTTTCACCGAGAACATTAGACTTTTCCTCCGCGTTCGCGCGTCAACACCCAGACAAAGAGAGAGCCTCCCAGAATCCCGGTAATCACTCCGACCGGAAGCTCCAGGGGAGCGATCACAGTCCTCGCAAGCGTATCACAAAAGACCAGGAATACTCCTCCGGCAAGAAATGATGCGACAAGCAGGATCCGGTGATCATGTCCCACGATCCTTCTCATAAAATGCGGCACCACAAGTCCCACAAACCCGATCATGCCCGCCACCGCAACGCTCACGCCGACCAGAAGGGACGTGATAATGAAAAGCAGGCGCTTAGTTCTTTCCACGGGCACTCCGAGGTGCAGGGCTTCTTCCTCACCCAGCGCAAGCGCGTTCAGGTCCGAGTGGAAAAAATAAGTCACAAAAAGGAAAAGAAGCGACGCCCCCAGCGCTATTTTGATCAAAAAACCGTTCGGCTCATCGAGTGAGCCCATGATCCAGAAAATGATCCCCTGGAGGTCTTCGCTGCGGGACAAAGCAAGGAACAGCATGATCAGGGAAGACGCTATGAAATTGATCATGACTCCCGTCAAAAGCAATCCCTGGAGTGAAAGGACCTTTTTTTTCGCATTTAAACCATAAAGCAAAAGGATCATGGAGCATGCCCCTAAAAATCCTGCGAGCGGCATGGTGAGAATACTTACATGGTAAAGACCGAGCAAAATGCTCAAGGAAACGCCGACCGCCGCACCGCCCGAGATCCCGAGCGTGTACGGCTCCACAAGAGGATTACGGAACATTCCTTGCAAAATCACGCCCGCCAGACTTAAGGATCCTCCGATCGCAAAACCTAAAAGAAGCCTCGGCAACCGGATACCCCAGATGATCTGGTCTTCGATCCCCCCTTGTCTGTTCCAAAGCACCTGAAAGATCTTTTTAAACGGGATCCCCGAAGGACCGATAAAAAGCGCGCTGCCCGCCGCCAAAAGCGCAAGCGCCACAAGAAGCCACAACCAAAAGATCCATCGTTTTGATCTATGCTGCATCATGGGGATGAAGTAACCGTATTATGTTTTCAAGCGCGTTCACAAAAGTAAGAGGCGTGGGAGCACAGTAGAGATCTGAATCCACAACGTAGATCGTACTGTTTTTCACCGCCTTAAGGTTGCGATACCCCTGCCAGATCTTTTTTTCTTTCTCATTTGCTTTTTCGCCGTCAGACCCCATTCCCGAGATAATGATGATGTCCGGATCGTCGGCTATAACTTTTTCGCGGGAATAGATCCGGCTCCCGGCATCGCGCGCAACATTGACCCCGCCCGAAAACTCGATCAGATCATTAAGAAAAGACCCGTGCGTCATCGTCACCAAAGGATCGACCCCCACTTGCAGAAAAACAGCGGGTCTGTCCCCGTCCCGGACCTGCGACCGCAGCGCATCCACCTTGCTCCTCGCGATCTTCACCATCGTTTCAGCTTCTTTTTCCTTGCCGATTATACGTCCGAGCTTAAAAAATGAATCACAGATTCCGTTGAAATCACTCGCCGAGGGGAATTCTTCCACACGAAGGCCGAGCCGTTTCAGTTTTTCTTTAGCTTTCGGGCTTGTCATGGAACCCGCGAGCACCAGGTCCGGACGAAGCGCCACGATCTTCTCGACGCTGACCTCGAGAACGTTACCGACCTCTTCAATTTTCTGCGCCTCCCGCGGCTTCGTGCAGTAATGAGTCCTGCCGACCACACGGTCCCCCGCGCCCAAAAGAAAAAGTTCCTCGGTGATCACGGGGCTCAGGGACACGATCCTTTCAGGAATGACTCCCTTTTCCGCAGCCCAGGCAAAAGAACAAGCCAGGATTACAGCACAAAAAATCAGCCAGGCTCGAAGCTTCATCAATTCCCCCTCCCTCCCCTTTTTGAAAAGGGGGAGAAATTCTAAATCTTTTGCCGCAGTCCGGCGCCCAGTTTCAGGACCCAGTGTTTTTCGATCATCAGATGTTCCTCATCATAAAATGGAACCGGCGCGCGGAACATCGGCCCATCGTAAACAAAAGTGTGGTATTCCCCTTTTTCGCCGCAGGGATCGATCTGTGGCAGGACTTCCATTTTCCGCATAAAATCTCTGTTGATCTCACAGCCAAGCCATTCCTCGCCGAGAACCGCCGCATCGGTAACAACGATACGGCTTTTAAATCCCGTGGAAATGAGTTCTTCGAGCAGATCCTTCCGTTTCGCATTCCAGAGAGGCAAAAAAGCCTGGATCCCCGCTTCACGACAAATTCTCTCCACCCAATCTCTGTGCGGCTGAAGATCGATATCACCGAAGATCCCTGCTTCCACGCCTTTCAGCTTCAGCTCTGCTAACACGGATTTGAACTCCTTCTCGTAATCTTTCCAAGACGCAGCGCGCTGAATGAGCGGGATTCCGACCGCCGCCGCCTGAGCGCGCAATACTGCCGCGCTCAATCCGTGCGAACGCGAATATTCGCCGTCTTCGGTCATCATATTCACCAGATACGCCACTTCGACATCCGGCTGCTGCATCATCCTGTAGCACGCAAGCATGCTGTCCTTGCCACCGCTCCATGAAACAAAAACTTTCATGATTTATCCTTCATGTTTATAAAGGGGACAGGCTGATTTTTTTATAATATGTAAAAAAATCAGCCTGTCCCCTTTATCGTTTTTAGGTACCGTTGCAGAAACGGAAGCACATGTCCGCAAACCTTGCAATGAAAATGGGTTCGCGGCATCCCCGCTCCGCAGCCGGGGCAGGTTTTTTCGTTTTGTGCGGGCCGCGGAATCCCACCGACGACTTTTCTGTAAATTTTGTAATAATAAAAATGTTCCTTGTTGAAGAACTTCACCGGATAAGAGTGGCTGTTGAATTCCTTGTCAGAAATCCTGTCCGTAAGGATCCGCCTTAAATGCGTCATACCCGAACCCACCTCCAGCGGACGCTTGCTTTGCCAAGCGATCTTCGCGGGCAGGATCCCTTCAAAAGCTTTCCTCAAGACCCATTTTCCCCATTGTTTGCCGCCGGAACGCCGGATTTTCAAGGCGGCCGGTATCTTTAATGCCATTTTGATCACGGAGGGATCGAGAAAAGGCTGAACGATCCCGAGTTTCATGGCCTCGCCGATATCATTGGAACTGAAAACCATCCGCCGGCTGACTCTTCGTATATAACCGTCCAGATCCCCGAGATCTGCCATGAAAGAATAACCCCCGAAAAGTTCGTCGCTTGCATCCCCGGTCCCGATGCGCCGCAATTCAAGTTTCCGGGCCGTTTCAAGACCGAAATAGGCCGCAAGATCGTTTGGAAGCGCGGGATCAAAAGACTTCAGAATCCGGATCACATCCGGAATGTGTCTGATTGCTTCCTTCGTACTTACAAAACGGTGGATCTGACGCATGCCAAGCGTTTTTGCCAAAACGTCGGCATAAGGTAAATCCGTCGCGCTGCGTTCGAGACTGACTGTGATCCCGACGGCTCCCGGATTGAGCGCTGCCACGATCGAACTATCCAGCCCTCCCGAGAAAAGCACCCCGTCACAAGAAATTTTTGCTGCGGCCCTGGAAACCGTTTCCCTGACTTGAGCTGCAAAGTTTTCCATTTCTACCGTTTCTTAAGTTTGAATGCTACCGTCGTTTTAAAAAATTCGTGATGGTTTTTCTTTTTTAGAACGCCAACGGGTGTTTTCACCCTTTTGTGAGTTCAAAATTGATGGGGACCTGAATACAGGTTTTCACAGGTTTACCGTTCTTTATGGCAGGCTGAAATTTCCATGTCTGGAAAGCCTTTGTCGCCGCCTTGTCCAGTGATTCTTCGCCGGTTGATTGAACGATCTGCCACTGGCCCACACTTCCATCCTCGAGGATTTCAAGCGCGGCAACCAGCAACCCTTCCGAGCCTTTGCGCCTGGCCCAACCCGGATACAGGATCGGCTCCGACATGGCGATTAAAAAGGGCATCGCTGTTCCTGTTTCAGAACCGCTGTTCTCCGGAAAAACCGTAGTCGGCTTGGAAACTAATTCCGCGTTTGGCCTAAAAATCACGTTGAACAAATCTTTTTGCCCTCCTTCCCTGGCAGAGGAATTGAACGCAACATTTTCCGCGCCGAACGCGACCGGCGCCAGAAAAACCAGCAGCCCCAGCACATAAAGCGCCTTCTTTCCCGTGAAACGGGTTCTCGAAAAGTTTTCCATCAAAGATCCGCCCTTAAAATTCCCATTTCGTCCCCAAAATAAATTCGCGTCCTGCGCCCGGATTCACCCATGTGTAAGTTCCTGCAGGATAAATACTGCTCCCCCATGATGAACCAGCATAAGCCCGGGAATAATACTTTTCATCGAACAAATTATTAATCTTGAAATAAATTTCTTTTTCCCTCCAGGCATACGACAGAATGAAATTCCAAACCGAATAGGCAGGGATCCAATGTCCTGCTTTTCCCGTCGTGTTGAGAGTTGCCTGGCTGGATGTTTCATAATTCGACGGATGCTGCTTGCCGGTGAAATCACCGTTTAGACCGACCTTAAGGCCATCATAAGGAGTTCCCCATCGTTTCAGAGGCGTCGCAATCCCTCCAAGAGTGAACCGATTGGCAGGAACCTGTCCTAACGCACGCCCTTGCACAAGGCTGCTCGTTCCGCCATTGCTGTGAACATACGCCGTCATCCAGGTATAACTGCCATACAATTTAATCTCCTGAACAGGTGTTATATCCACGCGTTGTTCAATACCGTAGCGCCGTGTCTGGGCGATGTTGAAATACTGGTTTCTTAAGTTGTCCCATTGGATCTCATCATCAACATCGATCAGAAAATAACTGAGTTTGTAAGCCACGGAATCTTTATACCGCAACCGGGTCCCGACCTCATAGCTACTCGACTTTTCCGGATTCAGACTGACCTGGTTGGCACCCGCATAAGGAACTGTTTCATCCATGGTCGGAACACGGAACCCCTGCGAATAATTCCCGAAAGCCTCCATCCATTTGAACGGTTTGACCGTCAAGCCTGTTGAAACCGTGGATTTGTCCAGGCGCTGACTCACATTGTTGGTGGGAGTAAGGGCATCCGCCGTATGCAACCAGTTGAAATCATGACGCATCCCGACATAAGGGATGACCTTATCGAAGAAATTCAGGGTTTCCCGCCAAAAAAGCGCCGCATTGTCGTACCGGGCGCTGTGGTCTGTCGTGGGAGCCAACGATTCCTGGATATGTCCCAAATAGGCGTACCGTTCGGCGGAGGTCTGTCGGCTTTTCCTGACCTCCATCCCCAAAAGAGATTCGTTCCCCAGCCATTTCCACTGATCATTATATTTTAGCTGCCACGTTAAATCACGATCGCGGCTTTTCATATTGAGGAATGCCGTATAAGGGTCGAACTGGGGATAGGCCCATGGCGTGAAAGTCCCGTAGGTTGTATAGATGTTCCGTTTGTTGAGACGTTCGCTATACATGATCGATGCCAGAATACGATCATCCCAGAAACGTTTGTCTGCGCCCAAAGAAACCACTGTATTAAAAAACTTGCGCCCATCGTAGGGTTTATTGCAGCGGCGCAGATCACTGTCCTGGAATTGTGGCAAAGTGATTTCGCCGGGCGTGTGGTCCCCGTCCACGATGTGCTTGACGTTGACATAGAACCTTCCCTGGTCGTTTGGAAGTTCATATGCAGTCTTTATGTCAAAGGAAGTCAACCGCAACTCGGAATGATTCCGGAAACCCTGGTTGTTATCACGCTCGCCGTTGAAATAATAGGTGAATTTGCCGCCGAGCGGCGTGACTTTATCCCGGATCGTACCGCTAACTCCCTGATTGAAACGGAGACCGTGAAAACTGGACCACTCCAGACCGCCGAAAAGATGCAGCGGTTTCGTACTTGCCTGACCCGTAGTGATATTGACCACACCCGCAAAGGCATTGCTTCCATAAACAGCGGAGGAGGAACCGCGTTCGATCTGGATAGATTGGACGTCCCGCATAGGGATCAACGGAAAGTTGATCGCATTACTGTCGACCTCATTGACCCGGACTCCATCCACCAGAAAGACCACCGCGCTTGAGTTGTTAAAACCGCGCAAGGAAAAAGTAGAATCGACACCGTTCCCGACCTCATCGTAGAACACTGCGCCTTCCGTATCACGAACGGCATCCTGGAATGTCATCGGATGCGTAAGCCCGAGCTCTTTCGAGTCTTTGAAGGTAACATTGGATGCCATGTTATTGATGTTCTGTGTTGCGGACGGAAGCCTGGACGCGATGACATTCACCGACAACGAACCCGTTTGCTTGAGTTGATCCGGATTTTGTTTCGCAACATCGATTTTAGAATCAGCATCCTGTGCGGATGTTTTTAGGTCTTGAACTACTGGCTGAGAAGAAGCGCTCGAAGAAGCTTCCTTTTCTTTCTTCTTATGAAAGAAAGGGAAACTCCAACCGATATTCAGAAGGCAAATTGCGAGGAACAAACAGCTGATTTTCCGGAGACCGTCATTCCCGAATGCTTTTTTCGGGAATCCAGTCTTTGGATCCCCGCCTGCGCGGGGATGACAATGATGCGCTTCATGTTGCGTTCTTTTCACTGTTCGGAGTTGCTCGCTCCGGAACTCTAAATTTTTGGACACAAAAAAACCCTTTCCGCCTCGAAGGGGCAAGAAAGGGTGACCTGTCTCGACCTCTGCTCGGAGGCATGAACTACATTGATTTTGCGATGACAGGTTGATATTCTGACTAGGTAAGTACAAGCCTACTTGCGAGCCTTCCCGCCTCGTGTTTTGAGGTAGTGGCAATTCGCTTTCGTCCTTACCGACAGCGGCGGCACCGTGGAGTCTCCCGCCGAATTGCGGCGGGATCTCACTTCCCAAATGCTCCTGTCACCATGATTTCTTCAAAGAACAATGAATGAAGTATACTGAGATACTCTGAAAAATCAAACTGATTTTCTTTTGTCCCGCTCACCCAAGACGAAAAATAAGGGCGCCCAAAGGAGGGATCTGAAGATTTAAAGAAAAGGGGCGGTTTTGCCACGACACTTCTTCCGAGTGAACGCCGCCCAGGTTCCCCAACCCGCAACCGCCGTACTCGAAGGCCTGGCTGTTAAAGATCTCCTGATAATAACCCGCCCGGGGAACCCCCACGCGGTAACGCTCGAGGATCATGGGTGTCATATTGAAAACAAAAATAAGAACCTGGCCGTAATCTTGCGACCAGCGCAGAAAACTTACGACCGAGCGGTCCGCGTCCGAACAATCGATCCATTCAAAAGACTCCCTTGAAAAATCCCCTTCGTAGAAAGCCGGATTCTCCCGGTAAAGACGGTGCAGGTCCCGAAGCAACCGATTCACCCGCCGGTGCCGGGGCGCTTCCATCAGGTGCCAGTCCAGCGACCGATTAAAATCCCATTCGTTACGCTGGGCGAAATCGTTTCCCATAAAAAGAAGTTTCTTCCCGGGAAATGCAAAAAGGTAGGACAAAAAGAGCCGGAGATTTGCGAATTTTTGCCAATCGTCGCCGACCATTTTTTCAAGGAGCGACCGTTTCCCGTAAACGGTCTCATCGTGCGAGATCGGAAGGACGAAATTCTCCGAGAATGCGTAACAGCTCGAGAACGGGAAGACCCCCTGATGGTATTTCCGGAAAAGAGGATCTTTGCAAAAATACTCCAGCGTGTCATGCATCCAGCCCATGTTCCATTTCATGCTGAAGCCAAGCCCTCCCAAATGCACGGGCCTTGAAACGCCGGTCCAGGCCGTGGATTCTTCGGCGATCGTCAGGACGCCCGGAAAAGAAGCATGAACCACTTTATTGAATTCCTTGAGGAATTCGATCGCTTCAAGATTTTCATGCCCGCCGTAACGATTGGGTTCCCATTCCCCCGGTTTGCGGGCATAATCCAGATACAGCATGCAGGCCACGGCGTCCGCCCGCAGGCCGTCCACATGATAACGGTCCAGCCAGAAAAGAGCATTGGAGATCAGGAAATTGTCGACCTCTTTTTTCCCGAAATCAAAGACCAGCGTCCCCCACTCGCGCTGCTCGGCCCTTTTCCAGCTTTCGGATGCGTAGATCTGCCGGCCGTCAAAATCAAAAAGGCCGTGACCGTCTCGCGGAAAATGCGCCGGCACCCAGTCCAGGATCACACCGATGTTATGGCGGTGGCAATAGTCCACCAGATACATGAAGTCCTCCGGGGTGCCGAAGCGCCGCGTCGGGGCATAATAATTGATGACCTGGTACCCCCACGATTCATCCAGGGGATGCTCCATTACGGGCATGAGTTCAATGTGGGTGTACCCCATGAACTTGACATACTCCACAAGCTGATGCGCCAGGTCCCGGTAATTTAAAAACCCCCAGCCGTTCTTCTCGTCCCTTTTCCAGGAACCGAGATGCACCTCGTAGATCGAGACCGGAGAACGGAGAGGGTCTTTCTGCTTTCGTTGTGTCATCCACGTTTCGTCCGACCACGAGAACGTGTCCAAGCGGGTCACGACCGCTGCACTCCGCGGCCTTAATTCCGTGCCGAACGCGTAAGGATCGGTCTTGAGACGGACCTGCCCGTCCGCCACAGAACGGATCGCGTACTTGTAAACTTCCCCTTCTTTCAATCCGGGAATAAAAAGTCCCCACACATTTGAAGTGGGAAGGCGGGTCATCGGATGTGCTCCCGGGATCCAGTGATTGAAATTCCCGACAATACTGATGCTTTTCGCGTTAGGCGCCCAGACCGTAAAAAAAACACCCCGGACGCCTTTCAGGGTCAAGAGATGACTTCCGAATTTTTCGTAACTCCGGTGATGGGTCCCCTCTCCGATCAGATAAAGATCGTAGTCACTGAGCTGGTCGGGGAAAAAGGCGTAAGGATCTTCCGCTTCATGCAAAAACCCATTTTCATCGCAAGTACCGATCTTGTATGGAAAGATCCTGCCGACTTTTTCGAAAACGGCCTGAAAAAAACCTCCGGGGTGGATTTTTTCCATCGGCTTGCGCTCTCTGTTTCCTTCCAGAGGCTGGACCCAGGCTTTTGAGGCACGAGGGAGGAACGCACGGATGACCACACCCCGGCCGTTCCTGGCGGGATGAGGACCCAGTATCTTGAAAGGATTCCCTTCCTCAAAACGAAGGATTTTTTCGATCGCATCCTGTGCCGGCACGGATCGAACAGGAGTGTCAAACTCCTGCCGAAGCCGTGCTGGCGCGTTGGGTGCCAGCGGCCACCGGGACTTTGAAGGCACGGGTTTTCTTTTCTTTCGCGATCCAGAAACCATCCCGGCATCCCTTTCTTTTTACAGTTGAAACATATCTATTATAAATTCATTGGTGCATGCGCCAGAGAGATTCTCCTGGAAATGTTAGCGGAATATTGTCTCAAAATCCAGCCTCAGTTTTATTCTAGCAATTCCCGGTATTTGCAGAGAGAACAAAGTAAAATTTCTCAAGATTCTGAGACGCGCTCGTGAGGCGAAGCAAAAATCGGGGTCACACCCCAATTTTTTTATTCCCTTGCGAAGCCTTCAAGGCCCGTGGCAGCCTCGATCCCCCTTGCAACTTCCGGGATGATCCCCTTCGCGACATAGATCGGGCGGATCCATTCCCGGATCAGGGGGAGTTTCCGGAAAAAGAATACCGCTCCGGCGATACAGCAACACCCGCTGAAAAACAGAGTGAGCGGGGCCCCCACCCAGCTGGCCAAACTTCCCGCCAACAAACTCCCGAACGGCATGGTGCCCATGAATGCCATCGTATAAAAGCTCATCACGCGGCCCCGCTTGTCCTCCTCCACGATGGTCTGGAGGATTGTGTTGCAGGCCGCCATATGGACCATCATCCCGAACCCCAGTCCCAGGCTGATCAGCATGGAAAGCGGCAAGCTCCGCGAAAAGGAAAAAATGATCAGGGTGACGCCAAAAAGCCCCGCCATTCGCACCGCGATCCCCGCAAGCCCGATCACGCTTTTACGCGCGGCCAGATAAAGCGCTCCGGTCAAAGCTCCGACGCCGGCCATCGCCATCAAAAAACCGAGAGTGTGCGGCCCTCCGCGGAAAATGTCTTTCGCGAAAACGGGCATCAGGACCTGATATGAGATCCCCATCAAGCTCAGCAGGGACAAAAACATCAGGATCAGTTTGATCGGAGGAAAATGGAAGGCATAATTCCAGCCGTCTTTAAGTTCCCAAAGAAGGTTGCGGCTGGACGGCAGCTTCTCGAAGGGCTTCATCCGCATGGAGAAGAGCGACCCCAGAACCGCAAGATAACTGAACGCATTCAACAGGAAACAGATCCCCTCTCCGGTCCATGCGATCAAAAGACCCGCAAGCGACGGGCCTACAAGCCTGGCGGCGTTGAACACCGAGGAATTCAGCGCAATGGCATTCCCGAGATCTTCTTTTTTCTCGATCATCTCCACCGTGAATGCCTGACGGATCGGGATATCAAACGAGTTGACGATCCCGATAAAAGCGCTGAGAACGACAATGTGCCAGACCTGAACCTGGTGCGATAACACCAGGAAAGCCAGCACCGCCGCCTGGAACATGGAAAGGGCTTGTGTCACAATCAGCATATTCCGGCGGTCGTGCCGGTCCGCAAAAACACCTGCCAGCGGCGTGCACACGAATGTGGGGACCATTCCCACGAACCCGACAAAACCAAGAAGGAACGGCGAATTCGTCATACGGTAGACCAGCCAGCTCACGGCGATCTGTTGCATCCAGGTCCCGACGAGCGAGACCCCTTGCCCGAAAAAAAAGAGCCGGTAGTTGCGGTGCCGCAACGCGCGAAAAACATTGTCGAATCTCGAGGGTTTTTTCGAAGTCTTTTGCGGGAGTTCCATATCCGTTTTATTCATACCTCAAAGCGCGGATCGGATCAAGCTCGGCGGCTTGTTTGGCGGGCCAAATACCGAAAACGATCCCGACCGACGCCGAGCAAAAAAAGGCCAGGAGCAAAGAGCCCAGTGTGATGATCATTTTCCATTGCGCGAGGGTCGCGATCAACCAGGAGACCCCACCGGCAAGCAGGATCCCCGCCAAGCCTCCCAGAAAAGTGATCATGATCGCCTCCACAAGAAATTGCATCAGGATATCCCGCGGCGTGGCCCCAAGGGCTTTTCGCAGGCCGATCTCGCGAGTCCTTTCCTTGACCGACACGAGCATGATGTTCATGATCCCGATCCCTCCGACCAAAAGCGAGATCGCCGCCACGCTCCCAAGGAGGACCGAGAAAGTGCGCATCGTGTTCTGGAGAGCGGCCTGGATGTCCGCGAAGTTGCGGATATTAAAACTGTCGTAATGTTCCGGGGTCAGACGGTGCCTCCGGATGATCAGATCATTGATCTCTTCCTGCGCGGCGGGCATCGCTGCCAGGTCCGTGATCTCGATATCGATCTCGTCGAGGTAGTCCTTCCCGATAAGCCGCTTCATGGCTGTCATGAGAGGGATCACGACCAGATCGTCCCGATCATGAAAAGCATCGGCACCCAAAGAAGGCAGGATCCCGAGGACCTGAAAACTGACGCGATTGATCTTGATCGTTTGCCCGAGAGGATCTTCGTCCCCGAAAAGAACTCTCTGGATTGTTTGTCCGATCAGCACGACCCGCTGACGCGTCTGGTTCTCTTCGGTATTAAAAAAACGCCCTTCCACAGGTTCCTGATTTTTCATGGCCGCATATTCCGGCATCGCCCCGATAACCCGGGTGCTCCAGTTCTTGTCGCCATAGACCAACTGCCCCTGCCCGTTGACCTGCGGCCCCACGCGCCTGACCGAAGCCACTTCACCGACAGCCTTGGCATCCTCAAGCGTCAGACGTGTCGCTTCCCCCGCCTCCACGCTGGCCCCGTGCACCTTCACCGAACCCGGACGAATGACCAGAAGATTGGAACCCATCCGGGAAAGATCCTCCTTGATCGATTCTCCCGCGCCGCGCCCCAAAGCCAGCATGGTGATCACGCAAGCGACCCCGATCAGCACGCCCAGCATGGAAAGAAAGGACCTTAATTTATTGCCCAGGATCACGCGTCGGGCCTGTTTAAAATGTTCCAGGAATTCTTCGTAATTATATTTTTTCTTTTTCGACGATCCCCGGACATCCGGTACCTTGAGCCCGGAAAGAGATTGTTTTTTTTCGGCGGCGCGCTTTTCATCACTCACAATCCTGCCGTCATGCATGCAAATGATCCGTTCCGCCGCGCTCGCGATCTCTTCCGAGTGTGTCACCAGAACAATGGTCATCCCCTGCTTATGAAGGTCCTTGAAAATCTCCAGGATCTCCTGCCCGGACTTGGAGTCAAGGTTCCCGGTAGGTTCATCGGCGAGGATCATGAGAGGCCGGTTCACAAGCGACCGGGCGATCGCCACGCGTTGCTGTTGTCCTCCGGAGAGCTCGTTCGGACGGTGCCCCACACGGTCGGCAAGTCCGACCTTCGCGAGCATCTCCCTTGACCGCTCGAGGTCCCCCGTGCGGTCGTCGGAATAAAGCATGGGAAGACAGACGTTCTCAAGGGCGGTGGAACGCGTCATGAGATTGAACTGTTGGAACACGAAACCGATGACGCGGTTGCGGAGAAAGGCATACTCTTCTTCCTTTAAACCGGAGGTGTTTTTTTCCATCAACCGGAAAACACCGCTATCCGGTGTGTCCAGAAATCCCAGAAGATGCATGAGTGTGGATTTTCCGGACCCGGAAGGCCCCATGATCGCGACAAATTCGCCGGCTTCGATCGTGAGTGAGACGTCCTGAAGCGCCCGGACTTCGATCTCACCGATCTTGTAGGTTTTTGAAATGCGCTCCGCTTCCAGCAATTTCATGAATTCTTTTGAGCCTCATTTTTTTTGGCGGAACTCCCCGGCCTGAAAGGATTCGCGGACTTCGTCTTTTCCTTCCTCCGGACGATCACGATCTCCGTCCCTTCTTTCAGACCTTCTGTGATCACGGTCATCCGCCCGTCGGACCCTCCGATCTTGACCGGGACCGGTTCCGGTTTTCCGCCGAAAGTTTTTTTATAGACGGCGAAGACCGCCTTTTGAGGATTGGGGCGGTCTTTGGGCCATTCCACAACAGCTTCGGCAGGAACCAGCAGGGCGTTTTTCTCTTCTTTCACGATAAAAGTGATATTGGCCGTCATCCCGCTTCTGAAAGATTCCGGGACTTTTTCCGGAAGGACATCGATCGCGTAGACATTCACGTTATTCTCGAGCTTGCTTTCGAACGTGATGTGATCGACCTTGCCTTCAAACACCTCTTTGGGATAAGCATCCAGCTGGATCGCGGTCCTTTGGGCGATCTTGATCATGGCAAGATCGGTTTCATCCACCAGGGCTTCCACGATCAAACGGTCCGAAAGCACCACCACGGGGTCGGCCGTCGTCACGGTCTGTCCCGGTTCCACGGAGCGGACAATGATCATCCCGTCCAGAGGCGCGAGCAGGGGCGCAGGTTTGTAGGCCTCCTCCCAGCGTTTGACCACAGCCTCTCCCTGGGAATGCGCGGCATCAAGAAGCGCTGCCCTTTCGACTGAGCTCATCCGGGCAAGCACCTGACCCTGCTTGACCTCTTCCCCTTCCTGCACCAGGACTTCTTCAATGCGTCCCGGGATCGGCGCCTTGATCTCGACCCTGTTGTAGGGTTTGACCGTTCCCGTCGCCGTGACCATGACCGAAAGGTCTCCTCGTGAGACTTTCGCGGTGCGAACGATCTGCAGGGAGTCTTTCGCCGGACCGCACGAGGAAAACATCCGCAAAAGAAGAAAAACACCCACAGCGATCAACCCCCACTTGACTGCCCGCGACTTATTACTTGTTTTCATGATAAGCATCCTCCAAAGTGGCCCCCTGGGTCTTTTCCCAGTTGGCCTGCTGAACAAAAACATTCGCAAGACTTTCGACGTAATCCTTTTCCGCGTTCGCGTTTTCCTGCTCCGCCGCGTCAAAATCCGTGAAATTCACAAGTCCGGTCGAATATTCCGCCCGGATGATCTCGGCGCGTTTCCTCGCGGCCTCCAGAAATTTCCTGCGGACCTCCACGTTTTCGATCGCGTCCATATAAGGCACCCACGCAGCCGCGAGCAAGGCGATCGCCTCGTCCCGGGCGACTTGGGCGGCCTTCTGGACAGCGTCATAATCCGCCTTCGCTTTCCGGATCGCGTTCACATTTTTTCCGCCGTTAAAGAACGGCACCGTCACGTTGAGCCCGAGAAAACTTTCATCTTTCATAGCCGAAGCCCGTTTGCCCGAGTAACCATAATCATAGCTCCCGTCGACCTGGGGCCACACCGCGGATTGCGCCTTCACGACCGCGGCCTTGGCGGCTTCCGCCGTCTTGATAAGACGTATCACCTTGGGCGTTTTTTCGGCAAGGGCCGCGTAATCCGCCGTTGCGAGTGAAACTTTAGGGAGCATTTTTTCAAAATCATCATTCATACGAACAGGAAACACGAATTCCCCGCCGCTCTCGCGCGCGAGACGGAGCGCCTCGCTTTCAAGAAATCTTTCGGTCTGCCGGACGTCAAAAACGGCCTGTCCGAAGATCGCCTCCGCGCGTAACGCGGAACCCACATTCTCCCGGCCCGCTTCGTAACGAAGCCGGACCAGTTCCGCATTCTGCTTCCGCCTCTCTTCGATCAACCGGTTCGTCGCGAGAAGTCTTTCCAGCCGGATCATGTCCACATAAGCGGATCTCAAGCGGTAACGGACCCCCGTGCTTACCTCCACATAAGCCAGCTTCACGGCCTCGAGCTCTTTGCGGGTCTTCAGCCAGTTCCCGGTGGTCCCGAAACCGTTGAAAAGCGATTGCTGCGCCGCAATGCTCAACCCCAGGTTATCTTTGCTTGGATCCGTATCGGTGTTCCTCGAAACATTTCTTTCAAATCCCCCGTCCACCGACGGCAGATAATCTCCGAAGGCAATATCGCGGCTCCGGGCGCTGGCGGTCACAAGATACCGCGCCTCCTGAAGATCCGGGTTACGGCTGAGGGCCTGCCGGACAAGAGAATCCCAGGTCAGGGTCTGGGGTTCGTGAGTGCGTCTTATCTGCACCTCCGGCAAACGGACGGTTAGACACCCCCCGAGGAGAAGGGCTGACGCTGTGATCATGAATAATTTTTGAGAATACTTCATAGTCCTATCCTTACACTCTTTGACCACACAACGACCGGATTAGTTCCGGATTTAATTCTTTCAGGGGGCAGGCATTAAGAGACTGCCTGTCCTTTAGAGAAAGGTTTTATCTTGCTAATTGTTACTCGATTTTTTACTCATCCAGGCTTGTAGCAGCTGCGTACCGACCTGGGCTATGGCATTTCCTTGAGAACTGGTCGAGGAAGTGTCCTCATACTCTCCCGGAGGACGACGCCGGGGATGCCGGCGAAAACCCGAAGACTGAGAATCCATGGACGATGAATCCTGCATCGAATCCGGTTGCGAATAGGTCGAGGGAACGGCCGCCGCGGAAGAGGTATTTCCCGTAGTGTCATAGCCGGACGCCGCGGGAGCAGCCGTTTGATAGGTAGCCGCAGGAGCCGCGTAAGGTGCCTGAACGATTTGCTGCGCCGGGGCCACGGATTCAACGGAAGAAAATTTCGCCGGCTGAACTTCCGGAACAAGGTCCACATTGACCGAAGACCACAGGTTTTTTTCGATCTTGATGGTCTTGGTTTCGACCTTGTGGAGCGGTGCCGTGAATTTCACGACGTAATTTCCCGTCTTGAGCGACTCAATCAAGTAATGCCCGTTGTCGTCCGTCGCCGCAGTGTTCACCACGGCCCCGGTCAGGTCGGAAATCTCCACGGACGCAAGTTTTAAAGGTTTTGCGATTTTCTCGTCGCGGACAATGCCCTGGAGGCTTCCCACGGCCTGCTCTGCAAAAAAAGTGTTCTTTAAAGAGTAGATCCCGCCTGTGATCGAAATCACCCCGGCAAGAAGCGCGACCACAAGGTTCATTGAGTGTAAATGAGAAGCTGGTGATTTTGTCAATAGCGGTTCAGGTTTATTCATAAAAACAGGCTCCGTTTTTTATTTAGAATTAATAAATACTGCATTTTTGAAAAACGTCATTGCGAGCCCTGTTTTCCAGGGCGCGGCAATCTCGCTTTAAAGAAAGATCGCCACGGCTCACCTGCGGCGGTCCCGCGATGACAGGTTATTTCAAACCGTTTCTGGAAAGTTTTTTAACAAGTTTTTCAACGATACACAAATAGGTCGAACGTTCTTCCGCGGTCAGTGATTCAAAAAGATTCAAGGTTGTTTCGCGCCGTTGGCTGAGGATTTCTCTCAGGATCTTCCTCCCTTTGGCGGTGATGTCCACGAAGACCAGCCGGCGGTCCCTCTCTGTCCTTCGCCGGTTCACAAGACCCTGTTTTACAAGACGATCGACCATCCCGGTCACGGACGAAAGCCCCGTCTTCATAAAATCCGCGAGTTCACGCATCGAACATTCCCGTTGACGCGACAAGTGGCGCAGCACCCAGACCTGGGGCAGTGTGATGACTCCTTTGGTCAGGTAATTATTCTCATGCCGGGCCATGCCGCGCACCAGCTGGGGAAAAAGTTCCAAGGCACGGTCCGCGAACGCTTCCAGACTCAGCCGGCTCATAACCCCTCCATTGATTCGATCCATGAATTATTCATGCCACGAAGTATATCAAACATTCCCGCAAAGTCATGTAAAAAAGAAAGCCATTCACTTAAGACGTTTATTTTTCTATTGATCAAATACTTCGTCGGGAAGTATGTTTCGCCAACGTTCGCCATGCTCCACCGTGGCATGGCTTCACTCGCGAGTGTCGGCCTCGATGAGAAACCGTGGCTCTCGGCCTCCTTAGCGTGTCTCAACACACTTCCCGCCTTCGTAGCTCAAGAGAAGGCAAAGGGTTGAGACGAGGCACGCTGGAAGGACGAGCGGGCAGGGACTCCGCAAAGCGGAGGAGCGAGGACTGTCCCAATACCTATTAATTTCCACGGAGTGGAAATTGGGGCTGTCCTGACTACCGTTTAGGAAAAGAAAATAATAGTCAGGGCTGGAGGGCGAACGAGGGAATCCACGCCGGGAATTCCCGAGTGGTGACGAGGCTCAAGCCTGGAGCTTTCTTCTGAGCAACCGACTAAAGCGGAATGCGCCTAACGGGGATTACACAAGTTTCAGATTGCCGGTGAGATAAAGAAGGGCGTGATGGGCCACGGCAAGGCCGAAGGCACCGGTCACGGTCGGCGTACTTCCTAATTTATGACGCCTGCGGCCGCGATCATTGTCTTGCTCAGCGTTGAGAATGCGGGTCTTCTGGATAGGTTCCTCTGAGACCGGCGTATCGGAATAAATGCAGAAGATCCCTTTTTTGATCCCCCGCCGCCGGAGACGCGAGCGAACGTAACGCGCAAGAGGACAGCCGGTCGTCTTGAAAAGATCGCCGGCCTTGATCGAAAAAATATTCATCCGGAGCGCGGCGCCCATGGAGGAAATGACGGGGATCTTTTTCTCATGGCAGTACGCGAGGATCTGGACTTTCGGGTTCAGGGAATCCACGGCATCGATGACAAGGTCCGGCTTCCCCGCGGCAATACGCTCCATGGTTTCTTCCGCCGCGAACTCGTTCATCACCTCGACCTTGCAATGGGGATTGATCTGGCCAATGCGTTCCTTGGCGGCTTCAGCCTTGAGTTTCCCGAGGTTGGGAGTGATGGCGAGGATGTGACGGTTGAAATTGGTTGGTTTGATCGTGTCGAAATCCACAAGCCGCAGGTGGCGGACGCCGGAACGTGCAAGGGCCTCGGTTGCGTAGCTTCCCACCGCTCCGATCCCGATCACCACGACAAAAGCCTTTTTGATCCGCTCGACCTTTTCCTTACCGAGCAAGAGTTCCAAACAGAAAAGCCGTTCCATTCGCCCACACCGCCTTCTCTAAGGTGTCCTGATCGATTCCCTTTGCAAGCGCCGCAAGCGCATAGACTCCGCGCAGGCATTCAAAGTATTTCATGGCGCTTACGTCGTCTTCGAGCTGGTGCGATCCCGTATAAGGAAAATCGGTTTCAAGAAGCAGCCGGTCCAGAGGCACCAGCCGTACCAGACCCTGCATGGACTCGGTCTCCCGCTGAAGGGTCTTCCACGAAAAGGAAACATAGGCGCCGAGGTCCAAAAATTCACGCAGCATTTCCGGAGAACCCTGATACGAATGCATCACAAAACGTGAACGGGGAGTAAGATTGCTCTTCAGGATGTTTGTGAGGTCGCCCCAGGCGCGGACGCAATGAACCGAGAAAGGTTTGGCCAAATGCCCCGCGATCTCCAGCTGACGGTGAAAAATCTGGGTCTGCCTCGCAAAATCGATGTCTTTGCGCGCCTTGTCAAGACCGATCTCCCCCACACCGGCATTCCGGTTCCTGAGAAAATGTTCAAGTTCGCTGTCCCAGCCCGGCTGGACTTCTTCTGCATACCACGGATGGACCCCAAAAAACGGAAAAATCCGGTCGTCGAGGCGCTCGATTTCCTCCACCTCCGACCAGTTTGAAAACTGAGTACTATTGCAGTAAAACCGGCAGACACCAAAATCCCAGGCACGGGCGAGGATTTCCGTCAAAACCCCTTTAACCTGAATATCCTGAAGATGGAGATGCGCATCGATCAACATAAGCCCTGGCTCTCATTTTACTTTTTTTCAAAATTAAGGAAGCAGGGCTAACCATGATTTCCGCTTCCTTGGAATCAATAAAGATCATGGTAGTCGAGTGAATTCTATCCTGCTTGGAGGGCTGCGTCTACTTTCGTAGCACGGAAGGAGAACGGAGTACGACGAAGAAGCTTTGGGGTGCTGTCATCCCATGATTCAGGACGACCGTCAGGAGATAAAAAAAAGGCCCGGCAGCTTTCGCCGCCGGACCTTTTTAACACTTCGGTTGTGTCTTACTTAGACCTTCACAACGTTAGAGGCTTGTTCGCCCTTGGGACCCTGGGTCACATCGAACTGAACCGATGCTCCTTCTTCCAAAGACTTGTATCCTTCGCCCTGGATCGCGGTGTGATGCACGAAGACATCAGCGCCACCATCACGGGAAATGAATCCAAAACCTTTATCGTTATTGAACCACTTTACTTTTCCATTAGCCATTTGATAGTACTCCTTTCACTAGAATTATAGTAACGCATGACAAGTTCAACCTTCACTACGGATAAAATATCCACCTGGTGCAGTTGGAACCGGCCCGTCCCTTCCTCCCTTCCGGGGATCCGGGAACAGGGTAAAAACAAAAAAACCGCAAGGCCCACTTTCTGACCTCGCGGTGCAAATTGTGTTCTACCTCATTGCTCACTACGCAGTCACTATGCACTACATTCGTCCCACTGTCAAAGCTTATTATCCCGTCGAAGGATACCGTTCTATTTACCGCTGCAGTCTCTATGCCGCCGTCAGACGAGATGGATCTCGAGACTCTTATGAAAAACTCTGGCAAGTTTGATCAAAGTCGTCAGAGAGAAGCTCCGATTGCGCGGGTTCTCCAGCCTTGAGACAGTTTGCTGCGTGGGATGAAGCCGTTCGGCCAATTCCCGCTGGCTGATCCCCTGCTCTTCGCGAACCTTGGCAATCTCCACAGCTAAACGGGCAAAAACATCTTCCTCGTCAAAAGCCTTCTTGAAGTTTTTATCCTTCAGGTCCTCTTGGAGTCTGTCCTGGAACTTTCTCATGGACTTCATCTCGAAATATCCCCCTTTTCCACTCTCCGCCAAAAATCTTCTATCACGCTTAAAGCTTTCTCTATTTCCGCTTTTGGGATCTGATCCGTTCGCTTGACAAAGCCATGCGTCACGATCACCTTCTTCGCCACAAAGAAATAAAGTAGCCGGGGTACGGCGAAGAAGCTCTGGGGTGCTGCCGTCCGGTGATTCGATTTCCTTAGGTGGAATGTGAGAAACCTTCTATGCCTTCTCTCTCAGAGGGGGTGATCCGCTCGACCTTCTCCATACCGGGCAGGAGTCCCAGACAGAAAAGCCGTTCCATTCGCCCACACCGCTTTCTCAAGCGCATCTTCTTCGATCCCCTTCGCGCGCCCCGCGAGATTATAGACCCCCTGAAGGGTCTCAAAATATTTCTCATCATGTACGTCCGCGCCGATCTTCCCCGGCTCCGTGTACGGAAAATCTGTTTCAAGGAGCAGGCGATTGACAGGCACGTCCCGCATCAAAGCGATCGATTCCTCGGTGTCCCGCTGGAGACTCTTCCACGAGAACGAGATATACGCCCCGAGGCTTAAAAAATCCCTCAGCATTTCCCGGGAACCTTGATAGGAATGGATCATGAAACGTGTCTTGGGGGGAAGGCTCCTTTTCAGAATGTTCAAAAGATCGCTCCAGGCCCGCACACAATGGATCGCCAGAGGCCGCGCCAAACGTCCCGCGATCTCAAGCTGACAGTGGAACACCTCCGTCTGCCGGGCGAAGTCCACGTTCCGCGCCTTGTCGAGGCCCGTTTCGCCGACACCTGCCGCCGGGTTTCTTTTTAAAAAACCCTCAAGCGTCACGTACCAATCCGCCGGGAGTTTGTCCGCAAACCAGGGATGGACCCCGAAGAACGGCACGATCCGCCGGTCCTCGGCCGCAAGCTTCTCCACCGCCGGCCAGTCCTCCGGCCGTGTGCCGTTGCACACGAACCGCCCGGCATGAAGTTGCTCTGCCAGCGTCAAAATGCTTTTGCGCATTTGAGCGTCCGGAATGTCCTGTAAATGAAGATGCATATCGGTGAACATAAGCCCTGGCTCTCATTTCACTTTTTTTTAAATTAAGGAAGCAGGGCTAACCATGATTTCCGCTTCCCTATAATTAATGACAATCATGGTAAGGAGGGATTCTATCCTGCTTGGAGAGCTGCGTCTACTTTCGTAGCACGGAAGGAGTACGGGGTAAGTACGGAGTACGGCAAAGAAACTACCGCGTGACGCCGTACACCGTACGCCTCAGCGAAGCAGCCCCTGTGGGGTACGCCGTACGCTTAAACGATCGAGAAGATGAGAATCCCGAAGCAAGCGGCGACGAGGCCGAGAAGCCGGATCACAAGGACAGGCAGTTCGCTGTAGTGGGCGAGAAAACCTCTCAATTTCTCCAGGTCGCAGGCGAACACCATGATGCCACTTAAGAGAAGGATTAGTCCCACCGCAACCGTCGCGACCGGCAGGACGCTCTTCGAGGCGATGATGAGCAGGACGAGCCCGACCAGACACCGGATCACTCCCCCCCAGTAGATGCGCCTCCCTTCCTTGATAAAAGCGAAGACTTTTTGCGTGAATTTCGGCGACGCGAATATCGTCAGCCCGAAACCCGCCACCACCAACCCGATCAGTTTTGCCAGAAGAATCAACATAATAAATCTCCTTTTGTTGTACTAAATAAGATACCGGCCACTTTATGGTTTACTCATATCGGTGAACTTGGGAGGGATTCTATCCTGTCTGGAGAGTTGCGTCTACTTTCGAAACGCGTAAGGTGTATGGCGGAATAAATACGCGGTTCTCCGTATGCCGTACACCGTATGCCTATCTACTTCCGCTAAGAATAACGTCAACAACCCGCCTGTGTCTTTGGCTCGGGTTATTCTCATAGTATGATTTTACACGCTGTGCAATTTCACCCTTGGATAACTTGGGATAAAGTTCCGGCCATAAATTTGGATGAAATGCGGTCATGGCATCGACCACCCCCGATACATAAAGGGTTATACCAAAATCGCCCACATCTCCACCTTTTTCCTTATCCAGGGCTGCAAGGATAAAATCCCCATTGGGAGACCCTTGGCTATCAAAGAAACCAGTGGCTTCTTCCTCCGCATACCCGCTTCCAAACCCCGTCAGCATCAACAAGCAAATAAGCGCTGCAATTCCCTGCATTCTATTCATTCCACAGTTCCCACTTTAGCATCACCTATCTTATACCTTCTTGAAAGCAACGTAGGAGGCAAAATTATAATATTTGCGGAGAACCTCTACCTGATAAAACCCCGCCCGGCGGACCATCGCCAGTTCGTCCTCGAAACAAACCGGGCGGTCTTCCCGCCGATGCCGCATGAGCATGTCCCGGATCCTCGCCGGCGACAAGCCGTTCTTTTTCATGAACGTCTTCCACTGGTTGATGAAAATTTTCTGCAAATGAGGGCTGGGAGAAAGAAAGATATCGATCGTGAAGAGCGCCCCGCCCGGCCGGAGCGCCCGGCAAAGCTTCCTGAAAAAAGCGGGCTTCTCACGCTTTTCAATGTGGTGCAGGACCAGAGAAGAAAGAATGATGTCGTACTTCGCAGAGTAATCAAAATCGCGGACATCCCCCTCCCAAAAGGAGACGCTTTGGTTCCTGCCAAGCTTCGCCCGGGCCATGGCCAGCATGTTCTTCGCCATGTCGACGCAAGTCACCTGGGCCTTTGGGAATGCTTTGAGAAGTTTTTGGGCGAAATTCCCCGTCCCGCAGCCAAGGTCAACAACCTTGAGCCTCTTCCCTTTGGGGAACGGGACCGCCTCCACGACCGTTGTCATCATTTCATCGTAATGAGGCGCCACCTTAAAAAACAATTTGTCGAAAACAAGCGCCTCTTTCTCAAAATGAGCCTTGATCACTTCAAATCTCTTTTTCATCAGATCCTTTTTGAATGGTATTAAAGTTAACTTCGTTTGAAATGAACGGCCAGCCACACGGTTTTTTGTCCTGAAGGAGTCCAGTCCACGCGGTGGCAAGTGTTCGCCGGGACCAACACATGATCCCCTGCCTTCAGATCAAGAATCTTTCGCGCCCCCTTGACGCGAAGGGATGTCCGTCCGCGCAAAACGATCACCCACTCCGCCGCTTTCGAGCAAAGCCATTTGCCTTTTGGCGTCGCTTGACCGCGGGAGACGATCCGCTCGATCTTAAACCCCTTGCCCCTGACGAGCGTCTGAAACACCTCACGCTTCCCGGCCTCGGGCAATCCGGAGAAAATGTTACGGCAATTGATTTTTGACATAATTTTTTAGATGAGACCGAGTACTATTCTGCATACCGGAAGTGGAGGGATTCTATCCTGCCTGGCGGGTTGCGTCTACTTTCGAAACGGGCAAGGCGTACGGCGGAGGGAGTACGGCGAAAAAACTGTTGTCGAATAGCACCCTTCTACGTCCAGCCGATTTCTCCAACCAGTGGTTGGAGTTTTGAGCAGCTTTTGATAGAAGATGACTGTCACCTTCTCCTTTCCGATCAAGAGATTGAGGCTGATGCTTTTTTCCCGACAGGAACAACACGGATCTGCACGGCGAGTCCAAGAAAATGAAGGACTTTTTCAAGCGCGGCGATGCTTGTAAACTCGCCGCTCTCGATCTTGGAAATATACTGCTGGGTAACTCCGGCTTCTTTCGCGAGATCCGCCTGCGTCCATCCGTACCGGATCCGGGCCTTAATCACGCGCTTCACGACCTGGAATTTCTGCGTCTCCAGCTCGTAGAGTTCCCTGAAATGAGGGTCCTTCAACTCTTCTTTCAAATGATCATCGACTTTCCTGAGCTTCACAAAAGACCTCCCGCTTGCCCGCGCAAATAATCGGTGCGCATCCGAATCGCAAAAACAAACTCCCTCTCAGGGGTTTGTGTCGTTTTCTTCAAAAAACCATTCGTGAAAATAATTCTGTTCCTCTCAACAAAAAAATAAAGCACCCGGATCGTCCCTTCTTGCCCCGTAAATCTTAACTCAAAGATCTTATGCCCCAGGTACTTTACATGCGGTTCTCTTAAAGCATAGCCTAATTCCTCTAACAACGCTCTGGCCACAAAAAACTTTCGCCTCGACGCGGGCTCAAGGGATTCGATAAATTCCTTCGCCGGAACCCGTCCCGCATCGGTTTCCAAGTAGTAACTGGTAATTCGGTTCATAAGAAGCATACAACCATATGGTTGTTTTTGCAAGGGGTGTCCATGAATGGAATAATATTATAATATTTATATAAGTTAATATTATTTTCGTTATTAATCATTTTATGAATGAGAAAGATTTTACCGGGGCAAATACGCTCAGAGCGTAGCGGATGGGAAAATGGCTGGTTCGCGTGACGCCGTACACCGTACGCCGTACGCAATACGCTTTATACGATCGAGAAGATGAGGATGCCGAAGCAGGCGGCGGCGAGGCCGAGGAGCCGGATCACAAGGGCAGGTCGAATAGTATTGGGCAGCGTAGTTTGCAGCACTCGTGAGTGTACCGCTCTACTTATCCTTTTTCCTTTTCCCCAGGAGATAGCCCAAAAGACAGCTAAAAAGGGCGATGCAAATAACGGTCAATAATTGGCAGAATGGACAGATTTGAGTTCCGTTACAGTGACAAAATTTCAGCCATTCAGGAAAATCCATTTCCGCCTCCTTTCATCCCCACACCTTACGTATCCTCGAGGTGCCAGATACCTTTCTATTTCTTTTTGGACGCTGTCCTGTTATCGTTATTTTTTCCTTCATGGAGTAATTTTTTAAGCCATCCTACTATCGGAAACAAAATAATTGTAACTAATAGTCCATAAAATGATATTTCTGCAGAGTACCGTCTCAGCCATGAAACCTCTCCAGCAAAAATAGCAAAAGCCGGAAGAACCTTCACGCCTATGCCAAGCATAACCCAGGAAAAAAAGATTGAAAATGAAACGAAAAGTGGAAATGCAATTGGGCCCAAGTCCTCATTTGTTACTGGCCTGGAGTGCCCGCCAAGTTTTAAAAATGCAACCATTGCCAGATATGCAAATAACCATCCGCATAACAACGCCAGAATTATTGCTAATATCGTCCTGAACAAGAGACCGCCCAACCATATACGGTGTCGGTTTAAATCGTTTATTAACATCGCAAACAAAGCTTCAACTTGATCTGGTCTATTCCCTGTAATACTAATTGTTCTTCTGTAATCGCTAAGTGAAATGCTTACTTGTGTGATGGAATTGCCGAGTTTACCGTCATAATATTTATAGGTTAATTCATAGCTCACATTGGGAAAATGAGAAAAATCAATATTCCGCAGATCATCTTTCACGGATATTGTCAACTCACCTGCCGTGACCTGCACGGAATGTGCCCCCAAGTCAGATAGATTAGGGTCATAGCCATTTGAGGTTTTTAGAAACCCTGAAATTTTTTCCACTACAGATTTCACATCTTCGTATGAAAGCTTTAAAGGCTGCAAGTCTGCGCTTAAACTAAACTCCTGGCTAGCCTCCAAAGCTCCCGATGAAACAGTTATAAGGGTTATGCCGAAAATAATTAATATCCATCTTATATTCATTTATTCCTCCACTGTGCAACATCACGCTAAACCGAAGAATTAATCGAATAGTCTCGGGCACCTCGGGAGACGGCTACTTTTGGTTCACCTTACGTGTCCCCGAGGTACCTGGTACCGTTCTAATAAAATTATTAATCGTTCGCAGAAAATCGTCTTTGTTAACAATCAGCACATTTTCAAAAACTGATTTTATTTTTTCGACCCTCGCCGCAAAATCGACATACCGCCGAATCCTCTTACATAAAGCCAACTTTTCTTTCGTAAAAGGAACCACAATGCCAACAGATCCGAGAATTGAAACGTTGGCAATGTTCCCTAACATATGTTTGCTCGAACCTGAATTTTCGATTTCGATGGCTAGTAGACATCGCGGATTTACATTTCTTTTTCTTGTGAAATGTTCGAAACCGTAATCCCGATTCTCGGCAACCCCCCAAAAAGCTTTTATTAATTGCCTGCGCCGATTGAGATGTCGAACGATTTGCCGCCTATCCTCTTCGCCCCATCCTCGAATGTTGAATGGTCCAACCGCTACATCTAAACGCGGACAATACAGTTCCCTAGTAAAATTATCCCTGCTGCCTTTTGCAACATGCCATTCTTTAATAACATTGGTTTCACCAAATATTTTTTCAAGACTTCCAACCACCTGATTCTGATAGTCGATCACGTTGTTAGTCATTTTTCCATGTTCTTTTGTCGAATGGTACCAAGTACCGTTCTACGTACTTTAGGCAGGCACGCCATGCTTCTCATCGTCTTTCTCAGCTTTATAAGGGATATCTAAAATTATTGGACGATCACTCAGTAATCCTTTGCCAAATCCAACCACCTGCAAAAAGCCCAGATTTGGTAATGTACTAGCAAAGTCTCGCCCAATAATGTTTGCCAAGTAATTAATGCCCGTCTCATCAAAGCCAGCAAAAGCAAAGATAGTATTACACTGTGATAATACGGTCTTACTAACGTTTGCGGTTCGTTGCGCGACTATCAAAAGCCCAACGTTATATTTTCGTCCCTGCAGAGCTATCTGGGCAATTTTCGCAACCATCCCCTGGGAATCACGATCTCCCAATCCCATAGTAGAAGATTCTGGTATTACAGTATGCGCTTCTTCAAGAACTACTAGGATGCCAGTTGAACCCCTAGTTGTTCTTGCATAGTTCAAAATAGATGATAAAAACATTTCAGTAATAAATATCGTTGCTTTTGTATTAGAGATCGAAGGAAGACTAATTAGCGCAAGATGGCTAGCGTCGTGAGCCTCAATAAAATCCTTAGATTTTTTTTCTACATCTTTTCGAATTATATCGGCGAATTGTTTTAAAATCTTTTTTTCCTTAGGAGCACCAAACTCTCCCGTTTCAACCTCATGTATTTTTGCTCCAAGGGTTTCGGAAATAGCGGCATCCAGACTGAGATTCACAGGATTCAAATCTTGCAACTTGGCAGCATAAGCATCCGTCAAGTCGACGCATATTACTTTGATTTTTTTTGCAACATTTTTCCTAATTAAATCAAAAGCAAGTTCAGATTTACCACTTCCGGTAATCCCCAAAATCGCTGTGTGAAAAATTCTCAGTTTTCTCAAATCAGCAAAAACGCTTATATTCGATTTCGGAATTTTACCTATTTCAAAAATTTGTTCTGAATCTGCTGCTATTGATCCGCTAAGCTTGAGTGCTTGGAAAATAGGCACGTTCATCGAGGGAACCCATCGGTATTTTTTAAACTTTCCACTTTTATCCAAAACTCCAAGCTGCGTCGCCTGGGCGATATGAAAACCATGCTTGTCTTTTTCTAAGGATTCCTCATGCGTAGTCCCCTCGATGATCTGGTAGTAAACATATTGGCCACCGATTTTACAGAAAACCAACATCCCTTCTTCGCAGGGAGAGGAATCCCATATTTCAAATCGAATTTTACTGATAGTAGAGCCTTCTATAACTAAACCCAGAGGTTCTAGCTGGTTATTTAGTTTGAAATATTTAGAAACAAGCTCTTCATTAGATGGAATACTGCCATTTGGAAGCTCATAAACGCCACCCACAGCAGCGCTAGGGAGCTCAAAAGTAACGCTACCAAGCAAAAGCCCAGTGCCAATTGTTCCCTCCTCTTGAAACTGGGAATATAAGGGGCAGACATATCGAAAAACCTTATTGGGTAAATAGGCCACAAGCCCCCTAGCTTTATCCCAAGCGAAATTTTCAGCCATTTTTACTCGAATAAGCCCGGGACTTTCAACCCTAAAGATATTACCGATTGGATTTATTTTTTCTTTTGTCCGGTCAAAAAGAAATTGGACTAAATGTGGTATTTTTAGTGGCCATAATGCCAAATAAAACCCCCAAAACAAAACTAATGCTACTGTTAGTCCAGAATGAATGCCGTAAAAAACAAATAGCCCATATATAAATATCATTGAAAAAATAACATTTGATTTCCCAAATGTTATTGCATAGCGATAGCATGCTTTGCTTAATAGCGGAAATCGCGCATTTGGATTTGTTGGTAAGCCAAGGCAAAAGCACCCAGAAGCGGCTATAAAAACTAGGCCGCAATATATTGCTAATAGAGTGAAGAATGGAGGATGAAGATACTGTACTGTTAACAAAGAAAGAAAGGCAGCTATAGAATTAACCAACGCATCACTTGGAGCTGTAAACTTATCTTCGAGAAATAAAGAGCCGAGTATTACAAATAAGATACCACCTTGAAAAATAAGGGCTGATTTCGAATCGGAGGGCAATAGAGATTTATAAAAAAAATAGTGTATTACTTCTAAAGTTAGTAGGCCAAGAAGAAGGATTAGCAGCCTGACCAGAGGCCGAGGATTATCGGGTAATTTTATTCGCATTTTTCCATCCCTCCATTCTTATCACGCTTGCGCCAAGTGCAAGCACCATCGTCGAATGTGGCGCCGAACACCAAAGGAACAGGCTAACTTCCCTATTCCCTCACCCGCCACTCCGCCGAAGGACGGATTCGTCCTCTGGCGAAAAAGCTCTGGCGGGCAAGCCCTTACTCGCGTACGCGGACCGCACTTGTTCCTCATGAACAAGTACCACAAAGTCAGAGCACGAGGTCAGCTCTGTACTTTGACGACCAGCTCTTTTTCGAGTAACAGGCACTGACTTTTATTTAAACAGCTTCTGATGTCAGGACGATACCCCACAGGGGCGATACAAAACATCGAACTGCATCGTTATTAAGATACAAATAAGTATTGTCCACCCGAGATGGCATTACATTTCCAAGACACTGCTAAATACTCTGCTCCTTGGGAAAAAGTTTCAAGAAGAATTGCGGGATTTTGAAGATCTGCCCACCACAGCGCTGTCTGCAGTCCCGTGGGAGCACTTTGCCTGGCCGATGTGCTGTTTGACAGATATTTGGATAGATAACAAATATTGGATAGATAACAGATAATGGATCAGTTAAATCGCCTCAATGTCCCTCTTTGCCGTATAGCTTATAAACTATACGGCAACACCCATCCTCACCTGATCTTAATTTGAATCTTACTGCCAAGGGATTTGGCCACACGCTCCAGGAATTCCACGGACGGGTTCTGAATCCCCCGCTCAAGTCTTGAGATGTTAGCCAGTCCTCGTCTTGAATTTTATTTCTTAAATGGCTGACGAGGACAGCCCCAATTTCAGCGTCACTGAAATTGATCGGTATTGGGACTGGCGGGTTTTTGCGTGGCGGGCCAACTCCTGTTGGGTCATTCCCGCAGCCCGTCTCGCCCGGGCAACCTCTTCCCCGATCTTTCGCTGAATGCTCATATTCATCTTTATACTCAAGTTGACCGGTTTTTAGGCTGTGGTTTTGCATTCATTTTGACACAGGAATTTTTTCAGACGGACCATATCGCCTGAAGGTTTTTGGTGGAGTTCTTCGTCGATGAAATAGTCGATCGCATCTTCGAAGAACAAGTCTCGTAGTTCCGAACGGGCCGGTAACACAGAGCTGGCAGCATGAAGGATTTTTGATTTCTCTTTTTCACTCGCCAGGGCGAGATGGGTCAGGAGGCCGAAGGCGCAAGCTGAAAGGTGCAGGTGTTTGACTACACCCTCCCACCGGATCCGGTGTAAAGCGCCAAGCCCAAGATGCTGTTTTGCCTGTTTGAACCAGACCTCGATGGTCCAGCGAAACGTGTAATACAGAATAATGAGAGATGCCGGGAGGCGGAGATCGGTGCAAGCGATTCCGAGAATCTTTTTCTGATTTCCTCTTTTAGAGAAGACGATCTTGACGGGATCGGGGATCTTGGAGACGGTGTAAGTATTTGAGACATAGTGATAGCGTCGTTTTCCTTTTTGGGTCTGAACCGTGGCTGTTTTTTGGGTTTCTCTTTTGAAGAGGTTGTGCATATAGACGCCCAACTTTGATTTGCGGCCGCGGATGAGAAGGTTGCGGTTTTTTTTCGTGGCACCGATAACAAAAAAGTTTTTGGCCTTGGCCGCCTTGAGAACAGGCTGATTGAAATAATAGCTGTCGACCAGGGTATAAATTTCGGCTTTGAAATCTTCGGGGAGTTGGAGATCCTCAATGATTTCGACGGCCAGGGTCGTAAGTTTCTTGAAGGACTTTTTGAGGGCTTTAGCGCCTTTGCGGTTCAGGTACAAACGGATGGCAAAAGGAATCGTGATTCCGCGGTAGTAGAGAGTCGCGGTCACGAATGGATGGCCCGTGATGAACTGTTTGGCAGAAAGATCAAAAACTTCGAGGACGGCTTCGACGTGTTTGCCCCGCTTCGCCTTTTTGGAGTCGTCAATAATGAGGAACAGTGGCTCGTTGGGACGATAAAGCTTGCCGAGTTGATGCATCGCTTGATGTTTGAGCGCTTGCTCTTCATCCCAAGGAGATTGGATCAGGAAATCATTGCGTTTGCCCCGGCTTGGCCCGAAAGACAGAAGGGAGCAGAGCCGGCTAACATTTTTTGAGTCATTGGACATAGCCATGAGGGCGCAAAAGAACGGACATTGAAGAATTGGCGAAGGGGATTAAAAAAGCTATCAAGCATTTTTGGTATCCTGACGATTCTTTTCATGGCAATCTCCGAGGGGATTATCCCCAGTTGTTTTCATTCACCATGAAACAACATCGGATGATTGCCTTTTTTATTGAGTTTTTACACGCTAAAAACCGGTCAACTTGAGTAAAAGCTCGTTTTATTTCTATGCTGGTCGGATAGTAACATCTATTGCAGCAATAATAATTGTCACAACCAGTAAAAATATCACCATATTATTTTTTTTCACCTTCCGTCCTTTTTAAGTTTCCGCTTTCGTCATATTCTTTAAACGGCCCATCACGTTCTCCGTTTTTGAAAACTCCCTCGGATTTTAATCGCCCGTTTTCGTGATATTCCTTAACCGGCCCTTCAGGTTTCCCGTTCTTGTAAACCCCCTCTTTTTCTAATTGTCCGTTTGCATGATAATACTTTAACAATCCT
>JBAZER010000020.1:0-40048 GCA_041653795.1 Candidatus Omnitrophota bacterium
AAAATGCCGGGGATGAATGAGCAGGTTTTTAATTTCCCTCCCATCCGATTGGAGCGTGTGTTATCCTCCGTGCCGCCGGGTGGATACCATGTGCCCGCGGCGGTCACCGGCGATGAGATTTCTCATTGATTTCAAAAATTCAATCTGATACACTTTGAGCCTGCGGATGTAATAATTTTTCTAACCAACGCACAGACCTACAGGAGAAAAAACGATGGGAAAAGCTACACGTTTGACAATGCTGATGTTGATGGTCGGCTTGATCGCACTAAGTGGTTGCGCTTCGAGAAAAACCGGAAAGAAAGTGGACACAATGCAAGCGCAGATAAATGCCATGACCGATGAACTTGTGCGCTTGGATCAGTCGCTCCAGGATACTCGCGCGGCGCTCCAGACCCAAGAGGGTAAGGGCGGTGTTTCGGAATCCGGTGCTGTTTCGCCATCGGGTGAAGGCGCCATGGTTGGCGGGATGTATCGCACGCCGTCCGGTTTTGAAATCCCCTCCGTGAACATTCAAAGGGCTCTCAAGAAAGCCGGCTATTACAATGGTGCTATTGATGGCAAGGTCGGTCCGGGAACCCGTGATGCGCTCGCTGCATTTCAGAAAGATAACGGACTTACCGCAGACGGCGTTTGCGGCCGCGGAACTTGGGCCAAGCTCAAGAGTTATCTCGAAGCCATTAAGTAAGCCGCGAAATTTTCAAGGCGTTTTTAAAAGGGGCAGTCCCGATTATCGGGGCTGCCCCTTTTTCTTTTGTTCCTCCTTCATTATTTTAAAAGACAGCTTGAGTCTTTTGTTTTATTTCTGTAACAGTTGACTTGCACTGCCCCGATTCCGGCCATTTATACTGAAACCAAAAGGTATTGGGACGGTCCTTTTGTTTTGGATGCTTCCTTGCTACAATACCCCCTTATGTCATCCCGTATTCTTCAATCTGCCATGCTCACAGTTTTATTTTTCTGCGCGATCGCTCCGGCTTTTTCCGCCGAGCGACCAAGGGACCTATCCATTTCATTGCCGCAAGACCTCAAGACTTTGAGTAGGATACGTATTCTTGTTCAACGCGACAAACCCCAGGTCAAAGTCAGCACCTTGGCTTCTTTTGAGGTTCTTGACGATCAAGGACGTTCGGTAACAAGCGGGGCAAAGCTCGCGGGCGCGACCGTTAAACCTGTTGAGCAGGGAATTCAGTGGTGGAATCAGGTTGTTCCCGCACGTTTTCTCATCGTGAAAAGCATGGGCAACGGCATACGGGTCGGGGCGAGCGGGATTTATCGTGACGAAGTTCTGATCTACAGGAACTCCAAAGGAAATCTGGATGTCATTAACAGGCTCAAGTTAGATGATTATTTAAAAGGCGTGATCCCGTTCGAGGGAAATCCCAAATGGGCGCTCGAATCGCTCAAGGCGCAGGCTGTCGCGTCGCGTACGTTTGCGCTCACCAGAATACTCGCCCGCCGCGATGAGGAATACGATGTGCCGGCCGGTTTCATGAGCCAGGTTTATGCCGGCAAACAAATCGAGAACGAACGGACAGATCAGGCCGTGGACGCAACGCGGGGGGAAGTCTTGCTTTATAAGGAAAAGATCTTTCCCGCTTTCTATCATTCCACCTGCGGCGGCGCGACGACAGCGGCCGATCTTGTGTGGCGTGTGAAACCGCTTCCGCCATTAAAAGGCGTGGAATGCAAATTTTGCCAGAGGTCGCCGCATTACAAATGGGAAGCCACGGTGACGCCCGCGGAGATAAAACAGAAGCTTGCGGAACAAGAGATGCCCGTTCAAGATGTGCTCGGCATCCGGAGCGACAAGATTGACCGAACGGGTCGCGCGCACAAGTTTGTGATTCAGAGCACCTGGGCGGAGAAGATCGTGGATGCGGACGCGTTCCGGGTGTGGATCGATCCGATGCGTCTCAAAAGTAATCTGATTACGCGGATCGGATCGCGAGACGGAACTTTCGTGTTCAAAGGTAAGGGGTGGGGCCACGGCGTGGGGATGTGCCAGTACGGGATGAAATATCTCGGCGAACTCGGTTATGGCTACCAGGAGATCTTGGGATATTATTATCCCGGCGCGCAGGTATCGAAGTTGAAGGAGTTTGAGGAGTAACGGGAATAGCGCGCCCGGGCAGGGTCTCCGCCAAACTGCACGGCGAATCCGTCCTAAATGCAGTTTGGACGGATCCGCCAATGCTTTGTGGCGGGGAACTGCAAATTCGCGCCCGACTGGAATCGAACCAGCAACCTTCAGCTCCGGAGGCTGACGCTCTATCCAATTGAGCTACGGGCGCACTAAATCTTGTTGATTTAGTACGGCACCGTCGAAGCTTAAGGAGGGCTTCGTACGGTGACCGCATCCTACGTTATTTTTTGGATAAATCCAAGGTTTGCGTCCAGCACCGTCCTAAAGGACTGCAAAAAGCCTGTGGTGCTGGCGCATCGATCAGTTAAGGAAAACAGCGGGAATTGTACCATGAAAACTTCAAAAATATTCAACATGGTTTCAATCGGGATCTTGGCGGTTGCAGTGGTGCTGGCCGGGGTCGGTGTGAGTCAATGGATTAAAAAAGAACGCGTATTACGCAAGGTGATCGAGCGGCTTCACGCGGAAACGCGCATGGCGGATGTGCTTGTCACAAAAAGTGAATTCGATGAAACCGCGAAAAAGATCAAGACCACGATCAAGTTCCTGGAATATGACGCCCAGGGGAAACCGCTTGAGCCGAAGTACTTTACATTCGAAGGCAACATTATCCAGTTTCAATCCCTTGTAATCCGGTTCAGCGACAGGCTGATCGAGGCCGGGGACCGTTTGCGGGGCAAAAGCGCCGCGTTTTTTATGAAAGCGTTTGTGCTAGACGGGTCGAGGACTCAGGAATTTGATATCACCCAAGCAAATGAAGTCCCGGGGGGTTATCAGATTTCAGAAAAAACGAATGAATTCGAGCAGAAACTGTGGCGGGAGTTCTGGGACTATGCGCTCGATCCCAAGAAGCGCGAACATACCGGGATCAAGAACGCGCAGATCGAAGCTCCCGGCTCCATGTTCCTTCCGGGCACCATTTACACTTTAAAAATCGAGCATGACGGCGGCCTTCGCATCGATGCCAATCCTGTTCCCGAGATCCTCAAAGGCGAAAGAGTCGAAAATGCCGCGAAGTCCTAAAAAAGGTATCCGCCGCGCCATCTGCAGAACAGACGCACTTACAGGTGCTGCAAAAAAAGCCGGACCCCGCCAGCTGAAAAAAAAGATAATCCGGCGGGTCAGCGTTCTCGGGAGCGGCAAAGTCCGCGAGAATGATCCTGTTTATCAACAGGCCGTAAGGCTCGGGCAGGCTCTCGCTCAAGAAGGGTTCACAGTGTTTCATGGCGGGTTCGGCGGCGTCATGGAGGCGGTCGCAAAAGGTTCTCGAAAAGTAAAAGGCCGAAATATCGGCGTGACGATCCGTGGGGCTTCGAAAAAAGCAAACCCTCTTGTTGATGCCGAGATCAAGATGCCCTGTTGGCAAAGCCGTCTTTTCAAGCTTGTCGAAAGAGGAGATGCGTATGTTTTTTTGGACGGCGCGACCGGCACGCTTACCGAACTTTTTGTGATCCTGGAAATGACGAACCGCAGGTTGCTCAAAAAACCCATTATCATTTTGGGAAAGAAACTCGGCTCACTTCTCAATGTGTTGAAAAAAGATCCGCATTTTGATCTGCCCCGGCAACTTGTTTTTGCCAGTTCTATTTTTCAAGCCGTCCGGTATTTAAAACAATGAATTTTATGAAGTTTTGGACAAGAGGCGCAAGACTCGAGATTTGCGATATTTGTTCGGTCTTTGGTCTGTGGTCTCTTGTTTGTTGTTTCTAGCCTATGCGCCTTTCGGATCTTGATTATTCCTTACCCAAGGCAAAAATTGCTCTCTTCCCAGCGGAAGACAGGCCTGCCGCGAAGCTTTTGTGCGTGGACAAAAAAACCGGCAAATGCACACACCGGGTCTTTCGTGATCTCCCGGAGCTTCTAAAACCAACAGATCTCCTTGTTCTCAATAACACCAAGGTTTTACGCGCGCGACTTTTTGGCAGAAGAGCCACAGGCGGAAAAGTGGAGGCCCTGCTTCTGAAAGATCTTGGAAATAATGTTTGGGAGGCATTGCTCAAACCCGGCGGGCGTGTTGGTGATGGAAGCGTTCTCGCGTTCTCCCAAAATGGAATGACCCTTGAGGCGGAAGTCCTGAACAACCCGGTCCCCGACACCGGAAAACGGTTACTGCTATTCCGCGGGACAGATATCAAAGGGAAACTGAACGCGCTTGGTCATATCCCGCTCCCGCCTTACATAAATCGACCGGACCAACCTGCGGATTGCGAAAATTATCAGACTGTCTTCGCGAAAGAAGAAGGGGCCGTGGCGGCGCCGACTGCGGGACTTCATTTTGACAAGATACTTCTCGAAAAACTTACCAGGATAGGCGTCGAGATTGTGGATGTGACGCTTCACGTGAGTTACGGAACTTTTCAGCCGATCACGGTGGAGCATGTCGAAGGGCATAAAATGTTCGAGGAAGAATTTGAGATTTCCGTTGAAACCGCGCACAAGATCAACACGGCGAAGCATGCGGGACGGCGCGTCATCGTGTGCGGTACGACTTGCGTCCGTGCTTTGGAATCTTCCGTGAACCGGGAGGGGGAACTGATCGCGCAAAACGGCAAGACCTCTATTTTTATCTATCCGCCATACCATTTCAGGATCGTGGATGGCTTGGTCACCAATTTCCATATGCCTAAAAGCACGCTTCTCGCCATGGTCTCGGCATTTTTAGGTTATGAAAAACTCATGGCCGCGTATAATACCGCTCTTAATTTGGACTATCGCTTTGCATCGTATGGCGACGCCATGTTGATTTCTTAAATATAGCGAGCCGTCCTGATTTCCTTAAGGTTTTGATTAAAATCAGGGCGGGGACGCTATGTTCATTATTTAAAACGGGATAAAAATGAAAAAATTCGGATTTAAGTTCATCGCGAAGGACAAAAAAATGTGAGGCGCGGGTCGGAAAGATGACAACGGCGCACGGGACATTCGAGACGCCTGTCTTCATGCCGGTGGGGACTCAAGGGACGGTCAAAGCGGTCTTGCCGCGCGATCTGAAAGAATCCGGGACCGAGATCATTCTCTCGAATGCCTATCATCTTTTTATTCGTCCGGGTCTTGAAGTCATCAAAAAACTCAAAGGGCTCCACAAATTCATGGCGTGGGACCGGCCGATTCTCACGGATAGCGGCGGGTATCAGGTATTCTCCCTAAGTAAATTGCGGAGTATCTCCGAAGAGGGGGTGAAATTCAATTCCTATTTCGACGGACGGGAGATATTTTTAACGCCGGAGAAAGTGATGGAAATCCAGCAAGTGCTTGGGAGCGACATTGCCATGATCTTCGACGAATGTCCGGCCGCGAGCAAAGATAAACCCTCAATCGAAAAGGCCGTTAATATAACCCTGCGGTGGTCGGCAAGAGCCAAGAAATGTCACAAGCTCAAATCGCAGGCGCTCTTTGGGATTATTCAAGGCGGGACGTTCAAGGACCTGAGAAGGGAATCCCTGAAACGGACGCTTGAGATCGGTTTTGACGGATACGCACTCGGCGGCTTGAGCGTCGGAGAGCCCAAACCCGAGATGCTTGAAGCCCTCACGGATATTTTGCCGAGAATGCCCACGGACAAGCCTCGTTATCTAATGGGAGTTGGCACTCCGGTTGATTTTTTCGAGGCTGTGGAGCGCGGCGCGGATATGTTCGATTGCGTGAACCCGACGCGCTATGGGCGGAATGGGACAGCGTTCACAAGTGACGGGCTTGTGGTCATCCGGAACACAAGATACAAGGAAGATGCCAGGCCGGTACAAAGGGACTGTGATTGCTATACCTGCCGGAATTTTTCAAGGGCGTATTTGCGGCATTTAGTGAATAGCCACGAGATCCTGGGCGCCGAATTGATTACCTTGCATAATGTCCATTTTTTCGTAAACTTAGTAAAGTCGATGCGGGAAAAGATACGGAAAAGCCAGTTCCTGCAGTTCAAAAAGCAATTTTTAAACCGGTTTGATCCACACACAAGATAGCGTGCGGCAGAGAAAGCACGGCGTTCGGAAAGTAGACCGCCGGTAACTTGTCGCTGCTCGCTCGAAAGGAAAAAATGTTTGAATCTGTCGCTTATGCCGCTGATGCCGTTGAGGGAGCACCGCAGGTCAATCCTTTGGTTCAGTTCATGCCTATCATTCTCATGTTCGTGATCTTTTATTTCCTGCTCATCCGGCCCCAACAGAAAAAGCAGAAGGCTCTTCAGACCATGATCACCCAGCTCAAGAAGGGGGACAAGGTGGTTACGACGGGCGGTATCCTTGGAACGGTCTCAAGTCTCCAGGATGATTATGTGGTCCTTACGGTCGGAGGTTCAGAAACCAAGATGGAAGTTCTTAAAAGCGCGATCGCTGGGTTGCGCCAATAAATAAAGCTATCAACGGGAGCGTGAAACTGTATGGACAAATATTATAAGTGGAAAGTATTACTGATCATCGGGCTTGTCGTCTTTTCTATCTGGAAGGCCTATCCTCTGGATAAGAAGATCAATCTTGGTCTCGATCTCCAAGGCGGTGTCCAACTGCTCCTCCAGGTCGATATGGACAAGGTCCCGGAGGAAGCGCGCAAGGACGTGACTGCGCGCGTAGCGGAGATTATCCGCAACCGTATCGATGAGTTCGGCGTCAAGGAACCGGAGATCACCACACAGGGCAAGAACCAGGTCGTGGTGAAACTGCCGGGTGTGACCGATCGTGAACGTGCCAAGGAGATTGCCGGCAAGGCGGCCCATCTGGAATTCAAGATCGTGTCGGAAGATGTAGACCTGATCCAGAAGGCGGATGCAGGGACGATCCCTCCGGGATTTGAATACAAGAAGGTCAAGGGAAGTCCGAACGAGGAAATGGTTCTACTCGCATTGCAGCCTGTGCTGACCGGGGAGCACCTGACGACTGCTTCCGTGGGGTTCGACCAATACGGTTCTGCGATCGTTCAGCTGACACTCGACCGTGAAGGCGGAAAGATCTTCGACAGAGTCACATTTCAGAATATCGGCAAGCGTCTTGCAATCGTGATGGACGGACAGGTTTATTCAGCGCCGGTGATCCGTGACAGGATCCCGAACGGCAAGGCCCAGATCTCCGGGAATTTTAAGGCCTCGGAGGCAAGTGACCTGGCTCTTGTGCTTCGCGCCGGCGCATTGCCCGCACCGGTGACGGTTGTGGAAGAAAGAACGATCGGGCCGAGTCTCGGTAAAGATTCCATCGAAAGCGGCATCCGCGCCAGTTTTTTTGGCGTGCTCTTCGTCGTGGTGTTCATGCCGCTTTATTATTTATTTTGCGGGTGGATCGCCAATCTTGGGTTGCTTGTTTATGTGATTCTCGTGGTTGGCAGCATGGCGACCATGGGATCGACCCTGACCCTTCCCGGTATCGCAGGGTTCATTCTGTCGGTCGGCATGGCCGTGGACGCGAACGTCCTGATTTTCGAGAGAATGCGTGAAGAAACGGCAACGGGGAAGACCGCGCGCGCCGTGGTGTCGGCAGGCTTTCACCGTGCTTTTTCCGCGATTCTTGATTCAAATGTGACGACCCTGATCACTGCGCTTCTGCTTTTTATTTTCGGGACCGGACCGATTCAGGGTTTTGCCGTGACGCTCTCGATTGGTCTTATCGCGAGCCTGTTCTCGTCGATCTTCGTGACGCGTGTTGTGTTCGACTATGTCGTGAAAAAGAACCCGAACAAAGTTTTCAAAATGCTGGAGCTTTTTAAAAGCCCGAACATCGCATTCCTGAAAGGCCGTTTTTGGGCTTACGGGTTTTCAGTGGTCTGTTTGGGGCTCGGGATCTTTGCCCTTACGGCACGCGGGACGGAGAACTATGGCGTGGAGTTTACAGGGGGCACGTTGGTCCAGGTGGAGTTCAAAAAGGATCTGGATCAGGCTAAATTCAGGTCCCAACTCGAGAAACAGGGGCTCAAGTCCCTGACGCTTCAGCATATTGGAGACGCCAAAAGCCATCAGTATATTGTCAAAATGGCGGAAGGGAATCCTTCCAAAGTGAGTGCGGCCGCGGAGGCGATCGTGGGCAAGGGCGCATTTGAGATCCAAAAAGTCGATCAGGTAGGTCCTTCGGTGAGCGGCAGTCTCCGTGACAAGGCTTTCTGGGCCATCGTCTGGTCATGGCTCGGGATTCTGATCTATGTTGGGTGGCGATTCGAATGGAAGTTCGCCACAGCGGCCGTAATTGCGCTTGTGCATGATACCCTTTTTTCTTTTGGTGTTTATGCGCTTAGTGGACGTGAGATCAACCTCGCGACGGTGGCGGCGATCATGACGATCATCGGTTTTTCCGTTAACGATACCATCGTGATTTTTGATCGAGTCCGGGACAATCTCAAGCTGATGCGCAAGACGCCGTTTGTGGATATTGTGAACCTGAGCCTTAATCAATGTTTAAGCCGGACGGCCTTGACGACCTTGACCGTACTGTTCGGGGCCTTTTCACTTCTTTTCTTCGGCGGCCCCGCGATCGCAGATTTTGCGTTCATCCTGACCATCGGATTTATGATTGGAACGTATTCTACCGTTTTTGTGGCCTCGGCTTTGGTCGTGGACTGGAAAGCCCATAAATAATAGATGAGGTATTAAATAAAGGGGACAGGCTGAATTTTTTACATTATATAAAAAATTCAGCCTGTCCCCTTTTTGCATTAAGGAAAAAACAACGTTGTTAAAACAAACTCAGGATTTTTCCCCCGCATTCCGTAAGCTCCTTACTCGACGCGGTTTCACAAGTGATTCCGAGATCAAGTCCTTTCTCTTCGCCGGCCTTTCCTCGCTCCACGATCCATTCCTGATGAAAAGTATGGAGGAAGTAAAAGCCCGCATTGAAAAATCTGTTCATGTCCGCGAGAAAATCCTGATCCACGGCGACTACGATGTCGATGGGATCACCAGCGTCGCGGTCCTGGCCCGAACGCTCGAAAAACTTGGCGGTGAGTACACGACCTTTCTTCCGGAGCGCGAACGCGACGGCTACGGCGTGAGTGAAACCGCGATCCACCAAGCACGGGAGCAGGGCATTGGCTTGATCGTGACCGTTGATTGCGGGATCACGGCCAAAAAAGAGATAGAGCTTGCTCGCTCCCATGGCATGGACGTGATTGTGATCGATCATCATCGTCTGCCCGCCGATGATTTGCCCAACACGCAGCTCATTTTGAATCCGCTCCAGGAAGATTGTTCTTATCCTTTTAAGGAACTTTCGGCCGCGGGACTAGCGTTCAAATTAAGTCAGGCCTTGACCGGAGACGCGGCGCTTGAGCATCTGGATCTCGTCGCACTTTCGACGATCAGCGACATCGCGCCGCTTGTGGGCGAGAATCGTATTCTCGTGAAAAAAGGGCTCGAGATGCTTTCCGAACGGAAAAATCCTGGTATTCGCGCGCTGGCCGAGGTCGCCAAGATGAAAGCTTCCCAAGTCAATACCGGCCATGTCGGTTTTATCCTTGGGCCGCGGTTGAATGCGGCGGGACGCATGAGTTCCGCAGATACGGCGCTTCAACTCTTGCTGACAAAAATGCCCCGCGAAGCAGCAAGCCTCGCAAAGATCCTGGATGAGGAGAACAAGGCGCGCCAGCGCTTCGAGCGTGAGACTACGCAGGAGGCGATGCGCAAGGTCGAACGAACCGTTAATTTCAATCGTGAACGCGTGATCGTGGTGGACGGGCAAGGCTGGCATCGTGGTGTGATCGGGATCGTGGCTTCACGGCTCGTGGAAAAGTACGAGCGGCCGGCGGTCGTGATCTCGGTAGAAGAAGGCGTGGGGCGCGGGTCGGGCCGTTCCATCAAAAATTTTCATCTCTTCAACGCACTTCGTTCCTGTGAAACGGTCCTCGAAGAATTCGGGGGACATGCGCAGGCAGCCGGACTTACGGTCATGGAAAAAAACATCCCGCATTTGCGTGAAAAGATCAACGCCTTCGCGTTTGAGAATCTTCCCCTCGAAGAGCTGAAGCGACATGTGGCGGTGGATATGGAGTTGAAACTCAATGAATTAACAAGCCGTTTTCTGGAGGAGCTGGAACTTTTGGAGCCACACGGAGTAGGGAATCCGCGGCCTGTTTTTCAAAGCGACGATCTCCGGTTAAGGTCCAAGCCCAGGCGTTTCTATGGAGAAACTTATGAGGTGGGACTGACGGATGGTTCTCTGAACTATCAGGCTCATCTTAATGAAAGGCAGATGCTTCTTTGTGCGACTTCCGGCGCCGCAACTCGTTTTGAGGCGGTGTATTCGGTGAAAACGAAACAGTGGAATGGCATGAAGACACTCGTCCTGTCTGTGAAAGAATTCAGGGAGAAGCTTCCGACGCCCCGTTAAGCAGCTGGAGCAGCGGTGTAAGAGCGACGGGAAGGAGCTTTTTTGACTTTGCCGGCTTTCAAACAACTCACGCAGACATTAATGCGACGCACTGTTCCATTCAGAAAGAGGACTTTCACCTTCTGGAGGTTCGGGTAGAAGCGGCGCCGCGTAATGCCGGAGATCTTTTTACCAATGCCCCCAGTCTTTTTCGCGAGACCACGACGAACAATCGAATTACCGGTCAAAGGTTTCTTGTTGCAGATAGCGCACGTTCTCATAAGGCGCTCATTATAGTGAGGAGATGTTTCTTGGCAAGCGGTTTTTTCTGATATATACTCGCTTCTACCGCAGTTTCTTATGTGTATTTTCCATTAAACAAACAAAAAAGGAGTTTGTTATGGCAAGGGTAACAAAATGTTGCACCAGTACAAGCGTCTGCGATAAAACGACCGATTTCAAATACCACGCCTCCCAGGCCAAAAAGGTTGGGCTTGGCGGTGATTTCAATAACTGGAAAGCGGACAAGAACCCTCTCAAAAAAGACGCGACCGGGAATTGGAAGGCGTCCCTGAAGCTCAAAGCCGGGCGTTATCAGTACCGCTACCTCGTGGACGGGGTTTGGCAGAATGCCCAAGAGCCGGTCGAATGCGTTCCGAACGCGTTCGGTAGCTGGAATTGCGTTGTAGAAGTCGCGAAGTAAGACGACGCGTTTCCAACTTCCTTGAAGGTTCTTTTTATCAGTTCCGAAATGGCCCCCTTCGCCAAGACAGGGGGCCTCGGGGATGTCGTCGGTTCTCTCGCCGGCTCGGTTTGCGCCTTAGGCCATGAAGTATCAGTCTTCTTGCCACGCTACCGATCGATCGACATCCAACAATGGGAACTCGAGACCGCAGTCGATTATTTCGAGTTAATCGTTGGGAATCAACTCGAAGCCACGCGCATTTTTTTCAAAAAACTTGGCAATGGGGTCAAAGTCTATTTCGTTGAGCATCCCGATTATTTCATGCGCGAGGAACTTTACGGAACGCTCGTGGGGGACTATCAGGACAACGACCGCCGCTTTACTTATTTCCAGCGGGCCGTGCTCAAAGCCGCTGAAAAATTGAAACTGGCCCCGGACATTATCCATTGCCACGATTGGCAGACAGGTCTTATTCCAGTATATCTTAAGACCACAGAAGCGGGTTATGTTCCTTTTCAAAAAACGCGGAGCATATTTACGGTCCACAATCTTGCCTACCAGGGGAATTTTCCCCCGGATTCTTTCCCGGCGACTGGTTTGGGATGGGAATTCTACAAGTCCGACTTTCTGGAATTCTACGGCAAGTTTAGTTTTATGAAAGGGGGGCTTGTATTTGCCGATGCCGTGACCACGGTTAGTGAACGGTACAGCCGCGAGATCCAGACCAAAGAATTTGGGTGCGGGATGGAGGGTGTGTTGGCCGCGCGCAAAGACAGCGTGACGGGGATCATCAACGGGATTGATCCGAAAGATTGGGACCCGGCCACGGACCCCGATATCGACGCGAAGTACGACCTGAAAAATCTTTCCGGAAAAAAGCTTAACAAGATCGCACTCCAGAAGGAGAACGGTTTCAAGGTCGATCCGAATGTCCCCCTCCTGGGTTTTGTGGCGCGTCTCGTGGACCAGAAGGGGCTGGATATTCTGGTTCCGGTACTGGAGCAACTTTTTCAGCAGCAGGACGTTCAAATGGTGTTGCTCGGGACCGGCGAAGACCAGTATCATCAGATTCTTCGGGACCTTGCAAAGAAAAACAAAAAGTGTTTTGGAGTGCATATCCTGTTCGACCCGAAGATGGCCAAAAAAATCTACGCAGGTTCCGACATATTGCTCATTCCTTCATACTATGAACCTTGCGGACTGGGACAGATTATCGGGTTGCGTTACGGTACGGTTCCGATCGTCCGCGCAACCGGCGGCCTGGCGGATACTATCCAGAACTTTGAGCCTGCATCGCAACGGGGAAACGGATTTGTTTTTGAGGATTATACGAGCGGCGCGTTGCACGCAACCATGCTTCGCGCGGTCAAAACATTCAAGCAGGAAAAGCTTTGGAATGCACTCGTAAAAAACGCGATGGAAAGCGATTTTTCATGGAATGTTTCGGCCAGGAAATACGAAAAGCTTTACGAGTCTGTGAAACGGCGTCCTTTCAAAATCGAAAAAAACTGAGCCTCAGCATAAAATCCGCCTCTCGAATTTCCCGGGAGCATTTTTCCTCAAAAAAAGTATTTAGTGTTCAGATATCAACCTTAAAAAGGAGAAAAAAGGCGTTATGAAAACATATAAAATCGCGGTCATTCCCGGAGACGGGACCGGTACGGAGGTTATTCGTGAAGGGAACAAGGTTTTGACAGCCGCCTCCCAAAAATATGGTTTTAAACTCGACCGGCATGAATATGACCTCGGCGGGGAACGCTATATGAGGACCGGGGAAGTGCTCCCGGAAAGTGTGATCGGGGAGCTCCGGGGTTACCAGGCGATTTATCTTGGGGCTGTCGGGCATCCGGGTGTAAAACCTGGTATTTTGGAAAAAGGGCTTCTCCTTAAACTGCGTTTTTCTTTAGAACAATACATCAATCTTCGTCCGGTGAAACTCTTTCCGGGCGTGGATTGTCCGCTCAAAAACAAAAAACCAGAAGACATCGATTTTGTAGTGGTTCGTGAAAACAACGAAGGCCTTTATGTCGGCGAGGGTGAGTTCCTGAACAAAGGGACCCCCGACGAGATTGCGATCCAGGTAAGCCGCAACACCCGCCGTGGCGTGGAACGTTGCCTGCGGTATGCTTTTGAATATACGCGGAAGCGCAATTCCAAGAAAAAAACTCTGACCCTTTGCGGCAAGACCAATGTCTTGACCTACGCCTTTGATCTTTGGGAGCGCACCTTTCACGAGGTCGGGGCCAAAGATTTTCCGGATATCAAGAGGGAGTACGCCCACGTGGATGCCACCTGCATGTGGATGGTGAAGAATCCCGAATGGTTCGACGTGATTGTGACGGACAACATGTTCGGAGATATCATCACCGATCTCGGCGCGATGATCCAGGGAGGCATGGGGATCGCGGCCGGAGGAAATTTGAATCCTCAGGGCGTTTCCATGTTCGAGCCGATCGGCGGATCCGCACCAAAGTACACGGGCAAGAATGTGATCAACCCTCTTGCGGCGATCTGTGCCGGGCAGATGATGCTCGAAGTTCTCGGGGAAGAGAAAGCTGCCGCAGAGATCGAGGAATCCGTAAAATGGGTGACAGCAAGAAAGCTTAAAAGCCTCGCGGCGGGGAAAATGGGATATTCGACCACGGAGGTCGGAGATCTTGTTGTAAAAGGACTGGATCCGGAAGCGAGGGATTAGCACAAAGTAAAAAGCTTTTTCTTGCGCTTTGACCTTTGCGCCGATAGTAGAGGTAAACTTAATCCATTAGAAGGAAAACAATATGGTTAGAAAACTAAAAGTGGCAATATTGGGGGTGACCGGTGCAGTGGGGCAGGAATTTCTCGGTCTTTTGGAGGAACGAAAATTTCCGATCGGGGAACTGAGGCCTTTGGCCTCGAGTCGTTCAGCCGGGAAGTCGATCAAGTTCACGGGGAAGACCTACAAGGTTGAAGAGGCAAAACCGGATTCCTTCAAAGGGCTGGATATCGTGCTTTCAAGCGCAGGCGGATCCGTGAGCCGCGTGCTGGCGCCGCATATCGTGAAGTCTGGAGCGCTCATGGTGGACAACACGAGCGCGTTTCGTATGGATCCGGAGATCCCGCTTGTGGTACCGGAGATCAATCCTGAGGACATCGCTAGGCACAAAGGCATCATTGCGAATCCGAACTGCTCAACCATCATCATGCTCGTGCCGCTTTTTCCGATCCATAAAGTCGCGAAGATCAGGCGTATCATTGCCGCAACCTACCAGGCTGCGAGCGGCGCCGGCGCGAAGGCCATGGAAGAGCTCAAGATCCAGGCCCAGGATTTTCTTGCCGGAAGGCCCGTCAAAAAACAGATCTTGCCGCATCAGATCGCGTTTAATGTGTTCTCGCATAATTCAAAAATCGGACCCGACGGGTTTTGCGAGGAAGAAACCAAAATGATGAAAGAAACGAAAAAGATCTTTCATGATGCCGAGATCCGTGTAACCGCGACCTGCGTTCGCGTGCCGGTTTTCCGGGCTCATTCCGAAGCGCTTTTTATCGAGACCGAGAGAAAAATCCCTGTCGACGAAGTGCGCCGGCTGCTTTCAGAAGCTCCCGGCATCAAGGTGATCGACGACCGTGAGAAAAATTATTTCCCCATGCCGCTTGAGGCGACCGGGCAAGATGACATTCTTGTCGGCCGTTTGCGCGAGGACCCGACCGTGACGAATGGTCTCACGATGTTCGTCTCCGGCGACCAGATCCGCAAGGGCGCGGCCCTGAATGCGGTGCAAATAGCCGAGATAGCGTTTAAGATCAAGTAGCAAGGTAAGGGGAATTTTTCAACGAAGCAAGGAGCAGAGAGACAAGGAGACAGAGAAAAGTCCTTGTTTCTCGTTTTTCTGCTTCTTTGTTTCTGAGGGATGTGATGCGTAACATTAAGCTCGTCCTCGAATACAACGGCTCGATGTTCTCCGGGTTCCAGAAACAGCCCGGCCAGCCGACCATCCAGGAAGTTCTTGAAAAGGCCCTCTCCGGATTTTTTAATCACAAAATGAAAATTGCAGCTGCGAGCGGCCGCACAGACACCGGTGTTCATGCTGAGGGCCAGGTCGTTAATTTCAGGACCTCAAGCACTCACGAATTGCGTCAGATCCAAAAAGGCCTCAACGCCCTTTTGCCGCCGCCTGTGGTCGTAAAAGAGATCCAAGAAGTTGCGCCCGATTTTCACGCCCGCTACAGTGTTCGCTCCAAGGTCTACGAATACCGGGTCTGGAATCACCCTTGCCGTTCTCCTCTCATAGCGGGCCGTGCGTTCCATGTCCCATACCATTTAAACGTTACGAAGATGCGGCAAGCCGCCAAAGCTTTCATCGGGAAACATAATTTTCAGTCCTTTACTTCCGTATCTGCCATGAAAGAAAAGAGCTCCTGTGTCCGGACGATCAAACGTTTTCAGATCAAAAGACAGGGGCATCTTATTCTCATACATGTGGAAGCGGACGGGTTCCTTTATCACATGATCCGAAACTTGGCCGGAACGCTTTTGGAGGTAGGAAGAGGAAAGCGAAAAGCCGAGGATATAGCCGCTATTCTTAAAGCTAAAAACCGTCGCCTTGCCGGCATGACTGCCCCCTCCGAAGGTCTTACCCTGATTAAGGTTACATATTGATCCGAAGAACCTGTTTTGAAGGGTTGAAGGTCTTGAAAAATCCGGATTATGTGTTAGCTTTCATGCAGATTCAAACTTTTCCGGTTTTAAGGAAAATTGGTATGCATTGTTCCGGTTTCCTGAGAGATATTCGCTCTATCCTCTCTTCCGTAGGGCACATTTAAATGTGCCCTACAGGAGGGAATAACTGGAGCAACGCATTTGGTTTTTTAAAAAAGTTTCTTCCGGAGAAGCTTCATAAGGGACGGCAATCCTTGCCGCGAGCCCGACAGGGCTTGCGGTTCCAATACCGATCAATCGAAGCGTTGCTGAGATTGGGGCCGTCCAAGTCACCATTCATTAAAAGAAAATAAAGACTTGGGCGGCAGTTTTTGTCTCTTTGGGTGTTACCCCCGGGGATTTTGACCAGAAACCTCAGGATAAAAAAAGAGGGGTAAAAGTTTGACACCCCAAGGGGTTTTTGTTATACTCCCCAGACTTTTCAAGGTATTTTAGTCGCAAGAAGGTTTCTCGCCTTTCCGACTGCCCGTTTCAAACTATACCGTTTTTCATTTATTTTTATGGGTTAACGGTATGGCGCTGCGAACCCATAAAATCAATAGAAACGCAGTACTGACAAAAAAGAAAATTATGAAGACTTTTATTCCAACTGAAAAAGACATTGCCCGGAAGACCTATATGATCGACGCCGACGGGAAGACTCTCGGGCGGATGTCTACGAAGATTGCGTCTCTTTTGATCGGTAAAGGAAAAACTTGTTTCATGCCAGACAAACTTACCGGGGATCAGGTCATCGTGATCAATGCCAAGAAGGTCCATGTAACGGGCAACAAGAAAGAGGATAAGATCTATACCCATTATACCGGCTATTCGAGCGGTTTGAAGACGTATACCTACGAACAACTGATGGAAAAAAATCCGGCCGAAATTATCATGCGCGCCGTCAAGCGTATGCTTCCGAAGAACCGGATCGGTGATGTGATGCTTAAAAGACTTCGCGTTTATCCCGGCGTTGAATACCGGAATAAGGCGCAGAAACCCATTAAGATCGAGGTTTAATCCGTATGACCACTCCCGCGACACTTATGTATGCTACCGGACGCCGTAAGACCGCCATTGCCCGCGTTTGGGTTTTCCCGGGACAAAAAGGTTTTATCGTCAACGGGCAGGACTCCGCGAAATATCTGAAACGCGCGAATCTCCAGACGCTTGTCGAACAACCGCTCAAATCCGCGAACCTTCTCGGACAGGTGCGCGTCCGCGCCCGCGTCCAGGGCGGTGGAGTGGCTGGCCAGGCCGGCGCAATTCAGCTCGGGATCGCCAGAGCGCTTGTAGGTCTCAATCCTGAAATGCGTGCCACGATGCGCAAGGGCGGTTTCATGACCCGTGATCCTCGTGAGAAGGAAAGAAAAAAACCGGGTCGTAAGGGCGCTCGCAGAAGCTTCCAGTTCACCAAGAGATAATGCAGTCCCAATACCTATCAATTTCAACAGAGTTGAAATTGAGGCTGTCCAAACTACCGTTTTTGAAAAGAAATGCAAAATTTGGGCGGTCGCTGTTTCTCGGTCTGTTTTTTCTCGCGCTTGTTTTTGTCCTGGCCGGTTGCCAGGGATTCCTGGCCGATTACAATTGCAATCCGGCGGGCATGATGCCGTTAAATTCGAACCAATGATCGCGGTTGTCCTGAGTTTTTCCGGCGCGAGCCGTACGGAGGTGTTCTCCTGGGTTTGATCCGGGTCTTCTCGGGAGACGCGCTTCCAGCAAGAGATCAGGAGCCATGAAAAAAAGCCAGGCACTGTTGCTATCGGCCGCCTTCCTTCTCGCCTTTTTCGTTTTGGGTCTTTGGTTCCAGTCACACCGGTTGCTTTCCTCCGCCAAACTTCATGAATCCCTGATTCAAAAAGTCCAAACGCTCACCGAAGGTTCGTTGAAATATCGAAGTGTCCGGGTCGGCTATTTTCCCCAGCCCCAGCTCGTTTTTGAGCATGCGCAATTGACCTTTTCTGATCATCCCCTCGCCGTTGAAGCGGAAAAAATCCAGTTTGATTTTAATATCCTGCCTCTTTTTTTCGGGCGAGTGGAACCCGTGGCTTTTTATGTGCAATCCGGTAAAGCCGAATTTTCACTTCCCGGTCTGAATTTTTTAAATCCGGTGCATTTCGAGAATTTCTCGCTCCAGATCGGTGCTGTCCGTCCCAATATCCCCATCCCGTTCCATTTTATTACGGACATGGCCGGGAAACCGAATGCGCTTGTGATAAAGGGAAATGTGGTGCTGGATTCCGTTGAACAATGGAACTGGGAGAAGACGAGCGGGGCCATGGTTGTGGAACTCAAAGGGTTGTTGCTTGATGGCCTGGCCAAAGGGCCTGCACCGGATCCAAAACGGGTCTTCTTTTTCAAAGGGGGCCAGATCGACACTTCTGTGGAGGTCAAGAAAAAGGCGCGAGAGGCTTTTCTTGAATTGACCGCGGCCGGAGCCGGAAAAGGGCTTGCCTACGAAATGTCGCAGGAGGGTGCCTGGATTGAGTCTCCCGCGCTTGACGCACAGTGGAATGTCACGGCCGCGTGGAACAATGACACTTCGGAACTGAAGCTTCACAAAGGGCTCGTGAAACTCCCCTTCGGCGAGATCGAGACGAACGGTAGCATGAAACTTAATACGGGGGAAATCAGCGGCATGCATGCGGCGGGTTCGAATATGGCACTCGAAGATCTTTTGAAATATTGGCCGGGTCTCGAGAATGCGCTTCCTTTTCATATCGGATTTTCAGGTCCCGGGAAATGGGTTCTTTCCTCGGAAGGGACACTGGATCATCTATCCCTCCATTTCGACTGGGACCTCGCGCAGGTACTTCTTTCCTACGGGCAATATTTCACAAAGCCCAAAAACATTCCCTTAGACCTGAGCTTTGATCTCCTGCTTCAAAAAGGAACAATGCTTGGCGGCGATTTTGCCGTGAAATTCAAGGAATTGAGCATGAAAGGAAATCTGAAGGACCTGGGTCTGAAGACCGGGGAAGGACAGCTCAATCTGATCACGAACAAATTCTCCATAACAGGCTGGGAACAATATATCCCCGCGCTCCGGGATTACAAACTGGAGGGAGATGCCAAGCTGATGGCGAATTGGAAAGGAGACCTTCGCAAGCTGGAGAAGGCCGAACACATTTTTAATATTTCATTCGATAAAGCCTCCTGGACAATCCCGGAGGGTCCGGGGTTCCGCAACGCGTCACTTTCTTTGGACTACAGTCCGCTTATGCTGGAAGGCCGGAAAATGCAGTTTGAGATCGGCGGCTCGCCGGTCGTGGCCGACTTGAAGATCTCCGGCTTTCCGGAAAAGCCGAAAGTCATCACAAAAGTTTCTTCGGGAGAACTAAAGCCTCTAGAAGTTTGGCAGGCGGTCGCAGCTCTTTTACGGCGCAAGGACGCAGGCGCCGGGACGGACGTCTATGGCCGCGCAAAAGAATTCATTCAGACAGTTTGCCCGAAGGATCAGATCCTCAAGAATGTCCTGGTCGATGTTCTCTACGAAGAAGGTGTGTGGAATGCATCGGCTCTTCAATTTGAGGGCTACGGCGGGAAGGCCGATCTTAAAGGAAAATGGAATTTAAAAGGCAAGGAATCAGAATATCACCTGGAGGGTGAATTCCGCGGCGTGGATCTCGGACTTTTCCTGAGTCGCCGGAATGCGGCCCGGAAAGTTCTGGGGGGCGTGCTCGATCTTAAAGGTTCGGTGGCAGGAACAGGGTGGGGACCGGAAGCCTGGAGCAAGTCCCTGGCGGGGCAGGGAGAGTGGATGCTTATGGGTGGCAAATTCCTGACCTTTGATCTCAAAGACACTCTTTCAACGATCGAGCCTTTCAAAAATCTCAGGAAAATCAGATCCAGCCTGAAGGATTTTGACTCGATGAATTTTATGTGGAAAATATCGGACGGTAAAGTCACGACCGACAACCTTCTTGTCAAAAGCAAGGATTATGTCATAGACGGCGAAGGGACGCTCGGATTTGACGGGCTGGCGAACTTCCGGCTGGATGTGTTCTTGTCCAGTGAGATCGGAATGAAATTGTTGCCGGACATGATGTCCTCTTTCAAGAAAAACCCGCAGGCCCACCTGGGTCCTGTCTCGATGCTGTTTTCCGGATCCCTGCTTGCTCCTGAGGTGAAACCCGATCCGGCTCAGACCGAAGAATTAACGGAAAAAATCCGCGACGGCAAGACGAAGGATTTTCTCTACGAACTCGTGACCGAGTAATCCTTCAGTCGCTCAGGATTTGGACGCGCGTCGCCGGCCGCGAGGTTCCCCCCCTTTTAATTCTTTCCGCAATCGCCGGATTAAAGTCCTCGCGGCAAGGAGCTCCGATTCCCGTTTGATCTTGTGAAAGGCCGAGGCTTTTCGTTTTCCTCCGGCCGAGACCGTGGTTTTTACGCCTTTGCCGGAAAAAACGTGCGTGTACTCCGGGAGCTTTTGCCATTTCTTCAGCGTTATTTCCTGAAGCGTGCTTTTGGGGTTGGGGTCGAGCCGGAAAAGAAGTTTGGGATCAAAATATTTTTTGAAATGTTTCAAAATGAACGTCTCAATCCTGTTGTGACCATGATCGAAATAGATCGCGGCAAAAAGCGCTTCGAGCGCGTCCGTGAGTAATTTGGCTTTGAGAAAATCCCTGAAATTCTGGCGCAGGTTTTTGCTGATCAGAAGGACATGCTGAAGTTTAAGGGCTTGCGCGATGCGGCTCAGGATTTTTTGAGAAACGAGGATCGAACGGAGCTTTGAAAGCATGCCTTCATCGGCCTCGGGGAATTTCTCGAACAATTTCTGGCAAATGATTTCGTTTAAAATGGAGTCTCCGAGGAATTCCAGCCGGTCAAAATCTTCAAGACCCCGGGTGATGCGGGCGTTCTCATTCCGGAAGGAAGGGTGCGTCAGCGCGGCGCGGTATATCGTGAGAGACCCTGCCGGGAATCCGAGAATATTACGCAGAGAGCTTTTACTGTGGGGGTTTTTAGGGGATACTTGCCTTGGCATGTGCGTACCCTAGCCGAATTTTTCCATAATATCAATCACTATTTGGTGTTACAGCTATAAGGGAAACAAAAATTTGTAAGGTGTAGGAGCGTACGGAGTGCGGCGAAAAGAATTCGCGTTACGCCGTACACCTTACACCGTACGAGTTCATAACTTCTTAAATTGACAAAGGATAGAGCCATTTCTATAATACCAAACTCGCTGGTCTGTAATGTCCTTAAAGGAGAAAAACACACTCAATACCGCATAATATATGCGTTGCTCCAGTTATTCCCTCCTGTAGGGCACATTTAAATGTGCCCTACGGAAGAGAGGATAGAGCGAATATCTCTCAGGAAACCGGAACAATGCATAATATATAAAGTTAGGGGTATGCGGTATAGTACTGTTAACCCCTAAAATCAAATGGAGAACAGTACAAATGTTGAATTGTGCGGTTCTTGGCGCCACAGGATATACCGGAGCCGAACTCACGAAGTTGCTTCTGGCCCATCCCCATGTCCGGGTCTCCCTCCTGACCACCCGGCAGGAAAAACCCATTGCCCTTCGCGAAGTCCTGCCCTCGGTCGCGAAAAACATCACGCTTGAGATCACGCCTTATTCGTTCGAGGCGGTGAAAAAAAAGGCGGACGTGGTCTTTTTGTGCCTGCCGCATACCGAAGCCATGACCGCGGCCGAACAGCTTCTTGCGGCCGGTAAGGTCGTGATCGATCTATCTGCGGATTTTCGCCTGAAGGACAGGAAGATCTATGAAAAATGGTATGGGGTGAATCATGTCGCGCCCCAGTATCTTTCCAGGGCGGTTTACGGACTTTGTGAGGTATACCGGGAAAAGATCAAAAAGGCGAGCCTGATTGCTAATCCGGGGTGTTATCCCACAGGGCCGTCGCTTGCACTTATCCCGCTTCTTAAGAAAAAACTGATCGATCCAAAGACCATTATTATCAACGCTGCGTCCGGCGTCAGCGGCGCCGGGAAAAAGCTTGTGGCCGCGGTTCATTTCTGTGAGGCAAGCGAAAATTACAGCGCCTACAAGGTGAACAGACATCAGCATACGCCCGAGATCGAACAGACACTTTCTGCGGCGGCTGGAAAACCCGTGAAGGTCACGTTCGTGCCGCATCTGCTGCCCGTGAACCGCGGCATTCTTGCGACGATCTATGCCCAGACGACGGCGTCCGCCAGAGGGCGGATCCGTCCAGCGTTGTTTGGCGGAAAGGCAACAGAAGATGTGATCCGGAAAACGCTGGAAAGCGCGTACCGACACGCACCTTTCATAAGGATCAAACCTGCGGGGCAGTACCCGTCCCTCAGGGATGTACAGCACACGAATTTTTGTGATGTGGGCGTCAGCGTCCAGAAAGAAACAGGTCGTGTGGTGATCATCACGGCGATCGATAATCTTGTCAAAGGGGCGGCCGGCCAGGCCGTCCAGAACATGAACCTCCGGTTCGGTTTTCCGGAAGAAGCAGGACTTCTTTAGCACCGCGAGACTATTAATGCGTTGCTCCAGTTATTCCCTCCTGTAGGGCACATTTAAATGTGCCCTACGGAAGAGAGGATAGAGCGAATATCTCTCAGGAAACCGGAACAATGCATTATTAATATTAGGGGTTTGCGGTACAATGTTGCTAACCCCTGAAATTAAATGGAGAGCAGTATAGATGAAAAAGCCTTTTTGGAAAAAAGAGAAGAACGGTTCCGTGACCACACCGAAAGGTTTCGTCGCGGGCGGCATCCACGCGGGGATCAAGAAGAAAAAGAAAAAATACGATGTTTCGTTGACTTACTCCAAAACGCCGTGCGTGGCGGCCGGGACTTTCACCACGAACCGCGCGAAGGCGTGGCCGGTGCTTTATTCGATGAAGGCCATTCATGCCTCGAAGCATCACGCGATCCTTGGCACGAGCGGTAACGCGAATTGTCTGAACGGCCCGATTGGGAAAAAAGCGGTCGATGAGATCACATGGGAGGTTGCGAAATACCTGGATATTCTTCCCCAGGAGGTCCTGCTCGCACAGACCGGGATCATTGGCGTCCCTTTTCCGATCACCTGCGTGAAGCGGGCGATCCCGAAATTAGTGAAGCGTCTTTCCGAAACCGGCGGTCACGGGGCGGCCAAGGGGATCCTGACCACCGATCTTTCCAGCAAAGAGATCGCTTTATCGCTGGAGCTTGGCGGTAAAAAGGTCACGATCGCGGCTTGCGCGAAGGGCGCCGGGATGGTCCACCCGAACATGGCCACTATGCTTTGTTTTATCACGACTGATGCGGCGATCACGAAATCTCTTCTCCGCCGGGCCGTGCGCCACGCGGCGGATGATACGTTCAACCAGATGGCGATCGACAATGACATGAGCACGAACGATATGGTGCTTTGCCTCGCGAACGGGGAGGCGGGGAATCCCACGATCCAGAAGGTCGACAAGGATTACTGGATGTTTCGCGAAACACTGGAGGAAGTGATGCGTTACATCGCGCATGAGATGGTGACGGACGGCGAGGGTGTGACGCATGTGTGCCGGCTCCGGGTCTCGGGTGCGAAAAAACCGACGGACGCCGAACGAGCGGCACGGCAGATCGCCAATTCCATGCTTTTCAAGACCATGCTCGCGGGTTCAAACCCGAACTGGGGCCGCATCGCGGCCGCGGTCGGCGCGAGCGGCGTGGATTTCAACCCTAATAACCTGAGCATCTGGTTCGGCGACGCGCAGGTGGTCAATCAGGGAAGGTTACGGGTACTGAACCTTCCGAAGGCCCGGCGTATTCTGCAGAAAAAAGAATACACGATCGATGTTGTGATCGGCAAAGGGAGGGGCCGCGCGGAATTCATTACTTCCGATCTTACGACAAAGTACGTGTTGATCAACGCTGCGTATTCATAGGGACTGGCTCATTTTCCGAAGGAAAATGTGCCTGTCCCTCTTAAAGGGGGTCAGGCACCTTTTTGAAGAGCAAAAAAGGAGCCAGACCCCATAAAGGTAAAAAATGAAAGAATATATCGCAAAAGCGCAGGCCCTGATCGAGGCGCTTCCCTATATCCAGAAATTCCGCGGTAAAGAGGTTCTGATCAAGTACGGCGGCGCGGCCCTGACCTACCAGGAGGTACGCGACATGGTGCTTCAGGATCTTGTGTTCATGAGCTATGTGGGAATTCGTCCGATCCTGATCCACGGCGGCGGGAAGTTCATCACCGATGCCATGAAAAAAAAAGGCGTTCAGAGCCAGTTCGTGAACGGACTGCGCGTGACGGACAAGGCGACGATCGAAGTTGTTAATGAAACGCTGGCCGGACTCAACCGCAGTATTGTCCATGACATCGAACGTCTCGGCGGTTCTGCGGTCGGGCTTTCCGGATATGACGCCGAGATCCTGAACGTTGTGAAGCACACCGAGAACGGCGACGTGGGTTTTGTCGGCGATGTCTCTTCGGTGAATACGGTGCTCCTCAAGGAACTGACGGAATTCGGAAGAATCCCCGTGATCTTCCCGGTGGGAAAAGGACCGGATGGCGAAATGTACAACGTGAATGCGGACGAAGCGGCGGCCAACATCGCGGCGGCCATGCACGTTCCGAAATTCATGGTGTTGACGAACGTGAAAGGGATTCTTCGCGACGCGACGAGCGAAGAAACACTCATCCCTTCGCTTCACATAAGCGAAACGCAGCAGTTGATCGATCAGAAGATTATTTCCGGGGGCATGATCCCCAAGGTCAAGGCCTGCATCGACGCACTCAAAGGCGGCGTCCAGAAGGCCCACATCATTGACGGGCGTATCACGCACGCCCTCTTGCTTGAGATTTTCACCGATCAAGGCATTGGAACGGAAATCACTTTATGAAAACAGCCGACGTCCAAAAATTATACGACGAATACGTGATGCCGACCTACACCCGGTTGCCGGTGTGCCTGGTCAAGGGAAAGGGCTCGCGCGTCTGGGACCTCGAAGGAAAAGAGTATCTGGATTTTTTTCCGGGCTGGGCGGTTTCGGGATTAGGACATTGTCATCCCATTGTAGTGAACGCAATCAAGGAACAGGCACGGAAAATTCTTCATATCGCGAACAACTTCTTGAGCATAAAACAGGCCGAATTGGCAAAGACCATTTCCAAAGCCTCGTTCCCGGCCCGGATTTTTTTCTGTAACAGCGGCGCCGAGGCAAATGAGGGCGCGATCAAGTTCGCCAAAAAATACGGAAGCGAAACGAACCGTTTCGAGATCATCACTATGAAGAATTCTTTTCATGGAAGGACGCTCGCGGCAATGACGGCGACGGGGCAGGACAAATTCCACAAGGATTTTCAGCCGCTCGTGGAGAAATTCCGTTATGCGGATTTCAACGATCTGGAGTCCGTCAAAAAACTTGTAAACGACAAGACGATCGCCGTCATGCTGGAGCCGATCCAGGGCGAAGGGGGTGTTAATGTGGCGAGCCGGGATTTTCTTCAGGGTCTCCGGAAACTTTGCGACGAAAAGGACATGCTTCTCATCCTGGATGAAGTGCAGACCGGTGTGGGGCGCACGGGGAAGATGTTCGCGTACCAGTATTATGATCTCGAACCGGACCTTATGACACTCGCAAAAACACTCGGCGGCGGCGCTCCGATCGGGGCTTTTGTCGTGAACCGGAAGATCAAAAAGGAAGTGCTCACGGCCGGGATGCACGGGTCGACCTTTGGCGGGAACCCGCTTGTTTGTGCGGCAGGTCTTGCGGTCTTCAAGGCAATCAAGAAGGAAAAACTGCTCACGAACACGGTCCGGATGGGAGAACTTCTCGAGCAGGAATTCGCGGAACTTAAAACTAAATATCCCGTGATCGAAAGTACGCGGGGCATAGGTCTCATGCGGGGACTGAAGCTCAAGGAGCCGTCCGCGCCGTACGCGAACGAGGCCCGTGAGCAGGGGCTTCTTGTCAACGCGACCCAGGGTGATGTCCTGAGGATCATGCCTCCGATGACGGTCACGGCAAAAGAGATAAAGCTCGGCATGAAGATTCTGGGCAATGTTTTTATGAAATTATCCAAAAAAGAAACAGTATGTCATTCCCGCGAAAGCGGGAATCCAGGATGTCAAGTGGTACGATAAAAAATGGATCCCCGACGGAAGCATTCGGGGATGACAAAGTAAGACGAAGACGGCTTTGCTGGAAAATGGAGAAATAAGATGTTCAAATCACTGATTTCGATCAACGACCTCAGCACCGAGGAAATACGGAAGATCATGGAACTTGCGGCCAAGGTCAAGGCACGCCCTCAGGAGGTCCGGGACGCGCTCGAAGGCCACATCTTCGGTTTCATTTTCGAGAAACCCTCGACCCGGACCTGGGTGTCGTTCCAGGCGGGTATTTATTCCATGGGCGGCGGCGTAATTTATCTCGGGCCCGAGGACATCAAGCTCGGTGTCCGGGAAGAAGTACGCGACGTGGCGCGCGTGCTGTCGCGTTATCTTTCAGGGGTCGTTATGCGGACCTTTTCGCACTGGACCATCACCGAATTCCAGGATTATTTCGAAAAGCCCGTGATCAACGGCTTAAGCGACCTTGAGCACCCGTGCCAGGCGCTTGCCGATTACATGACGCTTTATGAAAAAATCCCTGCGGAAAAGAACCCTGTGCTCGCGTTCGTGGGGGACGGGAACAATGTGCTGCATTCCCTGATGCTTGTTGCCGCAAAACTCGGCGCGAAGATCCGGTATGCAACACCCAGGAAGTACCAGCCCAAACCCAAACTTCTCGCGCTCGCCAGACAGATCGCGAAAAAGACGGGCGCTGTGATCGAAGGATTCCCGGACCCGATGGAAGCCGTGAAGGACGCGGACGCGATCTACACCGATGTGTGGGTAAGCATGGGCGAGGAGGCCATACGGCAGAAGAAGCTCAAAGATTTCAAAGGCATGCAGATCAATAAGGAACTTTTAGAAAATGCAAAAGAGGGAGCGCTTGTGATGCACTGCCTTCCGGCGCACCGGGGCGAAGAGATCACCAACGACGTGATGGAAAGCAAGAACTGCATCGTGTTCGACGAGGCCGAGAACAGACTCCATATTCAGAAAGCCATTTTGCTTTATCTTTTTAACCAGGGGGCGATCCAATGAAGAAAGTTGTGTTGGCCTATTCCGGAGGACTTGATACCTCCTGCGCGGTGAAATGGCTCGGTGAAAACCACGGATTGGACGTGATCTGTTTTTCTGCCTTTATCGGCGAGGTGAAAGACAAGACCCAATTGATCAAACGGGCCCGGGCCGCGGGCGCGGTCAAAACCTTTATCGTGGATCTCAAAGAAGAATTTGCGAGAGACTACATTATGCCGGCGCTTTGGGCGCACGCCCGTTATGAAGGCAAATACCCGCTCGCCACGGCGCTCGGCCGTCCACTCATTGCCAAACACCTTGTGGCTGTTGCGCAAAAAGAGGGCGCGGAATTTGTAGCGCATGGTTGTACGGGCAAGGGCAACGATCAGGTACGGCTCGAGGTGGGTGTGCGGACGCTCGACCCGGACCTCAAGATCATCGCTCCGCTTCGTGACTGGGAATTCAAGACGCGCGAAGAAGAGATCGAATATGCCAAAGAACACGAGATCCCGATCGACGTGACCAGAAAGAGCCCCTATTCCATCGATAAGAACATCTGGGGCATTGCGATCGAAGCGGGGATCCTCGAGGATCCTATGGTTGAGCCGCCCGAGGATGCGTACGTGATGACGAGAACCTTCGGCAAGACGCCGAAGAAACCGCGGTATATCGAGATCTCTTTTGAAAAAGGCGTGCCGGTGGAACTGAACGGAAGGCGGATGCCGCTTGTCGAGTTGATCGAACATCTGAACACGATTGCGGGCCAGTACGGGGTCGGACGGTTTGACATGATCGAGAACCGGCTCGTGGGGATCAAAAGCCGCGAGGTCTACGAAGCGCCGGCCGCGGACGTGCTTCTCAAGGCGCACGAAGAGCTCGAAGGGTTCGTCATGGACCGCGAGTTTCTCCATTACAAGAGACTTCTTTCCGAGAAATACGCGGAGCTTGTGTATTTCGGGCTCTGGTTCTCACCCCTCAAGCGTTCACTGGATGCTTTCTTTGCATCCAATCAGGATTGCGTGACTGGCAAAGTCCGGATCAAGCTCGACCGGGGCCACGCGGTATGTGTGGGCCGTGAATCGAAATATGCTTTATACAAGGAAAAGCTCGCAACGTATTCCAAAGGCGATATTTTTGACCGGAAGGCCTCAGTGGGTTTTATGAAGATCTGGGGACTGCCGTACGAAGGAATGTACAAGAAACAGTCATGAGGTCTGAGCCATGAGCCATGAGTTTTTTCTCAAGGCTTGATCTGTAAGGAGCAACATATGGCAAAACAACTGTGGGGCGGAAGATTCAAGAAGGACATGCATCCAGCACTCAAGTGTTTCAGTTATTCGCTCGAGACCGATAAGGAGCTTTTTGACGCCGAGATCCGTGTCAATAAAGCCTATGCAAAAATGCTCGCCCGGGTGGGTCTTATTTCGGTCGCGGAATCCAGGGCGATCCTTCGCGGTCTCAAGTCTGTCTCCCAGGCTTTGAAGGGCCGGGACCTTGCGGCTTACGCCGACCGGTATGAAGATGTTCACACGCTCATTCAGATGGAGCTTGAAAAAAAGGCAGGCGCGGTGGCCAGGAAGATCCACACAGGCCGGAGCCGGAACGACCTGGTCATCACCTCGACCCGCATTTATCTCCGGGAGAAGATCATTCTGATCGAGGACGGCATCCGAAAACTTCAGAAGAGTCTCGTCGTCGCCGCTGAAAGGGCAGGCGAGATGATCATTCCGGGCATGACGCATCTGAGGAAGGCGCAGCCCGTCCTGCTTGCGCATCATTTGCTGGCCTATATCGAAATGCTCGAAGAGGACAAGTCAAGACTTCAGGATTCGGCAAAGCGCGTGAACATCCTGCCGCTGGGTTCCGCGGCTCTCGCTGGCTCCGCACTTCCGCTCGACCAGAAATTCCTTGCGAAGGAACTTGGTTTCGCCGGGGTCGCCAGGAACAGCATGGCCGCGGTGAGCGACCGGGGTTCCCTCGCTGAATTTTTGAGCGTGCTATCCATTCTTTGGGCCCATCTCTCGCGGCTTTCGGAAGATTTCATCCTCTGGAATTCGGAAGCGTTTGGTTTCGTGGAGCTTGATGATGCATTCGCGACAGGATCGAGTCTCATGCCGCAGAAGAAAAATCCGGACGTGTTTGAACTGGTCCGCGGCAGGGCCGGTGTGATCTTCGGTTATCTTCAGGCCATTCTGACCGTGCAAAAAGGTCTGCCGCTTTCGTACAACCGCGATCTTCAGGAAGACAAGCCCGGCGTGTTTGATGCCGTGAAAAAGACCGCGACCGCCCTGGAGCTTTTGGCGCTTGCCGTGGGTTCCGCGAGCTGGCACAAAAAGGCCATTTTGAGGTCTCTTGACGATGACAGCCTTTTTGCGACAGACATCCTGGAGTATCTTGTCCGGAAAAAAGTCCCGTTCAGTGAGGCGCATCAACTGGTAGGGAAGACCGTCCGGCATGCGATCGAGTCCGAAAAACGGCTCCGCGAGTGGTCGGTCCAGGAATGGCAGAAGTTCTCGCCCAGGTTCGGCGCGGACATCCATGATCTTTTTGACGCGAAGGAATCCGTAAGAGGCAAAAAGACGATCGGAAGCACGCACCCCGTGAGGGTGAAACAGGCGATTGCGGAGTGGAAGAAGACGTTGTAGCGAAAGGGGGACAGGCATCTTTTTCAGAGAAAAAGATGCCTGTCCCCTTCATAAGCCCATGAGGTGCTGAAATGCCCCGGACCGATTTTCACGAAGAGAAGATGCACGATTTTTATTACAAGCATGGCGAGCTTTACTGCGACAAGGTCCGCGTCAGCAAGATCCTGAAAAAGACCGGCACGCCCGCCTATATTTACAGCCAGAAAACCTTCACAGACCATCTCGCCAAACTCCAAAAGGCGTTCCGTTCCGCGAAACCGATTATCTGTTATTCCGTGAAAGCCAACTCGAATCTCGCGGTTCTCCGCGCGCTTGTCAAAAAAGGCGCGGGACTCGACATTGTTTCAGGCGGCGAGCTTTTTCGTGCCAGGAAGGTAAAATGCCCGGGCAAAAAGATCGTTTACGCCGGAGTGGGAAAGACCGCGGAGGAGATCCGCGACGCGATCAAGGCCCGCATCCTTCTTCTTAACGTGGAGTCCATTCCCGAACTTGAGCAGATCAACGTGATCGCCAAAAAGATGCGGAAGCGTGTGAACGTTTCGCTCAGGATCAATCCTAATGTGGACCCCCACACGCACGAATACATCACCACAGGCAAGGCCGAGACCAAGTTCGGCATCGATTTCGAGAAAGCCCGTGAGATCTTTCAAGGCGCGAGGCGTTTCACTCATGCCCAGATCTCGGGGGTCCACGTGCATATCGGCTCCCAGATCGAGACCGGCGACCCTTTTGTCGAGGCGTTCCAGAAGATCGTGGAATTCATTGATGAACTCGAAGAGACCGGCATCAAGATCAGGTTCCTGAATCTGGGCGGCGGTCTTGGTGCGATCTACAGCGACGAAAACCCCCAGACCGCGGAGGCATTCGCCCGGAAGATCCTCCCGATCTTCAAGAAAAGAAAATGCCAGCTTATCTTCGAGCCCGGCCGTTTTATCGCGGCCAATAGCGGTATTCTTGCGACCCGGGTGATCTATGTGAAAGAGACCGACGTGAAGAAGTTCACGATCGTGGACGCCGGCATGAATGATTTCATCCGGCCCGCCTTTTACAATGCGTTCCACCATATTTGGCCGGTCGTGAAAAATGAAAAGGCGCACGGGTGGATTTATGATGTTGTGGGACCGATCTGCGAGAGCGGGGATTTTTTCGCCAAGGACCGCGAACTTCAGGAAATGAAAGCCGGCGACCACCTTGCTATTATGACGGCCGGTGCCTACGGCTTTACCATGGCCTCGAATTACAATTCCCGTCCCCGCGCCTGCGAGGTCATGGTCAAAGGCGCCGCCTTCAAGATCGTCCGCAAGCGCGAGACCTATCAAGACCTCATCCGCGGCGAAGCGACCCGGTAGGGGAGCGAAACAACGTATCCCGTACGGTGTATGGCGTCACGCGACAGTTTTTTCGCCGTACGCCTTGCGCCGTACTTCTTACACTAGAAGAAAGGCCTCCAACATGAAAAAAGCAGCTCTCTTCAGTTTTCTTCTTATGTTCTTCCTTGTAACCCCCGCGGCACTGCGCGCCGAAACCCCCGCGGCGGAAAAACCCCAAGCTTTGCCGGAAGTCAAAACTTCGCCTGTTCCCAAGAAGGTGGTGGGGACTGCGTATGATAAGAGCGCGCTTACGGCGCTTCCCGGGAATCCTGGGCTGAGTTCCAATCGCGGGACGACTGTTGAGCAGGCGCGGCGCAGTGACGATTTTGGACAATCGTCTACAGCAACCGAAGCTTTGCCGGAAGTCAAAACCTATGAAGAACTGCGGCACGCCATTTCCCAGACGCGGGCGATAAGCCGTGTCCGCGTCGAAAAAGCTGTGGAGCAGGAGCGGGTGCGCGAAGCGTGGGAGATCGGCAGACTCATTGATGCCCATGTCCTTCAGCATAAGGAAAGGGCCGATTACGGCAAACAGGTCCTCCTCAAACTTGCCAAAGATTTAGGCATGAGCGATACCGAACTAGGTTACATGCTTCGATTCGCCAGGGCCTATCCAATTTCCCAGCCCGCTGGGAAATTGAGCTGGAGCCATTATATGGAGCTTCTTTCGCTTAATGATGTAAAGGAGCAAAACAAGATTGCGGACATGGCGGAAAAAGAAAAATGGACCCGCGATCAAATACGCGAAGAAGTTAAGAAGCGCAAAGCCGCAATGCATGAGACACCAATGCCGGTAAAAGAAATCAAACTCACGGCCCAACCGGGGAAGCCGTGGACCTACAAGATCATTCTCGCCAAAACAGGTCCCTACGCCGGGGAACTTGCCATCGACCTGGGATTCTCAAACTATGTGCGCCTTGCCGAAGTCGTGAAAGACATGGGCCCGTTCAAGGAGGGGGACGTCCTTGAGTTTTCGGACGAAGAAGGCAAGATCCTGAAAAGCAAGGAAGCGAATCTCTACACATACGAGGCATGGGTGACCCGGGTTCTGGACGGTGACACGGTCGAGGCAGTCGTCGACCTGGGGTTTGGGATCACCACCATTCAGACCCTGAGACTGAGAGGCATCGACGCTCCCGAGATTCAAACTCGCGATGGCATGGAAGCCAAAGAATTTGTGGAGAAGATGCTTGAAATGCCGGGGGATGGGGAACGGGGAACGCAAGCCAAAGCTGGCGCGTTGGTTCTCATCAAAACCTTCAAGTCCGACAAGTACGACAGGTACTTGGCAGACGTCTTCCTTTCTGACGCGAAGGGGCAAGAGGATTACCTCAACAACCAGCTTTTAGAAAAAGGATATGCAGTCATCGTAGACGGCTGATATTAAGCCGTCACGCCTGATTATTATAAAAAAATAATAGGAAATCAGTGCTGTCCTAGTTTCCAATAAATCTTTTAAGGATAACTAGGGCGATGCAGTACTTGCATACAATGAAAGGATTCTCCCATGAAACGCTGGCCGCTTGTTATTGCGCTGCTTTATGCGATCACATTCATAGCCCTGACGGTTCCCGCGGTCCATCTTGTTTTTCTGTTCTACAAAGACAAAGTGGATCCCGTAGCGCTGTTCGGGAGCTGGCAGTACTGGATGTGGATTGTCATTCTGATGCTGAACCAGTGGGCCCTTTTGTCTCTTCCCGTGGACCTTGCGAATAAACGGCCGGCGGCCAAGCGGTCCATTGTTTTTCAGGTCGTTGCATCCGCTTTTCTCATGGGTCTTTTGATCGCCGGGCTCGGCCTTGGTATCGCGGAAATTGTGAAGGGAGAAGCTTCGTTCAAGTACACGGGCGTGATCTTTTTCGGGGTTTTGGGATTGTCGTGGCTTTTCTGGGCGCGTATTTTCGCGACCTGGGGCCGGAGGCTTGAACCCGGAGATTTTATCAAGAGCACTTGCCGCGCGCTTTTCCGGGGCAGTGCGCTTCAGCTTCTCGTGGTGGTGCCTTGCCATATTATTGTCCGGAGCCGGGATTATTGCTGTGCCGGATTCGGGACTGCGGCCGGACTTGCCTGCGGTTTGGCCGTGATGCTCGTCTCCTTCGGACCCGGGATTTTCTTTTTGTATGCCGATCACTGGAAAAAGCTCCACCCCCGTTCCTGAAAATTCCCCGGGCACCGTCCTTGTTCGTGCCATGCGTTTTTTCGGGGGTATTTCTTGATGTGAAAAAAGATTTGATGTAATATCCACGCCCTGTCCCGATTTTCTATTAAAAAGTTCATCGTGAATTGGGGCTGGCACTGCCCAAGTCTTTATTTTTTTCTCATTAATGGCGACTTGGACTGTCCTGGCTACCCGTTCATTTTTAGATTAATGAGAGCCAGGGCTGATTTCTTTTTTGAATAAATGAGAATCATGTGTCTGTCTTATCTCAAACAAATCCCGAGCGAACAATTTCTCCGGTGCTTCGGAGAAGCTGTCCTCTTTATCGTTAAGGAAAACTGAAAAATGGACGGATTCAGATACCCGAAAGTCAAAGCAGTCATTCCGAAAATAAAAGTGAAATTCAGCGGCAGGCTTCTCATCATCGGATGCGGGGGCGTGGCCCAATGCACGGTCCCGCTTGTCCTGCGCCACTTCGACATGCCGGCCACGAAGATTACGATCATGGATTTCGTGGATAACCGTCATCGCGTGAAAGATGCCTTGAAGCGCGGCGTACGCTACGTTTTTGACAAGGTTACCCGATCCAATTACAAGAAGCTTCTTGCCAAGTACGTGGGGCCGGGGGATATGATCATCGACCTCGCCTGGAACATCCATTGTTGGGAGATAATCGACTGGTGCCGCAAACACGAAGTGCTTTATGTGAACACCTCGATCGAGGAATGGGACCCCTACGGGGACGAGAAGCGCACGGACCCGACCCAGTACACGCTTTATGCCCGTCATATGCTGCTTCGCAAACGAATGGCAAAACACTGGAAGGGCGTCAAAGGCACGACCGCGATCGTCGATCACGGCGCAAACCCCGGTCTCGTGTCGCATTTCACGAAAAAGGCCCTGATCGATATCACAGAAAAGATCCTCAAGGAAAAACCGAGAGATCCGCGCCGCAACGCGCTTGAAACAGCGCTCCTGCGGCGGGATTTTTCGAAACTTGCCCAGCTTACCGGCGTAAAGGTCATTCACATCAGCGAGCGCGACACGCAGATCACCGGTGACCCCAAAAAAACGAATGAATTCGTGAACACCTGGTCGATCGAAGGATTTTATGAAGAAGGCGTGGCGCCGGCCGAGCTCGGATGGGGGACGCACGAGCGCCGCCTGCCGCCGGGAGCGCATTGCCACAAGGCCGGGCCGAAGAATCAGATCTGTATGAATTCACTCGGAATGAACACCTGGGTGCGGTCGTGGGTGCCGTGTGGCGAAATCAACGGCATGGTGATCCGTCATGGGGAAGCCTTCAGCATCTCCGACCGGCTCACGGTATGGAAAAACGGCAAAGCGGTCTATCGCCCGACGGTCCATTACGCCTATTGCCCCTCAGACTCTGCGATCAATTCCCTGCATGAACTCAGGATGCGCCAGTACCGGATGCAGGAAAAGCAGCGTATTCTCAGTGACGATATCACCGAAGGACGGGACGAGCTCGGCGTGCTTCTCATGGGTCATGATTTCAAGTCCTGGTGGTGCGGATCGCTTCTTGATATCCACACAACGCGGAAACTCGTGCCGCACCAAGAGGCGACCACGCTCCAGGTGGCTGTGTCGGTCGTCGCCGCAGCGCTTTGGATGATCGAAAACCCGCGGGAGGGATTTCTTCTTCCGGACGACATCGATCACGAGTTCATTCTGGATTTTGCGGTGCCTTATATTGTTCCGTTCGTGTCCATCCCCTCGGACTGGACGCCTTTGAAGAATCTGAACAAAAAATATCTAAAGTTCGGAAGTATTCCCCCCGGGGAAAAAGACATGTGGCAGTTCACGACATTCCTTATGGAGCGTTGATCAACATCCGATGAAACAACCCGCCCTGAACGGCAGCGGTCAGGCCCCTTTACTCAAACTCAAACCGGCCGAGATCTCCGGGGTCGAGAACCTCATCCGTACAATGCTCAAGAAGCATAAAACCCCTTTTATGCTCATCCGCAAAAGCGTGCTTGAGAAGCAATTCGCCCGTTTCAAAAAGGCTCTTCCGGAAGTCACGCCTTACTATGCCATCAAGGCCAACCCGCACCCGAAGATCGTGAAGACCTTCGCGGAGCTCGGCGCCAACTTCGACGTGGCGAGCGCTGCGGAAATGAAATCGGTCTTAAAACACGACGTGTCCCCAAGCCGCATCATTTTCGCCAATACCATTAAATCCAGGGAAGACCTCATCACGGCCCGCCGGAGGCGGGTGCGATTGATGACCTTCGATAACGAGGCCGAGCTCTACAAGATCGCGGAGAATTTCCCAAAAGCGCATGTGATCGTTCGTATTAAGGTCGCGAACCGTGGGAGTGTGGTTCAGCTGTCACTTAAATTTGGTGCGGAACCGGACCAGGCTTTCTATCTTCTGCGGAAAGCAAAGAACCTCGGGCTTATTCCCAAAGGGGTGAGTTTCCATGTCGGGTCGCAATCCACGAACGTGGAGAATTATCTTCAGGCGCTGGAACTTACGGCGAACATTTTCCGGGAAGCGAAGGAAAACGACATGTTGCTCAAGATCGTGGATATCGGAGGCGGGTTTCCGATCCAGCATTTTGAAAACGAGATCGGCATCAATTTCGAGCGTATGGCCGCCGGGATCCGCAAACAGATGAAGGCGCTTTTTTCAAAACAGGTCGAGTTTATCGCAGAGCCGGGCCGTTTTTTCGCCGGCCCCGCGGGGATCCTCGTGACGCAGGTGATCGGACGCGCGTTCCGCGACAACAAGAATTTTTACTATCTGAATGACGGCGTTTATCAGGATTTCTCGGGCATGGTCTTCGACCACTGTAAATACGAGTTCAAGACCCTGCGCCGCGGGCCCAGATATATGAGCGCGCTTTCGGGCCCCACCTGCGATTCCCTGGACATCCTTTCCACCAGCGAAGAACTGCCCGAGCTTTACGCCGGCGACGTGATCTACGCCAAGAGTATCGGCGCCTATTCCTCCGCCAGCGCCGTCCCCAACTTCAACGGATTTGAGCCAGCTCGAATTATCCTGGTATAATTCGAGCGGGGAACGATTCGTTAGCTGTTTGCCATTTCACGTTCCCCTTTTTCCGTTGTTTAAGGCTGGAACCCGATCGGACCCTTGGGTTTTGTTTCGGGTGGAGTGAGAAGCTCCCTCAATGCATCAAAGACGATCTTGAACTGCCCGTCATACTTCCGTTCCATTTCCTCGATCTTCTTTTTAAGCTTTCCGTGCGTTTCAAGCATATGTCGCAGTTTTGAAAAAATGCGCATGATTTGGATATTGACCCGTATTGCCGTTTTGCTCTTGAGCACGCTTGAAAGCATCGCAACACCTTGCTCGGTGAAAGCGTGAGGGAGGTATTTAACGTTCTGGCCCTGCTTCAAGGTCACAAATTGTGACCTTGAATTTCGTGCTTCTATCCAATTAAGCCGGAACATAAAGTCTTTGGGAAATCGATCCGGGTTCCTTTTAACTGCCTGGATCAGGGCTTTGACCTGTACTCCATACAGTTTTGCCAGATCACGGTCTAACATGACCTTTTTCCCGCGCAACCAATAGATTTTAGACTGGATGGCTTCTTTGGGAATTGTAGCCAGAGTTTTTAGCCGGGGCATCGTTGTTTTCATGAGGATAAGCTATCAAAATATTTTAATTAAATCAAAATAAATATAATTTAAAAGTAATATTAATATTGCTAAAAAATGTTAGTCAGTGATCGTCGGATGGAAAGAAGCCTGAAAGGTTTAGGCTGGAAAAAATTTGCGGAGTAACATTTTGACGATGCGGCGACGTGGTTTACGCCAAGCAGATAGGCGCCTATTCCTGCGCCAGCGCCGTTCCCGATTTCAACGGATTTGAGCCCGCCAAGATCATCCTCGTATAATTTTTGAGGGGTTCGTAACTCGGTCCCGATACCCATCTATCACAGCGAAGCGGACATCCGTTGTCGCTTTTTATACAAAAGATGACATTTGCAGCTTAAGTGCCACAAAAATGCTACAGGGAGGGCTGAAAAAACGGCAAAATTCCTTCAGAGAGCATCCGACTAGGGGTCTGACGCTCTTCAATTCCGCAACACGATGTCGTGCTAGATATGGTACAATTTTGCCAATAAAGGAAGCTCGATCATGGAAGATTTGATTTGCGTCAAGGGAACATCCAAAATGGGCTCGGGGGTATTTGCCACGAGGGACATCCTGAAAGATGAAATCATTGCTGAATTCAGGGGCCCCCGGATCAGAATAGCGGATATGACGGGCATTCCCGACGAAGTCTGGAGCCACTTCTTCAATATCGGCGTGGATGAATACATCATCGCTCGGGAGCCCGCCGTTCGCACCAACCATTCATGCGACCCGAACGCCGGGATCACGCGCGATATATTCCTGGTCGCCATGCGGGACATCGTCAAGGACGAACAGATCACGTTCGACTATTCGGTGATCACCGCCGACAACTGGAAGCTTGAATGCAAATGCGGTTCTCCGATCTGTCGGAAGGTCATCAGTAACTACATCGATCTGCCCGAAGCGGTCAAAAGAAAATACGAAAAATACACCCCGGACTGGATCAAAGCCCTTCACAAGTAAGGGAGATCTGATTGGGCATCGGATGTGGGTTGAATAAGCGATTCCAATGTCGCTTTTTCGTCAAATTGTGACATTGTGGAACGGTGCCGTGTAATGTCCCTCTTTAATCAATATTGAAAAACCGCAGAAAACCGCGGGTTTTTTGGTCGCGCGGGCGGGGGGCGGGCGATATAATCCTGTTATGTCACACCATTCACTCGCGCCTTCGAGTTACCGGAATCTTGTCGCGAAGGTTTTTTTTAGACTAAAAATGAAAAAGGAGGAAAAATGAGCCGCCGAAATTCCAGAATAATGTTGATCGTTTTAATAGGGGTATTCCTCTTAGCGACCTCTTCTGTTTATGCTGAAACCGCGGATGAATATTACCAAAGCGGGAATGCCTACGCTAATCAAGGTAACTTCACCCAAGCCATCTCCGATTATACCAAGTCCATTGAAATAGACCCTAACCATGCAGAGCCCTATTACAACCGCGGGGGCGCTTATAGACTGCAAGGAAACTTCACCCAGGCTATTTCTGACTTTACCAGGGTTATTGAAATAGATCCTAACCATGCGGAAGCCTATTTTAATCGTGGGATCGCATATTACGACCAAGGCGACTCTGCTCAAGCTATCAAGGACTATACCAAGGCCATTGAAATAGATCCTAACCATGTAACGGCCTATTGCAACCGTGGTATTGTTTATACTGGCCAAGGAGATTTCACTCAAGCCATCTCTGACTTTAACAAGGCTCTTGAAATAAATCCTAACTATGCAGCAGCCTATTACAACCGTGGAGCCGTATATTTTGGTCAAAAAGACTTTGCTAAGGCTTGGGAAGACGTGCATAAAGCAGAAGAATTAGGGCATCCTAGCAATCCTGCATTCCTCGATGAACTTAAGAAAGCGTCTGGAAGGGATAAATAGTCTTAGTAGAACGTAGGTGCCTAGTTCCGGGGACACATCCCTTAATTAAGGGACAGGCAGTCGCCTGTAATGCTCTTCGTTGGTCAACAGTGAAGATCATGCAACTAAAATTGTGTCCTTTGGAAGATCGGCGGATTGATCTTCAATAGAGACGAGTTGTTTTTGTTTGTGTTGGATAAAGGTGAATAGCGCGATATAAAGATTGCCCCTGCCCTGGAAGTATCCAAATCTGTTGGTCCAATCCCGGATCTTATCGATCAAACTTTCCATAGAGTTGTTGGTGTAGAGCCAGCGCCAATGATCTTTGGGAAAGTGCAGATAAGTCATCGTTCTTTCAAATCCGGTCACAAAAGAACGGACCGCCAAAGGCTCCTTGGTGCGCCACTTATTTTTGAAGGCTTCCAGGTTATAGAGCAGGGAGCGTTGGCCGGTGGCGGTCATGTAAACATCCGAAGCGTCTCGCAGGAAGAGTTTCTTATTTTTTGAGTTCTTAATGTGCCGGCCGGCTGCTTTCACCTTGTGGAACATGCAGCCCTGCTGTGGCGTGTGGGGGAAGAGCATAGCCGCAGCATTTTCGATGGCCTTGGAATCATCACTGACAATCAGTTTGGGTGTCTGAAGATTCCGGCGTTTTAAATCACGCAAAAGTCTCTCACAGCCTTCCTGGGACTCGCTTTTGAGGACCACAAAGCCCAAGATCTCCGTGTTGTGGTTTTCGTCCATCCCTAAAGCCCAAAGGACGCACCACTGCTGGAGTTCCACTTCTCTGACGTTGACGACCATGCCGTCGATAAAGAGATACGGCCACGGCTTGGTGATGGGGCGGTCGAGCCAGGTCTGGAGATTCTTTTCAACGCGATGGGTGAGTCTCTGGAGAAAAGGTTTTGAGAACCGGGAGTGGCCGAAAGCTTGAAGGATTTCTTGGGCGCAGGTGCCGGATCGACCGAGGAGATAGGTTTGGAGCATGGCCTCAATAACGCCGTCTTCAACTTGCTGCCAACGATCGAAAAGGGAGAACCGGATATCGAGGCTTCTGGCCCTTGGGATCCGGATTTCTTCGATGCGCCCTACAACTGTTTCAAGAGAGCGGGTATAGGAGCCGTTTCTTTTGGTTTTACGACCGGGCGCACGCTGGTAAGGTTCCGCTCCGATCAGGAAGTTGAACTCCGTTTGAAGCATTTGTTGGATCATGAATTTAGTTTCGTTTCTAAGTTTCATCTGAAGATCTTCCCAAAAAAGGGACCTGAATTGCCGTTTACTTTCAAACCATCGGGTTGTAAGATGTCCCTCGAAGTTAAGTGTTTGCATAGGGTACGAGCCTCCTTTTTTAGTCGAAAGAACTCGTACCCTATTTTTTTATCTACCGCCACTCCAAAAGGACACAATTCCATATACACCACAGGCCCTGCATTGGGCCAAAAGTCGCCTGGCCAATCCGTTTCAACGCATGTATAATTTTCGCCGGTCTTAACTTTTCAGAAGCTTGAGTTGGAGGGAAAGTTCCGGATCACGCATCGATTTTGG
>JBAZER010000021.1:0-39083 GCA_041653795.1 Candidatus Omnitrophota bacterium
CGCCGTCGGTGAAAAACTGACGTTCCGCGGCAGAAGTTCGGACACTGTGGGAGAAGAATTCTCGCGAAAAGAGGCGCGGTTCAAAAAACTTTGGAGCGAACGGCTTTCAGCCCAGATCGCAATACTGCCCGAATTCGACCAGGTTTATCGAGTCGTAAACCGGGAGCTTAGACAAGCCGGATTTTAAAAAGAGAGTAAGGCTTTAATGAAAAAACCATAACCTGTTTAATTGGAGCGGGTTATAGATATTTTAGTATCCGATTTACTGTCCGATTTTTGTTAAACCGGCTACGTCAATGACGCAACTCTAGTCCCACAAATAAGAAGCCCCTTCAGCTTATTCGCCGAAGGGGCTTCCCGTCATGAATGGCTCCCCGAGACACACTCCCCAACGTCCATTTTTTGAAGTGGAATTCCCGATTTCCCTCTATAGGGTCCTCAAGGGCGCCTGGAAGATCGGCGATCAGGACCGCCCACACTCAACCTCAAGCTGGCCACTCAAATCAGCGCCTTTGAAAGCCAGGCTGGTTCCATCACCTGAAGTGTAGAGGCCATAAGGTCTACACCTTCATTCGTCACGATCCTCAATAATTCGTTGCGCGTCACGCATATATGAATCAACTAAACCGCGGAGTGTGACAGCAAAACGCTGATAGCCGCCGTTTTCGATCGCTTCAGCTTTTTGCCTATAATTAGCAGCGAGTTCTAACTCGGGCTTTGCTGTTGAATCCACCCAATGGACTCCTCTCGAGTTATAGACCCCCATCTGAAAGCCACTGCGCATCTTTTCTGCATCTTTGCCATTTAGCACTTCAGCAACAGTACGATTTATCCAGAGCCCATCTGAATCGGGAGGACAATGAACCAAAACATTTCCGATATGCGAAAAGGCAACTTCTAAATGACCTGACTCTAAACATAATTCTTTTGTTGATTTGAGCCACTCTTTAAAATGATTCCCGTCGAAACTGCCATCGATTTGCAGGCCTGGGGGTGTTCGCCATGCCCTTAATAAGTGATAGGCATTTTGAGCCATTGCTTGTTCTTGTTTTGTAGGCTGCTTTTCGGATTTTTGTGTCTTATCGGAGCGGTATATAAGACGGATAACTTCACAGAAAAATTGTGGCTCTGAAGCCAGCCGCCTTTCTAAATGCTTCGGAGTCGCTCCGTTATGTTCATTCAATAATGGAAGATAGACCCACTCGATGTGAAACAAATCATCGGAATTGGTTTTTGGATCATTTTGTAATGCCTTAATCAATTCGGCCAAATCGTAACCGTGAACGGAATGAGCAGATTCTGTTGATGAAGCTGCCGCAAGAAGCGCTTTTACTACCTGTGGCGTATCAAGCTGTTTCTTTTCATGGAGCATTCGATCCAAACAATTGATCGCCGAATAAGCTCTCCCATGCTGGATTAATTTATCGATTGCCAAATAAAGGTCGCCCTCGGATTGATAGGGATTAACGTTCACGATATTCCAATACTCTAATTCAGATTTTCCAAGCAATTTTTCTGATCTTTTCCAAGTCTCCGAAGTAAACGGCAAATATGCCAGAAATTGCCCGATTTGCGGAGTTGTCCAGCCAGCCATGTCGATTTTATCAACCCATGCCCATCCCCGACTTCGGTATCTCGCCCAAACAAAACCGCCGGCGAATTGGGAAAGATTCTTATTTTCCGCTTTCAGCATATTCGGCAAAATGACTGGAGCTACTTCTTGTTTTGCTATAGATCCAAGCGCCAGTCCTACATCAGTCGGAGATTCGGTCATTTCCGAAAATTTAATAACTACATCAATTCCGCCAAAATCAAGCATCTCATTTATCGCCTTTTCACGACTCTGCGCAAGTTTCTCTTGGCGTTCTTTCCAATTTTCTATTTCTTCATATAGATCGAAGGGGCGACTAGTAAATAGCCTCTGATAAAGACATAAAGGACTCTTTGGAGCGAGCTTATCCGCAACGTTCTCAATTTTAGTAACAGCTTCGGCCCCAATTGCCCATTTTGCATCTGCAAATCTTCGATGTCTCGAAGCAAAATGAAGAAGTTTTTCCCAAAGACAGAGCCTTTGACTTTCAGGTTTGGTAGTAATCTCATCGGATGATAAATGCTGTAACATTTTTTCAAACGAATCTGCTGTCAGGTGATCAAGATGAGGAATGAGTTCATTTAGTCTAGTGATCTCATTTTTAGCCATATCAACAGCCATTTCCTCATAGAACGAGACCTGCTCCCAATATTCTTTATGAGAAACCGTCTTATCCCAATCTTTCGGAATCATTTTGCGCCAGCTTGGTTTATGAGAACCGGACGATATTTGCTCCTGATTCGGTAATAGTTTTAGGAACACTCTCCAAGCAATCTCCGGATTTTCTTTTCGGAGCGCTTGTAAAGCGATTTTCCGCTTTTCTATGGAAGCTATGGTTTGAGGTAGCCAAGGAAGTAGAATAGCAACTAGAGAATTATCCGGCCGGTTAGCCCATTTGCCACCCGGATCATGAGAAGCTAATTCACCCAAAATGATACACGCTCGCGTTAAATATTGTTCATCCCATGCAAGCGTTTCGAGAGCCCAAAGCACACCCGTTAAATAATTTTGGCCTGTAACGCCATCCCCTTCTTGTGAAAAAAGCTCATCAAACGGGCATGGCTTTTTTTGTAATGCAGATTCAGCGGCTTCAAGAAATGTATTAGGAGCTGCCTCCGCAAAAACTGGCAGTAAACTATTCAGACTACCCCAAAGAACCCCGTCGGCTTTTTCAAAGATTTCGCGTATAGTTAAAACCGCTATTGTTTCAGGCTTGCCTGCTGAACAATTATTTAAAGCTTTAGGATAGCTTCCTAGGAGGGCAAGGCCTTCAGCTAGGCCTTTTCGCAACTGCTGTGAATGTTTCAGAACTTTGCCATGAATGCTGGCAGCAAATCTTTCGTCCGGTTTCAAATCAAACTTGGGATCGCGTTCTCTTAGAACTGCTACAGCGCATTGTTTAAATATGTCCAACTGGTCATCAAATAATCGCGGCCCAAGCGTTTGCCATAATTCTAATCGCCCAGTGACATCCCAGACCCTATTTTTTAGATGAATTGGGCTATGAGGCTGTTGGAGAATTTCCCGCATTTTAGAAATCCAAGTTGAAAAATCCTGTTTTGAAATCTTTTCTACTATCGCTCTATCCGCCATCGATTTCTCATTGAATGATCCTAAAAGATTCATTACTGCTAGTTCGGACGCATGCTGGGCATGGTTCCAATCGGTTACTGGAGTAAGAGAAGGTATCTGAATCAAGGTCGGAGGAATGACTTCGGTAACTTTCTTCGCAAATATTGACCGGATGTCATCGGGGATTGATTCGATGGTAACAACCCCTGCGTTTTCATTTATCCAAGCAGTGAGATCTGCCAGTTGAGTCCACAACGGATTAGCATTTATTTGAGAATATTGCCCAATAATAGACTGAAGTAATGAAAGGGTTACTCCTTTCATATCGAGATCATAAAAAAGTAACCGGAAATTTTTTAAAAATCGCCATAGCTGGTTATCAGTGAGATCCCTGCCATTTGCGGTTTTTAAGCAAGCTTTAAATACATTAAGCTTTTTTCTTTGCTTATCGCTGGTGAACTTGCCAAGACTTACTTTTTTAATAAAATCAGCTTCGTCTTCCGCGTATTCTGCTTGTCTAAGCAGTGCTCGGACATCATCCGTGTCGGTAGCGCTTAAAGGGCCGCAAAGTAGGGCAATAATGTCTACCCCTTCCTTAAAGACGTCCGAATTATTAAAATCATTCCACGCGGCCTGAATTACCTCTTTGAATTCATTATTGTTTGTAATTTTTATTGAATGTTTGATTTGCCCGATTAATTTCGCCTCTTGCCCACTATTTGGTTGTCCCGAAAAGACAATCAGATCGTCGGTCGCATAACCCTGGTATTTTCCTTGGAGTTTTATCCTTTTGATGGGCCATGCGGGTAAACAAGGCGCAAATCCGCCTGTGAGCATTAAAACAACAAAGGATGTTTGAACCCGGCTTTCAAAGTGGTTACCGAGACCGCCGGTCGATGCGGGATTACTTAATTGCGGTTTCTTTTTCTTTGCAGAGGTCATCAGTCTTCAAACAAAACAGGCAGGACGCGAGCTTTATTTGCCATGAGTCTTTGGTTTTTTCATCGTGTCGAGTTGGCGCTGAGTGCGGTTGAGTTCTTCGACTAGTTTGTGCTCGTTAGGCAGAGTTGTTCTATATTCCGCTGCCAAAACCTTGTTCGGTAATCCATCCAAAGCATAGTGAGCAGCAGAGGTATTCTTTTTGGCGCAGAGAATCAACCCAACCGGCGGATTTTCTTCAGGGTGAGTCCAGTGTTCCCGGGCGTAGTTGAGATACATATGCATCTGCCCGGCGTCGGCATGTGTGAATTTCCCCACCTTTAGGTCGACCAAAACGAGGCATCGCAAAAGGCGGTGAAAGAATACAAGGTCAACACGATACCATTCATCTCCAATCCGGAGCCGTTTTTGGCGGGCCACAAAAGTAAAATCGCCGCCAAGCTCCAAGAGAAAGGCCTCCAAATGGCGGATTAGCGCCTCTTCGAGCTCGCTTTCGGAATACTCATCCTTGAGGCCAAGGAATTCCAGGACGTAAGGGTCCTTGATCTCTTCTTCCGGCGTCATCCAATCCTGCGATTTTTGGATAGCACCTTTTTTGAGTATCCCAACTTTGTTACGGGACAGAGCGGCGCGCTCATAAAATTGGGAATCAATCTGCCGGTCAAGCTGGCGAACCGACCAGCCTCCTCGCAAGGCCTCCGCCTCATAGAATTTCCGGGCGTGATCGTTCTTTACGGAAAGAAGCGCAACATAATGGGACCAGGAAAGAGGAAAAACGGTAGCCAGTACCCCGATATCGAGTTTACGCGATTCCGATCTCGATCCTGGAAAGGATAATTCATTTCTCCCCAATTCTTCAGACGGTGTCTGAAAAATCTGCCCTCCCTTCCGGGTCGCCTCTCCATGCGGCAATTTTTCAGACAGTGTCTGAAAAATCCGTTCAGGGGACCAAAGCAGATAGAATTTCTTCATCTGGCTCAGGTTGACCGCACCCATCCCCCGGCCAAAACGGTGCGTGAGATCCTTTGAGAGCTTTTCTAAAAGCAGATCCCCATACCCAGCCCTGCTCTTTCCTCCCTGTTCATGCACCACGATCCGGCGGCCTATCTCCCAATAGGTCGCGGTCAAGATAGCATTAACAGATCGGGCAGCCTGATGCCGGGCTTCTTCCAGAAGCCGCTGGATCCCGGAGAGAAGTTGGTCATATCCTTGAAGCACTAGTTTTGATTTCGGCTGTTTCATAATGTCTGACATTTTATCATAGCTCCTTTTGGGGGTCGTTATTTTTTGGTTTCAGGTCTTGGATCATGCTAACGACACGGGGATCGTGGCGCAGGATGTCGGCCTTGATCTTGAGGACACGGGCGCGCAGATTCAACATGTCTTCGGGCTTAAACCTTTTTTGATAAGGCTCATAGTCCGTTTTCTCCGGTTCCTCTCCCGGAACATAGAAATAGCGCCGTTCAATGCACCGCTGTCTTTGCCCGCGGTCGTACCGCGCCATAAAACCAACGCTGACACGGCCCCCGCCGATCTCCCATAGCAGCTTACGGCTCGCCCGAGCGGTCTCCCTGTTCATCAGTGTTCCGAAATCCCCTTTTTCCGCGAGCCGATTCTTTTCCTCAAAGATCTCTTCGTGGAACTGCTTGTATTCCTCGCTTTTCCAAAAACTCGCAGGAATGCCCGGAAGAAAGAGAGTGCTCCCATCCCGGTTTTTCCGGTAAAAGGAGTTGAGACTTGATGAAAAGATCCGGCAATATTCCGGCGATAGCCCTTTAAGATATGGCTCGAGCGGATACGCTTCCGCAAATTCCTCGGGGAAAAACAGATAGATGACGGCGTTTTCTTCGGAAGAAGAATACTTCATCCGCCCGGCCAGGTCGCAGAAAAGACGGGAAAGAAAATACCGCATAAACTCCGCGCCCTTACCCTCCTCCAACTCGATCAAAAGATGCTTCCCGGAATCCAGGATGTCCTTGATGTCCAGGGGATATCCTTGCGTGACGGGATATTTTTCAAGTCGCATGGTCTTTCCCCATTTTGTGAGTTTTTTTGCCAACTCAACGCGCGATTTCCGGAGAGAATCAAAGCGCCAAAGGTATTCCCGATTTAGATCGATCTCGTTAAGCGCTATGGCGCCGCGCTTATCCTCTAAGAGCAGAAGGAGATCATCCGGCGCGTAGGGTTTTCCGCTTTTTTCAAGAGAGCTCATCAGCCGCTCCAGGAGACCCGCTCCCAGGCCGTCCCGATCAAGCTTAAGGTGATCTTGCAAAAAATCGATGCTCCCTTTCCCGTAAAATGGAGAATAACTCGCGGAAAGATCCGGTTGTTTTAACGCAAAGTAAAAAAAGGCCCGCTCCCGCTCGGAACCTCTTTCCCTTAACACATACGTCACTTCCCGGAGAAGGTCCTTCTGAGTCCCGGAAGCGAGGATCAGGACCGAATGGCCGTATTTAACATCCGCTTCCAGCACCTTTTGTAACATGGAACGGGCGTAAGCTCCCGGAGGACCCAATACCTGCAATGGGAAGGATGGATCAAAAAGAGAAACCGGGATCGGATCACCCGTTACAAGATCGAGCCCCAGGACATCCCGGCTTTTCTGCCGGTCCATGACGGCCTTAGCTTCCCGGATTTTTTTGGATCTTCTTCCGAGGCCCCACGTTGAAAGAGCCAAGCTGGCCGCAAAAGAATGGATCCACACCCAGAGCATAAAGACACCACAACCATGCAAAAATCCGGACTCCCACATCTCTAAAAACTGCTCTCCAAGGAATGGCATGAACGAAAACCCGCGGCCTCCGTGCGTGCCATAGTCGATAAAATCATACGTCCATAAAATGGCGATGATAAAAAACGGGGCATAACCGGTGGCCGGACCCAAAAAATCCCGGAGCGTCCGGGCCAAGAATCGTCCAAGCCAGTAAGTCCAACCCAAGCAAAGCACGAAGAAGATCTCCCCAAAGCCGGAGGACTCATCATCCATCAGAGCACCTCTTTTAAGGCGAAACTCCCGCGCCATGTTCTCAGGACCGCTTGCTCCCTGAATTCCATGAGTTCCTTGTAGAGCACAAAGCACATGCGCTCCGCCCATCTTTCGCCCGCTTCTTTCATGACCTTTTCGCGGACGGACGCATCCCCGCAAACGTAAAAAATGTAACGTATCTTCGGATCGCGCTCATAAACCTCGAATATCTTCCGGTAGGTGTGTGCCTTCTTGACATGCAGCTCCACTTCGATGGCGATCCCTTTGCCGTTCCTCGTAAATACGCCATCCGGCACCTTCCGCTCGCCTTTCGTACCGGCTCGTAAGACCTTCTCGCTTTTCCAGTCTTTACACATCCCGAGTTTTTCAAACAAGAACCTCACGTTTGTCACCTTTTTGTCATGCTCATAGAACGCGATCTCGATCGTGTCCTGGGCATCCGGAGCACTAAAACCTCGAACACCGACCACGTATCCAGCCTCCCTCAGAGCCTCTACACCCTCCTCACCCAAAAGATAACTTTCAGGTTCATCAGCCAAGGTTTTAACCGCCTTCAGATAGCCGAACTTTTTAAGCTTCCGGATCCGGACCTTGGCATAGCTTTTAGCCCCATCAAAAACGTTCTCGATCACATGAGGCCTTGTTAAGAACTTTTGCTCCACGATCAGCTTCATCAGCCGGATATCCCTTTCCGTCACATCCAGATATTTCCAGTTCTGTTTCTTAGGTTTTTTCTTACAAGGTGTAGCCTCCATTTATTTATTCCTCTCCAAACCGATCGTTTCTGTTTGCCCGCCACGTTTCGACACCGAAGACCACACTCTCACTCCCATAAGAGGAGAGAGTGTGGTCTTCGGTAACTGCTGCCAAAAGCAGCAGGGACGAAACGTGGCGGGCAAACGAGTTACGATGCTTTCGCCTCCACCTTGGTATATACGCCCTGCGGAATACATACCAAAGTAGCCCCGAAAGCACAGGAAACTCCAAAAATTCAAACGCTTTTCGCCTGAAATTGTATGGGATTTTTTGTGCCAAAATTTACGAGGGAATAGCCCTGGGGGTAGTAGCGCGGAATTCATTTCAGAAAGTCTCTTTTGCCGTTTCCGAAGCTTGAGGCGCCGGGGCTTTCTGACCTTTCAAAAGCCCGCGTTTCTCAGCAAGACGGAGCACGCCTTCGGCTAAAAGCGCGCAGGCTTGGTCGAGTCTTTCTTCATCGGAGAGATGGGCGTAAACCCGGTAGACGGGGCTTTTGAAGGTGCTCGGGGAAATCGCTCTCATTGCGGCTTCTTATCCTCTACACCGAGAGCCACGGGAAGGATCTGCTTGGCGCTTTCGGAAAGATAGAGAAGCTTGGGATTGCCGCGTTCAAGAAAACCGAATCTGATCAACAACCGGATACGTTGGAAACCGGCCTTGGCTTTCTTGGAGTGGCTGTCCCAAAACTGGCCGGAGAGATCCGCGGAGGTTTTCGCTCCCTCAGCCTGTAAAAGCTGAAAGATCAAAAGATCGCGGGCGGTCAGTTGCAGAGACCGGACTTTGGGGAACCTGCCGGGGATCCTATGGCTCTGGGATGTTACGGGGTTTTTAAAACTTACAATTGGCTGTTGTGCGGCTACTGCTTCAGTTGGTTCTTTGTTCATGGTGCATTCCGCTCCTTTCGGACCCTCGTAATCAAGTCTCCTGTGGTGCGATACCCCTCATGGGACATGGAGTTAAGAGCTTGCCGTTCAACATTTGAGAACATTTCTAAGCTAGAAATAAATTTTCACGAACATCGTCACAAGCCCATTGAGCTAACCCGGAAGCCCCTCCGCCAGACACGCTTCCGCGATCCGCGTCAAAACACCCTCCATGGGAGGGGCATTTACGACGTGGGCATTCACACCAAACGAACCTTTCTAAGCTAGAAATAAATTTTTCAGCGGCACCGTCTGCGACGTTTCCACCCCATCCTGTCGCGTTCATGCCCCCATGGAAGGTCCGTTTACGACAAGGGTGTTCATGGTTTGGGAAGCTTTTTAAGCTCGAAATAAATATTATCCCTCCCCTCGAACCAGTCGCCCTATGATCACCCCTCCATGGGAGATCCGTTTAAGACAGGGGTGTGAACGATTTGTGAAGGTTTTTAAGCTTGAAATAAATTTCATCTCGATTAAATTCGAACCGGGGAAAAGGACTAAGGATCATGGGGAGAAGGTCAAAACTCAAAAGAGGAGGTGTTGCATGATATCGCTAGGCGCTAGTGGCGGGATTAACGTCGGATGGATCCAGAACGGGATCAAGCTCAGCCGGCGCTTCAAATCCATAAAGGAGGCTGAACGCTTTCAGGAGGTCGTCGACGATGCCCAGAATGCTATGCGGCTGGCTGAAGAAATGGAGCGTTTTAACAGGGACTTCAAGTACGACCCCAAGCTGGTAGAGCTGAAGAATGCCGAACTCGGCAAAGAGATCGAGGAAATGAAAGAACGCATCCGGCTCAAACAAACCCTGCAAAAGAAGCTCGGCGAGGCCCAGCACAAGCTATCCGAACAGCCCCGGAACATCATTGACCGCGCATCCTTCATGAAGGAGATCAAAGAGATCCGGAACAACATCGACCGGCTGGACCGGTTCTTTAAAGAGCATGCCATTTTGACGCTCAATAAGTCTCTGACCGGAGCGGTAGAGGACATGAAGACTTACTTCAAGTATCAAAAGGAATCGATCAGGGGAGTGGAAAAACTGTTTTCAGAATTGAAACAAGAGGTCGTGAACAAGATCGGCAGTGTCACAACAAAAGATCGCGTCTTGAGCCTGAACGAAGCCACAAAATACTTGGGCGTAAGCCGGGCAACGATCGAAATGATGTTCGCGGATGGCCTTCCCTATTTCCGTCTCGGAAGTCTCTACAAGATCAAGGAAAACGATCTAAAGAAGTGGATCGAGAAGAGGAAATCGCGGCTTACTTCAATGAACCAAATAACACTGTAAGCTGCCCGCGGGTGTGCGAGCATTCAGGGCTTTTGATTTGTGCAAGTTCTAAACGGTTAGTTTTTCTCTATCTCAGCGATATAGGTGGCTGCGTAATCAATAGATTTTAAAAAAGAATTTGCTTTCCGTGCTTCTTCGATGAATTTTTCGAAGTCTTGCTTTGCTAGTTGCAAATCGCCCTTGCTAAAATAGTTAATCATGCCGAGGCAATACCAAAGTTGAATTTTTGATGGTTCTTGTTCAAGAACATCCTGAATGAATGTTTCAACCTCAAGAGGAGCTGCGTTGCTTACATTCCCGAGGAAAGCCCTTCTGTATATTTTGTGCGCTGTCTCTAGATCCCCGTCATAGGCAGTAAGAAATGCGTCACTGAACTGCCAAGAGACATCGCGTTCATTTCGACTTTTGCGAATCTCTTCTTTTGCTTTTACTATGTCGCGTTCAAATAAAAAATAATAAATTCCTCGAAGCAGATGGGCTTCGTAATTTCCCGGGTCAACCTCCTGGAGCACGCTTAAGAATCGCTCCATTTTTCGCAGGTAGTTTTCTTCCTTGCTCCTGTAAACGAAATTCGCAAGAATCACACCTTCCACAGCCAATCTGTTTGGCAGCTTTGTTTTAAGATAGCCGTATTCGTCTTTAAAATCCTGCTCGTCTTGCAAACACTTTTTTATTTCATCCCAAAGACCAAGATGCAAATCAAACGAGGTCGAAATATCGCCCGACAAAAGACTCGCTACTCCAACGATATAACGGGTTGCCAACCCCATAGATTTCCTTGTTATGGAAAATCCCGTTACTTCATCAGAAACCGGAAAAAGACGTTGTTGTGGGATAAGCGCACGCATTTCTCGACTAACAGCATTACTAACTTCTTGGGGTATGGAGATGTGGAGTATGCTCGCGTTAAGATCGATCACGTAATGCTCTGTTCCGTGATGACCTCTGACTCTAGCATTACCGTAAATTATGAGATGCGCGCGCATCGCTTTGTGATATTTTCTTGCGCTTTCCTGAGAAGTTATTTTTTTTGCGTGGTATTCAGATAATTCGAGAACTTCAAAATGCTGAGAATTGCCTTTGGTGATTTCGGATTTTAAAGCCATCACAAAATCTGCTTTTAATCTTTGCCGTTCTTTTTTATCTTCGCAGCTAATTCCGACAACGATCCCGATTTTTCCCTTGGAGGTGATAGGCGGTTTCCGCGAGAAATGCCAAAATAAGAATATTCCCATTAACAGCAAGGAGAGAATGGACCATTCAAACCAATCGATCCCCGTAGACATTTCGAGAAGATTCGCGCCTGAGAAGAAACGGATGAGCACAACGGCGGTTACGATCAAGACACAGACGATGGTTATTTGTTTTTCCCAAAAACGGGCTATCAAACTGACCCAATCTATCTTTTCGCGAGAGAGAGATTCTGCGTCCATAGGAGCTAAAGCTCCCCATTGAAAGCGCGGGGAAGGAAGGGATGGGAAAGGTCGTCGAGGCGTTGGCTGTTGGAGAAGGGGGCGGTTTTCGGCTTTGAGATCTCAAGCATTATCAATTTGAACCCGCATCGGCATATAAATGCTTCTGGAAATCGAAAAACGTCGAACGGATCCGGCTGACGCCACCCAGGATACTTTCTGCGTCGGAGATGCTGCGATACTTTAGATTAAGCAAGTCGGGCAACTTTTCCTGATCGAGCTCTTCAACGCCGGTTTCGATGTACTTGGAAAGGACAAATTCCAGAAATTCCTTCGCCTTATTATCCAGCTCTTTAAAAATTCTCTCCTGAGCCTGCGCAACACGTTTTTCTCTGGTAATCGGCTGGATGGCAAAAGCGACATACTCGAGCACGTCAAACAAATCGCTTTTTTCAGCGTTAATCAGCTTTTGCAATGAGCCAAGGACATCCGCGCCGTAGCCCGCCTCATACAACTTTTCAAGCAATGCCTTGCGGGTAATCGGATTCGACCAAATCTTCCTAAGCTCGGCTTCACTCTTGAAGAATTCCGGCAACGTGCCAAAAAGACCGTGCAGAAATTCCTCCACTGAAACAGGCTTGCCATCGGCGCTCCAAAAAGAAGTCGCGATCATGTGTTGAATTTCACGTTCCTTACCATCCCGAAGTTTGATTTTTACCTTCCTGGGACATTCGCAAGGAGCCTTCCCGCATTTAGGACAAGGGGGCGGCGGCGGTTTTTCGCATTGGCAAGGCCTTCGTCCGCAAACGTAGCAAAGCTTGGGGGGCTGCTTTTCGCACACGCAGGGTACCTGGCCACACTTCGAACACGGATTTTCTTCGGCAGGCTCACCGTCCCATTCAGGATCGGCAAAATGATGATACGCATCCACAAAATCATAAATGGTGAAATACTCTTTGCCCTCGAACAAACGCGTCCCGCGACCAATGATCTGTTTAAACTCGATCATGGAGTTGATGGGTCGCATAAGAATGATGTTGCGAATATTCCGCGCATCAACACCGGTTGACAGCTTCTGAGAGGTCGTGAGGATCGTAGGAATCGTTTTTTCATTGTCCTGAAAATCGCGCAAATATTGCTCCCCCAACGCGCCGTCATTGGCCGTAACGCGAACACAATAATTCGGTTCCACGCTTTTCTTATGCTGGCTTACCAGATCCCGCACAGCAGCCGCATGATCCTGGGTAGCGCAAAACACGATCGCTTTTTCGGATTGATCAATCTCGGACATAAAAACCTGAACGCGCTTCGCTTCACGCTCCTTGATCTCAATAATTCTGTTAAAATCCGGTTCCGTGTAGAGCTTACCTTCCTCCACCTCCCCTTCGCATACCCGGTCGTCTGAAGTGTAAATATAATCATCCAGCGTGGTTTTAATCCTTTTCACTTTAAACGGGGTCAGAAAACCGTCATTGATCCCCTCCCTGAGCGAGTAGATATAAACCGGATCGCCAAAATAGCGGTAGGTGTCAGCGTTGTCCGTGCGCCTCGGCGTGGCGGTCAATCCCAGCTGAACAGCAGGCGAAAAATACTCCATAATATCGCGCCAATTACTTTCATCATTGGCTCCCCCGCGATGGCATTCATCAATAACGATAAAATCAAAAAAATCCCGAGAATATTCGCCAAAATAGGGGCTCGGTTGTCCATCCTTCGGCGGACCGCTCATAAAGGTCTGAAAGATCGTAAAAAAAACACTTCCATTCGTCGGAACCTTACCTTTTTTCCTGATTTCATCCGGCGCAATACGAACCAGCGCATCTTCCGAAAACACACCGAACGAAGTAAAATCGTTATACGCCTGGTTCGCCAGCATATTGCGGTCGGCCAGGAAAAGGATGCGCGGCTGGCGAAGGCCGTCACGGCGCAAATTCCATCGTGTTTTGAACAACTTCCAGGCGATTTGAAAAGCAATCGATGTTTTGCCTGTGCCAGTGGCAAGCGTAAGAAGGATTCGCTCTTTCCCATCAGCAATACATTCCAGCACCCGATTGACCGAGATTTCCTGATAGAACCGGATCGTCCAGCTTCCGCTCTTATCCGGATAAGGAACGGCAGCAAAGCGATCTCGCCAGTTGTTTTGCTTAGCAAAAGTACGGTTCCAAAGCTCATCCGGCGTCGGGAAAGCGGAAACTAATCCCTCTTTCGCGGTTTTCATGCAAATCTGATAGATCTCTTTACCGTTACTGGAAAAAGAAGTATCCAGACACAGTTTTTCGGCGTAATTCTTAGCTTGCGCGACGCCTTCGCCCACTCCCAGCTCATCACTTTTCGCCTCAATGACCGCGAGCTTTTGTCCCTGATAAACAAGCACATAATCAGCAATCAAGGGCTTTGCCCGCCCCACGCCAACCTGAATTTTCCCCGCCGTGATCTTATACTCCCGAAGAACCTTGGTATCGGGAACCACACCCCACCCGCTGGCTTTTAGCTCCGGATCGATATATTCCGCTCTTGTCTCGGCTTCGTTCATAGTTCCCTACCCTTTAATTCACAGAAAGAATTTTAAGATCAGGCATCAGCTTGGGCTTGTTGGATCTCTTTTAATGTTCTCCCTGCTGAGTCCTTCCAATCAGTCCGCCCATTGGATGATCGGCCAAGAACGACCGACGAAGCCAATGAAGGCGAGCTAAACGTATAGTCTTGTGTAAACCGCAGTGTGTTGTTTTCCAGAATCAAAACGCCATTTTTCAATAAATCGGCGCGAAGTTCACAAGTGCTTGGAAAATGCTTTTGAAGTGACTCCACTGGATCGGCCGCCGCAAATGACCCGGCTTGGACGACAAAGCCTTGTGGTGTATCGTGACCGGTAGCTGTAACTCCTCGTCCATGGCAAGTTAGAACCGGGATTTCTCCTCTTGTCGCGATGAGCGGACTTTTCTCGAAGGCGTGGATGCCAAGCACAGGCAATATACCGAGGATGTTATCCAGGAAGCCTTCCATATAAGCACGATCTGCCTCCGACAACGTCGGTTCCGAGGGTTTGTTACCATTATCCAGTGACATGCGTTTGGCCGCGTTTGCGATACTGACAAGTTGCGCTTCGAGAAACTGGACATGAGCTTTGTTCAATTGCCCTGGCCCCGCAACGAAAAAGACGGCTCGCGTCCAGAAGTCCTTGTTGGCATGATGCATCTCGAACCGATCCCGAACGGGGTCGCCTTCGCCGATGTAAAGCATTTCCCCGTCGCCATCAGTTCGTGGGCCAAGTAGCAGATAAACTCCGGGCTGTTTGAATTCAACTCGATTGCGGACTTGGGGATAAAGGGCGCGAGGAAACATGAGGGCTTTCCCGCTCCAATTGGTACGCTCCACAAGCCGCAAGCCATCAGGATCACCATCGACAACAAAGATGCGAATTTCGAATGGCGTTTGATTATTCATGGGCACACCTCTGAAGTTGACCGTTAAGCGCTTGATGTAGCAGCAACTTTTTCAACTCTTCCAGCGCGAGCTTTTGCTTCAGCTTCGTTCATGAATTCACTCTAATCCGGCTTGTTTTTTTATGTAACTTTCCAACAAAGATATTCCTACGCTTTTCAAAACAGAAAAGGCTGCCGTAGGAATCGTTTTCAGCTTTTTCAAAATTTCGCTTTCATTCAGCGCTCCAAAAAAATCTACGCCGTTTTTTGTCAAACGCAACGGAAAAGCCGATCCAATAACATAGTTACCTGCCCTCATTAGCGTAACACCCTCGCTCGCGATTCGATCTTCAGAGAAAGCCGCTATCAAGTCATCATCGCAGAGAAGCTTGTAATGAAAAATGAATTTCTCATCATCATCCAAAACGACTTTCATTCGTTCGTACAAATCACCGAATCCCAACCACGCCTTTTCACTATCCGCAAATACCTGCAACATATTCTTTGTATACTCAATATCCAACTTCACAGCAGCTCCTCCGTTTACAGACTACCTTCAAACGCTTTTTTAAGCATAGATTTTTTCAGCTCTTCAAGCGCGGCCAGTTTTTGCTGATAGATGACTCCGAGGCGTTGGGTTTCTTCGCGAAGGGAGTCGATTGTATTTACAACTTTCCGTTGATGTTCCAAAGGAGGAACGGGAATCATCACGTTCTTTAGTCCTGCCGAGTCTATCTTAAGCGTTCCGTGAGCAGCATTACTCAAGACGTTATTACTCGAATTGATCCGGTCGCGGAGTGCGAAAAGAAGAAACCGAGGGATCAGATCGGGTTCAGGATGGATTCCTTTGATGTCTTGATTAAAAGCGCAGGGGACCATTAGCTCTGCGATTTGGGCACCATGCGCCAGCCCCATGCCGCGAACAAGAATCAGAAGAGTTCCTGCTGGTGCCACACGAGTTGATGAACCGTCAACTGCTGACCGCGAAATGTGCAGCAGCGAATCGGACAGTTGAGTTGATTTCATGTCACGTCCCGAAACCCAAGGTATTTTGCCGCTCCAATAACTGCTGTTGCTTTTGGACGGTGTGCCGCCGCTACTAAAAGTGCAGACTTCGTCCAGTCGCCTCGCCCCCCCCTTGCCCCGCTGGGTAAAAACGGGTTGGAGATAGCTTTCAAAGAGAGCGCGGGCGTTTCGAAGGCACTTTTCGGCGTTGGCTTTGGCGGTAGCGATGCCCGCAAACGCTTCGTCGAGGATGCCGACGATCCGCTGCTGTTCGGGAAACGAGGGGAACGGAAACTCAAGCTGATACATCGCTTCTTTATCGAGATGCGGAATTGCAGCGCCAGTTTTCGCCCCGTTGAAGACTTCAAAAGTGGAAGCTAAAAACGCCCGGAGATAGCTGTCATCAATCTCCGCTTTCTTGGAAATCTTCCCCATCGTCGAAGAAAGGATCCCCCGAAAGCCGGTAAAGACCTCGCCAGAGTTCGATCCGTCACAAATGATGATGGTTTCCGAATCTTCAACAGTCACCGAGTTTCTATCTTTCACCGAGGCGTATTCCGCCTCCGCGCTACCGCGCATCACTTTCGCGACTAGATAAGGCAAGTCTCCATTCGATGAGGTAGCCTTCAACGCTGGTTTCCGACCTTTGATAATTTCACAGACATCACCAAGCCGTTTTGTCTGCCAACCCTTCTTCATAGCAGAGCCTTGATGTTTCCCAACACTTTCGCGCTCTTGGCGTCTAGCATGGCAATTTCGTCCATGATGGCCTTTGGGCTACGGTGGGTAATTTCTTCGCCTCCGTTGGGGTTTTTCACGGAGAGGTCGAATGTTGCCGGGTCAATGGTCTTGGCGTTTATGCTCCAACTCTTGGGCGAGTCAGCGAAGGCCTTTTGCAGTTTTATGAACTCGGCAAGGTCGGTCTCGTTGAGCGGGTTGGTCTTCCCCATGTTGCGACCTGGGTCGAGTTGGTAGAACCAGACTTTGCTCGTAGGAGTACCTTTTTCGAAAAAAAGCACCACCGTTTTCACTCCCGCGCCCTGGAACGTGCCACCGGGGCAGTCGAGGACAGTGTGCAGGTTGCAACTTTCCAGCAGGAGCTTGCGCAGGCTCACGGAGGCGTTGTCAGTGTTGGAAAGGAAGGTATTCTTGATGACGACGCCTCCCCGCCCGCCGGCTTTCAGAATTTTGATGAAATGTTGTAGAAAGAGAAATGCTGTTTCTCCGGTTCGGATGGGAAAGTTTTGCTGAACTTCCTTGCGTTCCTTGCCACCGAAGGGTGGATTGGCGAGGATCACGTCGAAACGGTCTTTATCCTGAATATCTGCGAGGTTCTCGGCAAGCGTGTTGGTGTGGAGAATGTTTGGCGCCTCAATGCCATGCAGGATCATGTTCATGATGCCAATGATATAGGCGAGCGATTTCTTTTCTTTCCCATAGAAAGTCTTCTTCTGAAGAATTTCAGCTTCTTTGGTGGACAGCCCCTTCTTGTTCTTCAGATACTCAAAAGCTTCACACAGGAATCCTGCCGATCCGACTGCTCCATCGTAGATCTTGTCTCCGATTTCCGGCGCGACCACTTCCACGATCGCCTTGATGAGCGGACGGGGCGTGTAATATTCACCCCCGTTGCGGCCGGCATTCCCCATGTTTTTGATCTTGGCTTCGTAGAGATGCGACATTTCATGCTTCTCTTTATGAGAACGAAAGCGAAGTTCGTTGACCCGGTTGATGACTTCGCGGAGGTTGTAGCCGCTTTGAATCTTGTTTTTCAGCTCGCTAAAAATTTCACCGATCTTGTATTCAATGGTGTCGGGACTTTCAGCGTTGGCTTTGAATTTCTTCAGGTAGGGAAAAAGCTTTTGATCAACGAAGTCTTTTAAATCATCACCTCCGAGGGCCTTGTGATGGTCGAGTTTACCATCCGCACTTTTCGGGGCGGCCCAGACTTCCCACTGATAATCGCGGCTGATAATACCTTTGTAGGCCTTGCCAGCCAGCTCCGCTGCGGTCTTCTTGTCTTTCTCAAGATCATCCAGATACTTCAGAAAGAGAACCCAGGAGGTCTGCTCGACATAATCCAGTTCGCTACTGCATCCGGCATCTTTATGGAGGATGTCATCGATATTTTTAAATGTTTGCTCAAACATGAAGGCAACCTTTCTTACGTCATTATTTTCGAAAGCTATTAGCAGAGGATATTCGCCCATTGACTAATGGGGGGCATTACATATTTCAGGGGATAAAAAACAAAAAGACCTTCCGGATCATCTCCTAATGGCCGTTACCGCACCCCCCCCCCTCCACTCATCCTGCCTCCCCGAGTCTGTCCCCTCGTGTTCGGTGCCGTTCTAATGCTTGTCCCCAGCGAATGTTACCTTTCTATGTGTTTAAACCCAACGCTATCACTAATTGAGCAATATGAGTTCCATTTAGCACCCACAAGCCCATCTGTTGCGCATACTTTGTTGCAACAGCATCAAAATCTGATGTAGTCCAGTAGGCGAATATCGTCGGCTGGCTATACTTCACATTAAATTTCCGTTCAACTAACAGATCATACCGTTTCTTCGTTGCGGCACCAACAAACTCCCGCAGCCGTGTTTCGCTAATCAACCCCCCCTTATATCTTTTCGCCTGCCCAATCACCAACAATTGGTTGGCAATCGTTGTTTCTAATTTAATACACCCGAGAGGAAGATCATACCCAACAAAATCAACACCTCCATCATCGTCTCCTGAAACAATCTCTGCTTTTGCTCCTAATTTCTTCAGAATCTCACCACATAACACTTCGAATTGTTTCGCATCTTCATCAATTATTTTTTTAAGAACTGGCATTTCCAAAGAAGGCGAACAAGTGAAGAAATATGTCCCGTTGTCATCCTCTATTGTAAATGCTGGTTTAATGCATTTGTTTTCTAATGCGGCGTATTTTTCAACCAAAGCCTTGAATACATCTTTTTGTAACTTTTCGATCTCTTCTGACAGTTGATCTTCTGAATCATAAGGCAGGCCTTGTTCTTTCCAGGCTAAAGAAATGGCCTCAGATAATCTAACCTGACCTTTGGTCGGCGATCTCCCAACTAAGGATGCGACATACTGGGAAGATACCTTTCCCATGCCCTAGCCTACCAATTTTGTTCTATCATCAATTAACACTTGTATTGTCTCCTTCAAATCATTGAGCAATTTCAAATCGGATATTTCCATCTTTTTAAGGCTATCAGCAGAGATGCTTGTAAGAATATCCTTAGCTTGTTTCACACAAGGCTTCCATTCTTCAGGATGATCTATTTCATATCTTGCTAAAGCCTTGGCTAGACTGCCGTTCTTTTGGCAAAAAACCGTCATAGCAGAACTATCGCCAATTATCAGATCAAGTTCTCTGACGCTTTTTGCCTCAGGTAGCTTAGGGTCCCCTAATGTCCCCTCATCATCCGGTTCACCTAAAATCCAAGAATAGAAATTTTTTAAATTCTTTGTATTTTTAAATGCCCTCTCATCTTCTTTCCAGTCAAGCCACTCACGAATATTTGGCTTTCTAAACACTTCCTCAAAATAGCTGTACAGTTTCGAATCGACATGATCAGCGCCAATATCTTCGTCTTTATACATTTGTTCAAGAGCGAGAAAAGCTCGCCAAAGTCTATTTGCATTCGCCACGGAAAGTCCCAAACTTTGCGCGGCTTCCTGCGCCGACTTACCGGCTTCGCGCAAATAAAATACTGTTTTTGCTTTTTGATAAGGTCCCCACTCTTTTATCCCTGAAACATGACGCAAGCCGGGAATGATCCATTTAATTAGCTCGGGATTTGATTCATCCTCGACATTAAGGACCTCAAATCTTTTTATGCTATCTAAGAAACCCTGGGTCAAGGTTTCCTTTCCAACGTCGTGCAACTCTATTAGCCACTTCAATGCTGTGATTCTCCGATTCCCCTCGATCACAACGTATTTTCCTGAATCTTTATTCTTCCATGGCTTCACAACTACTTTATCAATTGGCAAAAACCCAAGCATTTTGATAGTGTCACGCAACTCGGAGACATCGAACTTTTCGAACTTCATTTTTCTCATTGCTTCATTCTGTATGTTTTTTTCACCAAATCTTGCCTCCGGTATTTCTTCTGGCGACTCTCCTAATTCCGCAAATCTTGGATTGTTTGGATCTAGTAAAAGTTGATCTATGTCAACAGTTATACTTTTGAACATTTTCTCCAAAGTTTGCATATATCCCTCCCTGAGATTCTTCTTAAATTAGAACTTGTCGAAAGGCGCCGAATACCGAGGCGACAAATTAATCCTCTATTTGTACAGCATACCCCTCCTCCAGCAAAGAGTTATCCGCCTCCCCCCGCATGTAAACGGAACGCCGTCCCGAGAAAGACGTTAACTCCTTACAAAAAAAACCTTCTTGGAGTCGTGCGCGGCTCGAAGAAGGTTCATGGGCTGTCCGAATCCTTTTGTTTAAAAGGGCTGTTGAATTTGTATCAGGATACCCCCCTCCCTCGGCAAAATCAAGCTCGGAACCCGTTCCCGGGAACCCGGCGCCAAAGGCTCTGCGAGCCGGGAGATCGCCCTGCAGCTCTATGATCTCTCCAAAACAACTTCCCTTCTTTCGCCTGATGGATATAATACCGCTATGCACTCAAACGCGAAAGATAATATCATTAATTGCGCGGTTTATACGCGGGTCTCGGTGGACGAGCGGGCAGAGACGCAGACTTATTCCACGCTCGATAACCAGAGGGACAGCTGTATTGCCTACATCGAGAGCCAAAAATCCCTTGGATGGAAAGTCTTCAAAGTTTATGAGGACGCCGGACAATCCGGGGGATCGCTCAACCGCCCTGCCCTAAAGCAGCTCATCGAGGATATCAAGAAGAAGCGTATCCAAACCGTAATGGTCTACAAGATCGACCGCCTCACCCGCAATCACAAGGATTTCTACTCCCTTCTCGAAGTTTTCAATGAGCATGACGTCAAATTCGTTTCCACTACCCAGCATTTCGACACGGCCTCTCCGGCGGGACGGCTCCTTCTTCACGTCATGCTGGAATTCGCCCAGTTCGAACGGGAAATGTCGCAGGAGCGGACCTACGACAAACGCTTCGCTATGGCCAAGCGGGGTATGTGGTGCGGAGGGTTCGTCCCGCTCGGCTATACCGTAAAGAAAAAGAAGCTTGTGATCCATAAGGAAGAAGCCAAGATCGTGCAACTCTGCTTCGAGCTTTACCCCAAGCTAGCCTCCATGGGGAAGATCGCCGAGAAGCTTAATGAAATGGGTTACCGAACCAAGAAATTCTACGTGCGAGGGAAGGACGCGGCGGGAAGCACGAAATTCGACAAGAAAAAGATCTCGAACATTCTGACGAATCACTTTTATATCGGGAAGGTCCGGTTCAAGGACAAGGACGGGAAACAATACATCTTTGACGGAGAGCACAAGCCGATCATTACGGACAAGAAGCTTTGGGACAGCGTCCAGAATATTCTGGTTAGCAACAGGGAGACCCACAAAACCTTCAAGCAGAATAAATATGAAATGCTTTTCCTGGGACTTGTGACCTGCGGACATTGCAGGAGCACCATGACCAACTCTTCCAAGGAGAAAAAGGGCAAGATGTACCTTTATTACAGGTGCACCGCCGCAGTCATTAAGGACAAGAAGGCGTGTCCGGTCCGGACGGTCTCGGCGGATGAACTGGAAGACTTCCTCATTCAAAAATTCAAGGAACTTGGAGAAAATCCAACCCTTCTAGAAAAATCCATCGAGAAAGCCAATGGGATGGCGAAACAAGGACTGGAACCTCTTAGGCTGGACAAGGAACGCGCCGGATCACAGCTTGCAAAGATCGACCGGCAATTAAAGCATTTGGTCGAATTTATCAAAACGGGAGAATGTTCGGACAAGAAGAGATCGCGCGGGATCGTGAAGGAAATGTCCGATCTTGAAGACTCCAAAGAGAAGCTGGAAAACGAGATCCACCGGATCGACACCAACATGCAGCATTTGAGCCAGCACGTGATCGACGCGGACACTTTTGCGAGGCTCTTTAAGGAATTCCCGAAGGTCTTTGAGACGTTCTCTTTCGATGAGAAGAGGAATCTGATCTTACTGCTCGTGAAGGAAGTGATCTATATGCCGACGAAGCTGAGGGTTCTATTTTGGGGAGATATTCCTGAAATGAACTTTGATCTGAAAAACCCGCCGGACTGGACCCCGCCACCCGATGGTGGCGATACGCCCTACACTCCTAAAGGCTCCGGTGGATCAAGTGTAGTAGCGCCCGTGCGAACCAGAAACTTGGTTCGCACGGGCGTGTTGAATGGCTCCCCCGCCTGGGATCGAACCAGGGACACTGCGGTTAACAGCCGCATGCTCTACCAGCTGAGCTACAGGGGAATAACATGTTAAAGAACAAAATCATAAAAATTGCTGCAAAAATTTCCTACCTGCACCAGCTTTCAAATATTTTTCACGAAGCAATGCTTTTTTTCTAGATTTATATCTTTCGGAGTACAAAAGAACGAAGGGACCATTACTTCTTGTCCAAACATTCTTACCTTCGTTGTGCTCTCTCAGCCGCATCTGAACCGACTTCCGGGTAAATCCTATGTAGAATTTACCGTTCTTCAAACTCTTTAAAACATAAATATGATAGATCATAAAAACATGTGGAGCTTCCGCCTTGAATTGCAACACAATTCAAGGACGGATCCGTCCTGCTGCTAAGCAGCAGGCGGAACAGGGGAATGACTTTTGAAAGAACGATAAAACCAAGTTTTGTTACCCTTTCCAGCCTTCGGCCTTCAAGGGCGGCTCCACTGCGTTTCGCTCGAAGAACAGCGGTATTGCTTTTGAAGGGGTAATTATAAAGATTGCGGGCTTAGGGTCAATGAGTGTTTTTAGCCTTTGATTTCCGGCCCGCAACTGATATATTTTCACTCTGTCGTTCATCATCTATCAACCCAAGCATCAGGAGATGTCCTTCATGTATAAACTCGTTTTGATCCGTCACGGAGAAAGCACCTGGAACAAAGAGAACAGGTTCACCGGCTGGACTGACGTGGACCTTTCAGAAAAAGGCCTCGGAGAAGCCAAAGACGGCGGCCAGCTCCTTAAAAAAGAAGGCTATGTTTTCGATATTGCTCTCACGTCCGTTCTCAAGCGTGCGATCCGCACGCTCTGGATCGTACTCGACCAGATGGACCTCATGTGGATCCCGGTCCTTCGGGATTGGCGCCTGAATGAGCGCCATTATGGTTCCCTGCAGGGGCTCAATAAATCCGAGACCGCAGCCAAGTACGGAGAGGACCAGGTCAAGATCTGGCGCCGGAGCTATGATGTTCCCCCGCCGCCGCTTGAGGAAAGCGATCCGAGAAATCCGGCCAAGGACCCGCGCTATCAGAGTTTCAGAAAAAGTGATCTTCCGCTCACGGAATGCCTGAAAGACACGGTCGCGCGCGTCCTTCCCTTCTGGCATGACGTCGCGTCTCCGATGGTCAAGGCCGGCAAAAGAGTCCTCATCGCCGCCCACGGCAACAGTCTTCGCGCTCTTGTGAAGTACCTGGACAATATTCCGGACGATGTGATTGTGGGGATGAACATCCCGACCGGCATCCCGCTCGTCTATGAACTCGACAAGGACCTCAAGCCGATCAAGCATTACTATCTGGGCGATCCGGAAAAGGTCAAAGCCGCAATGGACGCCGTCGCAAACCAGGGCAAAGCAAAAAAATGACCGGGACCGGGCCATCGCACCATGCATGATTCTATCCTTGTAGAAACTTTCAAAAAATGGACCTCGGGTTTGCTTTCCCGGGAGGCGCGCGTTTCTGTCTTTAATCATATCCGCGACATCCCCTACGCGATTGTCCCTGAACTCAACACCCCGGCCACAGGCCCTGTGGGTCTCCTGACCCAGAACCGTGGTTCCTGCAATCCAAAACACTTTTTGTTGAAGATGTTTTTTGAAAAACTAAATCTTCCAGTTTGGTACGTCACTTATCCCTTCCAATGGCATGAGTTCCCGCTGAAGTACCCTGACGAGATCCGGAAACTTGCCGCCCTATTGCCGCCCGGTCATCACCTCGCCTGCAAAGCCCTCATTGAGGGCCGCTGGATTGTCGTGGACGCTACCTGGGATTTGCCGCTCCAAAAAGCAGGTTTTCCAGTAGAGGGAGCCTGGGACGGGATCCGGGACACCCAGATCGCAGTCAAGCCGCTTGGCGAGATCCTGCATGAGACTTTGGAAGAAAGACTGACATTTTTAAGTGAGCAGCGAAAGTCCTGGAGTGAAAAGAACGTCTCTTGTTACGATAAATTTATCCCAAAATTCAACCGCTGGCTGGAAGAGTTAAGATCGTAGGCAGAACGAAAAAGGCGAAGCTGACTTCCAAGCTTCGCCTTTTTGCTTTTAAAACGGTTTGCTCTTAGCGGACAGAAACGTACAGGCTCTTGCTTTTGCCGCAAATAGGGCAGTCCTTGAAGTTGATCTTTTCTACTACATTGCCGCAAAAAGAGCACACCTCGAACTTTTTGCTTTTACCTTTCCATTCCGGCAAATTCTCAAGCGCTTTCTTGTAAAGACCGGCATGGACAGCCTCGGTAGCACCGGCATCTTCAAAAGCATCGACCGCGGCTTTGATCTTCTCTTTTTGGGCTTTGGCCAAAAACTCAGGGTACATGACCGTGCTTTCGTAGGTTTCGCCTTTCATTGCGGTTTCAAGATTTTCCGCGGTGCTTTTCACGACCGCCGGGTCGATCATGGCCGCAGGAACACCGCCGAGTTTTTTGATCACTTTAGCGTGCCGCGCCAAGTGGCTTTGTTCGGCACGGGCAGCAGCCCTGAAAAGACTTGCGGCTTTGCCATATTCTTCCTCATCTGCCTTTTTGGCAAAGGCGAGATAACGCGCACGGGCATTGCTTTCTCCGTTGAACGCGGCCTGGAGATTATCGAGCGTGGTTTTTTCAACCGGCGGGGCCATAGTGGCCGGAGCGGTTCCGGACGGGATCATGGAAGTCGCGGTTGGACTAGAAGTTGTGTTGATTTTAGCGCTTTTCTCCTCTTTGGCATAAGCACAAATCGCCAAAGCAAAAATAAAAAAGCACAATGTGATAAAAATCTTGCTGGCAGTTTTCATTTCAACCTCCCCGGTTATTCAAGTGATCTTTTTCGGGACAAATATCAACGCGGCAATAATATAGCATGCGAGACGGACTTATACCGCTTCTTCTTTTTGGAGCAAGAATTCAAAAACCGACTCGGACAGAAATCTCCCCCGGTCCGTCAATCTGATCCTTCCCCGGGATTCTTCGAGGAGTTTTTCCCGGAGCAGATCCTCGATCTTTTTTTTCAAGATCGAAAAAATCCGTCTGAAATGTTCCGGCCGGACGCCTTCCCGGAGCCTTAATCCGGTCACCAAACTTTCAGTTTCTTGTTCTTCCCCGGAAAGTTTGTCGCAAACATCGTTCCGCCAATCTTGGGTTTCACACTTTTGAAGATACCGTTCCGCATCTGACGCGAATTGATACCGGGCACCCTCCAGATAAGAAAAAGCCCCGGGACCTAAACCCAGATATTCTTGATTATGCCAATAGATGAGATTGTGCCGCGACGCCAGGCCCGGTTTTGAGAAATTAGAGATTTCATAATGTTCATAGCCCGCGCTGGTGAGTATCTCGATCGCGCTTTCGTACATCCGCGCGTGTTCTTCTTCTCCGGGGAGATCCAGCTTTCCTTCCTTTTGGAATTGCCCGAACGGAGTTCCCCCATGGACCTCGAGATCGTAGAGCGAAACCTGCGCGGCTTCAAGTTCGATGCATCGAACTACGGCATTCCGGAAATCCTCGGCGGTCTGGTCCGGTAAACGCAGCATCAGATCAAAACTGATATTCGTTATTCCGGCTTTCCGGATCTTCGCAGTCGTTTCCACGATGTCCCGTACGGTGTGCCGCCGGCCGAGTCTTTCGAGAAGCTCATCCTGGAACGACTGACAGCCGAGGCTGATGCGGTTCACGCCAAGCGATTGAAAGAGCGCCGGTTTCCCGCCATCTCCGTCGCCGGGGTTCCATTCACAGGTGATCTCCGCATCCGAGGCAATATCAAAATGATCGCGGATCCTGTTCATCAGTGTTTTCATCTCGTAAAAACTCAGGATTGAGGGTGTTCCCCCGCCGAAATAGACCGTATCGAATTTAAGCCGCCCGTGCCGTCGTTGGGCCTCATTCATTTCTTCGTTCAGAGCGAGAAGAACTCGCCGGCGCATTGCCTGGTCAGGATCCGGAATAGAAATAAAATTACAATAATGGCATCTGCCATGACAAAAAGGTATGTGGATATAGAGGCCGCGCATAGTGGCGTTATAATCAATTCTCTTTCCGAGAGCAAGCAACTTATAAGGCCGTACGTATAGCATAAGGTGTACGGGGTACGGAGCAAAAAATAATGTGCGATGACGCCGTACGCCTTCCGCCGTACTGCAATTGGCACGCCTTTTGCTTATTACTTGAAGTATAATTTCACAAGGGGGATTGGCATGGCCAAGATCACAGAAAAAGCACATCAGCTTCTGGAAAAACGTGAGTTTGTCTCCATAGCGACGGTGGACCGAGACGGAAATCCGAACTCTGTACCAAAATTCTTTTTTCGGGCCAAAGGGGACTTTATTTATTTGATCGATTACGTGGTCGGGAAAACGGTCGAGAATCTTAAAGAAAACCCGCGCTGCTCTGTTTCTTTCATGGACCTGGACAGTCTTGAAGCCTATCGATTGAACGGAACGGCCGCGCTCATTGAAAAAGGGCGCTTGTTCAACGCATTTCTAAAGGAATGGGACAGGAAACTTATGGAACTTTCGGTAAACCGCGTCGTGGAAGCGGTCCGGACAGGCAAAAAACGCGGGACTTACGAACTTGATATGGCCAGGAAATTCATTGTCCTTAAGATCAAGGTCGAAACCGTCATCAAGGTCGGCCGCCGCGGCGACATCTGGGAAGAAACGGGCTAATCTTTCTTTACGGCGGGTATTTTGTCCAAAGCGAGGAAAATTCCGTGGAGAATGGCCTCCGGCCTGGGAGGACAACCGGGAATATAAACATCGACCGGGACGGAACGATCAATACCTCCGGTCACCGCATAATTCCTTTCAAAGATCCCGCCGCTAATCGCGCAACTTCCACAAGCCACAACAAGCTTGGGAGAAGGTGTTGCTCCATAGGTCTTCACAAGCGCAAGCTCCATCTGACGCGTAACCGGACCTGTCACAAGAAGCATATCGGCGTGCCTCGGCGAAGCGACGAAATGAATGCCGAACCGCTCCACGTCATAAACAGGATTGGAAAGATTCACGATCTCCACTTCGCAGCCATTGCAGGAACCCGCGTCGACTTCCCGGATATGAAGCGATCGTCCGAAAAGGTCTTTGATCCTGGCCCTTAACTTCAAACCCGTTTCTTCCGTCAAGATCCGGTCCGTAAAATTACCTTGCGTGAAACCTTGCTCATTGCCTGTTTTTTCTTCGGATGGAAGTGCGCCGTCTGAGATGAAGGCCGCATCCTTCCGGCATTCCGGCAAGGGGAAAAATAACTCCCGGTTCAATTCTTTTTTTGTCCGGGAAGCAAGTTTGAATTTTCCGTTGAAAGAAATCGCCTGATGAGGACAGGCCTGACCGCAAAGACCGCAAAAAATACAGCTGCCGTAAAAAAGACAAAAAGAACGCTTGTTTCCGGATTGGGAGTCCTTGACCGTCAAGGCCCCGGCCGGACAAGCAGTGACGCATTGGCCGCAGCCTGTGCATTTCGCAGGATCAATCTCGGGCGCGCCGAGGAATCCTTCCGGTACTTTCGCCGTAAGCTCCGCGTACGGAAGGGTGACCTTTCCCGTTTTCATGTTTTTTTTAAGTATTCTGAACACGTTCGACTCCTTTTATTTACGACCTACCGATCGTTCCCGGAATAAGACAGATTCATACTCTTGTTAATGAGCGGGAAATCGGGAACGATATTCTCAAGCACGGCATACTCGATCAAAGGCCAATTACTGAACGAAGGCGACTGGATCTTCCAGCGGGAAATCTTCCCCCGGCCGTCTGTGGAAATCCAATGAAAACATTCGCCTCGTGAGGCCTCCGCATAGCCCAGCGCGCTTTGGGACGATGCGAGCGGCTTTACCGCGCCGCACAAGGGCCCTTGCGGCATGGCGTGGAGAGCGTCGTAGATCAATTTGAAGGATTCATAGACCTCCTGGACCCTCACTTTCATGCGGCTTTCGACATCCCCCTCCGTGAAAACCGGAACCCTGAAAAAGAGATCTTTATATGCCGCGTAAGGATGGTCCCGCCGGAGGTCGCGGTCAATCCCGGAAGCCCTTGCCACCGGCCCGACACCGCCCAGAACCTCGGCCACTTCTTTCCTGATCGTACCGGTTGTTTCGATCCGATCCATCAGGGAATCGACCTGCCAGAGGATCTGGATCGTTTTATCAAAATCATCCTTGATCTTTTTGATCTCCTTGATAAGCCATTCTCTTCTGGCCTCGGAGATGTCTTGGCGAACACCACCCAAAATGACCACAGATCGCAGGAGACGCGTCCCGGTCAATTGTTCATTCAGCCTCAAAAGAGTCTCCTTGACCCGCATCAGCTGGCTCGCGCCAAAACCGAACGCGACATCCAGGGCGATCCCCGCGATATCGCTCATGTGATTATGAAGACGCTCCATTTCAAGAAAAACAACCCTGAGAAACTGGGCGCGAGGCGGAACCTCGATCTGTCCCAGATTCTCCAGCGCCTGGACGCAAGCCACCGCGTGAGCCAAAGAATTATCTCCCGAGATTCTTTCGGCAAGACAGAGAAGATGCTCCGGGGCCTTTCCCTCTCCTGATTTTTCGGTCCCCTTGTGCGTGTAGAAATGACGGATCTCAAGTTTGAGGATACTTTCTCCGGCGGCTGAAAAACGGAAGTGCCCGGGCTCAATGGTCCCCGCATGAACGGGACCTACGGGGATCTCGAAGATCCCCTCCCCTTCGACGCGTTCAAAAGCATAATGACCCGCGGTCCTGGGGATCTTCTTGGGAGATCCAAAATCTTTTCTCAACGGAAAAAGCCCTTGGGGCCAGTCTTCGTGAAGAACAAGACGCCTGGGATCCGGATGTCCTGCCGCCACCAGTCCCAAAAGATCCTGGATCTCCCGCTCATGCCAGTTGGCCTGCGGTAGAAAATGAGCCAAAGACGGAAAATGAGGGTTTTTCTCTTCAATCCTCGTTTGAACAACCAAAAACTGGTCCTGGTGGGCATAGGAAAAAACATAATGGAGAGTAAAAGATTTGTTTTCTTTTCTCGTATCGGAACCGGAAAGAAAGAGAAACCGCATTCCGAAGACCTCGATGAGGCATTCGGCGATCCTCAGGATCGAATCTCGTGCCGCGAGGACATGCCACTCTTTCGCCGACCCCTCTGAAACTTCCAGGATCGCATTACCGAATTTTTCTTTTAGTCTTTGAAAAACCGGCTTCATAGGACGGCTCCCCCGGCCACGCGGCCTGCTTCCAGAAGCAGCCGCTGGAACGGACTTGGAATATAAAAACCCATCACGAAGATCACGATCAGACCGATGCCGAGAACACCGTCCATCAGGAAATTTTTTTCAGCGGCCGGAGGCCCCTCGGGAACGCCAAAAGTCATCTGATTTGCGTGCCTCAGAAAACCGACGAAGACAAGCGCCAGCAAGATCAGGAGAAGCGCGCACGGAACGAATTTCCCGGCCAGAAATCCCGCGCTTAGAACAAGAAATTCGCTGACAAAAATGCTGAACGGCGGCATCCCGGCAATGGCCAGGGCGCCTAAAAAGAAAACGATGCCCAGAAACGGATTTTTCCGGAAGATCCCTTTGACTTTGCCGATCTCCTTGGTCTGAAAAAGATGGAGCAGATGCCCGGAACTGAAAAAAAGCAGGGATTTGGTGAACGCGTGGTTCACAATATGAAGGAGTGCTCCGTAGATCCCGAGCGCGCCGCCGAAACCAAGACCCGCGGCCGCGAGCCCCATGTGCTCCACGCTGGAATAAGCCAGAAGGCGTTTATAATCTTTTTGTTCCAGAATAAAAGGCGTTGCGACGGCGACAGAAAACACTCCGAATAAAATAAGGAGCGTTCCCGAGAACGCGGAGCCGGTTGCGGCCGTGGTCAGGATATGGAACCTCAGGATCCCCAAAGTCGCGCAGCTTAAAAGCACTCCTGAAAGAAGCGCGCTCACGGGAGCCGGGGCCTGACTGTGTGCGTCCGGAAGCCAGGAATGGAACGGCGCAAGACCTGCCTTGGTACCGTAACCTACGAGGATGAAGATAAAGGCAAGCCGGAGAACTTGCGAATCCAATTGTTTGGCATGGCTCAGAAGGAAGGTCCAATTCAGTAAAAGACCGCCCTCGCCCGCTGCCGCCTGAGCGATCGCCGAGTAATAAACCAGGATGATCCCGAAAAGCGCAAGCGCGATGCCGACGCTGCAAAGAATCAGGTATTTCCACGCTGCCTCGATCGAACTTTTCTTGTCATCCACATTGACCAGGAAGGCCGACGCCAGCGTGGTCCCTTCGATCGCGATCCACATCACCCCGAGGTTATTGGAAAGAACGGTCAAAAGCATGGTAAAAAGAAAAAGATGAAAAAAGAAAGCGTAGCGGCGGAGTCTTAAGGGGGAAATGCCGGAGTCACTTTCCCTGAAAAGATAGCCGTTCGCATAAAGCGCCGAAAGCACTCCCACGGTCACGATCAGGAGCACAAAGACCGCAGATAGCGAATCCATCATGAGATTTCCGCCAAAAGCGAACACACAGGGTGCCCAGGGGGTCTGAAAAACAAAAAGCCATGCTCCGATTGCGGAAAGAATGGCGCCAGTTGTAAATGTCAGGCGCGTCATCCTCTTGGGGCAAGGGGTCAGACAAAGAAACGCAAAAATAAGGGGCATCCAAAGCACCCTGTCGATCGTCATTGTTTTATCCTTTCAAAACGGTCATGTCATCCGCATCGATACTTTCAAAAGCATCGCGGATCTTGAAAACAAAAAGCCCCATGATCATCACGGCAACCAGCACGTCGAAAAAGATCCCCATCTCGACCAAAAGCGGCATGCCAAAGGTCATGGTGACCGCCATCAAAAAAAGACCGTTTTCGATAAGCAGCAGGCCGAGGACCTGGTTGATCGCTTTTTTCCGGGTCGTCATCATCAACATACCGAAAAAAACAGTCGAAATGGCAAGCGGGATGAACTCACTGAATGCGACCGGTTTCAGGATCTTGCCGTCCCCTGTGACATAGAATGAAACGAACACAAGCAACACGGCCAGGAGAAGCGAAAAAGGAATGTTGATATAACTTTCGACCTCTTTACGGATACCGAGCCGCCGGATAATCCGGAAAAAAACATGCGGGATCACGATTGTTTTCAGGACAAGCGTCAAAAGCGCAGGGATCAGCAAATGCTCGATATGGTTCGTGACCGCGATCACCGCCGTGATAAGCGCGAGCAGGAAAGAATGCGTTGCATAGGCGCGGATGCACGTCCCGATCTGGGGAGAGGCAAGGATCCAGAACGAGGCGATCAGGAGCATCATCCCAAAAAAGTGGATCAGAGAGGGCGCGAGTTCCGGATTCATGCTCCACTCCCGATGATCAATTGTCCCAAAAGAGAAAGGATCGCCAGGACAAAGGCGACCGCCAGCAGGTCCGGGGCCCTGAAAAGACGCAGTTTTGCGGAATGGATCTCGATCCATCCTATTACAAATGCCAGGGAAAAAACCTTTATGAGATAAAGGGCCAGTGACAATCCCAGGGCCGGAAGGTTCCCGCTCCCCGCAATCCCCCACGGGAAGAAAAAATCGGCCAGGAGGGTCAGGAAAACCAGTTGCTTGATCTGATGGCCCCATTCGATGAGGGCCAAATGTCTTCCCGAATATTCCAGAATCATCGCTTCATGGATCATAGTCAGTTCCAAATGGGTGGACGGATTGTCCACCGGAATTCTCCCGCTTTCGGCAAGGGTCACAATAAGAAGCGCTCCGAACGCCAGACTGGTAAAAAACAACACCTGCATCGGCGATACGGCCGAAAAATGCACGGTTATTCCTTCCAGCGACAAGACTCTTGCGTGAAAACCCAGGGCAAAAAAAGAAAGAAGAAGTGCCGGTTCCGCAAGCGAAGAAAGCGTCATTTCCCGGCTTGAACCCATGCCGCCAAAGGTCGTGCCGGTGTCCAGGGCCGCGAGCGCCATGAAAAAACGGCCCACGGCCAGAAGGTAAACAAAAAGGATCACATCGCCCACAAAACCAAAAAGAGAATGTGCCCACAGGACGGGAACCATCGAAGCCGCCGCAAGGACTCCCGCGAAAAAAACAAACGGCATCGCATGAAATATCCAGGATGCTGTTTCCGAGATCACCATGTCCTTGCGGAACAACTTCCAAAGGTCCGAATAAACCTGCCCGAGCCCCGGCCCCACGCGGTTCTGGGAAGCGGCTTTCATTTTTCTGATGAACCAGTTGACCGCAGGCGCCAGTACGATCAGAAGCAGGAACTGAAAAAGCGACAGAAGGAGTGTGGTCATGAGGAACGCCCTCCCAGAAAAAGAAGGAGGAGGATCAACGTAATGAAAATGTAGCTTAAATAAAGCTGAATGTGACCGGTCTGGATCCGTTTTGCCTTTCTGGAAAACACCGCGACCAGGTTCGCCAAAGGCCGGTAAACCCATTCGTCGACAGGGTGCGTGATTTTTGACTCAAACCGCTGGGCAGTCCGGAGCATTTCATGGCCTTCATCTTCCAGCTCCACGCGGCGCGTCGGCTGGTAAAGGAAAGAAAAGATCCGGCGCAGGGGTTTTGAATAACCTGTAGACGTATATTGCATTCGAGGCTCGAGCCCCGGCATACCGCAATCCCAGCTAGGACCCACACGGACAAGTTTTTTCCCAAGAACCATTCTGAGAAGGACCGCTGTTCCGGCCAAAAACCCCAGCAGGATCATGGCAATGAGAAACGGGGAAAATCGGCTTGATTCTGACGGAGATATTAAAAATAATTTCTGGGTCAGGGCTCCCATCGGAATATCGGCGCCGGAAAGTGCCTGGGAAACTGTCCCGAGAACTTTGAGAACCCATGGAGCCGCAAGGGACAATCCCAAACAACCCACCGCAAGGATCCCCATGCCTGATTTCATGGATCCGCTCACTTCATGTGCCTCGGCCGCGTGCCGGGAACGGGCTTTTCCTAAAAAAGCAATGCCGAAAGCCTTCACAAAACAAGTGGCGGCCAAAGCGCCCGCAAGCCCGAGAAGCGAGGCAAGGATCGGTGAAAAGAAATGTCGGCCTACCCCTACGCCCTCAAACCCTAAAAGAAGCGCGATAAAAATCAGCCATTCACTGACAAAACCATTAAGCGGCGGGAGCGCGGAGATCGCCATGGCGCCGGTCAGAAAATAGGCGGCAGTCCAGGGCATCTTCCGGATCAACCCGCCAAGGTGTTCGATGTTCCGCGTATGGGTTCCGGAAAGAACAGAGCCCGCGCCAAGGAAAAGAAGGCCTTTGAACACCGCGTGGTTGATCACATGATAAAGGGCCGCGATGAGGGCAAAACCCGCATAAAGAGGCTGGTGAAGTGTTTTGAAAACAAGCGCCATTCCGACACCCAGAAGAATGATCCCGATATTTTCAATGCTGGAAAAGGCGAGCAGTCTTTTCAGGTCGTTTTCCATCAACGCGTAAAGAATGCCGAGGAGCGTGGAAAGAATGGCAACCGCCAGGATCACATGTCCCCACCAACCGGGCGCTTCTCCTAAAAAATTAAAAAGAAACAAAAGCAGGCCGTAGACAGCCGTTTTGATCATGACGCCCGACATAAGGGCCGAGACATGGCTCGGCGCTTGAGGATGGGCCTGAGGCAACCAGATGTGGAGCGGGATCACGCCGGCCTTGGTCCCGAATCCGATGAATGCCGCGAAAAAAATAACATTTTTAAGGACCGGAGAAAACGTGCCGGCGGCAGCCCTGAACGCGTCGAATGAAAAAGAGCCGGTATGGATAAAAAGGAGTAAAAATGCGGCGGTAATAAAAGCGGTCCCCACGTGCGTCATGATGAGGTAAAGCGTGCCGGCCGAACGCGCTTCGGGTCTTTCATGTTCGAAAATCACGAGAAAATAGGAAGCGAGGGACATAAGTTCCCAAAAAAACAGAAAATAAAAGGCGTTCTGTACCGTCACCACGAACAGCATGGCCAGTATGAAAAAATGGTAGAAGAACCCCAGGAGCGCGATGTTTTTCCTGCCTTGAAACTCCCGGGTATAACCGATGGCAAAAATGGAAGCGGCCAGGGAAAGGAAAGAAATGATCAGGAGGAAGAAAGCTGAAAAGGGGTTCGCCGCGAACCGTAAAACACCCACCGGAAAACTTCCCTGCAATTCCAAAGCCCAGGATTTCCCCGTGAGAAGGATGCCGAGCGAAAAGAGAACGCCCGCCGCGCCCGCCAGAACAGCTAAACCATGCGTCGCGCGATTCGCTTTTTCTCCGTGTTGTTCAAAAAGAAAACCTGCGATCCCTCCCAAAACATGGAGCAGAATTTGAGCATAAAAGAATAACGCCATCTCTTCTTAAAACCGCCTTCGTAACGATCATAATGATCATTTCTGGATTATTGTTGCTCTGAGGTTTGAAGAAAGTAGGGCGTCATTATACGCGCAATTGACTGCAGATACAGAAAAAAATCTGTTCGCTCAACGCATTCTCTCGATCCTTTTGCGCACTGCGTCGGCTGCAAAAGAAATTGATTTCCCTCAAAAAAAGCGTATAGTCCCGATTCTCATCATCCCGCCGCCACAAAGGCGGGATGGGGCAATCCTGACTACCTTAAGAGAAAAAAAATAAAAGTCAGGATAGTACCGCGCTTGTATGCCGAGTCCGCGGCCACATTGCGGAACGGGGGACCCACTAACCATAAGGGGCGAATTACCTGCCTGAAACCAGGCGGTAAGAGGTCTGATCCTCGACCTTAGCCCGTCAGCTAACCCCGTAGGCGAAAGAGAGGTCTTTTATGTGTTATGAAATTCTGTCCATAAAGTTCTTTCCCTTTTATCCCTCCTTCTCTAATCACTGAAAGTTCAGCTATGGATATCTCTGTCGTTTTGATTCTCGCAGGACTTATTGGAATAACCTTTTTGCTGATCAGCTTGATCGACCGACTGTAGAAAGAGGTTCCGTATGATACTTATTTATTGGATAGGCGGGATCGTCGCGGTAGCACTTTTTATTTATCTCCTGGTCGCTCTTTTGAAACCGGAGATATTTTCATGAACGCAAATAATCTTATCCAGTGCTCTGTTTACCTGGGGGTTCTTCTCCTGTGCGTCAAACCCCTCGGTATTTATATGGCCCGCATTTATGAAGGACGGCCGGCCGGACTCAACCAATGGTTCAAGCCGCTGGAGTCCTGGTTCTATAAACTTTGCGGCATCAAACCGGAAGATGAAATGAGCTGGAAAACTTATGCTGTCGCGATGATGCTTTTCAATATTTTAGGGATTGTTGCGGTTTATGCGATCCAGCGTTTCCAGGCCGCCCTTCCTCTTAATCCAATGCACGTGCCGGCTGTCCCGGCAGATTTGGCTTTTAATACAGCGGTCAGTTTTGCGACAAATACGAACTGGCAAAGTTATGGCGGCGAGACCACGCTGAGTTATTTGACGCAGATGCTGGCTTTGACCGTGCAGAATTTCGTCTCCGCCGCAACGGGAATGGCTGTTCTGGTTGCCTTGATCCGCGGCTTTATCCGAAAACAGGTTCAAACGATCGGGAATTTCTGGGTCGACCTTACGCGATCCATACTTTATATCCTTTTGCCGCTCGCCTTTGTTCTTTCCATCGTTCTAGTTTCTCAAGGGGTTGTTCAAACATTCGAGCCAACCCAAAAAGTCCCTCTTCTTCAGGAAATCCAGGACTTAAACGGCAAGTCCGTCACGGAACAAGAGCTGGCGCTTGGGCCTGCAGCTTCTCAAATAGCTATCAAACAACTTGGGACTAACGGCGGCGGCTTCTTTAATGTTAATTCCGCCCATCCGTTTGAAAATCCGACGCCTCTTTCCAATTTTCTGGAAGCGCTCGCTATTCTTATAATTCCTGCTGCATTGTGCTACACCTTCGGTTTGATGGTTCATGACAAACGGCAGGGCTGGGCCTTGCTCGTTGCCATGCTGATCATCTTTATTCCCTGTCTTTTAGTCTGCGTGCATACCGAACAGGCCGGCAATCCCCTTCTCGCAAAATTTGGTATCCATCAATCAGCAACAGTTCTCCAGCCGGGCGGCAATATGGAAGGCAAAGAGGCGCGTTTCGGGATCGTGAATTCCGCGATCTGGGCTACTGCAACAACCGCCGCTTCAAACGGTTCTGTCAACTCCATGCACGATTCCTTCATGCCCATCGGAGGATTGGCCCCCATGTGGCTTATACAACTTGGCGAAGTCGTTTTCGGGGGTGTCGGATCAGGACTTTATGGCATGATCGCGTTCGTTATTGTTGCTGTTTTTGTCGCAGGACTTATGGTGGGTCGCACGCCGGAATATCTCGGGAAAAAGATCGAGTCCTACGAGATGAAAATGGCTTCAATCATTATTCTGATCCCGACGATTGTGGTTCTGATGGGAACTGCCGTTGCGGTCGTAGTCCCGCCCGGAAAAGGAGCAATCTTCAACTCCGGGCCGCACGGATTCAGTGAAGTGCTTTATGCTTTTTCTTCGGCCGGGAATAATAACGGCAGTGCTTTTGCCGGACTATCGGTCAATAATCTTTTCTACAACATCGCCCTGGGACTGGCCATGTTTTTCTCAAGGTACTGGCTCGCGATCCCGACGCTGGCGATCGCAGGTTCTTTGGCAAAAAAGAAGATCGTCCCCGCAAGTTCAGGAACTCTTCCGACCCATACGCCTCTTTTTATCCTGTTTCTGGTCGCGGTTATTCTTATGGTTGGTGCTTTGACATTTTTTCCGGCACTCGCCCTCGGTCCTATCATTGAACACCTGATGCTTGCCGGACAAAGGGGCGTTGCATGAACACAACCCACAAACATAAAACACACTCCTTATTCGATCCCAAGATCGTCTGGCCGGCGGTCTTTGATTCTTTCAAAAAACTCGACCCCCGGGAACAGGTTAAAAACCCCGTGATGTTCGTCGTATTGATCGGAAGCATCTTGACCACCGGGCTTTATTTCCAGGCTTTGGCCGGAAAAGGAGAAGCGCCTGCCGGTTTTATTCTGGCCATCGCACTTTGGCTATGGTTCACGCTTATCTTTGCGAACTTCTCGACTGCCATGGCGGAAGGACGCGGGAAAGCGCAGGCGGCAAGTCTTAAAAAAGCACGGAAAGATACGCCGGCAAAAAAACTTTCCAAGCCACAATATGGCGCCAAATATGAAACCATCTCCGCGACAGCGATCCAAAAAGAAGATGTTGTCCTGGTAGAAGCCGGGGATTTTATCCCGATGGATGGAGAAGTGATCGAAGGTGTGGCTTCTGTTGATGAAAGTGCGATCACCGGGGAAAGCGCCCCCGTTATTCGTGAAAGCGGCGGCGACAGAAGCGCTGTAACCGGCGGGACGCGTGTTCTCTCGGATTGGCTGATCGTGCGTATCACTTCAAATCCGGGAGAAACATTTCTGGACCGGATGATCGCCATGGTCGAAGGCGCGAAACGGCAGAAAACACCGAATGAGCTCGCCCTTTGTATCCTGCTGGCCGGTTTTACGCTCATTTTCCTTTTAGCGACCGTCACGCTTCTCCCCTTTTCAATCTACAGTGTTGCTTCCGCGGGCCACGGAACCGTGATCACGGTCACAGTATTGGTGGCTCTTCTGGTCTGTCTTATCCCCACAACCATCGGCGGACTTCTTCCCGCCATTGGGATCGCGGGCATGGACCGGATGATCCAGGCAAATGTCATCGCCATGTCCGGACGCGCTGTTGAGGCGACAGGCGATGTGGATGTGCTGCTCCTTGATAAAACCGGAACTATTACGCTCGGAAACCGCCAAGCCGTGGCATTCATCCCGGCCGAAGGTGTCACCAAGGAAAAACTGGCTGATGCCGCACAGCTCGCTTCTCTTTCCGATGAAACACCGGAAGGCCGGAGCATTGTGGTCCTTGCAAAAGAAAAGTACGGCATTAGAGAACGCAGGATCCACGAAATAGGAGCTCGCTTTATTCCTTTCACAGCGCAAACGCGCATGAGCGGCGTGGATCTCGGTGACGGACGCGAGATCCGGAAAGGCTCCGCGGACGCGATCGAGGCCTATGTTCAGAAATTGGGCGGAGCATTTCCCCATGATCTGCGCGCTAACATCGATTCGATCTCAAAAGGCGGAGGAACGCCTCTCGTGGTGGCTGAACACAGTCATGTGCTTGGCGTGATCCAGTTAAAAGATATCGTGAAAGGTGGCATCAAAGAACGGTTTATGGAACTCCGGCGGATGGGGATCAAAACTGTGATGATCACGGGAGATAATCCACTAACCGCCGCCGCGATTGCGGCGGAAGCAGGTATGGATGATTTCCTCGCGCAAGCGACCCCTGAGACCAAACTGAAATTGATACGAGACATGCAGTCCGGAGGACGTCTGGTGGCCATGACCGGAGACGGAACAAACGATGCCCCTGCTCTTGCACAAGCGGATGTGGCCGTTGCCATGAACACGGGGACTCAGGCTGCCAAGGAAGCCGGAAACATGGTAGACCTTGATTCTAATCCTACCAAACTCATTGAGATTGTGGAGATCGGAAAACAGCTTCTCATGACACGGGGTTCTCTCACCACTTTCAGTATCGCTAATGACGTTTCCAAATATTTCGCGATCATTCCCGCGGCGTTCGTTGGAACTTATCCCGCGCTTTCCGGACTGAATATTATGCATCTCGCGACCCCCGCAAGCGCAGTCCTTTCCGCCGTCATTTTCAACGCGGTGATCATTGTATTTCTGATCCCGCTCGCGCTGCGCGGCGTGAAATACCGGGCGTTGTCAGCCAACCGGCTTTTAAGGGACAATATTTTGACTTGAGTTCTGCAAATTTTAGGTGACGAATGATGTTAACCGCTTCAAATAAAATGGCTTCCAGCCGAAATCTCCTATGCCGGCCAAGGCAAGGAGGACAGCA
>JBAZER010000022.1:0-39070 GCA_041653795.1 Candidatus Omnitrophota bacterium
CGGAAGAAAATGCCGGGGATGAATGAGCAGGTTTTTAATTTCCCTCCCATCCGATTGGAGCGTGTGTTATCCTCCGTGCCGCCGGGTGGATACCATGTGCCCGCGGCGGTCATGAATCCCGAGCTTTGCTCTTCCTGAGACACAGGTCACACCTTATACTAGAGATATGGGTAAAAACTCCCTGACTCATCATATCGTTAGAGACGTTAAAAAACATCGCGAATTATGGGAAAAGTTTTGGCCGCAAAAATGCTTATTTGATTTATGGCCGATTCGCTATTGTTTCTATGAACCCTACGCGCATTTAGCCGAGTTTCATGTGTTCCAGGAGAATGGCAATATTATCGGATTGCTTCCTTTAAGTTGGATAGAGAAAAGCCAACACTATTGTTTTTTCCCAGGCGAACTGTGCAAGGGGAAAACTTGGCTGGAGCAAAACAGGATAATTTCACAACAACCGTTTGTTACAAAAGCACTCCTGGAAAGCGTGGGAAAACCTGTTCATCTCAGATATTTATTATCTGAATATGTTACGGGTTTTAGTTCCGATAATGAAAATTTCAAATGTTCTCTTGATGAAACAGGCTACCTTTTTTCCCCGGCGCAACATGAATTTTCGTTTGACAAGTACCTACAGGAATTTTCGAAAAAAACGCGGAAAAAACTTGCCAAGAAACTTTCTCTGTTAGAAAGGCGCGGTGTTACCTTAAGATTTGATCACTTTCGGGATATTAACAAGCTTTTTCAGATGAATATCAGCCATTACAAGGAACGTTCTTATTTCGACGACAAGCGTTTTCTAAGATCATTTATAAAGCTCGCCGAATGGCTGAAAAAAAAGAGGATGCTTTGCATGACGACCCTGCTTATCGGCGACTGCATTGCCGCGGTTGATATGGGCGCTATCTGGAACTCCCAATATACGGTCCTCGCAGGCGGGACAAGTTTGGAATTCCCGGGAGCGGCAAAATTAATCAACTTCCACCATATTAAGTGGGCCTGCCATAAAAGGTTTTCGTTGGTGGACTTCCTTTGCGGAGATTTCGGATGGAAACATCGTTTTCATCTGACCCCCCGGCCGCTTTATTTGCTGCATTCTTTGCCAAACCCGGTTTTGACATGAGCACCCGAACGGAAATAACAAAATCGGAGGATGACAGAACAAATGGCGGTTAACAACAACGTTATCCTCATTGTCGGGACCACGGCGGATTACATTGATTGGATCCGGAAAATATCTCCCGATAGATGTCTATTCCTTACGGATGCCTCCGTCAGGCGGAATGCAACAGAGCCGAATCCTAAGAAAAGAGAAGAGATCCTTTGTGATCTTAACGATTACCGGATGTCGGGCGTAAAGCTTTCGGACTATCTGCGCCGCTGGGATCTTAAGCTTGACGGCATCACCTGTTTTGACTGTGAATCCATGGAACTTGCTGCCGTTCTTGCCCGGCAATATTCTCTGACTTATCCGTCATGCGAATCCATTGGTTTTTGCCGCGACAAATATGTTTCCAAGACGCGGTGGAAGGAAAAGGGCTTGAAATGCCCGCGCATAAAAAAAATCTGCTCGCTGCTTGAGGCGACCGATTTTTTTATGGAAATCAAGGGCCCTATGATATTAAAACCCCGTACTGGGAGCGGGAGTGAACTTGTTTTTCTTTGCAAATCACCTGCTGAAGCAAAAAGCAATTATGAGTCGATTTGCCGGGCACTGGAAAATCAACCAGCCAACAGATTATACCGCACGGTCTGCCCGGCAAACGAACTGATTGTTGCCGAAGAGTTTATCGCGGGCGAAGAATACAGTTGTGATTTTCTGATCGATCACAAACAAGCGCACTTACTGCGTTTGACAAAAAAAATCCCGGCTCTCAACAGACCCTGCGGAACCATCCATGGATATTTGTTAATCGACTCCCTTCCTGGCAGTCTCCATAAAGATGATCTGCTCAAGACTCTTTATCAAAGCGCCGAAAGTCTACAAATCAGCTACGGAATATGCATGATGGACTTCATTGTCAAGAATCATGATATTTATCTTCTCGAAACAGCGCCCCGCCCCGGCGGGGATTGCATCCCTCACTTACTGCGTAAGGTCCGGGGATGGGATATCCTAGAATTCAGCCTTGATGTGGCCCGAGGGAAATACAGTTTGCCAAGCTCGGAGGACAATAACACCCGCCCCGGATTTATGGGTTTCAGGATTTTGGGCAAAAAAGAAGGAATTATTAAAAAGATCGAGACGAGCGCGGCGGAAAAGGATGGCCGGATCCTCGAGATAACCTTATCCAGGAGACCCGGTCATCTCATTAAGATGCCGCCGGACGATTATAGTTCCTGGATATTGGGACACGTCATCGCCAGAATTGATCCTGACATCGGTCCGGAAGAGCAGCTGAGGGAGATGCATGAGGAAATTAATATTGTTATGGATAAAAACTGATGCGCCAAACTGATTACAGAATAAAACAATTTGTCCGTCTTTTTTTCAACCAGAGGAAGAAATACCTTAAGCTCCTCGCTGAAAACGAATCCCCCATTTATGTTTTTGAACCGCATGTTTTACGGCAACGCGCAAAAGAATTCCGGCGGGCCTTTATGCGTAAAATTGATCACTGTGGTTTTTATTTCGCGGTAAAAAGCAATAATCACCCCCTCGTCGCCAAAACACTCATCGAATCCGCTTTCGGCTTGGACGTATCCAGCGGAACAGAAGCAGCCATGGCCCTGAAACTCGGCGCAACGGATATCTTTTTTACCGGTCCAGGGAAAACCGCCCAAGAACTCGATCTTGCGCTCAAACACCCTCGGAAAATAACAGTTCTTCTCGACAGTTTTTATGAATTGAATACTCTGGAAAAAATTGCCGGAGCAAAAAATGTGCTCCTGAACGCAGGGGTAAGATTAAGCACTAACCCCTCGGGACGTTGGCGAAAGTTTGGTATCGCGCTCAATGATTTAGCCCGCTTTTTCCAAGAAGCCGAAAAATGCGCTCATATCAACTTACAAGGCATCCAGTTCCATACAAGCTGGAACCATACCCCCAGGACCCAAACTGGTTTCATTCGTTCTCTCGGAAACAAGCTAAAAACCTGTCCCTCCCGTTTTTTGACCAAGATAAAATTTCTCGATGTCGGTGGTGGCTACTGGCCCGAATCCGGTGAATGGCTATTGTCGAACAACGCTTTGCCATCAGGAAAAATCACCATTCGACGCCGTTACGTCCCGGCATGTCCTATTGAATATTTTTCTGAGGAATTATGTCAGGCAATCAATAAATATCTTGGGGGCCTTCTTCCGATCAAAGTGTGCTTTGAACCCGGCAGATGGATATGTCATGACAGCATGCATCTTCTAATGACTGTAGTAGATAAAAAAGCGCTTGATTTGGTTATTACGGATTTAGGGACAAACGCCATCGGCTGGGAGCGCTTCGTTACGAACTATTGCCCCATTCTGAATCTCTCGCGGCCTTCTCTTTCGGAAAAACCGTGCTTTATTTGTGGTCCGCTTTGCACTCCCGATGATCACTTCGGATTTTCCTACTTCGGAGACGACATCCAGATTGGCGACATATTATTAATTCCCTGTCAGGGCGCCTATACCTACAGCCTCAAACAAGAATTCATCAAACCTTTCCCAAAGGTCGTGGTGCTTCATAACGGCAAAATGACCCCGGGAGGTGGCGCATCATGAAATTAAAATCTCTTATTCTGCTTTTTTGCGAAATTTTTTCTGCAGGCATTAAGAAAAACAGGATGAATATTGTTTGGATTCTATCGCTGACTCTCGCAGCTTCCGTCTTCGGGATCATTTCCCCGCATTTATTACAGGATTTTATTGATCATCTAATATCGAAAAGCGGCGCCCCCTTGACCCTGGATTATTTTACTGTTTTCGCTTTCATCGGAAGCCTGATTCTTTTCTGGGGATTTTGGGTGCTGCAGATTTCAATTGCCACGAAATTTTCCTGCGACCTTTTTTATGAGGCCAGACAAAACCTGGTAGCAACCGTTCTTAAAAAATCGACTCATTTTTTCGGCAAATACAAAACCGCCGACGTTATTTCGCGAATAATAAGCGATCTCGATTTTGTGGAGAATTTTTTTTACACCAATATCATTTCAGGGCTTACCTTCCTGATATGCAGCTTCATCGTAGTCTTTTTTATCGTGTTATGGCACTGGAAACTCGGGTTGATTTTATGCTGTTCGTTGGTGCTTTATGCGTTCTTTTTAACCTGGCTTTACGAAAAAGTGTTTCCGTTTTCACAAAAGGCTCGCGAGGGCCTCACCGCTCAAAATGAAGTGGTCCTTGATTTGATTCACGGATTCCGGGAAATTAAAATATTCCAGCAGCACAGGAATGCGCTGGATCGTCTGGCGGAAAAAGCCCGGGGCTATCAAAACGTGAACAGAAATTTTTGGCGGTATTCCGATTCTGTTTTTATTACGTCCCGAACGGTGGGCTTGTTTGTTTCTTCCCTGCCGATTTTTATGGGGGGATATCTCCTAGTACAAAATGACGCGTCCATTACTTTGGGGACTCTCGTTGCCTATTACGCTTATTCGATTTTCCTCCTGGACAATCTGCAGTATTCGCTCGAAGGTCTTAACAAAATATTCCAATGCTCTGCCCCGTTGGTCAGGATAAAGGAACTATTTGATTATCCGGAAGAATCCATCGAATCGAAGGATCTGAAAGAATTTCCCGCGGATACGGCCATTGAATTAAAAAATGTATCGTTCAAATATAAAGAGGGAAAATCAATCTTTACAAATTTCAATCTTCGTATCGGACAGAATGAAAAAATCGCCATTATCGGGACGAGCGGTTCCGGGAAAAGCACGCTGCTAAACCTCCTGATCGGGTTCTTGCTTCCTGATTCAGGACAAATATTGTTCGGCGGAAAGGAAACGACCTCCTATCCAAGAGGAATTTATTTCAATTACTTTTCATACATCCCCCAATCGAACTATATGTTCAAAATCAGCATCAAGGACAATATCGCCATGGGATGGTATAACGTGCCGCTTGAGCAAATTAAAAAAGCTGCCCGCCTGCTAAAATTGGACAAATTCATCGAACACTTTCCGGGCCAATATGACACTATTCTCGACGGTGACAGGGTTTTTCTTTCCGGGGGACAGGTGCAGCGTATCGCATTGTCTCGGGCGCTGCTTCGTGGTTCCCAAATATTGCTGCTTGACGAATTCACCTCTGCTCTTGATGAAACCACGGAAAAAGAGCTCATGGATGATTTGTTTGAGATTTTTAGGAACAAGACTATTATTTGTGCTACTCACTCTAGGAAACTGGCATCGCACTTTGAAAGGGTCCTCGAATTATAACCGCCAATATACCGGACGCTGATCGGCGAGGCAGGAGCGGGCTAGCTGGTTTTTATAGTCTTGAAGAAGATTTTTGAACTTAATCGCCAGGTTGCTTAAGGGCAGCCATTACAACCTGTCTGTACCCCTTTGTACCGGAGATTGCGTAACCCATGTCTTCGGTACAAACTGTTTTGTTACCCAAAAACTACAGATGGCGGGTGAAAGCTTTATGTTCTTAACTCAACCTCAAAACCTTTTGTCCCCTTTATGGGGGAAGAACCCACAAAAGCAAAAAGGACTTGCGAGAATGATAGCCCGCAAGTCCACTTGCCTACAACAAGAAATGGTCGGGGCGTCCTAATTCTTGATTAAAATCAAAGGTGAATTAGGACAGTCCCGATTACCGATTCATAACAATTATAATGACAATCGGGGCGAGAGGATTTTCCGCCGAAGGACGGATCCGCCTCTGGCGGAGAACCTCCCGCCCCGGAAAATCTCGGGGCGACTGGATTTGAACCAGCGACCGCACGCACCCCAAGCGTGCCTACAGCTATTTTTTGTAACGCACCCTATTTAAACGACTTATGGCACAACCGCTTTTATTGCCTTCGGATGCATTTAGCATAGCTTGGTATCCGTTAGTATCCCGTTGCATCCGGTTGTATCGAAATTAGCTGAATTCTAGCATAGCCCGAGCGAGATCTCGGAACTGCCGTTTGCATCCATTTAGCGGGATTTTTAGGATGAGGTGTCACAGTAGCATGTCACAGTTTGTCACAGTAGCATGTCACAGTAAAACATAGTGCTTGGTTGGGTCAGTCGGACTTTTCGCCACGATTTTGATAACCCTTTTCTCGACTAATTCTTCCAAATCCCTCTGAGCCGTGCGCCGGATACAAGAAACGATAGACTGATACTCGTTGACGGAAAGCGTGCCTTTAATAATAAGTCTCTTAACAGCTTTCTCCTGCCGCTTATTCAACCCGACCTTTTTGATCTTTTGAAGCCGGCTATCCTGCTTAATCAACTGTTCACCCTTGGCCCGAATCTCGATCATTTGCGAACGGAGGCCGTCAACAAAGTATTCCAGCCAAGTGGTCATGTCCATATGGTTCTTACGAACATTCTGAATGGCCTGATAATAGGCTGGCCGGTCTTTATCGTAATACTCCGAAATCGTAAAGAGGCGTTTAAAATCATAGCCGGTTTTGTAAAGGATAAGCGTCGAAAGAAGCCGGGCCGTCCTGCCGTTGCCGTCAATAAAAGGATGGATGTGCACGAATTGAAATTGAGCAATGCCTGCCACAAGGATCGGTGACAAATCCTCAGCCCTGTTAATCCAATCTGTAAACTCCCGCATAAGAGGCGGAACCTCTAAGGGCGCAGGAGGAGTATAGACAACCTCATGCGTACGGGAATTAACAACGTAGTTTTGTATTTTACGATAACTGCCAGGATCGGCATTTTCCCCACGGACGCCCTTGACGATAATCTTGTGTAATTCCCGGACAACGCCTTCCGAAACCGGATCGTCCTTTCCAAGATATTTTGAGAGAAAATCCATCGCCTTCTTGTAATTTAAAAGCTCTTTTTCGTCGTCTCGGTTTACACCCTTGATTTTTTGCCCCCCCAAGATGGACTTCGCTTGTTCAAGGCTTAGGGCTGTGCCTTCGATGTGGGTGGAGTGGTGAGACTCAAGGATAAGCGCCTTTTGCTGCATGTCGGCGATCCAGTCATCCTTGAGCTTTATCGCGTCAAGAAATCCCCGCACTCGTTCAATCTCTACGAGTGTTTTATTGATCTTTGTCGTAATGTTGAATTTTGGTTGAAACGGCATTATTAAAACCCTCGGCGGGTATCTTAACACAGCCATAAATCAGTCACAAAATAAAAAGGCGGTATCTGGGGTGTGCAAAAAAAACAACCCCGCCCGAGGCCTTTCGGCTGATCAAGCGGGGAGTAGATTTGCTACAGAATATCCATTGTCCGCATTTTAAGCAATATTTTTCCTCTATACAGCCCAACCGCACGCACCCTATGAGGGTGTTCCCCCAAGGGAGAAAAGTGCTCCTATGCTAGGTTTAAGCTAGTTTTCGGCCCCTTTTAGGGCCATTGCCGCCTCTATCCTAAGCCTGTAGACGGACCGCCCGGCCCGGTAGTTCTGCCTCAGCCACTTGTCGATCTCGCTCGCCCGGAACCGAACCAGCCCTCTAATCTTGAAGAAAGGGACAAAGCTCTTGCCGCACCACGCCCGGATCGTCCAAGGCGAGACTTTCAGCCGACCTGCCAGTTCATCTATGGTTAAGAGTTCTTCCACTTCGCGCACGCGTCCGTGTGTCGGAGAATTCCTTTTTTTACTGCGCCACTAAACTCCGAAACGATTCCCTTTTTTACTGTGCAAGAAAACTCATCCCTTTAGGGATAAGAAAAATGCTTCTTGTTCTTGTTAGTTGCTTATTGCTTTTGTGTGCCCTCTCTTTGACCCCCTCCTAAGTTTAAATAAAGCGCGGTCTGCCAAGTAAAATCTATCAATTAAAACCCGATATTCCGTAGCTTTCCGACCGTTAAATTGTCCGAGCCGATATTGAATAAGTCCCATAAATGCCATTCTTTGCCTCGCCCGTTTTATAGTTGCTTCTGAGCGTCTTGAAAGCTTAGCGAGCAATTTGTTAGCGGCAAAACACCACCCGCTCCATTGCTTTTTGGATTTATAAAGAAAATCATCTTGCACTTTGAAAAGAGCATGCATAAATGCCAAATCCCCGCTAGTAAGTGGCAAATCATGGACAACGTGTGGCACTGAATAGCTACGCTTCCAAACGGATTCGCTTAATATTCTCGAAATCTCTGAGGCCGACATACTCTGTAATGGCATTGCCCTTTTCCCTTTCTTCAACATGGATAAAGCACTCTTTGCCTACGAGGTCTTTGAGATTGAAAGTGGTAAAAATATTAGTAGCTTTCCCCGTCATTGCCTTAAAAAGCTGCCAGAGCCGCCCTTTTATTCCACTGGCATCTTTATTAACCAGACCGTTAATTCGTGTCCCCATCTTTTCGCCTTCGGTGATTTCAAAAAACAGTCGGAAAATCGGACCGAACTTACCAATTCCTGATTGAACTTTGATAAGCCGTGCTTTGTAAAAATCATTTGGAAGAACTTTGTATTTTTGGGGACCAATAATGACTTCAAATTGGTTCCTGTCCTCATCCAATTCCATAAGTTACCGCTCAAACACATAATCTTTAAGGGTCCGGTAAGCGTCCGAATACGCCTTGGCTTCGACTTTGCCGCCGTTATAGAACTTGAGGGCCTCTTCGCGCACATTTTTCCCGGCGAAAGAAAGGGTGATCTTTGATCCGTCGCGCTTCTTGCCAACCAACTTAAAGCCGCGACAAAACAGGAATGATCCCTCATATAGGTTTTGAGTGCTTACAATTTCTGGATTATCCATTCGCGGCCTCCATATTTGTAGAATTACCCAGCTCACAAGCAGATTTCTGAGTCAACTCTGGTTTACGGCCTCCGATACCTGCCCTGCTGGGGTTACGCCCCTGTCTAAAGGGAAACAGGGCACATTCTGGAATGGTACAGAGTTTGACTTCTTTGGGCTGGAAGCAGGAGCAATCGAGGCATTTCGCCCGGATCGCTTTAAGTGGGGTTAATTTTTTACTCATCCTATCCTCCTCACGTGGTTCAAAAATAAAAAGCCCCCGGCGATTGATTAACCGAGGGCTAGATTAAAACACGGACGCTAATTTGTATCGAGTCAGCTATAAAGATTCTTTTTTAATAAAAAAACTTTTTTTCTGATAATCCTCTAATTCCTTCATCCTTCTCCTGATGGTCTGCTCAGAGCCACAGTATTTATCGTTTTTTTTCCGATCATTTGGATAACGTAAACACAAATGCTCAACCCACCTTTCCTGCATTTTTGCTACAGACGGCCTTTTGGTATTTTTTTTCAAAATGCCGTCCACAAACTTTAACTGTTCTTCTTTCATTTCACGATCATCATCACTCTCTCCGCGCTTATCCGGTTTGAGAAAATCATATTTTTTTAATAAATCTCTTACTGGCTGAATCGCTTGTTTCCTGAAATCGGCAAGCTCCTCGGTGGTTAAATCAAAATAAGGAAAAGGGAGCCGGTACGAAGCTCCTCCTAACCATTGCCAATGATTCGCAAATCCTTCTCTGTACTTCATAGCTGCATCGACACAAACTGTATTCTCGAAGCAATCCTCAGGGGTATACCACCGCCCATTAAAAAAAATATAATTCTTATGGAAATGCATAGTGGAGTTTTCGTCATCCTTTACTATATCCACGCCCTCTGGAAACAAGAAAATGTAATCATCATTAATATTTCGGATTGGGCTGAGAATGTAAATCTGCTCTCTCCATGCCTTATTTTTAAAATGAAACTTTAGCGCCTCCGGATAGGGAATATCTTTCCCGTCGTGACAGAATGTCCATTTAGGGGGTGGAGTAGTTTTTTTCCTCATTTTTGATATGCCTTTTTTATGGTTTGCGAAAACCCTTCCCTTTTGGGGTAGGAGCAGTATTTCCCTTTTTTTACTGTGTGAGTTTATTATACCTCTTTTAGGGACTCAAAAAATTCCTCTGGTCTGGATATCCTTTGCGAACGTTTAAATTCACTACTTTAAGCTGCAATTCTCTTGCGCGTATATAGGCAAGGAAAAACTCAGGATATTCATCCCCCTTTGTTATTAAGTGGCGACATTTTGGATTAATAAAATCGCCAACTCCACCGCTTTCTGCGTTCTCTTCGCCTTTCAGCCCATTCATAAACCCAATCTGGACAACGATCCACGGTTACATGATCCCGCCTACACCACCTTTGAAGTGTCCGACGCGGTAACATCAATATTCTGGATGTGGACCGAATGCCGTTTTTCTCAATCAATTCATAAGCATAGTGTTTTTGCGCGAAGGTATATTGACCGTCAACACCCATACATCGAAAGTCAATGAGCAATTCGTGGTTAAATGCTTCTGCCACCATTTTGTACTGATAAAACATTGATCTTCCGCTCATCCTTGTCGCCTTATTGTAATAAACGCTGGTTTTCCAATGATTTTTCCCTACTTAATTTTATCATTCGGAATACGGATTCTCAACTGCGTGCCTTGAAAATCTACTACTGATAAAAAGAAAGGGAAATCTATGGGGAGGGGTATTGAATGGGCAATGAAATCGGAGGGATTACTTCAGGTTGAGCTTCTTGTTGATCCGCTCCACGCTGTCGTGAAATTGCATATTGATCGGAGCCATCTTGTGCGAACTCCTCGACAGCTCCCCGAATCACTCGGAGAAAGGCCGCTCGTCCGTCTTCGCTGATTTCTTTTCCTCTACTTGTTTTTCACTTTCTTGAAGCCAATGTACAACCGTTCCAATGACAAAAAAAGTTATTACAAAAATGGCTAGTTGGACAGCATACCCGATTCCAGTAAGTTTCAGCGAATCATCTTCGGGAGATCCCACATAAAACGGATCAGTCAATAAGTAGCAAATCGCTAATCCGCCGCATAAAATAAATAAAACGACAAAATTGGTCCAGAGCTTCATTCAAATGCCCTCTTATTTAAAACTATATCTTTGTTACCATTTTCAGAAAATATTTTCGAAAGTGGCGGCCTTTTATCTTTCCATTCATGCCAATATTTTCCTGTCCAACGCTCAACCTGTCCTGTGAAAACATTTTCCCTGATTTGTCCCTTATGGGTAAAGCGATATTTCGGCGTCACCAAATAAAATACTCCTCCTGCCAAAATTATCAGCAACGCTATTTTGAGAAAATCCGAGTTTTTCACTTCCACGCCTTTCTTAAAATCCAAGCGCAAATAAGGATAATCACTGTCCCGGGAATAAATAGACCGACGCGTTTTATAAGCACAGAAAACCCATAGTGCGAATAAGCCTCGATAAACATTTTTCCCATTGAAGAGAGCGCGACAAAAATTAGACCGGCAAGCAATATTGTTCCGACTATTTTTTTAGTCAAGATATCCCCCAATATGCCTTACAGTGCCCGTAAATACATTTTTCCTGACAGTGCCGTTTGAGTTGAATGTATATTTGGGTGTCGCAAGAAAAAGGATGATTCCCGCCAATATAATTAAAGCTGTTATCTTAAAAAATGTTTTGTTATTCATGGTTGAATCAAGGTGGGAATTAAAGCGGGCAACAAGGTTAGAATCTTCATTCGCAGGAATTTTTTGTTTTGATTTTATTCCTTTTAAACGCCAGCCAAGAGCAAAGGCAACGGTTCCAAGAATTATCATTATCGCGAAAAGATTCATCGTTTCACCTCCCATGTGCAAATACGAATCATGTTCCGGAACTTGCGGAATAGGGAGTTCGAGATTCGGTCATTGCTTCCTCAGAGTTTTGATTGCCCAAAGAATAAACCTAATTACCCAATAGAACGGATAGCCCAAAATAAAAAATACTACCCCACTCCGGGTTATTTGCCATGCGTCATACAAAAAAGTCACGTGTGTTTTCTTTGGGATTAAATCGTCAAATGCTCCCTTGTAATCTTGTTTGGGGTCGTCTAAGACAAATCCCTCTGGAGGAATAGGAATATTTCTGTTCAGATATTCCCGTTTCGTTGCATGGTGCGTGTGATTCAAATAAAACACGGAGGCGATTTCCGTTAAAGCGCCGAGACAGATTAGCCCAAGAATAATTAGCCCTTCCCTCGCTATTATCTTCTTAACATTCATCTCCACAACTCCCTCCTATTTATTAATAAGATTGTTTGTATCCTTTTTTGCCCGTAAACGGATTGACGTTACCTTTTGCGCTCCAATTGTCCGCTTTGATTCGATTGGGTGTCGAGCTGTAGTGTGGGGCAACATAGGTCCCAGAGCTGCGTTTGACGTAGCCCCGGGTGCTTCGGTAGGCAAAACTACTTTGCTGGAATGCAAACAAGGCGAGAATTAAAAACGGGATGATCTTTTTCATAGGCGGGCTCCTTTCCTCATTTGGCGAAATTATACGCCTGAAAAAACAGAATGCCTAATCTGCTTTTATTTGTTTCCGCGCTCCCCACTTTGGCCTCAGCATGGTAATAGCATTCCCCATGTAGTCCGGGGCGAGGTGGGCATAGTGTTTCTCTGTGATCTTCACATCATGATGGCCGAGAAGCTTGGAAACCGTGTAAATAGGCATCCCGCTCATCACGGCATTAGAGGCGAAAGTAGAGCGCAGGTCCTTAACATTACCGTCAACGTCAGCATTTTCAAAAATCCGATAAATCCGGTTCCTTAACCCAAGTTCGGCATTCTTTCCTTCATCATCGGGAAAGACTAATTCAGAGCGTTGCGGGACAGAACGAAGTATCTTCTCAACAGTCGGATGCATGGGGATAATTCGCTTTTTGAGGCTCTTGGGTTTCCATTCTTTCCTTGGCTGAACAATGATCTGCTTATGCCGAAAGTCTATGTCCTTCCAGCGAAGGTAGCAGAGCTCCCCGTATCTAAGACCCGTTAACAGGAAAATCATAATGATCTGTTGCAAGTCCCCGGGCGCGGCCTTAAGAAGAGCTTTTACGTCCTTATCCGAAAGGTGATGAATAGCGTTTTCGTCTTCCCGATAGGTCTTAACAAAAGCGGCGGGATTCTTGGATAGAGAACCTTTTTCAAAGGCCACTTTAAACAACCGCTTGATCATTTTAAGTTCCCGGTTCACCGTTGGCTTGGCAACCTTATCTTCCATCCGTTTGTTGCGCCAACCCTCAATCATGTCAGGCGCAACTTGATCAAGGAAATGGACCTTATCTCCGAAATGGGTGGCTATGAACGCAGAGAAAGCATCGAAAGCCCGCTTCTCATTGACGTAAGTTCGGGGAGAGTGTTCCGTCTTGCAGCTTTCAAGATGCTTAGCGATGGCCTCGTTAAAGTTCTTGCGGGTGCCTTTGGATTCCCTTTCCTTGAGGGCATCTTCCAGCCGAAGCCCCGGGCGGGCTATTAAAGTCCTGATCAGGGCATAGCCCTCGGTCCCTACATCGAAAGAATCGAACCTCCCCCGGTCCAGCCCCCGCTCAATCTCACGGGCAATTAATTCAGCATTTTTGGGGCTTGGGGTAAGAAGGGAGAACCGCCATTGTTTGTTCAGGAAGGAGAACCGGGCATAATGATTTTTGCCAACTTGGTAGGTCTGGACTCGATCTTCACCCATCTATGCTCATCCTCATTTCAGAACCTTCTTTAGAGGCCCCCTAGGGGAAATTTAGCATAATCCTAGCATAATCGACCCATTTACGCCAGAAAAAGAAAACAGGGAGAACCGGATTTCTCCGATTCTCCCTATACAAAGTATCGGGGCGAGAGGATTTGAACCTCCGACCGCACGCACCCCAAGCGTGTGCGCTACCAGGCTGCGCTACGCCCCGACGTACCTTAATTTTAAAATAAATAAAACGTCGGTGGCAGTCCTGATTTCCTTGAAATCTTTTCAAAAGAAATCAGGGCGCCCCGACAAAGTTATTTCTACTAACAACTTTATGCATTACCACACTATTTCCCTACCCTACAGGAAATGCAAAAAACGCTGTGAGTTGGTGCGACACAGCCTGGGGCTTGTAATCCCAGGCGTGATCGGGCGAAAGTATATCAAATTTCCCAGGTTCTGTCCTTTTTTCTAAATTCTCGTTCAGGATTTTGTTTTAAGGAGAGCGTCCAGACTGAAGGGATGCGTCTTGAAAAGGGCGAGGCGAATACCGATGAGTGTGTTACAAATGTCCAGGACAAGGACTTGAAGCGGTTTTAAATGAATAAGGCTTCCCTCTCCGAAGCAACCACAATCAGCGGGAAGAGCCCCGGTCACAATGCGGGTCGCGATGATAAGGAGTACAAAACTCCAGGACATAATAGCCAGCACAAGCGCGCTTGTCCGCGGCAAATAGCCCAGGATCAAAAAAGCGCCAAAGAGGAACTCGATCCAGGGGATGACGTGCGCAAGGAACGGAATGACCGCATAAGGAATGATCTCATAAGCCGCCATGCCCCCCTGGAAATTTTCAACGGGTTCCATGAGCTTGGTGAATCCGGAATACGCAAAGACCAGCCCCAGAAACATACGGCCGAGAAAAAGCATTTTGTAATTTTCTTCGGGCATCACGCCACCTTCTGTTTGAGTACCCCAGCCGGGGGAACCGGAAGGACAGGTTCCGGTTTTTCCTTGGGCACCGGTTTTGGCGGCAACCCGAGGACCTTACGGACCGCGTTTTCTCCCCGCACCTGCATTTCCTTCGGTCCGACGAACCGTTCTTCCCCGAGAAAAAACGTCGGTGTTGCATTGATTTGTAGTTTGTTCCCCTCTTCTTTTTCCGCGTAGATTTCGCGCGTTACCGCGACATCCGCCATGCAGGTTGAAAAGAGGTTCATGTCCGCCCCGCAAGCGCGGGCATACTTAGCCAGAATTTCAACGGGCGGTGTGATCCCAGCCGCCCATTCAAGTTGTTTTTCGTAGACCATGTCATGGAACGGCCAGAATTTTCCCTGAAGATTCATGCACTCTGCGGCCTGATGGGCGTAGATGGACCATTTATGTGCGGTCAGCGGAAAATGCTTGTATGTCAGCTGGATCTTCCCGGGATAGTTTTTAAAAAGGCCCCGGATTTCCGTCTGCACGGCGCGGCAGGAGGGACATTCAAAATCGCTGTATTCGACGATCTTCACAGGAGCCGTGGCAGGTCCTTGGACTTTTAAGGCAACGCGAAGGCCGGAAGCTCCAGTCACGAATCGCGGCGGAAAGAGAGATATCAGTTTATTTTTTTTTATAAAAAAAACAGCTCCCGCCAGCAGCAAGACAAGCAAGACGCCCGTTAAAATGGAACGAAAGTTCATTTTCGTACTCGCTTTTATCCGAATTTTAAAATCAGGGCTTGAGTAAATTGTATCGGCTTTATTTTATGGGAACAAGCCGTCCAGAATCAACCACGATCTTACGAACAGTTTCGTTGACCGGAAGTTTCTGCAAATCCTCCAGCGAAAACGGCGCAACAATCGACCAGTTTTTTTCTCCCACGCTTCCGGGCACATTGATGCGGTACTCCCAGGAATCCCGTTCCTCGAATTCCCCGAGCGAAAGCCAGTCCTGAAGGATCTGGAGACTGAAGACCGACCGCGTGTGGTTCACGCTTTCCAGTGCTTTTCTGACAAACTCCCGGGAGGCTCGATCCTCGACCGGCCCGGGCATGCCCACGTAGTGCCAATAAAATTTTCGTTCATCGCAGGAACCCCGGTAAGCATCCACAATATGCCACACCTCATCGCAGCTCTTTTCCAGGATGGCCAGAAGCTTTTCAACACTGTCGATCTCACGGCGCCAGCGCAAACGGCCATACCTGGAATGATGAGGATCAAAAAGCTTTTCTCTGAAATGGTCGTAGGGAATGCCGCGCTCTTCGCATTTTTTACGGAAGAACCATTCGTCCACCGTCCCGGCCTCATGTTCCCACCAGGCACAAAAGGCGCTTGTGTCATGCGTCGAAAGCATGGCCATGGAATTTTCACGATAAAGATCCCCGTTTTTGAAATAGTAATCCTTCCCCCAGTTCCGGACCCAGCGCTGGACATCCGAGCCGGGGATCTTGTATTCCTCGAGGATTTCGTAGGAACATTTCGGGACTACGCCGAGGTCCTCGGCGCAAGGCAGCATCTTCGCGCTTTCGAGCATCACATCCAGGATCCTCTGGCCGTGATCCTTCCAAAAAAGCTCGTCCTGTGGATCAAAACAGCCGTGCATCCCCGCGTGTTCCGCAGGCTCCGTAAGCGGGATCGTCCAGAGACGGAACATCCCGACAAAATGATCGATCCTGTAAAGATCGAAAAGGTTCTCCGCACATTTCATTTTCCGGCGCACGTATTCGAAGTCATCGGCCGCGATCCGTCCCCAATCATAAGGCGGCATACCCCAGCGCTGGCCTTGGGCAAAGTACAGGTCGGGCGGAGCGCCGGAGGAAAGACCGAGCTTGAAATACTCCTGGTGGGCCCAGACGTCCGCGCTGTCGCGCGAGACCAAAAACGGCATATCACCCATAAGAAGTACACCGCATTTCGCAGCGTGTTGTTTTACATTCCTGAACTGCTCGAAAAGCTGCCATTGAAGCCATTTATAAAAAAGGATCTTGGCTTTATTTCTTTTCACGACCGCCGCAACAGCTTCGGGTCGCTTGGTCCTGACCCCCTCGGGCCAATTCATCCAGCCGCTCATTTGGAATTCATCTTTCAGGATCTTGAAAATGGCATAATCCTCGAGCCAGTTTTTATTGGCCTTAAGAAAACCCAGGAACTTTTTTCCTCTTTTGGAGGATGCGGAGCTTGTAAAAATCCTGCCCAGGAGTTCGAGCTTGGCCTTTTTGACCCCATAATTGACCCGTCCCTTGCCGGCCGGAAATTCTTTTCGCAGAGTCTTGATATCTTCGCCAAAGGCCCGGAGGTTGCAGTCCGCAAGCTCTTCGAGAGAGAGATACATGGGATCAAGCGCCATGCTGCTCTGGGCGTCGTAGGGGCGAAAATCGAACCCGACGTCATTAAGCGGCAGAAGCTGGATGATGGAAAGCCCGGTCTTCTTGCACCAGTCAATCAGGAGTTTCAGGTCCGGAGCTTCGCCGATCCCGATGCTTTTCCCGGAGTAGAGCGAAAAAAGCGAAGCCGTCACGCCGGCACGCCGTCTGGCGCCCACCTTTTTCCATATTTTCCCGCACGCGGAATTCAGGAAGGATCTGTAGTCCATTTTTATAAATCCATTTTTATCATACTCAAGAGTCAGTCCCGGACACGACGAATGCGTCCTCAAAACGGATCTTTAAGAGCCGCCGTGATCGGAGAACCGGTCAAAAAATTTGCGGATGTCCCCTTCCGCCGAGCGTGTAATCTGGCTGCAGACAAAAATCAGGACCGAAAACTGCCAGCAATCCTCCGGCCCGACCACAAGCCCCGTCGAAATGTTTTCCTGCCGCTGAAGTGCGTGCGAGAAAAATTCCACAGCTTTCGAAAGTTTTTCCTCCCGCACATCCAGCGACGCTATTTTATTCTCATACTTCATGGAAGGAAAGCGAATCCCGCGCACCAGGAGGAAAGTCGTCAAATAATCCTCGACCCCGGCAAATTGCTTGTCGAACTCAAACCCCTCGAATTGCGGCAAATTCGGCGGCAAAATGATCGAGGGCTTCTCGACCGTTACCTCACCCTTGCGCACGACCGTGTCCCCGTGGTTGACGGCGGACTCCGCCAAAAAAACATACGGGATCTGAGTCGCTTCAAATGTTTGGAGAGGCTGGATGCGAGGCCGGATGATCTCGGTGGCCTTAAGTGCTTTTTCCCAGGAATCGTGGATGGCCATCAGCAACCGCTCAGTAGGAAATGTTGTCGGAAAGTTCGTTCTTGTCGTTCGCCTGGTAAGGAAAGCAAGCTTTCAATTTTTCTCCGATACGAAGGACTGCTTCAGAAATACCTTCGGCAAACTTGTTCCGCCTGAAGTGCTCCTGCATGATCCCGACAACATCATTCCAGAATCCTTCGGGAACTTTTTCATTGATGCCGACATCTCCGAGGACTGCAAACTTTTTGTCGTGGGTCGCGAGAAATATCAGAACACCGTTCCGCTCGGAGGTCTTGGTCATTCCGATCCGCTGAAAAACCTTTTGGGCATGGCCAAAAACAGGACCGCGGGTCTTGTATTCCAGATGAATGCGTATTTCGCCGGACGTATTCTTCTCCGCTTCCCGGACCGCTGCCAGGATCTGTTTTTTCTCTTTTCCTGAAAAGAAGAACATCGGATAGATTACGCGCATAAAAATCACCACCCCCCCGAGGCGCCGCCGCCGCCAAATCCGCCGCCCCCGCCGCTGAACCCGCCAAAACCACCTCCGCTGCGGCTCCGGGATCCGCCACCCATGGGTAAAAAACCGACATACCGCCCACGGTGTCTTCCGATGCGTCTCGAATTCGAACGGGCCCAGAGATGAAAAAGAAAAAAGACGCCAAAAAGAAACACCAGCTTTCCCGCGGCGCGCGACTGATTCCCCCGTGGTTTGCCTTTGAATTCCCCTTGCGTGGCTTTCATGATCGCATCTGTGCCGGCCACAATTCCGCCCGCGTAATCACCTTTTCGGAAATAAGGGGCAACAACCTCCCTGATAATTTGACCCGACAAAGCGTCCGTCAGCACACCCTCCAAACCGTAGCCAACTTCGATACGGATCTTCCGGTCGTTTTTGAATATGAGAAAGATCACACCGTTATCCCTGCGTTTTTGTCCGGCTTTCCAGGCCTCGGCGAGACGCATAGAGAAATCCTCGAGCGAGTCCCCTTCAAGGGACGGAAAAGTGGCGACCACAATCTGGTTCGAGGTTTTTTCTTCAAAGGCGCGGAGAACCGTTTCGAGGTCTGTTTTTTCGGACGGGGACAAAAGTCCCGCATGGTCGGTCACGTAACCGTCGGCGCGCGGCGGCACTTGCAAGGCAAAGAGGGCAGAAGACGCCAGGAAAAAGAGAAGAATAAAAAAAGAAACGGGACAGACCACTTTCCTGAAAAAAGCGATCTGTCCCTGTCTTTTATTCATTTTAAAAACGTCAACAAGGACGGTCCCATCTTTGCCGTCACGGCTTAGAACTTGACTTGAGGAGCGGTCTTGGCGTCCTGGTCGGCCTGGAAATAGGCTTTGTTCTTAAAACCCATGGCACCGGCTACAACCACGTTCGGAAAACGACGGCGGAAAGCGTTGAAATCCTGCGCCATTTCATTGAAACGCTTACGTTCGACCGTGATACGATTTTCGGTACCCTCCAGCTGAGTTTGAAGCGCGAGAAAATTCTGACTGGCCTTGAGGTCCGGATACTTCTCCACAACCACGAGAAGCCGGCTCAGGGCTGAGGTCAGACCAGTCTGAACTTCCTGGAATTTTGCGAGCTGTTCGGGGTCATTGATCACCGCGGGAGAAATCCCCATTTGTGTGATCTTTGAACGGGCATTCACAACGTTCTGGAGTGTTTCTTTTTCATGCGCCGCGTAACCTTTCACAGTTGTGACAAGGTTCGGTACCAGATCCAAACGCCGCTGATAGACATTCTCCACCTGTGCCCAGGCGCTCGTGACGCCTTCTTCTTTGGTCACAAGATTGTTATAGACGCCGCCGAACACAAGCGCCCCAAAAACGACGATGAGAACAATAACGCCGAGCGTGATGAGCAAAATCTTTTTCATGAATAATCCTCCTTTGATGATGAAGCGGTGAAAAACAATGGGGTATTATAGCCTCACACGGAAATTCTTGGCAATCAATTAAAGCGAAGAATCCCGGCAAAACAAGGTTTTAGCCGTCGGCATTTTTCGACGCATCCTTGTACATTGTCGTGTCACTTTTATCCGGCCGAAGCGGGTTTCTCGTGCAGAAAAGGTTTATAAAAATCGGGCCGGACGGGAAGGCGCAGGCGTTTCAGGAGCCGGCAGACGAGCAGGGCTTCGGCATCCCGCCAGCGGGTATCGTTTTTGTCCTTGCCGCGCACGTGAAAACTGCCGCCGGCGACCATGTCATGGCCGCCGGCTTCCTTGCGGTCATCAAAGATATCGCGGAGGATTTCCGGAGTTTCGTCCGTCGGCCGGTTACTGCGTAACGACACGTGCAGTTTATCCTTGTAGCGCCCCGTACAAAGCGATCGTTCCATACCTTTATAGGTCAAGAGGAAATCCGCGATCTCTGAGACAAGATCCGGATGTTCCACTTCCCCGAGATGCGACACGATCACACCGCGGAAGGCACGCGCCCCCTGAAGCCCCCGGTTCAGCGTACTGAAGAATTTCTTGGACTTCGGCGGATTCTGGATACGGATCAGGGTCCGCATGTCACAAAGCGGCAGAATGTCAAGGTAGGTCTGAATGATGTCTGTCCTGTGTGCCCGGTAGAGGTTGAGCGTGTCCGAAAGGATGCCGTAAGCAAGCGCAGTCGCGACCCGTTTCGGGATCTCAAGGCCGCTTAGAAGCAGCGCCTGTGTCAGGATCACACTCGTGGCACCGCAATCCGGATCGATAATAGCAAGTTCCGCAAGCGGACGTTTCACATACGGGTGCTGATCGATCACCAAGGTGACTTTTTTATTCCGCGGATACGGATTGTTTTCAAATTCGGGCTGGGTATCAATCAACGCGGTATTTTCATAACTTTTGATGTCTGAAGGACGGAATTTGTGGACAGGGACTTTGAGCAGATCCACCATAGCCCGGTTCTCCACGCGTCCGATGATCCCTTTGTATACGATCCTGGATTTGATCCCGTGGAGACGCTCCGCGAGATATTGAAGCGCCATGGCCGTCGCAATGGCGTCCGGATCGGGATAATCATGTGTCACGATTAAAAGAGGCGAAATGGAATCTTTTTTCTTTTCAAGGAACCGGAGTAATTTCCGGCCGTGATGGGCGGCAATACGCTCCTGCTTTTTATTTTTCAAATGGGGGGAAAAGGCCATAAGGACCTTGGGAAAATTTTTTCAGGATTTCGTTTTCTGGGAAATGGTTGAAAACCATTTCTGGAACGGAGGATATTCGCGCAAAGGCTTCAAGTCCGGGTCCTTTTGCAGATGTCCTAGGTCCGTAAACCCCAGGCGGACTGCTTGCCGAAGCGCCGCCAGGGCCTTCGCGGTATAACCGGAAAGGACATAACTGCAGGCAAGATTATAATGAACAACCGGATCGTCCTGGCAGAGAAAAGCCAGCCGCTTGTCGATCTCAAGGCCTTTTTCAAAAAAACCCCGGCGCGTATAGGCCTCCGCGAGCGGGGCCAAGGCGTCAATATAATTGGGACGATGTTTTAAAACGCCTTCAAGGAATGAGATTTCAAAATCCAGATCGTTTGATTTCATGGATGCATGATACCTTATCTTGCACCGTTTTCCATTTATTTTTAAGGGTTAACGGCGCAAGCACTGCGAACCCGTAAATTCGATAGTAACTCAGTGCTCGAAAAAAATGCAAACGGCCATTGGCAACGTTTGCGCCGTCCAAACTTCGCCCAAGGCCTTCAAAAACCTATTGGTTCTGAACAAGAACCTCTTCCCGCAATGGTATGAACGCATTCCGGCCGTTCCGGATTTTTCAGGAACGGTTATATTTTCCCATCAAAACACCCTCGGCAAGAACATGTCCCTGCATGGCCTGGGACAATTCTTGTCTGGATGCGCCGGGCCTCAAGCGAAGCATCGTATCAAGGGCATAGACCCTGAAGAAATAACGGTGCTCGCCGCTCGGCGGGCATGGCCCCCCGTAGCCTATTTTCCTGAAGTCAGTGCGGCCCTGCGAGCCTCCGACGGAAAGTTTTTCTCCGGAAGAAATTCCGGCCGGCAATCGCACTAAATCCGGCGGAAGATCGTAGACCAGCCAATGTGTCCAGTTCCCGGCCGGAGCATCAGGATCATCTGCGATAATTGCAAGGCTTTGTGCGTTGGCCGGAACGCCGGACCATTCGATCGGCGGTGATATGTCGGCCCCGTCGCAAGTAAAATCCGACGGGATATTGTCTCCTTCGCTAAATGCGGAACTTCGGACATCGATCTTTCCCATAATCCCCTCCGTTTGTCCTGAAACCGGCAGAACTGTCAATAGGGTTCCCGTTAAAAACAAACCGAAGATTTTTTTTAATTTTTTACTCATTCGCCGTTCTCCGTACCGATATTTCAGGACATGCTCCTGACGGAGACCCGGTCCAGATAGCTCAGGTCGTCCGTATTGACGCGAATCGTTTCGCCTGCGCTGACAAATTGTGGCACGAGAACCTTGAGACCGTTTTCAAGTTCAGCCTCTTTGTAGGTCGTATCGGTTTGCCCTTTCACACCCGGCGGCGTGTTTACCACCTTAAGTTCGACGATCTTGGGAAAAACGATGCTCAAGGCCTTCCCTTCTCCAAACAAAACCTCGATCACTTCATTTTCTTTGAGGAATACCTCGTGCTTGCCGACTGCCTTTGCAAAAATGGGAAACTGCTCGTAATTCTCCATGTTCATGAATATGAACTGGTCCCCTTCGCGGTAGAGATACTGCATTTTTACGAAATGGACATCCACGTTTTCCACCTTTTCGTCAGCCTTGAAGTTTTTTTCGATCACATGACCATCCTCGAGGCTCTTGAGCTTGAGCATCGCACTTTTGCCGAATTTCCCCGTTCCGCGGATCTCCTGCGTCAGGACCCTGCAAAGCTTCCCGTCCACACGGATCACATTCCCTACCCGGATATCCGATGCGATAACCATAATTGTTCCCCCGTTAGAGATAGGAGGCGGTAAAAAAATCGCTTCCGTATCATGTTTTCAAGTTTTTTTAAAGCTGAAATTTCCCCGCCCCGCAGACCCTACGGCCTCAAACCTGGCGACCTCCGACGGGGCGAGCCCTTCTAGTCTTTCCAATGAAAAAGCATCTGAAGATAAGATTTCCCCTCGCGGTCACTGGCCCCAAGACCCAGTTTTTTTTCGATTTTTCTGATCGACTGCGACCGGCCTTCGATTTCAAGGAACCAGCCGAATTTTTTAAGAAAATCCACCGTCACGAGAACTCCGCCGAGTTTGTAAATTTCCCGTTTTTTGGAATAGCGCCTGACCCGCCGGCATCCGAAAAACCGCAGAATTGCCCTCGCGGTCGCGTATTCGATGGGGGTCTCCATCTCCATACGCTTCGTGAACCCAGCCTGAATCCGGGGCCCCTTTAAGGTGAGTGCGGCGGATTGCTTCCCGAACCGCCTGAGTCTAAGCGCAACTTTTTGTTTTTTGAAGAAGTCGCCCTTATCATAGAATTCGTTCGTTTCCAGGCCGCTTGTGATCCGCTTGGCGCCTGCTTTTTTCAAGATCTTTCGGATCCTTGCGGGGTCTTTCAATCGATATTTTTGTTCGACCTCAAAGAATTTCATGCCGGTTATACCTTGATCAACATTTTATCTCGTACAAGATCAGCCGTTTCGTTGCCGGCCAGATCCCGGACGATCTCCAGAGCAAACTCAAGAGCGGATCCCGGCCCCCGGCTTGTGATAACATTTCCATCCTTGACCACACGATCTTGTAAATAGACCGTCCTCGGAGAAAAATCACTTTCACAACCTGGGTAGCAGGTCGCTTTTTTACCGTCAAGGATCCCGAGCGGGGCCAACACGGCCGCGGGAGCGGCACAGATCGCGGCCACGAGCTTCCCTGCCGAATTCATTTTTTTGACGAGCCTTGTGACTTCTCCGGACCCGGCAAGATTTGTGGCTCCCGGAAGTCCTCCGGGAAGAACCACCGTGTCGGGAAGATCTTTGATGTCTTTTAGAAGCACGTCCGCCTGGACCCCGATCTTCCTGGAACCCCTCACATGAAGACCGGTCACTCCCGCGATCGTGACACGCAAGCCCGCACGCCTCATGACATCGATCGACGCAACCGCCTCAACTTCTTCAAACCCTTCTGCTAATATTACGAGCGCTGTTTTTGGCATGGGACTTCCTCACTTATCTTATAGGGAGCCCGGATTCTGCGCATTCGGATTAATTTGCTCCACCACGAGCTTCTTCTGCCCGAAGATCTTGTCATTGGCAAAGATCCGGAATTCATAATTGCCCGCATGCAGGAAACGTACCCCTCGAAGATTGAACACTAACTCGTGCGCATCGAGCGGGCTCGGCACACGCACCTCCTCGGGCATTTCGCTTTTGCCGATCATGACATCACTTTGCAGGTCCACAAGCTCAAGCCGGAATTGATAGCCTCCCTGTGCATCCGTCAGCTTGATATAGACCGACATTGCGAAATGAGTGCAGGGGAACGTCGCGGCGCCGATGTTCTCGAAGACACCGATCAGGCTTTTCTTGTTCGTGCCGCGTTCGGTGATCACATAATCGCAAATGAGCATGGCATTTGTTTTGGGCGTAGGGGGTGTCATAAATACCTTTCGTTGAAAATCCTGTTTATCCGAATTTGTAATGTTTTTTGACGGCCATCTTGATATTCCAGACGCATTTCAATCCCTGGGGAAATATCACGAGATCCCCTTTACCAAACGAGATCTCGCCGTCCGAAGTCTTCACGGTAACCTCTCCCTCGAGAAAATAGCAGATTTCTTTTTCATCGTAATACCAGTCAAAGCTCGAAATCTCTTTCGTCCAGACGGGCCACGAAAAAACCTTCATGGCATTTAGTTTTTCGTTTGTGGGTTTTTCCACCAAGATTTTTAATGTTGTTTTTTGGGTCATAAAATCCCCTTTCTGATGCTATGTTATCGCGAGCGCAGTGAAGCGATTCCGTTTTTATGATCGAGGTGTACTTGTCCTTATTTATTGTTAAGGAAGGCAAGCGCCGCCCCGCCCTCAGCAGGACTCCCCGCAATGGTTCTGTAAAACAAGTTACTTTCTAAATTTTTCTAACCAGTTACAATACTCGCACTTTGGCGCGGCCTTGGGCGCGGGGCCTGTCAAGATCGCAAGTGCCTGATGGAACATATCCTTTGCACGCTCCGTGTCCGTCCCGATCCTGATTGGCTGGATTTCAAAACACACCTGGCCGTTTTCCATGACTTCTTTGGGCGAATAATAGAGAAGAAAGCCGTACCCGGCGGTTTTGAGACCGTTTCCCTCAAGCATCAGCGCGTAGCAATCCAGTTGGGTCTGATAATACCTGGTCGCGTCCTCTTCATTTGTGGGAGACCCTTTGGTCTTGTAGTCGAACGGAATATAAACGCCGTCTTTGACGAGCAAATCATCGAGCATGCCTGAAAGAATTGATCCATTTTCATGGTATTGAAGCCCGGTACGCCAGGCGCGCCAGCCCTCGAGCTGGGCCTGATCGTCATAAAGATGAATGCCTTTGAATGCGTCGATGCGAAGCTCCGGAGGAAGCATCCCTTTGACGCGGAAGGTATCGAAATAGGTTTTGATCACGCGGTCCATGCCGCCCGGGAGCGAAGGAAAAATGCCGCGAGGCCGTTTGATATTCTTGACCTTCTCCAGCCAGAAGCACCGCGGACAATCTTTAAAAAGATTCAGCGCCGACGGAGATAACGTGATCGATCTCGACATAATTCCTTTAAGTAGGCATACATAAGTTTTTGTGTATTGATTATGTCATCCCCGAATGCCTTAATCGGGAATCCAGACTGGATCTCCGCCTTTCCGCCAGAGGACAGATCCATCCAGCGCCTTATGGCGGACGCGGGAATGACAAAATTCACAAAGATTTTGCTCGGTTATTTAGGTTTCAACCGCCCAATTATATATCCGCAATCCGCTCAATAGCCAGTGATTTAGACCCAAGAACATGTGCGGCGGGAGGTGTGCGAAATAAGGTGTTTTTGTATCGTCGTACGCCCTACTCCGCACACCGTACCAAAACCACCTGAGAACATTCACCGTACTTACCGTCCCTTATTTCCGAAAAACGGGTTTTCAGGATCTTTAAAATCCGGCAAAAAATCCGCCTCTTCTCCAAACTCTTGCGTGTAGACTTTTTCAAACCCGAGCTTCTCCACGAGATCCAGGATCTGACCGTATTCCCCGGAACTGAGGGCCCGCTGAAGTTTTTCCCGCTGAAAGCAGTCCGGAGTTGGCCGGAATTGGCTCATGACCGAAAGCGGGAGGCCGGGACCGAACTCTTTGTGAAGAAGCTTCAAAACTTTCAGGCTATTCTCGATATACCCCGGCAAAACCAGATGACGAACAAGGACTCCACGACCGGCAGTCCGTAAACCCGTAGTATCCCAGGGTTCCAGAAAACCTTTGAATTTCACCATCTCCCGAAGCGCCTCTAAAGCAATTTCGGGGTACCGCGCGTCTCCCATACACATCTTCGCAAACTCAGGTTCCGCGAATTTGAAATCCGGAAGAAAAACATCCATTTCCTGAGCATATTCTTCTACCCTTTCCGGTTTTTGATATCCGGAACAGTTGAAAATCCTGGGGACTTTGATTCCTTCTTCCCAAAGGGCGCGGCAAAGCGACTGGATATGCGGCCAGAAATGGTCCGGCGTCACGAAATTAAGATTATGAACATCTTTGAGAAGAAGCGCCCGGACTTCAGAAAGAATCTCCGCGGGTGTGATCGCGCGGCCGACATGCTGAATCGAAATCTGATAGTTCTGGCAAAAGAAGCATTGACTGGAACAACCGCTGAAAAAGATCGTCCCGGAACCTTTGGATCCCGTGAAAGAAGGTTCTTCGCCGAAATGAGCTCCTATAAAAGAAACGCGGCAAACCGCGCTTTCCCCGCAGAAACCCAGCGAATCTTTCGTACGGTCAACTTCGCAATTCCTCGGGCAAAGCGTACAATTCCTATAAATATCAAAAAAGCTCATACCTGAAGATCAAGAAGGAATAAGTGTTTTGAAGATGTCTGGAAGAAAACGAAGGATATCACCGGCCGTCAAACTGACCTGTCCCACTTTCTTTGATGCAAGATCCCCGGCAAAGCCGTGAACGTGAACGCCGAGACATGCCGCTTCAAAATACGACAGCCCCTGGCCCATGAGCGCCGCGATTATTCCGGTCAGCACATCCCCCGAACCCGCGGTCGCCATACCGGGATTGCCGGTCGTGTTGATGTGACAATCCCCCCCGGGAGCAGCGATGACCGTACGATGGCCCTTGAGAACGATCACCACATCATGTTTTTGTGCTGTGTCCAACGCCCGTTTTTTTCTCAATATATCCGAGTCATCAAGTTTGCCGCCGAAAATGCGCACAAATTCCCCCGGATGCGGCGTTAGGACCGCGCGACCGCGGCAGGCATCCAAAACCTTGAGATATCCCTTCAAAGCATTGAGCCCGTCCGCATCGATCACGAGCGGAAGCTTTGTTGCCCGGAGAATCTCACGAACAAGTTTTTGGGTGGAACTATGCTGGGAGAGTCCGGGACCCATCGCAAGCACGTTTTGTGTGGCACAAAACCGCTCCAATTCTGGAAAACCCTTCAGCGAAAGCGTTCCTTTATGGGTGGAAGGAAACGGCCGGATCATCAGTTCGGATTCGCGTTTGGCAATGACAAAATAAACGGCATCCGGGATGCCGATCGTCACAACCCCTGCCCCGGACCGCAGAGCGGCCATACCTGCCAGATGCGCCGCACCTGTCATACCACGGGATCCCGCAAGGATAAAAACGCGACCGAATGTGCCTTTGTGTGCCGTCGCAGGACGTTTTAGTTTACCGGCAATTGTTTGAATATTCATTTTTACCTGAAGGCGGTAACCATCGGAAAGGGCGTGTAGAGCGTAATATCCCGCGTATGTTTTTCAGTTTGCAGCACGCCATACACCTTGCTCCATATTGAGGTTCTGCCTACCTCTTATTACTTGCCGCTGACGATTCGTTTCATTTCCTGGACGGCTTTGGCCAGCCCCACAAACACGGCGCGGCTGACAATGGAGTGACCGATGTTGAACTCGATGATCTCCGGGAGTGTAAGCAGCGGGAAGATATTCTCATAATCGAGGCCGTGTCCGGCATGAACATGGAGCCCGAGTTCCCGGCCCAACTGTGCGGCTTTACGAACACGAAAAAGTTCTTTTTCTTTTTTCCTGCCTACGGCGTTCGCATAAGACCCTGTATGGATCTCGATTGCATACGCTCCAAGCCGGGCGGCTTCTTGTACTTGATTTTCAGCCGGATCGATAAAAAGACTGACCTCGACCTTTTTTGCCAAAAGCGCATCGATCGTTCGGATCAAAGGGTCTCTTTTCGAAAAAAGATCCAGACCGCCTTCGGTCGTCAGTTCTTTCCGTTTTTCGGGGACCAGGCATGCCTTCCCCGGACGGACCTTGAGTGCGATCTTGAGGATCTCGGGGGAGACGGACATTTCGAGATTAAGAGGAATATAAATTTTTTCTATAAGTTCGAAAACGTCCGCGTCCTGGATATGGCGACGATCCTCGCGCAGGTGCACCGTGATGCTGTCAGCTCCGCCTTGTTCAGCCTCGAGTGCCGCCTCCATAACGGAAGGTTCTTCCCCGAGACGCGCCTGGCGCAAAGTTGCGACATGATCGATATTGACGCCGAGTTTTTTAGGAACAGTGCGAGCGGTCATAAGGGGATCACTGGGTGAGAGACCGGATCGCGGCCTTGATTTTGATCGGTTCTTTGTCCTTCAGGCTCACGTTTTCGGGTAAAACGACTTGAAGCAACAGGTCGTAATCCCCTTTTTTCAGGTCTGCGAGATCCACATAAGCTAATAAGGTTTCGGAAGCGAGTTTTTCAAGATAAAGCTTGGACCCCTTGAGCACAAGGGTTACCTTATCCGGACTGAGATCCACCACGCCGCTTGCCGCGGGAGACCTCAAAATGCGTACCGGAACATCCTTAAATTCCTTTTCGCCGAATTCTTCGCGGATGGGGATGTAAACATTCACAAGCGATTCGCTCATGGGTTTTACGCCCGGCGGCAACTTCACCTCAACGGTGCGATAAAAAGAACGAATTCGGCCGACCAGATCGATCGGTTCGGTCTTCGCGAATTTCATCTTTTCCAGAACCCCCTTGGGGCCCTGCGTAAGAATGGCGTTCGGATCCATGCGTAACTCATCCGCGAGAAGTTTGTAGCCGACTGCGGGCTCTCCTACAAAATCTGACTGGATCTCGAGTTTCTGAACGATCAGTTCGTCCAGCTTTACGGTCACGGTCTCAGGCACGATCTTTACGACACGGATTTGAAAATTCGGCAAACGGATCTCAGACGGCTCGAGGCGGAATGAATATTCGCCTGCGCTTTTGATCTCGGGATCAATCTTGTGGACAGCCTGAATGTCCTGGCTTGCAAGGTTCACGATCAGCGTACGCGGAGCCGAAAGCATAACCTGCACAACTTTCGTGGAGATCTCGGAGGCCGTCATCTGCGGACTAGCCATCTGGATCTTGAGCGGGATCACACGTGTGACCTCAATATTCTCTTCACCGACCGCGTAATACCACGTCCCGGCCGCAAGAACGAGCGAAATGACCTTCAGGCCCCAATTACGGCTTATCCATTGCATCATGTTGAGGAAGTCTTTCCGTGGAACTGAAAAAGTTTTTTATTCTTTTTGATGAAATCACTGAAGACATTTTTATTTTCCGCGGGTTTAAAAAGCTCCTCAAGGATCCGCTTTAAATCTTCCGGATCGAGCGCCTTGGTCAGCTTTCCGAAAACCGAAACTGAAATATTGCCCGTCTCTTCCGAGACCACAATACAAACGGCGTCATTTTCTTCCGTAAGACCGATCGCGGCCCGGTGGCGCGTACCCACCGATGTGGGAAGATCTGTCATCTGTGTAAGGGGAAAAAGCGAACCGCAGGAAGCGATCCGATCTCCCGTAATGATGACGGCCCCATCATGTGTGGGAGTGTGCGGGTCAAAAAGGCTGAGCAGGAGCTCCGCGCTCACTTTCGCATCGATCATCATACCGCTTTCAATGTAGTTTCTGAGGCCCACATCCCGCTCAAGCGCGATAAGAGCTCCGGTCCGGTACCGCGACATGTGGTCGCAGGCGCGGGTCACTTCGTCGATCATGCCCCCTTTGCTTAAAAATCCGCTCGACATCGTGGTCCCGATACGCGCTAGCGCGCGCCGCATTTCCGGCTGAAAAATAATGAGAAATGCCACGACCCCTACAGCAAAAACCTTGGAGAGAACCCAGATAATGCTGTTCAGCTCAAAAAATTTCGCCACAAGGAAGATCACCACGAGAATGACAAGCCCCAGAAGAACCTGCATGGCGCGTGTGCCCTGGAAGAACCGGATCACGGAGTAGATCAGCACCCAGATGAAAAGGATTTCGATCAGGGGTCGCCAGAATGAGGTCAAAAGTTCGAACATATCATTTTTTTCCAAAAAGCGTGAAGGCGAGCGTGAGAATCAAACTGAGCAGGATGCAAGTGGTGATAGGTAAATAAAGGGCGAAACTGCCCCTCCGGAGAAAGATGTCCCCCGGAAGTTTTCCGAGCATCGGCACTTTCGAAAAAATAGCCGCGAAGACCCCCATACCTACCAGGATCAGGCCGAAAAAGATCAGCGTTTTTGCAAGATCGCTCATGCTGGCTCCTCTCGAAATTTTTTGTAATATAACACGGCAACATTGAGAGAGGCAATGTATTCATCTTATCGGCAAAAATCGGGCGGGGCGGACTTGGAGAACAGACGAAGGACTATGCGAATTTTTGTCCGAAAGCCACGGCCTTCTCGCGAACACCGGATTTTTTCCTGATATCTCCTGATTCGCCCGCATTCGGCACAAGAAAAGATTTGTATTTCATCCCCGTGTAATCCGCCGTTAAAATGAACGGCTTCTCAAGCGCATTCATCCCGACATCTTCATAAGCGCTTGCAAGAAGAACCAGCGTCTTTCCTCTCAACACGGTTCTCATCGTGTTAGCAGCATTGTCCCACTTGTAGAGCGAGAACATACGATCGATCAGGACCTTGAGCTGCGCGCTCGCCGCAAAGAAATAAAGCGGCGTGGCCATTACGATCACATCGGCGGATACCATTTTCCTGAGAACAGGTTTGGCGTCATCCTCGATGACGCACTCGTAGCCCTCTTGCTTCTGGCACAAACGGCAGGACGTGCAGCCCGGGAATTTGTATTTGAAAAACGCGGTGTGGATCAACTCAACTCTGGTATTTTTGGAAACAGCGCCTTCGGTGAACCATTCCACGAGCGCGGCCGTATTCCCGTTCTTCTTGGGACTCCCCGAAAGTATCAAAATATTTTTAGACATCAATTAAAAGAGCTGTTGACCGGAAACGGGGGGCTTGGCGCCAAAGTGAAGATAGCCACGTTCGGTCAGAACGCGGCCGGAAGCAGTACGTTTGAGGAAACCGCGCTGGATGAGATAAGGCTCATAGATCTCTTCGAGGGTTTCGGCGTCCTCCCCGACTCCCACGGCAAGGCTGTTGACGCCCACCGGCCCGCCCTTACATTCCTTAAGGATATACTGCAGAATCCTTTTGTCCATCGGATCCAGTCCTTCCTGATCGACTCCGAGCATTTTCAGCCCCCGGTCCGCAACCTCAACCGTAATCCTTCCGTCGGCCTTGACCTGGGCGTAATCACGAATGCGCCGCAGAAGACGATTGGCAATACGGGGAGTGCCGCGCGCGCGTCCGGCGATCTCGAGTGCGCCTTTTTCATCGACCCCGATCTCTAATATTTTTGCTGAACGTTTTACAATCGTGGCTAGATCTTCATTCTCATAATAGTTCAACCGCTCGATAATTCCGAATCGGGAACGCAGCGGCGCAGTGAGGAGACCGCTCCGGGTCGTGGCACCGATAAGCGTAAAACGAGGCAATTGCATCTTGACCGAGCGCGCATGCGGCCCCTTATCGATCATGATCTCGATCGAATAATCTTCCATCGCCGAGTAAAGATATTCTTCCACCACGTGCGGGATGCGGTGGATCTCGTCGATAAAAAGCACGTCCCCTTTTTCAAGGTTTGTGAGAATGCCCGCGAGATCCCCTGCCCGTTCGAGCACAGGCCCGGATACCTGATGAATTTTGGCGTTCATTTTTTTTGCGATAATATTGGCAAGTGTGGTTTTTCCGAGACCCGGAGGCCCAAAGAGCAGGATGTGATCGAGCGATTCCTTGCGGCCGAGTGCGGCTTCGATGAAAACCTTGAGGTTTTCCTTTACCTGCCCCTGGCCGATAAATTCATCAAGCGTGGCCGGACGCAGTGTAACTTCAATCTCGATCTCCTCGGGCTTGAATTCCTGATCTAACATGCTGTCGTCTGGCATAAACTCCTGAAAAAACGGACAATGCACAATGAAAAAACCTTGTGCTGTACTTTGCGCGTTATGCGCGTTTTATACGTGTTTTAATGATGTCCTGATAATCTCTTCGACAGAAACTTTTTTGCCAAGCGACGCTTTCAGAACCTTTTGCACCGCGTCCTTCGCCTTCTGCTTGGTATAACCCAACGACACGAGCGCTGAGATCGAGTCGCCGACCATTTGGTCCGAGATACTCATGTCATGAATGATGTCTTTCGAATCTTTCCCCGCTTCGCGAGGCAGTTTGTCCTTAAGCTCCACGATCACTCGTTCCGCGGTCTTCCTGCCGATACCTGAGATTGAGGTCAACGCCGCAAGAGAATTCTCCTGAATCGCGCGTTTGAGTTCCGGAACCGTCATTCCGGAAAGCAGCGTAATCGCCATTTTCGGCCCGATCCCGGAAACAGAAAGCAGAAGGCGAAAAAGTTCTCGCTCATCTTCGCCTGAGAACCCGTAAAGGAGTTGGGCGTCCTCACGCACCACAAAATGCGTGAGAAGTTTCACGTTTTGCCCGAGATCAGGAAGCGCGGAAAAAGTGTTAACCGAAATACGCACCTCGTAGCCGACCCCGTTCACATCCAGAATCGCCGCCGCCGGCGTCTTCTCTGTGATCTTCCCGTTCAAGTGGTGGTACATAAAACCTTTCGTTTGGAAGAATGCAAAAAACATATTGCAAGCGCAAGCGCGTCGGAGGCATCAAGCGCCGGTGCCTCCTTCAAATTCAAAAGCCGCTTTACCATGAACTGCACCTGCTCCTTGGACGCACGGCCGTTGCCGGTGACGGATTTTTTTACCGCGGTCGGGGCATATTCTATCACCTCAATGCCCTGTTTAGAAGCCGCGAGCATGGCGCAGGCGCGCGCCTCGCCGATCCGTTCAACGGCCCGGATGTCCTTGGCAAAAAAAAGCGTCTCAAGCGCCACAACGTCAGGGTTGTAACTCTGGATATTTTTCCGGAGGGACTCAAAAATATGGAGGAGGCGTTTGGCGATCGGGTCTTTCGCGGCCGCGCGGATCGTGCCGCAGATCACGAGCTTATAATTCCGGCCGTCGGATTCCAGGATCCCGAAACCCGTCCGGTGAGTGCCGGGATCAATACCTAGGACTCGCATGCCCGCCCCGTCAGAGATAGGAAAGCGCTTTCGTGAGTGAACCGCAAATCCGTCATGGAAGAATTTCCAGTCTTAGACTTCGAATGATGCAAAACCACCCCCCGCACGAATCTCTAACGGGGTTAACCACCCATCTCCTTAATGACTTCTTCGGGAATATCCGCGTTTGAATAAACATTCTGGACGTCGTCGTGCTCTTCCAGCGCTTCGATCAGATGTACCACCTTGCGGCCGGTGTCCGCTGACACGCTCACAAGATTTTTTGGGATCATAGTGAGGTTCGCACTTTCGACCTTGATCTTCGCCTTTTCCACGGCCTCGCGGACCGCCCAGAGGTCATGAGGCGCGGTCGTAACTTCAAAGGCCTGATCAGTCGAAGTCATGTCTTCGGCCCCGGCAGCAATCACGATTTCCATGAGCTGATCTTCGGTCGTCGCACTTTTTTGAATGACGATAAAACCCTTCTTCTCGAACATCCACGCCACAGTGCCGGCGCTCCCCATATTACCGCCGTTCTTGTTGAATAAACTGCGAAGTTCGGAGGCCGAACGGTTTTTGTTATCCGTAAGACATGCGACGAGAACCGCAGAGCCCTCGGGCCCGAACCCCTCGTAGGTCACTTCTTCGTACGATACCCCCTCCAACTCGCCTGTGCCCTTCTTAATGGCACGATCAATATTGTCGGCCGGCATGTTGGCCTCCTTAGCGGACAGGATAGCCGTGCGAAGCCTCGGATTCATGTTTGGATCGCCACCGCCCGTTTTCGCGGCCACGGTGATCTCGCGAATGATTTTTGTAAAGGCCTGGCCGCGCTTGGCGTCCACAATCGCTTTTTTATGCTTAATACTCGCCCATTTTGAATGTCCCGACATCGTATTGTTCTCCCATTATTTCAAGGGGGACGACCTTCCTAGATATTCGAGGTGCTATCCCCTTTGACGGCTTCAGTTATATAGACGACATCACGCATCGCGCCAGGCTCATGCACCCGGAGGATCTGAACGCCCTCCCGAACACACGCAGCAACGCAAGCGGCGGTCCCGAACATCCGGTCCTTCACCCCGCGGCCCGTCACTTTTCCGATAAAAGATTTCTGGGAAGGCCCTACAAGAACCGGAAAACCAAGGCTGTGGAATATGCTTATTTTTTTTAAGATTTCAAGATTTTGTTCCGGGAGCTTCGCGAAACCAAGCCCCGGATCAATCACGATTCTCTCGCGCTCAATTCCTGCGTCCGTGGCAATCCGGACGCTTTCGCGAAGCTCACTCATCACATCTGCTACAACGTCATGATAACTCGCCAACGCCTGCATCGTTTCCGGCGTCCCTCGACTGTGCATCAGTACGAGTCCCGCCCCGAATTTCTTGACGACCTTCGCCATGTCAGGACCGGACCGCTTCAGCCCGCTCACGTCATTAATGATGTCGGCGCCCGCCTCAAGACATTCCTTCGCGATTTCCGGCCTGACCGTATCGATCGAGATAGGAACCGAGACCTCTTTGCGAACCTGTTTCAGGACCGGCAACAACCGTTCCAATTCTTCACGGCCCGTGACCGGCAATGCCCCGGGCCGTGTGGATTGAGCACCCAAATCCAGGATGTCCGCACCTTCTTCAACCAGCCTCAGGGCTTGTGTGCTCGCAGCCTGAGGATCCAAATAACGTCCGCCATCAAAAAAAGAATCCGGCGTGATATTCAGGATCCCCATCAAAAGGGTCCGGCCGAAGGAAATGGTATTTTGACGGATCTTCCAGATCAAGCGACGGGCTTCCCGGTTTCCGGAGCCCCGTTCCCGTTCTCGGGCAATGAAACCCCCTGGAGCCCGGTGATCTTTTTAATCTCATCGGCATCGATCACTTCTTTTTCGAGCAGCACATCCGTCAGGAGCGAAAGCTTGTCCTGGTTCTGTTTCAAAAGACCGGCAGCCCTTTCATAACAGCCATCCACGATCCTGCGAACCTCGCTATCGATCAAGACCGCGGTCTGTTCGGAATAATCCTTTTCGCGCATCAGATCGCGGCCCAGAAAGATCTGTCGGTCTTTTTTACCGAAGGTCAAATGCCCGAGTTTATCGCTCATGCCGAGCTCGCAAACCATGGTCTGCGCGTAATGCGTCGCCTTCTCAAGATCATCCGAGGCGCCGGAAGAAATCTCCTTAAAATAGATCTCTTCCGCCACGCGGCCGCCGAGAAGCACTGTAATGCGGTCAAGTATCTCGGTTTGGGTGATCAGATTACGGTCTTCATCCGGGACCTGGAGAGTATAGCCCCCGATACCATAGCCGCGAGGGATAATGGAAACCTTGTGCACAGGATCAGCTCCCGGAAGAAGCAGGGCTATCAGCGTATGTCCGGATTCATGGACTGCTTTGATCTTTTTTTCGCGTTTGGAAATAACGCGGCTCTTGCGCTCCGGCCCGACCATGACGCGCTCAATCGATTGTTCCAACTCGGGCTGGCCGACGAATTCCAGCTTTCGCCGCGCGCCCAAAAGAGCGCCTTCGTTAACAAGATTCGCGAGATCCGCGCCTGAAAAACCGGGGGTCTGGCGCGCGATCTTTGAAAGATCCACGTCCAACCCGAGTTTTACGTGCGCCGCATGAACTTTCAGGATTTCCTCGCGGCCCTTGATGTCCGGTCTTTCGATCACAACCTGGCGATCAAAACGTCCCGGTCTCAGAAGCGCGGGATCCAACACGTCCGGACGGTTCGTCGAAGCGATCAGGATCACGCCGATATGCGTATCAAATCCATCCATTTCCACCAAAAGTGCGTTCAAAGTCTGTTCACGCTCATCATGCCCGCCGCCGATCCCGGCGAAACGTTGACGGCCCACAGCATCGATTTCATCGATAAAAATGATCGCCCCTTTGCCGCCCGCCTTGGCCGAGCGCTTGGCTTGTTCAAAAAGATCCCGTACGCGTGCAGCGCCGACACCGACGAACATCTCTACAAAATCAGAGCCACTGATGGAATAAAAAGGCACCTCAGCTTCACCCGCCACTGCTTTCGCGAGAAGTGTTTTCCCCGTTCCCGGAGGCCCCATCAAAAGGACCCCTTTGGGAATTTTGCCGCCGAGTTTTTGGAACCGGGGCGGGTCCTTCAAGAATTCAATGATCTCCTGCAATTCTTCTTTGGCCTCATCCACACCCGCGACGTCCTTGAACGTGATCGGACTTTTCTCCTTATCCACAAGCTTGGCGCGTGATTTCCCGAACGAAAAGACCTTGCCGCCGCCCTGCTGGACACCACGATAGACAAAAAACCAGAAAAATCCGATCAAGAGCAGGGTCGGGAATATCCCCGCGAAGAAATTGCGCCAGAAAGTTTGCGGCGGGCTGACTGAGAAATTCGCGACATTCTTACGAATCAACGGAATGATGTCAGGATCATTGTAGGGAATATGAACCTGGAAATAGGAGAGCGTGGTCAGCTTACCCTGCACTACATTGTCTACAAGTTCGCAGGAAAGGATCTCGCCGGTCTCGGGATTGCGCGTCAGCATCCGGTAGAATTCGGAATAACTAAGTTCTTTAAGCTCAAAATTTGGGAACACGAAGACTTGAAGGATGAGAAAGATTGCAAGAGGCACCAGAAAAAGGGCGATCAGCCGTTTACGGTCCGGTTCTCCCTGTTGGAGAGGCAATTTCCGGCCGTTCTTGGGGCGTGGCGTGTTCTTTCTTGGCTTGTTATTGACAGGAGTCGTCATGGAACTCATGGATCTCTGTATGTATTTTTCAGAAAAAAGGAGCCGTAGTTTAGCATGGGGAATTGAAGATATCAAACCTGATTATGCGCTTCACAGGAAACGATTTTTGAAACCATGCCCATTGTTTTGAATCAGGGCAGGTACATGATTTTCATAAAGCCGCAATAAGGACATTCGCTCTGGTTTTCACTCATCAAAAAATTGACGGGTAACCAGAGCAGTCTAATTCCCTATTAAAAAGAAAGACTTGGATAGTGCTGGTTCTAATTCACTGATAAATTTTTGAATTAAAAATCGGGACCGGTTGAAAATAGCCCCGTGAAACGCTACACTATTCCCATGACTGACAAGATTTTTATTCAAGGACTGGAAATTCCCTGCATCATTGGAACACTTCCCCGGGAACGCAAAAAGAGGCAACGGGTCGTGATTGATTTCGAATTTCCCGCCTCTATTCGAAAAGCGGCAAAACATGACAACCTGAGGGATGCTTTGAATTACCAGAAGATCACTGAACGCGCTATGGAATTTGTTTCAAAAAGCCGTTTCTATCTCCTGGAAACCTTGGCGGAATGCCTCGCCCGGGTACTGCTCCGGGAATTTAAACTGAAAAATATTCTTTTGCGCGTTTCGAAACCATATGCCATTCAAAACGCGAAAAACGTGGGAGTAGAGATTCGAAGATCTTTTTAAAAAAATTAAAGCGCCATGGCTGCGTATTTGGCATACGGAGCGCTACCGCGGGCGACATCCACGACCCCGCCGACTACCCCTGTCACAGTCTGAACGGTTCCACGAATCGCTCCAGTCACAAGACCGAACGGGAACATCACGCGGCCGGAGTCCTGAAGCATGGCTTTCGGAATGGCGAACATACCCCCTACAATCTTGAAAGCCCCGCGCGTGGCATAAGAAACATCTTCGCCAACATTACTGGCATACACCGGCCGAGAGGCCAGGAGAACGGTTATGGCGAGTAAAAGACACGAAAGGGCTCTGCACTTTTTCATCGTCGGATACCCTCTCTTGTTGTCGGCATTTTGGGTTTGAACTTTCGTGAATTTTGGCTATGATAGCGGCCCTATGAAACATATCCTTGTGACGGGCGGTTCCGGCTTTATCGGCTCGAACATAGCTCTCGAACTTCAGAACTGCCACCCCGAAGCCCGCATCACGGTCTTGGAAGACTTCCGCAGTTCCTGTTTCAAAAACCTCCTCGGCTTTAAGGGCGACCTGCTCGCTTATGACTGCTCTGACAAGGCCTGGATGAACTGGGCCACGGGCAAAAAACTTGACACAATCTACCACATGGCCGCCATTACGGACACGACTATCCTTGATGAGCAAAAGATGATGTACGATAACGTCGAGGGTTTCCGTAATGTTCTCGACCTTGCCGTTGAAAAGAAAGCCGTCGTGGTCTACGCCTCCTCGGCCGCAACCTACGGTTCGATCGACCGGCCTATCAGGGAATCTGATGCAGGCAATCCCAACAATATCTATGGCTACTCCAAGTGGATTATGGACCAACTCGCTCCTTCCTATTATGACAAGATTAAGGTTATCGGACTGCGTTTCTTCAACGTTTTCGGCCCCCGGGAATATTACAAAGGACATGCCGCCAGCATGATCTATCAGCTCGCACTCAAAATGATGGAAGGCCATCGCCCCCGTATTTTCAAATGGGGTGAACAGAAACGCGATCACATTTATGTTAAGGATGTCGTTGCGGCTACGCTCATGGCGCACAGGGCCAAGAAATCCACCGTCATGAACCTCGGCACCGGACAGGCGACCTCCTTCAATGAGATCGTGGACGCTTTGAATGAAGCTCTGGGAACAGACCTCAAGCCTGACTACTTTGACAATCCCTACAGTTTTTATCAGAACTTCACTCAAGCCGATATGAATCATCATGAAAAAATGACGGGCTTTCGCTGCCGTTACACCACGCGCGAAGGCATATTGGATTACATAAGGAATTATCTCCTTAAAAAATAAGGGTCTGTAAGTGCCCCGGAACATGGTATCCACCCGCCGGAGAAGTTGTTGTTTTTCTCACCGAAGGTATTCCGAAGAATTTTAAGGATAAGTCAGAGGGGGTTATTCTGGCTGAGGGGGAGAGAGAAGA
>JBAZER010000023.1:0-37729 GCA_041653795.1 Candidatus Omnitrophota bacterium
CGAGAAACGGAATTTTCGAATGTCGCAAAATATGGGAATTACGACATCCAATATTCCACCAGTGATGTTTTTCCATTCCAAAGCGATACTCGCAATTCTAAAACACAAAAGTTTCCAAGAGCGGTTTTTGCTCGGATGAAGATCCCGCTTAATTCCTGCCACTTTTCCGCCACTTAAACTCCCCACGAACGGAGATTTACAACTTGTGTTGACTTGGGATAGCTTGGGTTGGCTTGGAATACAAAGTGAGGAAATGAAACGGGTTACGTCTGGTTTGACGTAACCCGTTGACTGGCTTGAGATTTCAGAAAAAGAGATGGAGCGGGATACGGAATTCTACAATGGCATTTCCATAACATCAACAATAACAATAAATTGAAACGCTCCCGAAGATTTCAGCAGCATTTGTCCGCCGCATCAATTTCTATCTTCACCCGCTTTGGCTCGTGTTGAACCTTAAACTGAAAGAATTCGATAGTAGAAAAAAAAACGGCGTGGCATCTCAGCAGCCGCGGAAAACCCTTGGCAGGCTAGAAACCTGCAAACCCGTAAAACGTCATATCAAGGGTGGAAGCACCTGTTCCGTCCGTCACAAAAACAATTTCATCTATGGGTGGGTAGCCTGAAAAGATGAGATCGGGAGTCACCGTTCTGACAGCCCCTCGGGTATTCTGCAAGTTCAGATATTGCGTTTTCACAACGACTAAATGACCGGAACTGTCCCTCATTTTATATTCGATCCTGGCATTCGGCACCGGCGTCAGCGATGAATAACTGATCTGAATCTCGCGAACGTTGATGGAAGTACGGGGCATGATCGCAGCCACGCCGACACCTTTGAAATTGCTGCTCGTAACATGAAGAATCCCCGAATCCCAGGCTGCAGCAGCATGGCCCCCGTTAAGAGCGAATGTGGTGATCTGCCCTTTCAAAAAATCCGTCCCCGGGGAAGAATAACGGACGGAGAAATTCACGGCCGTCTGGTTCCCAGCAGGGTCCGTTTCCAGAATGGTCAATTGATTGTCACCCTGCGACAAATTCGTAAAAGTTTTCAGTTTAAACACACCATCCAGGGTGTAACCAACCACGATGGAGGATGAAACGATCCAGGTGGGGGTTTCGGTATCCAGCACCACTACAGGGGCAATGGTATCCACCGTCACGTTCCAGTTCACGGTCGTTTGATTCCCAGCAAGATCCTTCTCGATGAATGTAAGTGTATTCTCACCCTCGACGAGTCCTTCGAAAAGTTTCGTCTTTGCAACTCCGTCCGCCGCGTAACTCACTGTCAGCGTCTTCATTTTGATCAGACTCGGAGTCCCGGCATCCAGCATCACCGCAGGCGGCACGGTGTCGTTCGCCGGAGCGATCGTCATGCCGGTGATCGTGGCGTTCGGGAATCCCCGCGCTTCCGGGAACAAGACCACGGCATCGGTGATGTACCAGTAAAGATAACTGCCGGGAATTGTGATCACGTATTCGCCCGCAGTCGAACCTGTCGCTGGAAGATCGAATTGTACGCTGTAAGCCGGTTCGCTGCTGTTCACATGCTTAAGGTCAAGTTTCACGCCCGTAATCGGCGTTGAAGACTCATAGGTGATGTGCAGTTCCCGGTCGGACGCCCGAACGGCGTCTGAAACGTGCCAAGCCGTCGCCTTGAACCCGTTCCATTCGAAATTGCCGCTCGTTCCGCTCGTCAACGAAATAGGGATTTGGGGATCCCAGATCGATTGAAGCTTCGCCGTCAGTCCTTTGTCCTCCAGATACCGGGTCATGGAAGCTCCTCCGGTACCGACCATACCAAGCGTGAAAGAAAGCACGTTATTGAAGACCTGCTCCTTAACAACTTTGCCCGTAGTCATGTTCAGACCTTCCCACAGGCCATGATCGGTAATAAGTTCGGGGTGATCCGCGATCAGTTTCTTCAAAAGCACCTCAACGCCCGCGGGCCGGAACATATAAGCGGCCCCCAGGTTGTACGTGGACGGCGTAGTCTCTGAGACGCCATTCATGGCGATCTCGTTGATGCCAAGCGAAAAGTTGTATTGAATGCGGTCAATGCCGACATTATAGAACGTGAGGTCGAGCGGCCCGCTGCCTTCGGACGTTGCGAACACCACTTCGCTCAGGTCGCCCAACACACCGTTCTCGGGCAACTGAAGCAAAAGCGTGCGAACTTCCCCTCCGGTATTTTCCAGCGCCAGGTCCTGGACGCAAACGGTCGTCAGCACGCCGTCAATCTTCTGCTTGAACTCGAGCTTCGCGTTCGGCACCGCGGTTTGAGAAGAATACCGGATCTGCATCGAAGACCCTTCGAACACATATTTGCTATCGTCGGTGAAAACAACGCCGATCCCGTTCGTGCTTGCGGCCGTCAGGTGGTAACTGCCGTCAGTCCCGCGGCTCGTTCTCACCGCGTCTCCTTGCCAGCTGAATGCGTTGATATAGCGGCTCAAAAGATCATAAGAGCCCACATCATAGCTCGCCGACAAAATACCCGGCTGGTTGTTGCGCTGTGCGTAATCGAGTTGGACGTCCGTATAGGTCTCGAGCATGCTCCGCAAGTCCGGATTGTCTGCTTCCGGCAACACGAGCGCCGGCCAGTACATCTGAAACGCTCCGCTAAAGGGCTCAACAACGGTTCGGGTGCTACCGTCCTGCATGGTATAACTGCTCGTCGAAAAATAAAGTTTCTGATAGACGCTCGCCGGGAACGCGGCGCCATACTGTAAAATAAGGAATAAAAGCGTGCCCATACTTTCCGCACCAAAAAGATCGACTGTGCCTTCTAGGTGGTCGTCCGCGATCACCATCGTGCGAGCGAACGTCTGGTTTGCTTCGTTGTACATTGCAACATAGCCTTCACGCTGGTTCTCGATAAAAGCGTCGATCTTGTCCAGGATGCCGCCAGCAGCGTGAACCGTCGCGTTGCCCGCAAGAGACGCGTCAAGAAGCGCCCCGTAAGTGACCGCGAGTCCCGCAGTCATGTTCGTATTATCCTCGAAACTGACCTGCCGCCCATAAAGATCGTCCATCCGTTGCCAGTCACCGTTGTAGAAGCCAAGCCAAGGCAATAATCCATGGTGGCCTAACCTCCGCTGGTCCGCAAGCAGCTGCGTGATCATGACATCGAGCCGCCGAATCGCTTCCGCTTTTGAAATCGTGGAGGTCACTAGGTCCCCTGAAGCGATCGTAGCAAGCAGGTTCGCGTAGAACCCGAAATTGGATGGCTGAGTGATCCGGCGCTGAAGCCACCCTTCTAGCGGATATTCATGGGTCGATTCGACAAGGCCAAAATCGGCATCTAAATAAAGCATGTTAATCTGCGTCAAAAGATCGGCAGCGGTCGTTATTTCTCTCGGAACAGCACGGTAAACCACCGATCCGCGGTTCTGCGCCGAATCTTGCCAGGAAACCTCTCCGTAACTGTCGGCAATGAAAGTCCCAGCTGTCTGCCAAACTCCCGAGCCGGCATCGTACTGGATCTCGTATCGGACCCCGCGCATCGCCTGATCGAGCTTGAGCGTCCACTGATTCGCGGCATTCGGTGTTTGCGTGATCACGGGTTGGACGAGTTCGACCACGGGCAGTTCCGGCACGATCTCAAGCTTGTCGAGATCAAAGCGAACGGTACGTGTCGAACCGTCATTATCACGGACGGTGTAGATCGCGACATTGTTCTGATACGTAACAGCAATGGCGGCTCCATCGAACGTAATATGCTGATTCACGAGAAATGTTTTATTGAACGTCGACGAATCGACCCCGATCGCGAGAACCGTTTGTCCGTTAGGCGCTGCCAAGGCATCGACCAGCGTAAACGCTCCCCCGGCCGTTCCCGGAGCTTCCTGCCCGAGAGACGCGGCGCTAACGCTCGACGAGTAGTCGTTCCCGCCATATAAACTGTAGATCAACGCGTAATATTGGCCCGAGGTCTGATCATATTCCGGCTGGACCGCAAGGGAGAGAGAATCATTACGGTAGAAACCGGTGCCCGGCGTCACGAGCGTCAGGAAAAAAGTCGAGATGAACTCGGGGTTGAACGTGCCGATGCGGATCCCCGTCGAAGTGCGGATCACCGTGCCGCTCGGGTAGGTCCGGTCCGTTTTGAGCATGACGTAATCGTTATAATAAAGGATCTGCTTGAGGTCCCCTGCGACCGTCACTGTCGTCCAAGGTTCTCCGATCCTCTGGACATAAGCATTTCCATCCCTTTCAAAGATCACCTTGCTACCATCCGGCGTCACATCGAAGGTATCGGGAGTATCGCCGGTCCCGGTAGACAGAATCGTAATCCCGCCTCCAGGGTTATACCGGAGCTCCAGCCGATAACCGGACGCATCTTGCACAACTCGAAAAGAATAATTGGTATTAGAAACGGCCGGTATCCATCCGGGGGGAACGGGCGGTATATAATTCAATCCGGAGAGCTCAAAAGCCACTTGTCCGCTTACGCCCATGTTCGCTTGATCAGCCATGAACATGATCTGCGCCACATGGGTAACATCAATGTTCATCAGGCCGGCGGGAAGCATGTAATTCTGTTTTGATCCTGTAAGAATCAGATCGAGAAGCCCTTCATTCCCAAGATCATCCACCACTTTCACGGCCAGCTGTCTTCCGGCAGGACCATTCGCAGCAAAAATGAGCCCTGCGCTCAGATCCATCGTAGTACCAGTCCATACCTCCTGAGCATCAAAAGAACCGTTACCCACGCGGGTGAACACGTAATCATCATTATCCGCTAGCGTGTAACGCATGGTGAAATCCCGGGACGATGTGGGGTCACAAATGACCGTTCCATTAGCCGTCCCGCCCCACGAACCCACCCCTGAAGAAACGGAAGGATTTGTGGGTAGCAAGGTGATCGCGTTCGAGTCATAGGCTTGTCCTTCTATTTGAGGACCGAGCGTCGGAACAAATTCAAGCCCCTTTGTCTCGATGATCACACGACCTCTTGCCCCCATGTGCTCCTTATCCGCCGTGAAGATGATTTTCTGAACGTGAGCGACATCGATACCCATGCCTGTAAAGTTGAGAGCATAATTTAGCTTCACGCCTGTGAGATCCAAATAATACGCGGCCCGTCTCGCCTGGTCGTCTACAACTTCTATCTTGATTTTTTTCCCCGCAGGACCGTTGGCCGCAAGCACCAACCCGGAGCTCAGATTCATCGCAGTCCATCTCTCTCCATTGGGAAGAGGACCGTAAATCACATAGCGGGCATCCACTTCGGCAAACACATAGTCATCGTTATCAGTCAGATCATAGCTCAGCCTAAAGTCACGCGATGAGTCTTGGCTCATCATTCCCCACCCGTCGAAAGTTCCGTTTGCGGTACCGGTCCCCCAAGTCAACTCGGGCGGTGTGGTGCCATCAAGGAGTGGGAGCTGCGTGATCGCGCTCTGATTGTATACAACGCCTGCAACCACGACTTCCGATTGCGAGGGATATTCTCTTTGCAAGGTTGCCGGATCGTAATACTCGCTGTGACCGTCTTTATAGATCACTTCGATCACTTCCCCGAGATCCGGAAAATGTGTGAAGCGGAAATTCTCATATTCCGTCATAGGAAAAGCGGCAACAGAACCCCCGTGAAGCACGCACAACTCGGGAACAGCCTGCCCCGAATAAAACCTCTCAAAAACAGCTGTCAAGCCATCAGAAGAAATCGCCCGCGGAGCGAAATTCGGCCATGAGGAAATCCCCGTTTCGGAAAAAAGCATCGTGGTGGAAACGTTCTGGCCAACGACCTGAAAAGCCGTCACGCTAACTTGATAAACGCCGGTCCAAACGGATTTGATCTGGGTTATAAATTGCAAGGAAACATTAGCGTTCGACATCGTGAACATCGCATAAGAGGAAAGCAGATCCACGGAGGTGCGAGGCCGGTAACTGTAGAGCGAATTACTGCCCGGCAAATGAAACGAGACCGTGGTCCCGTCCTCTGACATATCAAAATCTTGAACGCCACCGTAAACCGGAAAGGGAACCTGCGCCTCGGAGCCGGTGGCCAGATTTTTATACTCGATATAGCTAAAACCGTTTTCTGTCGGGTTCAAACGTAACGCGAAATTCGCGTTCGATGCCGCCGGGATCCACGCGGGGGGTTCCCCCACCCTGATGATATCCGAAAAAACCTCCGAAACCAGACCTGCCCTGTCCCGGAGCTGGCATTGGACCTGCCGCGTGCCGGTCCCTTCAGGCAATGTGAAGGATCTCGACGCGCTAAACGCTTCCCAGGCTGACCAGTTCGCGCCTCCGTCCGCGGAAAAACGCATCCGATCGACCCCCGAGCCGATGTCCCAAATGTAATAAAGGTTCAGCGTCACCAGGGACGAGGGCGTATACGCGGCATTGTTATTGATGGAAATTTCTCCGGTAGGTGCTGTCGTATCAAGAAGCACCTGCACCGAGACCGGGGAAGACCACCCGCCGGACGCATCCGAGAACTTTACAGAGACCGTCTTGTTGCCGTCCCCGGATGAGAAAGCCCATGATCTCGTAGCAGCATAAGCTTCCGCCGTTGTCCACGTCACGTTGTCAGATGAGAAGCTCATCTTATCCAACCCCGATCCTGCATCTGCGGCCGAAAGATCCAATGTGACCGCGGTCTGGGTGATGAACTGTGCGCCGCTATTGACCGTTATCGTTCCGGTCGGAGGCAGGGTGTCCAGAATGATCGATTTCGAGTAAACCAAGCTAACATTTCCTGCTACATCAAAATATTTGACGTAAACCGTTTTGGAGCCATCGCCGGTCGGCAAAGCATAAGTTTTGGAGGTTGTGTATGCTTCCGAGGAGCCCCAATTCACATTGTCCGTTGAAAAACTCATGGCGTTGATTCCGCTTCCGGAATCCGTCGCCGAAAGATTCAGAGTGACCGCGGTTGAATTCGCATAAAGAACTCCCGAATTAATGTTGATCGAACCGGCCGGCACCGCAGTGTCGAGCGTGATCGACTTCGAAAGTGTTGCGCTGAAATTTCCGGCTTTATCGTAATATCTCACATATACGGTTTTGACTCCGTCCCCTACAGGAAACGTAAAGGATCTTGAGGCCGCATAAGCCTCGACCGCGGTCCAAGTCACGTTATCTGTTGAAAAGCTCATGGTGGCGACCCCACTCGCGCCATCGGTCGCCGAAAGATTGAGCGTCACAGCCGTCGAGTTCGTATAAACAGCTCCGGAATTGATGCCGATCGATCCGGACGGCTTCACGGTATCCAGAAGCACGGTCACCGAAGCTACCGCTGACCACTTGCCGGTCTTATCCTGAAACTTGGCATAAACAGTTTTGGCTCCATCCCCGTTCGCAAATGTCCATGCTTTCGTCGCCGCATAATTTTCCGCCGTTGTCCAAGTCGTGCCGTTCGTCGAAAAACTCATTTTACTGAGTCCTGAGCCAGCATCCGTAGCCGAAAGATCTAATATGGCCGCGGTTTGATTGATGAAGGCGGTGCCGCCGTTCACCGCAACTGCCCCCGTAGGCGGAAGCGTATCTAAAATGATCGATTTTGAATAAACAGCACTCACATTCCCGGCCTTGTCGAAATATTTCACAAAGACGGTCTTCGTTCCATCGCCTGCCGGCAAAGTAAACGTCTTGGAAGCCGCATAAGCCCCTGGCGCCGTCCAGTTCGTACCATCCGTCGAAAAACTCATCGTGGAGATGCCGCTTCGGCTGTCCGTTCCGGAAAGGTTCAATGTTACCGTCTGGGATGAGCCATACACGGCGCCGGAATTGATATTGATCGATCCGGTGGGGGCAACGGTATCCAAAGTCACCGTCACCGATACGGCGGCGGACCACTTGCCGGCCTTGTCCTGGAATTTCACATACACTTTTTTGGCGCCGTCTCCGGTCGCGAACGTCCACGCTTTTGTCGCCGCATAATTTTCCGCCGTGGTCCAGGTCGTGCCGTTCGTCGAAAAACACATCTGGCTGAGACCCGAACCCGCGTCCGATGCGGAAAGATCAAGCGTCACCGCCGCCTGATTGATGTAGACGACCCCGCCGTTCACTTTGACCGTCCCCACCGGCGCCACAGTGTCCAAAATGATGGACTTCGAATAAACGGTGCTCACGTTCCCAGCCTTGTCGTAATACTTCGCATAAACGGTCTTGTTACCGTCGCCGGAGGGAAGCGTGAAGGTTTTCGATGCAGCGTAAGTCTCCGCCGTCGTCCATGTCGTGCCATTCGTTGAAAAACTCATCTTCGCGAGCCCGCTCCCGCCGTCTGCCGCTGAAAGGCTCAGCGTTACATTCCGCAACGAGGTATAAGCCTCGCCCGAGTTGATATTGACCTCGCCTGCCGGCGGGGTCGTGTCCAGAACAATCGACTTGGAATAAATCACGCTCGCATTTCCCGCCTTGTCGAAATACTTCACATAAACGGTCTTTGTCCCGTCCCCCGCCGGCAAAGTGAACGTCTTCGAGGTTGCGTAAGCGACAGGCGCCGTCCAGTTCGTGCCGTCCGCAGAAAAGCTCATTGCACCTATTCCGCTGCTTTTATCCTTCCCGGAAATGTTCAACGTCACCGTCTGCGATGCGGTATAGAGAGCGCTTGAATTGATATTGATCGAACCGGTGGGCCTTACCGTATCCGCCAGAATGGAAAAAGAGTAGGACGCTTTTTTGCCGGATGCATTCACCCAAGCACGTGTGACCGTATTATTCCCTTCCTTGAGGAGGACCGCCTCCTGAAAGAAAACGCCGTTAAGGGTATAGGCCAATTGATAATCAAGCGCGTTACTAACCGCAGAAGAAGTCTGAACGACTTTGACGGGCGTTACCCCGGTAAAAACGGGCGCATCTGAGAACCTGAGATCTCTTATTTGAAAATCGCCGGTCGGATTCGAAAAGGCAATGAAATTGACCGGGGCGGAATTTTTCGGAAAAAAGAACTGAACGGTATACCAACCGGTTCCCTGAAGCGAGACGGTCGGCCGAAGGATATAATCGAAATTGTTTTTCACTTCAAAAACAAAGGAGCTGGATCCGCCGATAAGGCCTCGCGCCTCCAAAGTAACGTAATCATACGCGCTGCCGTCAAACGCCGGAGCCACGGCCCCACCCACCCAACTGTGCGAGGTGACCTTATGATAGGTATAGATCCCCGGAGAAGTCTGGCTTACCGTAATCCCATTTCCCTGAAGCTGACCGAAATTATAGCGCCCGTCATAAAGATCCTCGGAATTCAGCGCCGGCTGATCAACTCCTTCGGGCGGCACCACCGGTACGGAAAAGTTGCCGGTCGCCTGCCGGGTCTTCAGAGACGTGCTCGGTGATAACGGAGAGCTCGATTGAACCGCTGCCCCTGAGGGAATTGCATTCTGCGTCGCCACCGCCTGCGCGTTCGCCTGTTCAAGTGTGAGAACTGGCACGGGCCGCTGAGTCTCATTGAGTGTCAGCTCGTTCACGTTTGAAAAAGAGGTAGGTATAGAAATCCCGCTAGAAATAAAAAAAGCGGCTGTCAAAATCGCAGTCGCCTTACGGAAAAATCTTTTTATCGAGAAGGAACATTTCATGAGGTTACTCCAGCCGCCTTTTCTCTCTAGGGATCTGATTAGCGAAGTCTACAACCTCACCTTAAGAATAGCAAACGGATCATTTGCGGTCACCTACGAGCCATGGATAGAAAGATGTTTTTTGGGGGATGATTGGCATCGCCCTATATTGCCATAACCTATCTAACGCGCAACTTAACACAACTCAACAACAAATGCCGCACTTCGAAGAAAAAAATCTGCAAAATCTCGCGATCTGGATTTATGCAACATTCAAGTCATTCGTCCTATAAACGAAAGATAGCCGCATTTCCGCAGCATCACGTTTTCAAAAATGCCCTTTCAGAACTTGGAATGACTTGGGATGCCTTGTATTGACTTGGAATGCAAAGCGAGGAAATGAAAAGGGTTACGGCGATTTCGACGTAACCCTTTGCAGAACCTACGAATTGTAAAAAAGAGATGGAGCGGGATACGGGAATCATAGCTCCCAATCCCGTAAAGGTAATAACGACAACGCATTATATTCATTTACATTATTTTAGCCACTAATTCTGCCACTTCCCTACAATCCACTCAACTCTAGCGCTTCCATGCGACCCGTTTCAGTGGAGTGGGAATAGTGGTCATTGAGAACCCGCTCATCCATGTGGCCGGTGATCTGCATTATATCCTTGTTAGGAACCCGCACGCCCTTGAGGTGGGTTATTAATGAATGCCGGAAATCATGGGGGTTCACGTTCCGTTTCAGCACGCGGGTGCTCACCTTGTGGAGATAGCCTCGGTAGGTTTCTTTTTTAATCATCTTGCCTTTAGAGTTAGGAAAAAACCATTCGGACTTATCGGTCTGCCAATGCAAATAGCTAACGATCACGGCTGCTAATTTTTTGTCTATGGTCGTTAGCGTAAATTCCTTCCGGTTTTTCCGGAAAGGTTTCTCAAGAGTGATTGAAACAGGATTTCCGTCTTTCCATCTAATCAAATTTTTCTTGAGCGACAAGGTTTCATTTATACGCCACCCTAGCTTAGCCAAGAAGTAAGTAATGACATAATACTCGCGATTCTCCTGCTCCATATCTGCGAGGATCGTTTTCTTCTCATCCAAGGATAAGACCACCTTGTTCCTGATTTCAAATTTCGGTGTTGGGAGTGTCCGGATTTCCTTGTAAATCCGATCGTCGCAATAATCGGACCTCCAAAGCCGACTAATAATAGATTTCAGGTGTCCCAATTCGGTTCTCCAGTTTAATTTCTGGTGCGATTGATTGTAGGTCAAATAATCAAGAAAAACGCCTTTGGGCAAATTGTTAAGTTGCTTGATGGATGGATAGTGACTTCCAAGAAACTTCACAAAGAATCGGTCGTAAATGTTCATGGTCTTATTAATGGTGCTGGAGGCGCAAGGTTCTGCTCTATTATTGATGGTGGTCGATTCCATCATGCGCAAAAGAACCTTCCTCAGCCCTTCAAACGATTGCTCCCTTTTTCCTTCAAGATCTCGGTAAGGATGATTTTGGGCATACTCCTTCATCCATTCCGATCTAATCTGCGCAGCCTCACGGTATGATTTTCTCGCGAGTTTTATGGTTTTATAAACTCGCTTATTCGGAAAAGGATAAAAGTCGATCTGACAAACATGCCGGCCGCGTTTGTCAACCGCCCCTTCACCTTCTCGAAATCTGATCCCTGGATTATGCCTGATGAGTATGGACATCGTGCGTCATTCCCCTATCATTTACCCACTTCCAAAACCTCGCCTCTAACACGTAAGTTCTTTTTCCAATCCTGAATAACGGGCATCCATTCCGCTTTCGCCAGTCCCTGTTTTGCACTGTATTAAGAGAGACCTTCAAAATCGCCGCTATCTCTTCGGTTGTAAGCAACCGAGCGTCATCACTTTCCGTTCCCTTGGCCACCAGTAAGACCCTCCCTTCTATTAATAGGAATAAAGGAGGACCCACTAGCGCCTTTTTGACATCCTGAGTTTTCTGCCCAGTCTGTTTATATGTGGGACATATATGTCCCACATAACAATATAGCAAATCTGATTTAAATATTCAAGAGGGTTTTCTTAGGACTTGCGGCGGTACTTTAGGGGGATCTTAAGCGCGTTCCGGGTCTTTAAATACCTTCTCATCTCCCGGTCAGTCAAATACTCGCGGGAACCATAACAGATCAGAACGATCCTTTTGCGCCAAATTGCCGAACGCAAGCCACTCCAGCTTAGCCCGTATTTTGCCGCGGCATCTTTGGGAGCAAGCGCGTCCTGCGGAAGTTTTTTCCTCACTACGCTTTTTCTTTCCATCACAGTCGTATATTACTAAGAGATTTCTCGTTCCGCCATGTTTGTTTTAGCGTTAGCCTTGAAAATCTCCCGCAGAACCAAAACGGGCCGCCTTTCATCGTCGGGTCCTCCGCTATTTGTGAAAGAGCATTTTCTTCAACAACGTCAATTCTGTTTATATTCAAGATGCAATACCTCTCATGGGACATTGAGTTAAGAAGGGTCCGTTCAATGTTTGCGAACGTTTTTATACTAGAAATAAATTCCCACGAACATCATTCGGGGTCTCGTTGCCCCGCGGAAGGCGTGCCGGACGAGTAAGACCCTGGAGAGTTAAGGACGAGGACAAAAAGTTCTTATAATTTACTCGCGCAGCCAACCGCCCCCATCGAAATACTGCTCTACGAAATCCGGGATAAAAGTCTATCTGCAACGCGAGCGCGGCCGGAGTCCTTATCGAGCCGTGCTTTCTCAAGATGACGTTTGGCATCTTCGGTCTGCCCCAGCCTGAGACACGCGATCCCGAACTTCAGGTAGAGCGTCCCATCGGGATCATCCGGCTCTGCCGAGACATAGTGGCCGAATTCCATAGCTGCGTCCCAATACCTTTTCTTTCCGAAAAAATGCTCCCCGAGCAAATAATTCGCCTGGTGCAACTCCGGATCCAACTCAAGCGCTTTGTGGTAGGCCTTGACCGCATTCTCGTCATCCTTGAGGCAACCGTAAAAAACGCCGAGCTGAAAGTAAAGCTCGGCATCCACAGGATTCCATCGGATTTCGCTTTTCAGCTCCCGGATGCTCTCAAGAAGACGTTCCGGCTTTAGACAATCCATAGGATCTTCATTTGAGCCGTCCGGGAGAAAATCAAATCCATCCATTGGTGGTCACCGAATTGTGATCATAATTGAAGAGCTGCGGCCGTAGTCGTCGGTAACAGTAATACGTTGGCGACCTTCACGCATGGGCCAAAAGAAGCCTTCCCCCGCCCGACCTTCGTTCACATACTGGCCGTTGATGAACCAGAAAAGCTTCCTGGCATCATAGGAACCATCGGCCCTCAAAATGAGCCTCTGCTCTGTCTTCCGGGACTGATCCAGGTAATATTCACATTGGTTGACCGGAGACAGGATCTTCGGATTCGCACCCTCCCAATCTCGGGCCATGTCGATTCCATTTTCCATTATAGGCGGAGAAATATAGTTGGAATCATGCTGCTCAAGCCATGTGTGGATCGCCTGGGGCCAAACTTCGCAGACTTTCTCTGAAACAGAATGTCCTTTTGCAACTTCATCCACGGCTAATCCAGTATCGTTATCGATCATGAATTTCTTATGAACGCTGCATTGCCTATCCATGGTCCGACCAATAATAAAAAGATCCTCGGCTGAGTGCGGACAGATTCCGCTCACGGGCTCTCCGCTCAGAAGACAAACCCTCCGAATGCCGATAGCAGCGGGCTTCTCGAACCATGGAGAAGGCTTCCCCGCATAAATTCGTTCAAACAATCGCAGAGCGACAGGCGCTGCAGCTTCGATACCCACAAGCGACTTGGAAGGCTTGCCGGAAAAGTTACCAAGCCAGACCCCGATCGTATATTCGGGATTGTATGCAACGGTCCAGGCATCGTGATTTCCATAAGAGGTGCCGGTTTTCCACGCGACCCTTGGGAGGTTCTGACGGTTCCCGACAAAGCCCGAAGACGCAAGCCTCTCAGAATCTTCAAGAATATCCGCGACAAGATACGCCGAGCCTTCCGACATAAGCCGATCTTGCTTTCCTAGCGGTGTGCTCTCCAAACCTGTGTATGATTGAACTGCTCCAAGCCGTGCCAAAACCGCATAAGCATTCACGAGTTCAAGAAGCCTAACTTCCGCGGTCCCAAGAGTAAGCGACAGGCCGTATTGCTCCGGCTGTTTCGTAAGCGTGGTATTCCCCGACTGCTTCAAAAAAGCGTACAGCTTTTGGTATCCTACTCTTTGGAGCACCTCGACGGCAGGAACATTCAAAGAATCAGCCAGCGATTCCCGGACCGTCACAGGGCCCCTGTATTTCTTGCTGTAATCAAGCGGTGCGTAACCCTGATATTGCACAGGAACATCCGCGAGGATCATCCTGGGCGTATATAGCCCAAGATCGAATCCGATAGCATATGTGAATGGCTTAAGGCACGACCCCGGCGAACGCTTGCTCAAAGCGCCGTTCACCTGCCCCGAGTGATCTTTATCAAAGAAATCATTCGATCCGACAAGAGCCCGGATCTTTCCGGTCTTATTCTCCAGGATCACCACAGCGCCGTTCTGAACACCATAAGCGGAAAGCTCAGAAAGCCGGTCTTTGAGCATCTTCTCAGCCATATCTTGCAAAAGAGGATTGAGCGAGGTCTTAAGAATCGATTCTGCAGGATATTTCTTATGCACCCAGACACCAAAATGGGGTGCTGCGAACGGAAAGGAGTAATGCCTAGCTTCTACCGATTCACTATTGGATACATCGAACTGCTTTTGCGCTATGTACTTGTTCACAAGCATGCTGTTCAGAACCATATTTCGCCTTTTCTTAGCGCGTTCAGGATGACGGTCCGGTCTTAACCTGGAGGGAGACTGCGGAATTCCCGCAAGCAACGCGCATTCTTCAAGCGTCAGATCTTTGGGATGTTTCTTGAAATACCGCCATGCTGCAGCTTTGACTCCATGGATATTCCCGCCGTATGGTGCGAGCTCGAAATACAGTTTCAGAATATCCTTTTTAGAACAAACGGTCTCAAGCCAAAGCGCGTGGACGGCTTCTATCACTTTGTTCGGAAAAGTGCGCGGTCTGTCTTCAAGAAGTCGGATCACCTGCATGGATAAAGTAGAGGCCCCGGTCAGAATCTTCCGGTGCGTGATATTGAGCCAAGCCGAACGAAGAACCGCCAGCGGATCAACGCCGTGGTGATTCCAGAACCGCTTGTCTTCTATCGCGATCGTGGCATTGACCAAGTTCGGGTTTATCTCACTTAACTCCACAGGAAGAAGCCATCGCCCCTTGCTTCCAAGAAATACGCGAAGAATATTCCCATCTTTATCGAGAACTGTCTGTGAATACCCGATCTCCTTGATGGCAAGCGATGGAAATGGCGCGAACCAGCAAAAGAGAAGGACCGGGACGGCCAGTAAGACCGTCCCGATCCCGGCCCTGCGCCCAATTGATGCCAAAGCGTTCATAAACATCCTTTATTCGGAAATCGTTATCTCGCCCGCACCATTCACACTTTTGATCGAAGGATCATACATGCATTCTGCGCTCACGGCAGGCAGCTTGAATTTTCCCGGAGTGACAGCCCTTACGACATAACGGTAATGCATGCCGTCCGAAACATCCGTAAAGACCAGGACACGGTCATCGCGGATATCGATCTTCTGCGGATTGATCATGTCCTTTTCTGAAAGATCGGATGAGTCGGAGGATGCGAGCCTCGGGTTCTCGACCTCAAACCCGGCCGGCAAAAGATCCACAAGTACCACGTTCTTATAGTTCCGTTTTGCCCCCAGCGTGATATCCACAACCACGACATCACCCTGCTTGAGTTTCGTAAGATCAAACGGCTTCCCTGCGGGCCCAAGAAAGGAACGACGCGCTTCAAGCCCGCTATCTTTTTCTTCCACTTTTCCGGATGCCGGGACACCACCCGAGGTCCAGTAATAGTACACGGTGCCTGTTCCTTCGACTTCAAGCGCTATGTCTTTTCCCGGAAGCTCAGCACCGCTTAGGGAAGCTCCATTCTTGTCATCGAACGATGCTACGGGTTTACCGTCTGAAAGAATACGCCCCGTAAAGTTTTGCGTCTGGGCTTTGAGATAACGCGTGTATTTTCCAAGGCCAATAAGCGCCTGCGCGTTATTCTGCGTCGTGCCCCACTGCCCTTCCTTCATGGCACCCTCAAGCCGTTTTACAAGCACCGGCACCAGAGGATTTTCAGGATCAGTCTCCATAAAAATCGAAAGACCAAGTGCGGCCGGAAGGACATTGAATTCGCCTTCTCCCATCGCGCTGAAGGATTTATTGTTAAAGCTTTGCCCGATCAGTTCAGACATTGCTTTTTTATCCCCCATCAAAGCGAGCGAACCTGCAAGGTAAAGCTTCCCAGCCTCTGGAAGATCCTTTGTTTCCTGCAGCCGCCTGATCCAAGATGATTTGACACGACCCGCTTTTGCAAGCACATAGATCGCATGAGCTCTCAAGACTTCATTTGCATTCCCATCCTTTGATTTTCCGGAAATGAGTTTCTCGAGATAATCCAAAGCATCGTTCAGATCACCCTTAGGGACCGAATAACCGGCGTTCTTTGCTTCCGCGAGAAACTCCGTTGCATAAACCGTCCCCCAATCATGCGACTCATAACTTCCCGGCCACATCCCGAACCCGCCTGACGAAGTCTGCATGGTAAAGAGCCGCTCGATTCCGACCTGCATATTGCGGTCGATCTGCGTTGCGCTGAACCGCTTGAGATCGATCACCGGCAGAATCTCCTTTAGATAAAGAAGCGGAAACACCGTGGAAGTCGTTTGTTCAACGCATCCGTATGGATACTCCACAAGATACCTGAGAGCCCCGAGGAACTGCACGGAAGGAAGCGAGGAAACAACAAGGTTGTGCGACTCTGTCCCTTTCAGCCATTCCGAGGGCAATTTGATCGGCGTTTTGGCAGGAGCCTTTACCGTTCCGTATCCACCGAGCGTTACAAAATTCGCGGCCGGTCTTACAGCGAGCTCAACAGCTTGCTCTGACTCTTCGTTCCCAAGCTTCACCTTAGCCTTGATTGTGGCCTTCTCTGCATGCGCGGGAGCAATCACGCTAAACTTCACGATCGTCTCCGATCCTTGTTTCGTGGACGCTTTCATTGAAGGAGCGGAAGTGATCTTGAAATCCGCAGGGACTTCCAGAGAAACATTCGCCTCTCCGTCTTTTCCTGTTTCATTGAAGACGCTCACAGGCACCGTGAACTGGTCGCTTGGCGCGAGAAACCTCGGAAGCGACGGCTCGACCATGAGGGGCTGTTTCACTTTGACTTGAGCATCCCCGTTTCCGAAATCCTTTTCCGAGCTTGCAACCACCATGAGACGCAGTTTTCCTGTGAATTCCTTTGGAACCGTGAACTCCGCGGACGCGCTGCCTTTTCCGTCAGTCCTGATATTGCTTAGCCAAAGCGCGACCGAGCGCACTCGCTTCACAGAAATCGGATTAAGATGTTTTTTTGCGTCATATTCCGCATCCCCTGAAGGCGACGATGCTCCGACAGCCTTTTTCTCCTCCGGCTCCGGGATTAGAAGTGAATAAAAATCCGAAGTCTCCACTCCATGCAAACGCTTCCCGTAGAAAAATTCGAACGGGTCCGCAGATTTAAAACCCGTAAGCTGAAGGATTCCCTCATCCACAAGTGCTACGGACATTTCCGCATCTTTTATTTTCTGCGAATCCTTTTCGACCGAGAAAGATATTGTCACCTTCTCGCCCGGGCGAACTGCGTCCGGAAGTTTCGAAGTTACGGAAAGTCTGTGCTGCTTCTCTTCCAGCATAAGAGGCGTCACGCCATAAGCGCGATGAGCCGCCCACTTCTCGCCCTTCACGATCGGACGAATCACAGTCACCGAGCAATACGCATTTGGAGCAAATGACGCTTCGACCGGCAGCGAGACCTGCTGGGTAGCTTCGATAAGATTCACAACCGTGGCCGTGAGAATTCTATCCTGCGTTACCGTAACGAGCGCCTTACCTTTAAAGGGAGATTTGATCAAAAGCTTTGCGGTTTCCCCTGGAGCATAAGCCCGCTTATCAAACTGTAGCTCGATCCTGTCAGGACGCTCCATGGCCCAAGGCGCGGCCTCACCCCACGGACCCTCCGCATAAAGCTTAATCGCGGCAGTATGCCCGCCTTCGGTCCTGATTCTGACAATGTGATGGCCCCAGCTATCGGGCGTGAACGAAAACGTCCCTGCCCCTTTTCCTGAATTCACAGTTGCAACATGAACCTCGCTCTCACGATTTTCGGATGTCCACTGGTATCCACCATTCTTGTCCTTCTTCAGAATACTTTCCCAGCTCACTTTTGAAACCGTCACTTTCAACTGACTTGATGAGACTTCTTTACCGTCCGGAGTAAGCACGACAAACTCAAAATCAGAGGGTTTGCCTTCAGCCGCATTACCATCGGTCTTTTTTCGGAGCCCGACATAAGACGGATAAGGATCAAACGCCCGCTCCTCACGTGCCGTAACCGTCCGTCCCCCGGTCTCCATCACAGTCGCACCGATTGCGAGGCTTATAGAAGAAGGCGCTGAGATCTTTGTGGGAGTCTTGAATTCAAACTCAGCCTTTCCCTCCGGACCAGTCTTCTTTCCTTCGACAGAGATCTTCTTATCAGCAAACTGGACCGTTTCATCCTTGAAGGAATAGCTTTTAAAGCCTTCCGGTGCGAAGTCCTTCGGTCGGAGCGCTACGGTGAACTCGACATTTTTCTCTGCGGCCGCGGCACCGAATGACTGCTGGGCCAGAACGCCCACCTTTATTGTTTCATCTGGCACAAGCCGCTTTTCCGGAACGTTCAGCTTCACGGAAAGACGGGCCGGCATAAATTCCTCGACCTGGAATTCAAATGTTCCGATTGCCTTATCCGACCCCGGAATCTTAACCATAGCCTTGTATTTACCCGTCAGGGCTTCCATAGGGAAATCTAGTTCCCATTCCACGATTCCAGCCTTGCCCAGCATCCCGTTTAATTTCTTAAAGACTCTCCCGTCTGGCCGCTTAATCTCGCAAAGAATCGGGAATGTACCGGGAAGTTCCATACCTTTCCCGCGCACAATCGTCCTGACATGGGCTGTCTCTCCTGGCCGGTAGATGTTCCGGTCACCATAGACGAACGCCTCATACCCACCGCTTACATACGGTCTGCCGTCCACCGCGAAATCTGTCTCGGAAAGTACGGTCTCCTCAAGCTTGATAAAAGAAAGATCATCCGCAGACGATGCCGTCACCACGAAAGGCTTCTTTTCCCCAGCCCAATCGACATCTTTGAAGTGAAGGAACCCATTCCCGTCGGTATTGGCCTCAAGGATCTGCAGATTTTTCTTGCTGAAGACTTTGACACTGGCTCCGACCACAGGCTCAGCCGTCGAAAGGCTATTAAGCCAGACAAATAGGTCGTTTTGGGACTTCTTGACCACAATACCGAGGTTTGTTGCAATGATGAGACGGGATTCTCTTCGCCAGCTCTCCTGATCCGTCGATTGAGCTTCCAGAAAATAAAGGCCGTTCGCTTCTTTACCAAGAATATCCTTAAGGTCGACACGGACTTCGCCCTTCTCATTGCGTTTGAGCTTAGTCTCCAGGTTTTTTTTGACAGTGTCCGGACCGAGATCGCCCGGGATTGATCCATACCCCATGTTATTAAGGAGGAAGACAAGGTTATTATCGTAAACCTTGGAAATCGAAACCTCGATCTTGTCTATATTGACGGTCTCGACAGGCACAGTCTGGCTTCCATCAAGGAGAAGGTACTGACCGTTTGTCTTAAGGGAAAGCTCAGGTTCATAATCCGGAAAGACTACGGTCTCGGTCTTCCCGGTTCCAAGTTTCATTCCATCAAAGGACGGAATGCCTTTCAAGATCTCAACTTTGAATTCTTCACCCGGCTTGAAATCACCGTAAATCTTGAAACCCCAGCCAGCTTGCTCAAACCGGACAGGAATCTCCGGGGTGATCGTGACATATCCTTTGTCGGCTTGCGGACCCAGCTGCTTAGAGAAGCCAATTTCAATATAAGACCCGTCCTCCTCTGCCTTCGCTTCTGCCGAGGTCATCTTAAACTCAACATGAGCGGCGTCGGAGGCTTTGACAGAACGGCTCACTTGGAAGCGACTTTCTGAAGGACCCATTCTCCGTAGCATGTTTTGAGCCATACGCTTGATCTTACCCTGATATTCCAGGTGAGAAATAAGCTTCACAGCGCCGAGCGTCCAGAAGCAGAGTGTGTTGAGGGTGAGAAAAATCAGTATGATCCAGATCCATCTATTCTTCGGCAGGGCGGGCATTTTAGCGGTCCTCAGGTTGTTTTTGGGCAGACTTCGAGACGGGAGCGAAATTTTGGTGGGCTGACATGTTGCGATTCCTCTAAGTTAAGCGTTACTTTTCTGGCTTTCCGGTGGGTCTCTGCTTCCGTCTGTAAAACGCGGCGGTGACACTGCGGCTCACTGGGCCAGTATTAACGGTTAATTGCATAAAAACTGAATATCACAAAATATAGCGTGTTTGATCATTTTGCGATCATTCACGATTGTTAAGAATTCCGAACAGGAACAGCACCCCAAAGATCCCGAGAACAGGATGGATGCTCCACAGGAAAACCGAAACGCCAAGCCCCACGAGTACAATAAGACAACCCATACAACCTTTCTCCTTAATCGCCGTAATCACCGACGTATTTTCCATCGGGTGCCATCACAGCATGAGTCCCACCAACGTAAGTCCCGTCCGGAGCCATGGTAGCTCTACCGCCACCCACATAAGTTCCGTCAGGTGCCATCGTTGACCTGCTACCGCCTACATAAGTCCCATCGGGCGCCATTGTGGCTCGGCTACCCCCAACATAGGTCCCGTCCGGTGCCATGGTGGATCTGGAACCGCCCACATAAGAACCATCGGGTGCCATCGTGACATCACTGTCCGCGAAAGCGGTTACGGGCATTGCAAAAAGCATTATCAAAATCAGTGCTTTAATCATTTTGTCCCTCCCCGCTAAGAAACTCTTTTTGGTAATGATAGGGGTCAATACCTTCAGACGAAGGGTTCTGTGGATTAAACAGCCCAGACGGGCTTGCTACCTCGCTTGAAGGATTATTCGGGTTCAGACTTCCCGACGGACTGCTTACTTCGCTTGACGGGTTATTAGGATTCATGCTCCCCGAAGGGCTACTAACCTCACTGGAGGGATTGTTAGGATTCATGCTTCCAGAAGGGCCGGTATATTCACTGGAAGGATTATTCGGGTTAAACTTTCCGGAAGGACTCGAATATTCACTGGATGGATTGCTCGGGTTAAACATTCCGGAAGGACTTCCAAAGCTTTCGTCTTCCGCATAACCAGTTACGCAGGCGATCAGCATCATCACCCCAAAAACACAACGGATAATCGTTTTCATAGAAGTGTTCCTCCTCTTTGAAAAGAGTCTACACGACCATGGCGACAGCATTATGTCGCTTGTATTTTGTGAGCTATTTTTTAAGGAATACTAGGGCTAGGAGTGGAAAAAGAGGCTTATCCCCAGCGGGGACGGGAACCTTTGAGGTAGGCGTTCAGGAGCTGCCGAACCTTGATGTCGAGCTCCTTGGGCTTGATGACCCGGATATCAGGGATCCATTGGATAATGGTGCGGAGGACTTCGTTGAAGTTCGCCTGCGTCTGGAGGATAAGCGTGCCGTCTTTCTTCTCCTTCATGATCCGTTGCTCCGGGAAATAGATCTTCTTCTTGAAGTAGTGGGCAGCGTCCTTATCGATCTCAAGCAGGATCTTCTCCCCCGGCTCCTCACTGAACCATATGTTCACGCTCCGTTCGAGGGCCGCCTTCAGGTTCCGCGGTGGGTCGAAGGACTCATCCAGCAGCTCAATCCCTTTGATCTTTTCTACTCGGAACTTCCGGAACTGCCGCTTTCCGTCCGGCATGGCGAGCAGGTACCAGAACCCTTCAAAGTTCACCAGTTTGAGCGGACAAAGCCGGTGCCCTGCGATGCCTTTCGCGGATTCATATTTGATCAGGACCTTCTGCGATTCATTGACCGCCTGTTCCAGCTCTTTGACGAACGGGAAGTTCTTCATATGCGCCGGGATCTCGGGCAATTTGACAAAGAACGGCGAGGAATCTTCCCGCGAGAGGACCTTGCTCACGAGGCTGCGGAAGGATTCCGAGAAGTTTTTTCCGAGCGAATCCGCAATCTCATGGAAAAAGGTCAGTAGCGACGCTTCCTCGTCCGTAAGCATGAGTTTTCGTAGCGAAAATCCCGGCATAAAGCTATAAATCCCCTTTTCCTGTGTATCGAGCGGAAATCCTGTTAGATTCAAAAGGTCCAGATCTCGCTGTACGCTCCGGATCGAGACGTTGAACTCCCCCGCGAGCTCGCTCGAGCGAACCTTCCCGCCACCATTGAGCTTATTCAGAATTGAAACCAACCGGAATATCTTTTTATCGTAGTTTTTATTTTTCATACAGCAACTCATAAAAGCAGCTGCCATTTATTTTCATATTCTTCAGCCGTAGGCGTGGAAATAGGGTATTTCTCTCCCTTGATACCCATACGAAAGGTTCTCATTGTATTTTCACGACTATGAGACTCTTTCGAATCGAGCCATAACTGATGCTGATCTTTTACATATTGCGCCACGGTCTTGCTTGGCACGATAAAGAATCTTAAATTTTGTCCGTCGTTTGCAATATTCACAAAACAATAAAATAGATTCGGTTCTACCCATTTCTCATGTTTTTCACTCATGATCCAAGCACTTATAAACTTCCCAAAAAGCGACGACGAACCACCGGCACTTCTACTGCTCAAATAATTGGTTTTAACCTCCAGTTTAGTCATTTTGCCAGTACTGGGACTGGAAACCAAAATATCAACGCTTTTAGTATGCCCCAATGTCAGACTCGCATCATATCCCCGTAAAGCTAGTTGCGACAAAACTGCAAATTCTCCAGCGATCGATACTGAATTCTTAGGTAACTTTTCCATTTATTCTTTTCGCCCTTTTTGAGTATTCATACAAAACTGGAATGCTTATCGTTTGTTTGCTGCCAAGTCGCAAGCGAGAAAATTACGACATTTCTCCATTATGTTTTAACCTTTAAACTTCGAATGCCGTCTAAAAGAACCCTGGTTGCAATGCAATCGTCCTCGTTGTAGTCCAAAATACGCTGTTTGTGCGCCGGATCTCCTGATCGGATCCATTGGTCGAACCATTCGATCGAGGCGGCACCGGAGGGGTGTTTGTCACGCCATTTAAAACCAAGATGGACTGCCAGATCTTTTATGGAATGACTGTAGGTCGGCCACACGGTGGATTTCGTTACTACATCGTTATAAAGATCAATCCCCTTCTGGGGGTTAAAAAGAGCTTCGATATCGTCTTGGGAGCAAACATCCGGATATTTCTCCTGTAGCTTTCGATAAATAGTTCTTTCGTATTTCGAATAATAATAAAAGAGGCTATTCTCTCGCCCCGCCAAATATTGGAAAGCCAGATCAAAATTTTTCTTTTCTTCTTCCTTACCTGCGGCATCTGAAAAGAAGTTGATATATTTTTCTGTTGAGTTGTCACCACCCACACGCTCAACAAACCCATGTAAATAACAAATCTCCCGAAGAGGATCTGTTTCAATATCAAAAAAGATTTCAACTTCAGGCTGTGGCAAATCAACTGGTTTTAACAAATAGGGTTGCTTATCATTACTCGAGAGGAGCTTGGCTCTCCTCTGAAATTTAGCCATGGCATCCTCCCCGATACCTTTGATTTTTGGAAACCCTTGGCAGCAAGCAAAATCTTCTACTGTTTTCACATATGTGATCAGGCAGTCTCTTTTGCTTCGACCGAGCTCGGGGATAAGTGTGATGTCATTAGTCTCGATTAGAGTTTTTTTGCAGGTCGTCATCCAATAACACATTTTGCAAATGCTCGCGTAGGCAGGGAGTGCAGATACTTTATTTCTGGCAACAACACGCACAAACTCTAAAATCGATTGATAATACTCCCAGTAAGTCTGCGGGGTTTTTGGCCCCTGAGGAATTGAAAAATCATAACAGACTTCCTCGCCGTGCACATCCCACACGAAAGCATGTCTGTCGGCCGAAAGCCCCTTCTGTTCGAGAATGTCTGTGTAAAGCGCCAACTGTACTGCGTAATGCTTCTTGAGTTTTGTATCATCTTCACCGATGCTCTCTTCTCCCGCGCCTGATTTAATGTCACCTGCTATATATTTTCCTCCTTCAAGCCGCAGCAGATCGGGATCGCCAAGAAGGTCATCTGCTCGTATACGTCCACCCAAAATTAGCGGGGCTTTTTCCTGCATCGCTTTCTCAGTTAGTGCTTCCCTCTCTGCACTGGTCTTTCCCCTAAAACTCACGTGCTCTATTTGCAAACCGGTGACAACTTCATTCTCATAAAGATGCCCACGATCCCAAAGCATTTGAACAAATGGGTTAATCGGATCCCGTTTCGCCCTATCTTCAAAAAGATCAAGCGATACACGGGATGGACATCTAACGTAGTCATACAGCATTGAAGCTGTGATGGATGCGGCGGTTTTTTGCGTCATATTACTTATTGCCCCTTAGTCACACCTGAACAAATGAGTACCTTTATACATATTTCAGCCACTTAAATTTCATAAAACAGATCTAATTCTTTCCCGCACCTGTTCTGCAATCGCATCAGCCTCTTTGAATAAATCCATAACATTATTCTTTATCGATTCTAAACGCCCCATCTCTTCGGGACACGCATTCTTTATTTGTTCGTAATCAACTTGAGCAGGCAAGTATTTGGAAAAATACCGCTTGATAATATCGATTTTTGAGCCGGAATCGTTGCTGTTTTTTTTCCTTAAAAAGCATTCCCAGTCTCTGTTTCCTTTTTCAGAATTGCACTTTTTACAGCTTGGAAGAAGATTGCCGATCACATGCCCATACCCGGAAAACTGCAAATCTCTTACGAGTCCAAAAACGTGATCCCACGTCTCCGCTTCTGCTCCGCAATATACACATAACAAATCCTTTTCGGGATCTTGACCAAGCAAAACAACAGCTTCTTTGATCGTCTTAACATCGTATGAATCGCTTGGTGCTATAGCAGAAGCAAAGGCATGATTTATTGTAGTCTGCCTCTTTTTCATTATTGAGTACGGCTGCAAATGTGCTTTAATGCTGCAGATCTTCATAAAACACAGATAAGCTTTTTTATGCTCTTACTCAGATTACGCTGTATATCTCTTTCCCATAAACGAATTACCATCCAGCCACTCTCCTTGAGTTCTCTGGTAACCTGCTTGTCCCTCTGCTTATTCCTCACAATTTTCTGCTCCCAACAGCCACAGTTCGACTTCGGCATGACGCACCGGGTTCGATGGCCGTGCCAAAAATCCGAATCGACAAAAACGACTACCCTTTTTCTCCGAAAAACAAAGTCCGGCTTGCCAATAATCGTTTTGACATGCTTTGCAAAATATATCTTCCGCCTTCTTAACTCCTTAGCAAGCAACCGCTCCGGCTGGGTTCCTTCAGACCGAATGTTTTGCATATTTTTCCGCCTTTGCTCAGGCGTCAAATTATCCATACCATGCTTTCTTAATCGACTTTATAGAAATTTTTCTCTTCAGGTAATTTTATATTCGGAATCCATAAAGGCGATCCGTCCCATCCTTTTTCTTGCTCGCCATTAACCCTATACAATGTGAGAACTGGAGAATCTTTTACTCTGTCCCCTAACGCACGATCATCCGGCGACAAGAGCGTTCCGGTTCCTTTCGATATGCTGCGGTTCCGGCGCACAATCAATATTGCTTTATTCTGTGCGTGGCTGGCTTTTAAAGCTTTTATACAATTAACGAATGCCTTACTCGACCAATCAGCTTTTGATTCGCTCTCGAAATTTTCAAGAAGAGTAATAGCCCCGTTTAAAGTGGTTTCATACATGTCCGCCCCGCTGTATTGCTCAAGCATGTCGTCCACCTGCTTCACGTGTTTTCTTTTAGGAAAACTTGGAAAATAATTTACTCCGCCAACAACAACAGCCAAAACTTCATTATTAACAACATTCGATCTCGTCGGTTTTATGCCCGGCGGATAAAGCAAGCTGATGTCCTCTGTGCTTGTGCTTGTGATTTGTCCTAAAAGGGCTTGATTCCCGGAGTTCAACTCAATAAATAGTTTTAGCAGGGACGGCGGAAGAAATAGCCTCATTAAGTCTGGGTCCCTATCATAACCAAACATTCTGCAATGCTGCCAAAAAGTATCCGCCTGAGGAACCTTAGCTGTGCGACAGTAATACACTGTTTGCAATACAGGGAACGTTACGCCGCGACCAAGACTATTCCCCCCCACAATAATGTTCATGCCTTTAGAGCAATCAACTACATTGCTTCCGATTGAATTCATCACAAATATCTTAATTTTTTCTTCGCTAAGACTTTGCTTCAGAAAGGCGTTGATTTTATCAAAGCCAATTAGATCAGCTTTTGTCTTGAGAAGATCATCCCAAGATTCCCTGAGCAAATAACTCATCTTGTTCTCGGAAACCGCAATAAGCATCTCATTGAGGTATTCGCCCAACCTCCGAGCGATTTGGGTGTGGTCTGCAATTCTGACACTGGGATGCACAAGAAAATTACATGCTGTCGCGCTCTTCGACAACAAAATATGTGCCCCAGTCACCAAAAAGGACAGAAGAGACGAACTGAGACCCTCAGAGATTAGCTTTCCTTCATTCCTTAAGTCATCCAATTCATTTTCGGGGGTCAAACGAATACACTTCGAAGGCGGATCGCAATAAAAAAAGTCGCCTCCTAAATAACCGGCCCCGGGCGGAAAATAGTGAACAAATGAAGGCCTCCAGCCAGACGCGCTCGCCTGCAGAAATAAAGACTGGGGGGTAGCCGTTACCTGAAGGTACATACTGCTATTGGCAAGCTTCTTCATGCCTTCGAGATGACGATTGATCGCGCTCTGCCGTTTTTGGTTAACTTTCGTGTTCAGACTGGCGGCATCGCCCTCATCGTCAACAATAAACAGTGGCCGCCCCTCACAGAATCTGGAAGCAGCCAAATTATCTTTCCACCGCTTAAGAACCCGGTTGTTTTTCTTTATTACAATCATGACCGGTTTACGAACCTTAGATTCCATAAACTTCACATCTTCATCTTCCCCGCAGACGATGAATGTATCTAAATAGCGCACTGCCCGCTGAAGCGTTTGCTCATGCAAATAAACATTATCCGTTGTAAGAAAAACAAAGATTGAAAAACCTTCATCAGCTGCAGCAGAAACAAGTCCAAATGCTTGCCTCGTCTTTCCGCTTTGTACGTTACCTAAAAGCAGACCTGTCAGATGATCACGAAAGGAAAAAGTCTTGATGTGTTTCGGAATTAAAGCGTCGATTGTATTTCTAATCGGGGACGTAAGACCAGGCGAGATTGCTTCTAATTTTCTGAGATAACTTTCAAAATGGCTTCCCATTTACACCTTGAAATCTAATATCCACGCAGCAGGGTTCGAGGTAGCAATCAACTCAAAGTTATTCCTTCCATAACTCCTCAAAGTTTCTGACGTAACAGGCTCTCCGACTTTGAGGGCGCCGTTATTCTCAAGACGTCCTTTGAGCCAACGTCCTAGAATTTTAAGATCGGGCGTAGAGCGAAAATTCTTGCTGTAATCCCCGCTGATTTTGCAGTCGAACTTCCATCCGTCATCGGTATAGACGGTGATCGTACTTTTTTGTTTTCGTCCAGCCTTGGGATAGCCCGGCTTATCAGTGATTTCCTTGGGCACTATAAGCTCGACTTCATACCAATGCCGTGGCTTCACAAAACCCTTTTTATTCTTCCGCCCCTTGCCGAAAAAAACATTCAAACTGCTCCTCGGAGCTATCTCTGAGCTTTTAATTGGTATCTTAAAAACACTGTCGGTCCTATTCAAAAGCACCGCATTCAAGTCTTCGCTGGAGGTTCTGACGACTCCTTCTTGATTGTCCAGAAGTGTGTTTTTCCCCTCAATAATTTTCGGCTCATATCCCAGCAATGGAACACTGGCATCCTCCGACAGCTTCGTGATAAAGCCATCAATCTCATTGACCATTCCTTTCTCGCTAAGAAACAAATCGGTCTCATAGTGATTCTGGTCATCAAGAATACTGCTCAAATTCGAGGACCCTAAGATGCTGGCAAATGGAACTCGCTTTTCTTTTAGAAAACTGCAGACTTTCCCGTGAAACTTGAATGCTTTAACAACCCTGACTTCACCGAGACTATTGCTCCTCAGATATTCATCGAGATATTTAGCGGCATCAATCTGTGATTGGGTAAATCCTTCAAAACCGTGCATACCTATTACGAGCTCTAAAAATGATTTCTTATTCGCCTCCATAATTTTCTTTAATTCGGCCAATGCCTCTGTCGAAATATACCCGGAAGCAATTTTAACGCCGTCAGAGCTTTGGAATAAATCGTCAAAGCAAACTTTCGTTTTCCGTTGAGAACAACGCACCGGCGGTATATTTGACAAAAGAAGCTCCATCAGCACACCCCAGCTAGATTTTTTTCTTCGACAATGAACGCCATGCGTTTTTTCACAGAAATATTTTTAAACTTTTGGTAAGCAAGCTTCAAGTCGACCGGCTCATATTCCCCGCGAAAAAGCGGCATTAAAGCTTTAGCTAGTTCAGCAACTCCCTGTGGCGGGACAGCATTGCCGATTTGCCTTCTAACCTCGGCAACCGATCCAATAAACTCAAAACTATCCGGGAACGATTGGAGCCGTGCACGTTCACGATTTGTTAGGGGCCTGGGTTCGGGATAATGATAGCCCCAGGTTCCGCCTCCACCCGCAGCAATAATTGTTTTTGCCGGCTCGTCTCGGTGAATTCTGCGGTAGACATGACTAATCATGCCCTTAACATAATAAGGGCTGTCCATTGGGATATTAGTAAAGTTACCGCCTTCAGAAATTAATCCGAGCATTTTGACCGTTTTAGGTGCAATCTTCATTTTTTCATTATTAGATTTAACGCTTAAGGCCCCTTTTAAAGCCATTCCGGCAGTAACATAGGGTATTGCGCCTTTCGGCCCATGCGTAGGCTTGGGATGATAAAAATCAAACCCCGTATCAATGCGTATACCAACGATCAGGACCCTTTCCCTAAATTGTGGAACGCCATAATCAGCAAAATTATAAAGCTTGGGCTTTACGACGTACCCGGGGCAAATGCTCTCAAAATCAGTTACGATCTGTTCAATTGCTTTGCCATTATTAGCCGTCAAAAGACCTTTGACATTTTCCGCAACGAAAGCTTTTGGTTTCTTAGCGGCCACAAATCTCAAGAAACTTTTGTACAAATTCCCTCGTTCGCCATTAAGCCCTGGCCTCTTCCAAATCATAGAAAAATCTTGGCATGGGAACCCCCCCAAAATCAGATCGCAGGCAGGCACTGCATTAGGTTTATCGGGGACAACTTTCTCAATATCTCCGCAATGCATAACATCACCCAGATTATGCCGATAGGTTTTTGCGGCCCACTCGTTGAAATCATTTGCCCAAACAACGTTGTATCCCTGTTGATGAAATCCAAGGTCGAGCCCTCCACATCCAGCGAACAGAGAGACCACTTTGGGCGCTTGCCGTTTTTGGGAGCCTTTTATATTTCTTTTCATTGATTTCTTTCTGGGGTTAGCACGCTTAAGATTGCGGGAACTCCGGAAATTCCGGGAAACATCTTCTTTTACCTATGGCTTCCCTAGAACATTTCTGCGAACAAAACTTCGCCGCATGCGCTTGGTATCCGCTTTTTGAAGATCGGAATTTTTTACCACACTGTTGGCATTTCTTGACCGGAGAATCTCTCCGTTTAGCAGGCTTTACCATAACGCACAACCTCCCGATTATTACTGACTTTTCTAAGCATATAAACTTTTCCCCTTAAGCAGAGGACGTTATAATTTCGGAATTATACCATATCTGCTGATGAATTATAGGACTTACAAGCCTCAGGGTAAGGAGTCTATCTGGCGGACGCGACAACGTCATGTCGCCAATATCTCGTCATGGGAAGGTTTATATGTTCCACGGGATCTGAATCTCGTGAACCGACGAGATTGCGACATCCGCTATCATCGAGCCCGAGGATTGAACCGAAAATAACGAACGTCGTAAGAATTGATGCGGTTGACTAATTTGCCAAGGCTCTAAAAATTCCCGCTTGGAAACTTCTGCGGTTTTAAAGACTAAGTATCGCGCCTTATTAAGCAGCGCCTATCTTGCCCTGGGTTCTGTAATTTCTTTCCTGTTGTTTCTGAACCTCAAGTTGATTACGCATAATTTCTTCCTGATCCCTCATGAATGAAACTTGCGACCTTTTAAAATTATCATCAGAAACGGATGTCTTATGCGTTAAATAGATTTGAAATCCGATCATCACCAACTGAAATACAGCGACGACAAAAAAAGCGATTGTCATCCAAAAGTTTCTGTCATCTATCATTTTAATAGAATCGGCGAGCTTATCGATGGAGCCGCCTGTTCCTTTCAAGCCGGAAGCTATTTGATGACCGACTTGAACTGTAACCCCAGTGTTTTCTTTAGTTGCATCAACCAGACGTTTTGTTTCGTCCTCTAATGTTGTCATGCCTTCACCTCGCTTTTTTTCTTAAGCGTTCCATGCATTTTGCGTTCGTTTGCAAAAAAAATCGCCAACGAGTTTTTTCTCGGCTACAAATTTTTTACGGCGAAAACAGGTAAATTTTATCAACGCGTTGCTGTAGATTGCGTATCTATGGCTGGGGCCCCACTGGTTGCTTGTGAATTCTGTGCGGGTTTGCGCTTCAAATTAATGTTGGTCTTGGCACAACCACAGCGCAACCCGTCGGGAGACTCTCGATCTGGAGAAACACGAAAATACTCGGCACAGGTTGGACAACCAAAACCATCTAGCAGTTCGTGGTATGCCGTTACAACAGGCTGGAAATCATTTTTGGTCAGATTTTCCCAACTGTTATAGTGAACAGCCGCATTTACTTGCCACTGTTCGACGTTTGTTTTAGTTACTAGCGCAGAAAATGCTTTATCAAGAGCTTCGAGCTGCTGAAAGACGTCCTGCTGTTTCCAAGAATTTGCAACATTCTTACCAAGCCGGTACAAATCCTTCAGACGCCCCACCGCCGCAGGTAAAAGTTCCCCTAGTTGATACTGGGCATCGCCACGAAATTCTACTGGCGCGCGCAGTCGATGGCACAATTCCCAGGATTCGTATTCCAGATAGTGCCTGAGAAGCGCGGCGGCTGCCCGGACATCGTTACTGTTCAGATATTCGGATATTTTTCCCCATAAATCTGCTCCATCCCAACGGGTCGGCCCTTGATCGACATTCCAAGTTCTAAATTGCACAGCAGCTCGGCTTCCAATAAGCCCTTCAGTCCTCATATGACGGAGCCAGATAGAGTCATGTGTGGTCATGATAAATTGCGTGTTGGGAAATTCTTTTTTCAGAAGCGTACACACTTCGCGTCGATGGCCCGCATCTACCGACATCAAAACGTCATCCAGAACTGCAAAAGTGAATCCAGCGCCCTGAAGGTGCTTCATCAGTGCTAAATACAAACATAAACCCATGCTGTCTTGGTGCCCTTCGCTGTGATAAGCCCCCGGTGGGAAGAACCCTCGACCATAGAATTCAACATCGAAGCCAAGCTTTCCCATTGATGGAATAAGTTTTGCTTTAAATTTTTCTTCGTCGTCGCTATTTATAGAACTATACAAAGAAGAAAAATCTTTTTCGACGGCCTCGTAGATGCTGGTTAAGACTTTGTCGCTCGTAGAAGTGTAAACATCCAGTACTTGTCGTGTCCGCTGAGCTATTGCTTTAATAGCGGCTCTCTTTCTTACCGCATCCCGTTCTACCTCTAGACGTTCCTGGGCAATTGTTAACCAATCGCGCGCCGCATCTTGTTTAGTTGGCTCTGGAAGTTTGTTCACTATCTTTTCAAGTTCATTTATTGCCTCGAAGACCCCCTTGGGCACCATCGCTACTTTGGATAGCACCGTGATAGTATCAGCAAGTGGCACGATGTTGGCCAGCCGCTCAGCTGTAGATTTGCATACCCCTTTAAAATCTGTCGCAGCTTGTATTATCTGAGCATTTCCAGTAAGCGCAGCATAACGGGCTAAAGCACTGATCGCGAAATCCGCTTTTTCAAGACTTTCAATTAATGGAATGATCTTATTTTCTGCATCGTCACGTTTTTTGGCGATTTCTTGCAACCGAGCCATTTTTTCTTGTATACGCTTTTTGAGTTTGTCCGGGTTCCATTCGACATCGCAAAAAGGACAAGTTTCATTCTCAATGAGCTCAAATCCTGTGGTGTAAAAAGTTTCTTTTTTCACGCTTGCGAAAGCGATAGGGTCCGCGACAAGTTCTTCCAAAGCTTTTTTTGCTTCGGAAACATGCAATACGCTAGATTCCATCGTAAGCTCGGCAACCGCTTCGCGGGCAGCTTGAATGTCGGCCAAGATTTGGGTCTTTGCTACAGGTTGAGGCTGAGTTGGTCCTGGAGTGGCCATTCCATCCTTGAAGGATGTTGTTTCGATTAAATCGGTAATGGCCGACAAACCTAGGAAGGCACGCTGAGTGTTTACCGCCATTAGAACTTTTTCTTGCGTGAGTTCTGTAACTCCTAAAGCCTGCATCAGATTTGCACGAGCTTGAGTGACGGCAACATCAAGAGGTGTGACCTGCTTTTCGTAACTATTTGCTAGCTTCTGAAAAGCGGCTCTTACCTGTTCTATCTGATCCAAATGAAGAAGCGCACGGACTTCTTCGGCACGCTTACCTGGCGTCGCTATCACGTACCGGATTAACTGTCTTCGCGAAAGAACAAACTCAGGATGTTGCTCCACCTGTCGCAGCACATTGATTACAGCAGGCTCGCTTGGTACGATAAGCAGGCTCGTGGGCGTCTTTACGTTTCTTTCGATCGTAACCGTTTTGTTTAGGCTTGGAATTGTGATTTTGAGCGATACGCGCGCTTTCTCAGGATCGTTTCTTTTGTCAACATGAGGTGCGTGTTGCTTTACAGACACCTCACCCATTCCTTCCCCAGACAAACGCGTCACGTTTCCAGTCAAAGCAAATTCCAGGGCATCTACTATGCCGCTTTTACCTGTGCCGTTTGGACCGCAAACAGCAAAGTTTTTTTCCTTAAAATCCAAGGTGAGTTCACGAATGCCACGGAACTCTCGAATTGTAATGGATTCGATTTTTATCATGCGGCCATATCCTCGCCGAGGATCGCGTTCTTCAATGCTCGGTCGGTGAAAGCTTTATCTTCCAAAAGGGTTTTGCGTAAACGGTCGACGAGCTCGGACGCCACACCATTTTCCGTTAAGGTTTGAAGAAAGCTACCAAAAATCTGCGCTGGGACATCCGGTAGTTTTTCAGTTGGAGGGCTGGATGCAGCACTTCCAGAGATTTCTTTTTCCATGCAAGCTCCTTCGATTTAGTACGGATAACCACTAAATTCCAGCACTCAAATTCCGGGGACTCATCACTTGATTCTATTCCCCCACACGAACTACAGCCCACAGACAATAGCCAATAGCCTACAGCCCGATCCAATTCAATGCAGGATTCTCTGCTCGTTGGGGAAAAGTTTCAAGAAAAATTAAGGATTTTTCGGGCGGTTTTTAAAGCGGGACGGGCGAATGTCGCCTTCTGCATAAATAGCGACAACTTTAATCGGCCTTCTTAGGAGCTTCGGAAAAATCAATGTTTGGAAAAGCCTGTTGTAAATTTGAGCGGATATCGCTATTGAACCCCGCGAGCCCCTTCCGCAATACCATTAATGAACTCTGCCCTAGAAGACGAATGAACCGGGCGCATGTCGATTCGGAAGGATCGATGAGAAGCCATTTGCACTTTTTGTTAATATTAAATGCTGTCATCATTTTCGATCTAGCTTGAGCATCACCTTCCGGTAGTGAATATCCAATCATAATAATGCAGTCAGCCTCACACAATCGCTCAAAAAACTTGTTCCATTGGGGCTCAAGTAATTTGTAAAAGTCACCATGGTATTTATAAGCACTGGGTTCTAAAATCACAGGCTGATCCGGACAATTCGGAGTTTTGGAATATTCGGCCCACTTCTTTTCCAGATCACCTGAGGACGCAAAACGTACATAGGTGAGCCGATTTCTTATCATCCACCAATTAATCCCGCCGTGAAGTTTCAAGAAAAGGTGCTTGGACCAGCCGCCATACCAATTATCTATGGAGATAGCCAACGATGGATTAAGTCTTGAGCCCGGGCCAGCATATGGCTGCCAATACCAGAATGAGGCGTCAAAAACGCAGTCCCAGTTAAATGATGCCCATGTGACTTGTTCGAATTTTTCATTACAAACTTGTATTAATGGGTTGAGATGTGCTGCCCTCGTTGATTTACCTTCAAAGACAGCACGCATAATGAGAACATAAAGCCGCTTTCGGAATTCCGCGAAAAGATTAGGCTCTGGAGATTCCTTACAGTTCGGTTCGTTTTCCCAATCTCTCAAAATCGTAAGCATTTCTTCGATGGTCACAGATTGGTCTGAGGATTCAAGGGTATGGCCCCGGGGGGCCCAAAAGATTTCATCCAACTTCTGCGCAAGGAATGGATCCTGTTTGAGATACTGACGAGCCCATCTGTCTTTAAACATCCCTTGCAAAGTCGGCACACCAAAATCAGACGAAGCGCCAGCCCCAAGAATTACTACTGCTTTGCTCATATTCCCCTCAACAGGCTCAACAAGATTAAAAAAGAGATCCTAGCTTATACTTCAGGATAAGCGGGCGCAAGACGGGATCTTTAGCATATTGCCGAAGAATATCCTTCGTGACAGCCCGGAGCGCCTCTTCGATGCCGGGAAGCGGGTTTTGGGGCGGAACAGCCACTGAGACGCCCGTAATGTTTCTGACATAAATATTCCCGCCCAAAGCATCGAACACTCTTAATTGCAGCGTCATCCGGATCGCTGAGGATGTGTCAGTGATACCGATCTCCTTGATTCGCATCACAAGTAATCCGCCCGACTTCTCAGGCGCCGCAAAAACGTACGGCGACTCCCCGTCTTCCGTAATCACTCCGGCGATCTTGAGCCCGGCATTTTCCTCAAGGTTCTCCGCAATGCACTTCATCACGATCCCGATGTGATCAGGCGGAGCCTGAGCAACGGATTTAATATGTTCGTCGCGATCATCACCCGCAAAGACCGGAAGAGGCACCGGGGTTGTTCCACAGCCGCTCATCACCGCAAGAATAGCGATTAAAATAGCCGCTTTAACGGACCGGCGCATGGCAAACATGTTTCGAGGCTTTCTCATAGGATTCCTTACTGCCAATGTCAAACCATGCCCCTTCGAAAACAACACCGAAGACAGGTTCCTTGTCAGTCAACCAGGCAAAGAAATCTCCGATCCGATCAGGGTTTCGTTTTTCGATATCGAGGTATTCATGGAGCCTGAGGCGTGCTTCCGGAGACATGTGATAAACACCCACACTCACCTTCGTGGAGGCCGGAGTGGCCGGTTTCTCGGCAAAGCGGATGATCTTTCCGGTCTCGTTCATTTCAACCACGCCATATTGGGACGCTAACGCCTTCTCCCGGACATCATAGAGACCTATGAACGTGCAACGGGAGTGCCCCAGACACGGCAGCAGAAAATACCCGATCGGGAAATCAAAATAATTATCCCCGCAGAAAACAAGAAAACTCTCCGGGGTTCCCTTGGACGGCCTAAGCGCCAACTCCAAATCCCGCACGGCTCCCAGGCGCTTCTCAGGATCATTGACCCCGTTATGGATGATGCGGATCGGCTTTTGATAAAAGGCTTCTTTCTTCCATCTCTTGAAATCCTGGTAGAAGCGTTTACTGCTAACGATGACGATCTCGTCAATGATCGGGAAACGATCAAGCTTCCCGACCAGGTGATCAAGCAGAGTCTTATTCCCAAGCTTTAAAAGCGCTTTCGGGATATTTCGCGTAAGAGGATAGAGTCTTGTTCCAAAACCAGCGGCGAGAATGATGGCTTTCATAGAGTGATTGATTCCTCCTGGGGTTCAAATTGGATTGGCAGACACCAGCACATGTTTTCTTTGACTGAATTTAAAGACACTCTCAAATCCTGTATCCGTCGCCCATCGCTTACCTTGTGAAAGAGCATCGCAAGCTCGCTTTCAAACGACCGGTCGTTTTCCTCATGCAGTTCCACGGATATCATTTCCGCCACCCACCCTTCGCAGACGCAATCTCCGCCTCTGCCCGCATCCCGTATTTAATGTCAGGAGGCATTTCCTTAAGACGGATCGCGCAGGCAACGACATGCTTGATCTTGAAGACCTTTTCAACTTCATCCCTTGCCCGCGGCGCAATGCGGATCACTTCCCCCGAAAAGGTTTTTCCACGGAATGCGTTGAATTTCGCCTTGACCGGATCACCGAGCGAAACTTTCGGGATCATCTTCTCGAGGATTAGCATCTCAAGGAAATACGTGTCCGGATCCGCGAACTCGAGCACGAACTCCCCTTCCTTAAGCGGACTTCCGACCTGTTCGCTCGGATCCGAAAGCAGTATCCCGTCAAACGGCGCTTTGAGCTCCAACGCTTCCACTTGCATCTTGAGAAAACCGATCTCGGCCTCGGCGGATTCCATCTCTTTCGCCTTAATTGAAACCGTCTGCTCCAACTCTTCAAGGCCATAAACGGTACGTTCATGTTCCGTTTGTCCGATCACTCCGTTCTCAAAAAGGATGTTGCTGCGGTCCTTTTCCTGCGTCAGAAACCCCGCCTTCTTCGTAAGTCGGTCTTTATCCAGCTTTAAAATCTCAAGAGCAAGTTTCTTCTCCTCCAAACGCTGTTTGATGTCCAGATTCTCGAACCGGGCGATTACTTCCCCTTTTTTCACCCGATCACCCTTCTGGTGAAGTAGCTCTTTGAGCATTCCGGGACTGGAAAGACCGATCCTCGCGAACCGCTCCGCCTGCAGAATGGATTCCCCCTTAATGACCGGCTTCGGCCAGAAGAGAGCCCCTAAAAGAACGGCCAGCACTAAAATAATGATCTTCATCTTCCCCTTTTTAGGAGGTTCTTTTTTCTCTTCAAAAAGAGCGGGTTCTTTTTCCTGAGTATGGATTTCTTTTTGCGTCATATTCTTAATCTCTCCTTATTTGAATTAGATCCATGCCTTGCACCGTTCCGGAACCGACCTTGCGGTCCAGTACGCAACGGGAATGGAAAGGATCAGGCTTGTCAAAAGGGGCGTTGCCTGCCAGATAAAGTAAGGCGTTAGAAATAGGCAGAAATACAGGCCCGAAAGACCCGCTGCGGTCCCCGGCCAAAGGACCTTCGCGGTATTTTGAAAGTTCACTTTGGCAAAGGGATTTTTTGCCATAGGCTTCCAGTGAAGTTTCCTCAGCGGGATGCTTGAGATGTCCAGGGGCGTGTAGAAAACATTGTTCAGGGTGAGGAACGTCGAAACAACCAGTTCGTAGAGAAAATCCTTCAGGTCCTTCAAATTTTTCAGCAGGCAGAGCTTGTGAAAATAGACTACGGCAACGCTGAAAAGGAGCGTCCACTTAAGCTTGCTGTTCGTGCAGGCGCCGAGCCAGATGGAATCGATCTCGAAATGGATAAGCTCACCCGCAAGACAGGAATGAGCCAGAAGACCGAAAATGAGCCAAATGAAAAAAACGACATCGGCCACATAAAGATAGATCCCAAAGAACGCGAGAAACCGCGAAGCAAGGCTAACTCGGGGCATAAAAAATAACGGGATACCCTGCAGCGTTCCCTGAGCCCACCGCCGAGCTCTCGCCCTCGCCTCAAGATAGTTCGACGGCGCTTCGTCATACGCATGAACATCCGCGCAGAACGCCACACGGTATCCCATTTTGTCCAAGAGGACCGTATCCCAGTTATCATGGGAAAGTAGCCCTTTCGGAAGCTTGATCCTCGAAAGAAGTCCGGCCCGCGCCAGGTGATGATGTCCAAAAGAAATGGTCCGGCCAAAGATCGCCTGGAAGGACATAAAATTGAATCGCTGAGCGAAATTCGCCCCGATCTTTTCGAAACGGGCGTACCAGCTGCTGGCGTGAGCGATCTTGATGAACGCCTGA
>JBAZER010000024.1:0-36533 GCA_041653795.1 Candidatus Omnitrophota bacterium
ACAGGCTCGATCTGGGCGTTGGTGAATTCAGGGCCGAGATAGGCGTGCTCCATCGGGGCGATGGTATCGCCGAGCTGGGCGGCGACATAGGCGGCGGCACCGATAGAGCCGCCCGCATCGTGGGAAGCCGGCTGGACCCATAAATTCTTGACGAGCGAATGCTTCAATAGAATGCGGTTTAAAGAAACGTTAAGAGCGCATCCTCCCGCAAAACACAGATTGCCGTGGCCTTTCAACTCTTGGCTTAAGTACGTTTCAAGAAGCCTGATCGTAATATCTTCGAGTTTTTTCTGTGTTGCTGCTGCAATATGGATATACGGCACATTAAGTTCGTCACCCACGCGCTCAGGACCAAACTCTTGGATCATCCTTTTAGAATAGACTTTATCCGGCCGCGCGCGCTTGCTCCTTGGGACCCAGACATAATCGTCATTGCACCTGTAGGTTCTGGGCTGAGCGTTCCACCAGAGGATATGGTCCAGCTTGACCTTCCATGCGTCCCCATAAGGCGCCATGCCCATCACCTTGTATTCGCCGTCTTCACGCTCGAACCCAAGGTATTCCGTCATGGTCGAGTAGAAATTCCCCAGGGAATCAGGAGCCACGATCTCTTTGATCTTGTTGATCGCGGTACCCTGTGCCTGAGCGATCAATGTCGATGTGATCTCGCCTCCTCCGTCGATAGACAATACGGCGGCCTTTTCAAATCCCGAAAGGAAATAGCTTGATGCGGCGTGGGCGATGTGATGTTCGATCCAGTGGATCTCCGGTTTATAAGGACCGAATCCACTTTCACAAAGGGTCTTGTCAATGAAAGCGGCTTGCCCCCTGTATTCTTTCATGTTGCGGAAAAATTTCTTATAAGCCCGCGACGGATTAGAGGAAAATGTACGTAAAAAATATTCCCAACGCCTTTGCCGTAACGCCGACAACGCCCAGGGAAAAGCCACGGCATCAATATCCTGCGGTTTTAAGCCTGCTGTTTCTAAGCAGAATTTGACAGATCGATGAGGACATTCATCCTTGGCGTGTTTCCTGCGGGAAAAACGCTCTTCTTCAACGGCCGCTACGACTTTGCCGTCAACTACGATCGCCGCCGATGCATCATGTCCGAAAGGAGCTGCAATTCCCAGTATTTTCATTGAATGACCCTATTTGTGATTACAAGACTACGACGCATACTCAATGTCGAATTCCTAATGGCAAATGCCTAATGAATGTCGAATTTTCCAATAACCAAGAAAAAACCGTCTCTTTTTCCGCTGTTTTGTCTCTATCTTTAAGACTGTCTCGACATTGTTTTTTGTTTCTTTGAACATTGATTCGTCATTGGAGCTTCGACATTCGTCATTCTGTCTTCAGTTCCCTGTTCTCTGTTTTTTTTCATCCAGCATTTGGCGGAATTTCGCATAACTGATAAGCTGATACATCGTATCGTAAAAGGCCACCATGAAGCCGATGTAGCCGTCTTTCCAGCCCTTTTTTCCGATGTAGCGCCTGAAAAAACGGTCGATCGCCCTCCAGGCGATCCTGCCCTGCCCCATTTTTCTGTTTGTTGTGATCCATTTTTGGGCTTCCAGTGTCGTTTGACGGTTGAGACTGGCCAAGAAGTGGCCGAAATCTGGATATCCCTTATGGACGATATCGGACTTCAGATGGCCGCAGGTCCCGTCAACGAATGCCCTGGGATGCACAACGGCGTCCTCGTATCTGAATTTTGTCTTATCGAAAAGTCTCACTTTGGCCGCAGGATACCAGCCGCCGTAACGGACCCAATGGTTCCCTATATAGTTGCGCAACGGTACGGAAAAGCAGACGTGTTCCGTCGAGACGATAGCAGCCGAAATCTCCGTTTGAAGCTCCGGCGCTACAGTCTCATCCGCATCCAGGCTCAAAACCCATGTATTTCTGGCTTGGGCGTAGGCCCAGTTACGATGAGTACCCTCCACTTCCATTCTTTTAATGAGGACTTTATCCGCCAGGTCCTGCGCAATAGGAACCGTTTTGTCCGAACTCATGTCGTCCACGACAAGGATCTCATCAGCCCAGCCTTTAAGGGACCGGATGCAGGCTGCGATGTTCTCCTCCTCGTTTTTTGTAAGTATCACTACGCTCAGTGCTATTTTATCCATGTTTAACCAGCCTTTTTAGAGTTTGTGCTGTGTATGCAACTTGTTTTTCCGTTATGTGGGGATGGATCGGCAGACAAAGCACGTCCCGGCACACTTTCTCTGCGACCGGGAAATCTCCGCGGCGATAGCCCAGGTTCCTGTAGACAGGCTGCAGATGCAAAGGCACAGGATAATGCACGGCAGCGCTGACTCCCGCAGAAATGAGCCCTTCCAGGACCCTGTCGCGGTTCTTTACCCGAATGGCATAAATATGATATACGTGTTTTCCATAACCGGCTTCTCTGGGCAAACGGACGCCGGGAATACCGCCGAGATAGTCATTATACATCCCGGCAACATTGGCCCTTTTTTGATTCCAGGCGTCGAGATGCCGCAGTTTGGCGTTTAAAAATACCGCCTGCACGGAATCCAGGCGGGAATTGAACCCTACAGACCCATGCACATATTTCGATATGCGGCCATAATCGCGAAGTTTCCTGAGTTTTTTATACAACTGCCCGTTGTTTGTAGCTATCAGGCCGGCATCCCCGAAAGCGCCGAGATTCTTGGTAGGGTAAAAACTGAAGGCGCCGATATCGCCGATGGCGCCGGCCTTGCGGCCCAAATATTCTGCCCCATGCGCCTGGGCTGTGTCCTCTATAATGCGAAGGCCATGCTTGCGCGCGATAACGCGGATAGGCTCCATGTCAGCGGCCTGGCCGTAGAGATGCACGGGCATGATGGCTTTGGTCCGTTTCGTGACGGCGCGATCGATCGTTTGTGGGTCGATATTGAACGTATCCTCGTCAATATCGGCAAAAACCGGCCGCGCACCCGTATACGTTACCGCAAAAGCAGAAGCGATATAAGTGTAGGCTGGGACGATAACTTCATCGCCCCGGCCGACCCCAAGGCTCAAGAGCCCCAAGAACAACGCATCCGTTCCCGAATTGACGCCCAATGCATACGGAGAACGGATATAGCCCGCAAAGGCCTTTTCAAAGTCTCTGACACTCTCTCCAAGGATAAAATCGCCGCGTTGCATCAAAGCGCCGCTCAACCGTAAAATCTCATTTTCTGTCTCACGGTATTGTTCTCCAAGATCTACAAAACGTACCTTCATAGCAAGGGTCCTTTCAATATATAGAATTAACGACGCTGGTTCCTCACAAGGATTTCCGCGCTCCTGAGGGCGCCAAGAAACAACCAGAATAATGCCGAGAGTTGGACAGAATAGAAGTCATTGTCGAAAAAGGCACGAACCAGCCAGCCGAAGATGCCGCAAAACAAAGCCAAAAGATAGACATCACAACATTTCCATAACGTCCTGATACTTTTAGCTAAATTCCAGAAAAGGAAAACTATCAGCGAGACTATTGACAGGAAGCCAGCCTCCGTCCATATCTGTAAAAAGGAATTATGGGCGTACATTTTTCCATAAATAGGTGTTTCGGCAAAAAAACGCGGTCCGAAGGTCCCCAGGCCGTTTCCCAGGACAGGATGCTGCTGAACCAAGTGCCAGGCGATCCTCCAATAGGCATACCGCCCCTGGTCGCCGCCTGTCTGAAAAATGAACAGAAAACGTTCCCAGCCGTTAGGCGAAAGGAATAGACATCCGAGGAAGGCCGCTAAGATAAAAAAAGCTATATGGAAACGCCTCGACAGAAAAACCATCGCCAACATCCCAAGGATAACAGCCACCCAACTGCCTCTCGAATATGTCCAATAAAGACTGTATCCAAGCAGAACGATTAAAGGAAGCATGGCAGCGCGCGAAAAATCCCACGGCCTTTTCGGGATCAATAGAGATATTACAAAGAGCAGAAACACGGCCAGGAGAATGCCGAGACTGTTATAATTTCCGAAGGTCGCACTGATGCCAGACAATCCCCTTCCAACATCGACCAGGGGCTGATGAACAAAAACGTCATGCCCCCAATATTTCTGGAGAAAGCCGTCAAGGCTTAATAAGGCGCCTGTGCCTAAAGAGCACCAGATAACTTTTTTAACCCTGGAATATTTAACTAAAATATCCTGTGCCATAAGAAAAATCAATGCATTTTTTAACCAGCGCCCGAAGAAAAACGAAAGGGTCTTGGCCGTATAGGGACCGCTGTTGACTACGGATAGAAGCGAAAAAGCCAAAAAGGCATAGACAAAGAACAGGTCGGGGGCTTTAAACGCGGCAAAATCCGGTTTCATGGTTTTTTTAAAAATGATGACAAGCACCATGATGACCGGCAAGATACTGGTAGCCGCTATCGAAAAAGGCGTCAGAATGACCAGCAGATACAGGAGCCCTGCCAAGGCCGTATCACAATATGTGATCAATCGCTCGCGGGAAAAATTCATTCACTTGCCTTTTTTGTTTCCGAATCTCATGAGTGAAAAGAAAGCCTTGGAATAAGCCCGCACATCATACCAACTGCGGATCTTGGCCAGCCGTCCCAGCATATAACGGGGCCTTTTATAAAACGTTTTCCAGGCATGGGCCGTCGCCGCTTCAATGATTTGGGGCGAAGCCGTCGGAAGACGCATCAGGCATTTGGAGGCCGTAAACAATGAAAGGTCTTCGGATAAGAGATAATTATTCTGTTTGGCCCACTGATACATAGGTGTTCCGGGGTAGGGTGTAGTAATATTGAACAATGCAAAATCGGGGTCGGTCCTTAAGGCGAATTCAAGGGTTCGGCGCATGCTTTCTTCGGTCTCTCCTGGGTTGCCGTACATGAAGGACGCCCTGCAGGCGATCCCGACCCTTTTGGTCAGCTTGATCGCCCTTTCGGCATCCGAGAGACTTATGTTCTTGTTGATGTTTTTCAGGATTTGAATGTCGGCAGACTCGATGCCGTAGCATATATGGTGGCATCCGGCTCTTTTCATAAGCCTCAGGACTTGCTCGTCGATGAATTTTACGATCGCATTACAGCTCCAGGTGATATCGATCTTATTCTTGAGAATATCTTCACACAACTGAACAATACGAGGTCTCATCGTCACGAGAGTGTCGTCAGAGAACGAAATTTCCCGGATCCCGTGGCGCCGTGTCAGTATTTTGAGCTCATCGATAACATTCTCTATGGACCTGAGGCGTAGCTTCCCGGGCCAAATGGTCTGTGTTGCGCAATACGTGCACCGGAATGGGCAACCTCTTGACGTGATCAAGTTAATGGCAGGCAGGCGGCGAAAAAGAGCCTCAGGGGGATGATATTTGCGTATAGAGAAAAGATGATATGCGGGAAAGGCGATTGTGTCGAGATTCTCGATCGGCGGACGATCAGGGTTGTGCACGATGCGTCCTCCCTGCCTGAAAGAAAGGCCGAGGGTTTTTTCAGAAGGATTCCCCTTGGCCAGCTCCACCATGGCCTCTTCGCCTTCTCCGCGAACGACATAGTCGACATCTCTGCAGGCCAAAGCCTGGTCCGGCGTCACGGTCGGCTGAACGCCCCCCATGACTGTTTTGGCCTCAGGAAATACCCTTTTACATATCCCGGCAATATCAAGGGCGGCATAAAGCGTCGTGGCTGCAGATGTAATACCGCACCACTGTGGACGAGGGTCCATCTTTTCCAAATAAACCGCAAGCTCCCTGCGGGTCATGCGGTCAATATTAAGATCAAGAATCCGCACCTGCAGGCCTGCCTTCTCCAACGACGCCGCAACGTATCCCAGTCCCAACGAAGGCAGACAACTGACCACCTTGAATCTTGCGCGGTTGTCATCACTCGGTTTTTCCCATGGGGGATTAATCAACAAAACATTCATAATAGTTTTTAGTTTCTGAAGAAACTATGTAAGTAAATTATTCCCTCTAGTGTTCCAGCGGGAATCGATTAAAAAGTCCATTTCAATGGTAAAATAAAATCAATAAGCGCCCCTTCTTGATCTCCAGACCGCCAATGCGACAAAAGCAATAAGGTAACAAAAGCAAGTAGTAACCAACAATAAGTTAAAACCCAAGATTTGCGAAAGGGGGGCAAAAATTAAGGCCCCAACAACATTTCCGTAAGAATTAATGCCCCATGCCCAAGGAATCAATGCATTCTTTGTGTCGTCCATCTTTATAATTTCTAAACCAAGGGGTGCTTGAAAACCAAGCAAAAAACTTGGTAAGGAAACAATTAGAGCAGCAAAAATCATTCTTTGCAAATGGTTGAAATAGAAAAAGATGTTGATAATCCGATCCAAAAAATAATAAAAAAATAGGCCGCAAAGAACAATTCCAAAGACTGTAAACATTAATGCGCGTAACTTTGCAAGCCTGATTTTTGATGTAACGTATGCCCCACAACTGTAAAAAATCAAAATAGCGGGGAGCGTTACGCTCATTGAATAATACGGTCCACCGACAAAGATGGAAACCTTCTGAATTAAGGTGACTTCCATCAAAGAAAATGCTAAGCCAATAAGACCGAAATAAAACAACAGATTCAATGACTTTTTTTCGTAAGTTCGTTTTTTGTGGTAAGTAAGAAGATATGGCAGGAAAATCAGGATAAAACTAAAAACTATACCGACCAAAACTATTTTATTCTGAGAAAAAATTGTCAGGTAATCCTTTAATTTATTTCCGGTTTCTGTATTGATGATTGAATAAAAGAAAGGTTTATCATCATGTGTAGGCCTGTGGTTAAATAGAGAGTTTTTGAAAAGCTCCTTTCGTTTTTCCTTCTGACACAATTCAGTGTAAAGAGAAGCGTCTGCGTTGTATCCTCGCTCTCCAGGATCAAAATATCTGCCGGCGAGGAACAAAATTTGAAAATTATCCTCGAGACAGATACTTCTAATTCTGTCTAATTCCAAGCTTGAGAATTTTCCTTTTTTAGCAATGATATTTACAAAATTTGTTCCATCAGAAAGAGCTACAAGAGATTGTTCAGGCTGGACAATTCCCTTTTCGTCAAGCACCTTAAGAAAGGTGACAAATAATCTTAAAGCATATGGCCCCCCCCAATAACAAACTTGTATATAACCATCATTTTTAAGAGCACCATAGTAGCAGGAGAAAGCTTCTTGAGTGTAAAGGTAGCTCTCAGAAAGAAGCATGCCCCCGGACATCAGCGCAGACAAAAGATCAACCCCTGTCAGCTGAACAATATCGTATTGATCAGCACGGTTTTTAAATAAAAAAGACCTTCCTTCATCAACATGATATTCAATTTTGGTTTTATCATTTGAACCCGTGAGATCTGAATAAATATTTCGTAACGGGTCCTTTTTGTTATTTCCTCTAAGTATATTTATAATGTCAGAATTAATATCAACCGCATCAATATGTGTAGTATGAAAAGCCTTGGCAATTAATATCTCTAGGCCTCCCCCAGGTCCGACAATGAGAATGTTGGATGCACCCTTATCGAGTCGGTATGGAATAGAAAACAGGAAGTGTTTTAGAAACTCTTCATCCCCTGCTTTATCTGTAATTCTAAATTGCCGCGTTGCGGCACCACTGTCTAAAAGAATATATCTTCCGATATATTTTTTATTACGATATTTTTCAGCCAGTCCAAAAAGATATTCGTATTTATCGCAAGATCCTTCGTGAGAAAGATCGACTCTGCTTATTGGGTTCCAGTATGTAGCTAATATGCCGTGGAAATCCTTTTTAAATATTTTAAAGTGATGCTCCTCTCTATTCGTGGACACAATATCAAAGTTATAGAGATGGATCATCGCTATAGGGAATATTAATAAGCAAGCACTCAGAATAACAGGCAACAATAATCTCCGCTTGTTTACGACGCAGTGAGCTCCTCTATAAAAAATCAAAGCTGATAAATATGCAGACAAAATCGATAAAACCAATAATCCATATCCACCCAAATTCCTCAAAAAAAGAACAGAAGAGATACAACCTAAACCTGCCCCCAATAAATCAAAGGATAAAATATATCCAGCATTAAATTCTTTTAACGATAGTATGCTACTGATACAGATACCCGATAGAAAAAATGGGATAGCAAAGGTTGTCATATACAATAAACAAAATAGAATGTCCAAGAAAACATGATGTGGCTGTGGTGAAAACGGAAGCCAAGCAAAAAACATCACAGATAAAGGAATCGAAATAGAATAAGCAAGGGCAAAATTACCAAGAAAAGAAAAGCTAATCTTGTTTTGGGTTTGCCTGTTTATTAAATAAACATAAGTACCCGCCATGCCAATCCCCAAGAAAGCGATAGAGACAATAATGAATGCTCGCGTGCTTACCATTTTAAAAGTAAAAAATCTAAGCAACGTTGTTTCAAAAATTAACACAGAATAAGAAATCGCGAAAACAGCAAGGTTGATTAATCTTTTCATAGGGTTTCCTTACTCATAGAATAACCCGTGCTGATTAAGCTGATTGAAACAGCAACAAGTAAATTAACACTAAAATGTGAGGCTGAAAGAAAGGCTCCAATAATCATGACGAAGAGATAGAGAGCTAAGATTTCAGTTTGTAGCACAAAGGCTGTATTCTTTGCAGTATTCAATAAATGTCTGATGCACATAAAAAGCGCAAGAAAAAGGATGAAATATTGAAAAATGCCAACTAACCCCTGCCGATAAAGAATTGCAAAAGGTAGCAAATGAATACAGTGAACCTGATCAAGATTTCCTTCATAGACAGCTTTTATTGTTTCATCAGGTGTCTGTGAAAGATCTAGAGTAGCGCCGTTTCCTAATCCGAAGAAAAATGATATTGGCTTCTCTGACGCCAGTTTATTCATGACCACATCGGCCTCATAGAGTCTTTGATTAGTAGATATATCTTCCGGCTCACCACTCAAAAGAGCCCTATTTGGCTCACCACTCAAAAGAGCCCTATTTTTTATCAACTCATATGGAGTAGCCTTTTGGTTGTTCTGTGCTTTATTTTTTACGAAATCAGCAGTCGACAAAAAGAAAGAATCGAGACTCACCGTTTTAATTATTGAATTGACCCTGTGAAAATAGGAGGAATAATCAATCTTATTTATGTGATATTCGTTGAAAATCGGTCGCGTTATTAAAAAAACAACCAAGACAAAAAGAAAAGAAACAAAAAATCCTTTTCTATGTCTTTCAATAGTGCACAAAGCGAGAACTCCTAGTATGAATTGCAATGCAAAGCCAAGCTTTGTCTTTAATAGTGCGATTTCTGTTGTTAATAAAAATAGCATCAGATAAAAAACCTTCATATTTTTACTGTTTAAAGTAAATACCAAAAAAGCAAAAATTATAAAAGTGTTTGCTCCGTAAAAGACAAGGAAACCGCTTATGGATAATATTGTCTGAATAGCGACAAGGAAATAGAAAGTTATACGCCAATGTGACGGTTTTACAATACAAAACCTGCCCAAAAGATAGACTAATGGAATAATAGATAAGGCAAAGGTATCGCTTAATAAATACCGTGGTTTATTGTTTAGGGATAACCCTACAATAAAAGAAAGCACATTGCAACAAAACCAAACTAAAACAGCATAATCCAAATAATTGAAATTAGAAAAATGATTTTTAAAAAAATCCTTGGCTTTAAAAATACTATATGCAAGAACCGAGCATATCAGAACAGATCCAAAGAAAATACCCCACAGAAAAAGAACTATTCCATGGATTTTGAATTCATTCCCTTCTATGTTAATAGGCGTAAGATGGTATGCAATAGGGACAATTTTGTCTAAACATGCAAAAAGAATTGCCCCATAAGCATATAAAAATAGGAAAAATAAAAGATGCTTATTGGATAGAAAGAAATCAGAAAATTTTGATTGGGTTTTAAGTGTGAACAAAATAAGAACTCGCCGCTTTAAGCTCGCAGGCCAAATTAACATTGATATATTTATCACACAACTTAAATGACTTTACAATTCTTTTATCATCAATTGCTGCCTGAATGAGATCGGGCAATTCTCGTTCTCCCCTTTTCGGATTGATGGGCGTCTTCTTGATATAGTTAATTATTTCATTCTTAAATAATATATTTCCGGTTCCCATGATATTATTCGAGGGTTGGTCTGGTTTTTCGATGAGCCGACTGATGCGTCCGTCTGCGTTTTGAAATACTGCATAGGTTTTCTTAATAAGGGAGACTTCCTCAACGACTACTACACCACAAAGACTAAATAGTTCTTCTTTTAAAAAAAACTTAAGCATTTCATCATGTTTCGGCTTAAAGAGCAACTCATCGCCTAGCATCAGCATAAAGTCCTCCCCATCCAGTACCTCTCTGGCGCATTCGATGGCATGAACAACCCCTCTCTGCTCCTCTTGCTGAATATATCGGATAGGGATGGACCGGAAGGCTTTCCCATAGGCATCCTTGATCTCCTGGGCCCGATAGCCGACCAGAATATCGATCTCGCGGAAACCTGCCCGATAGGCGCACTCCAGACTGTATTCAATCAACGGCCTGCCGGCGACTTTCAGCATGCATTTATTAGCCGCCTCCGACATGTTGCCCAAACGTTTGCCGCGGCCGCCAGCCAGGATCAAAACCTTCATTTATTTTATCCTTCCTTATGAAAGATCCGCTTATTTTCCTTGATCCATTCAAGCAATGTTTTGACTCCTTCCTGAGGAAGTATTTTTGGTTCCCACTGGAGGTCTTTTTTGGCCTTTGCGATATCGCAGACAAAATATTGCAGGTCTCCGTGCCGGCCGGTTTCAAATTTCACTACGGGCCTTTTCATGTTGATCTGCCCGATCAGATCGATGCATTCCAAAAGCGAGATCGCTGTTTTCTCTCCGCCGCCGATATTGTAAATGCCGGGTTTCCTTGTTCGATAAAAAGCGTCAAATGCCTCGCACACATCTGTTGCATAAATAATATCGCGGACCTGCTTGCCTGAGCCAAAAATTGTCAAAGGCCATTCCAGCACGCCGCGAATGGAAAAATTTGCAACCCAACCGTGGTCTTCGCCTCCGAATTGTCGTGTACCGTAAATGCCCGTCAAGCGGAAGCTCGCGGCTTCCAGCTGATAGGTATCAATATATGTCTTGATATAAATGTCTCCTGCGCCCTTGGAAGCATGCAACGGCGTTAAAACGCCTTCCAGGGTGGGATGGTTTTCATCAATGCCGGACGGAGTTCTCGTGTATCTGCACTCATCCTCTTTGAGCGTCTCATTGATCTTATTGCCATAGACATGCACCGTGGCACAACAGGCCACGGGGATCTTTAAGGCGCGTGCCGCCTCGAGCACGTTGAATGTCCCGAGGACATTCGTCGTAATATCCAGGCGCGGATCTTCCCAGCTGATCGTCATGGCCGGTTGAGCCGCAGTATGAACGATGTAATCACAGTTTTTGGCTTCTTTAAGAAGAATTTTGAAGTCCCTGATATCAGCTTTAACCATTTTGACGCCAAGCCTCTTCAAATAATCCCAATTATAGCTTCGGGCTGCCTCTTGTGCAAATCCCGTCCGGGCCAATTCATGCTTGGTCATATTATCGTACGAGATGACTTTGTCTCCTTTGCGGGCATAAAATTCACACACATGGGATCCCAGAAAACCGCAACCCCCAGTTACTAAAACCTTCATACGACCCCCTTCTTGTTTTGACACACTTCCGTAAATATCCTCAGATTTTCTTTTGCAAAATTCTCCCACGTAAGGTTCTTCCTGACCCACGCGCGGGCGACGTCAGTTTTTTCCGCATAAGACTGTCTGTTTTGATAGATCTCCATTACAGCAGCAGCATAATCAATAGTGGCGATGCCCAAATCAAAAGATTTGACCAAATCCGCCGCGCCCATGGTCTTCGAAACGATAATAGGCGTACCGGCGCAAAGCGCCTCAAAAGGAGCAAGCCATCCTCCCTGCGTTTTCACAGGAAAAAGCGCGATATGGCTGATATGGTACAGGGCGGCAACATCTTCGCTTGCCAGGGGCCCCAAGAAAACGACGCTGTCTTTCAAGTCGTGTGCCTCGATAAATAAATCGAGCTCTCGCCTATAATTCTGGTTTTCCGGGCCTGCGAAAACCAGGCAGGCATGTGGGAGAACCTTCTTGACGGAAAACAAGGCTTTGATGCTTTCCATCTGATTTTTCTGTGCAGTGACCGTACCGACCTGAGTTATAACGAAACGGCCTGAAAGCCCGTATTTATGCAAAATGCCTTGTTTGTCAACAGGAGGTCTGGAAAAAAAATCAAAATCAATGCCGTAGGGAACGATGTCCACCCGATGCCGATATCGTTTCTCGATACGATCGGCATTGATGCGGTCTGCGCAGCATATCCTTTTTGCCGTTCTGCGGACAAGGTAACCGTCCATATACGCACCGACAGAATTCAAAAGCGCATGCAACGGTGAACGGGATAATGAGTTCCATGAGTCGGGAGGCTCGTTGCACATCCAGACGGCATCGCGCACGCCGGCCAGGGCGCAGGCCCACGTCGCGGGAAAATTATGCATATGGATTATTTCAAATTCATTCATATGTTTTTTAATCAAAACTGCCAGTTGAATAACTTGGCGTAAGAATCCAATCAAACTAGACATGAAATTCTTGTGGTGTAAGATAAACGCTTCGCAACGCGAAGGCAAAAGAAAAGGGATTCCCGCACACCTATTTTTGATCTCATCAGAAGCAGACAAAGATAGAATACTTACATCTTGACCGAGTTTTTTCAATTCCAAGGCAAGTTGGATGACTACGATTTCAGCTCCACCACAAAATGACATTTGAGGATGAACAAGAAGAATTTTCATTAGAGAGTCGTACTTTTATAAACATCTTCCATTGCAACAGCTACGTCTTGAGTTTTGATTTTATCAAAAACTCTCACGCATGGCCGCTGCATTAGCGAAAGCCAACTTGGAAATAATTTTATTGACGTCGCAAAAATAATAATATAGGTTCCCAACCCGCCCAATAATGCAAAATGTCTTTCATCGATGTGGCCGAAATAGACAAACAATAACATTCCAAGTCCAGAGATAAGCGGAATACTCAAGACCTCAAAAAATGGTATTTTTAATGCTGTTGAAAGAATTCTATGGCAATAGAAAAGAGCAACTATATCTGCAGAAATTTTTGCTATACATGCACCCAGTCCGCCCCAGCGGGGAATCATGAATAGATTAAAAGAAATATGGAGGATGGCGGTTAAAGTAGAAATTCTAAAAATATATTTTTCCATATTGAAGCACACAATCGTTCGTGAATAAGCACCAATGAGTAGGGTGAGCCACGGCCACCATATAAGAATCTGAAAAAGGAGAGTACTAGATAAAAACTGCTTTCCATAGACATGGCTCAAAAAAGTTTCTGAGAACATCGTTGAAGCAATCACTATAGGTAAGAAAAAAGCAGTGATACCACCTACTGTCAGACTAAAAATTCTTCGTGATTCATTTAAATTATGAGCAGCCCTGGACATCGCAGGAAAGATAGCATTGAAATAAAGAGTGATGGCGCTCGCGATAAGCAAAATGGGTTTTTGTGCCGCCATAAAGATACTGGCAACAACCTCGCCTTTTGTGAGAAATAAGAATAATGAATCAAAATAATAAATGATCCAGCCAACAATTAGACTATATCCTATTGGTACGGCTTTTTTAAAAAGCTCACCTTGTTTTAAAAAATCAAACTTACATTTGGGCAAACCATAAGATCGAGCATAGAAAAAAACAGTAATAGCACTCGAGATCATCCAAGAGACGAAAAATATATAAGCAATCTGTAGAAGCTGCCCTTCTTTGTTTATCAAGGAAAAAATACCTAACATAAAAATGAGTGTCCGCGCAACGAGGCCAATGCTCAAATAGTGCATTTTGTCCAACCCTTGGAATAGCCAATCTGGCATAATCGACGCGGGTAAAAGCGACAAACCATAAAGTAAAATAACATATTTAATGAGATGGGGTTTATTGAGACACAAAACGAAAAGAAACAAAGCAAAATAACTAAGAATCCCTAAAATGAGTTTAAGCGTAATAATTCTATCACCATAGTAACGGACTTCCTGCGGTTTCCTAGCTACTTCACGAGTCCCGATTATGTTCAGGCCAAAATTTGTTAAACACACAAAAAAAGCAAAAATAGCTTCAGCGAATCCTACAACAGAAAAACCTTCTGGGCCAAGAATTTTTGCCATTCTTGCTGTCGCGATAAATAAAAGTAAAGTCCCTATTCCTTGGCCAGTAAATAAGAAAAACAAGTTTGAGAGTACAGGTTTCGAGATAAACATAATAAATTTGCTAAAATACCTAAGCATCCAATCTAGGCATGTGTATAGGGTTTTGAAATGGCTCTCTTCAGTCTAACCAAATATCTACTTAAAAGAGGGAAACGTTTTTTAAAATCAGTAGTGGTGATAGCACATTTATTGAGGAAGCCGCGTGAGAAAACAGGCGATTTAATTATCGCATCCAAAATTTTAATGAATCGACCTCCATCTTTAAAAAATCTGTAACATACAGTATATAAACGGACTAAAAAAGCAAAAAATTTATAATAGAAAATTAAATCAGTTTCAGTTATAGAAGCTAATTTAAGCACTGGTTTTTCAGCTAAGCTTGTCGGCAACTCTAATGATTTATCAATCAGGCCCATCTTCTCTGATAGCTTGTAAGCATCGGTTGAGATAAACGGATGGAAATAGGCATTAAAAAAATGAGTGACGTTGCATTTGGCATTTAATTTTATAGTATCTAGGACTGTTTCGGAAGTTTCTGTGGGCATCCCTAGAATGTTGAAGGCATTTGTCCTGATGCCTCTCTTTGCCAATAAATGAAATGCTTTAATAATCGTTTCATTTTTGACCTTTCGGTTCATAACGTTGAACCTCAGCATTTCATTGCCGTTCTCTATGCCTATATCTAGACTGACGCATCCACTATCTCGATAAAGGTCAGCTTTTTCTTCTGATATAAATTCTGCCCTTTCGTTTGAGGAATAAGGCAGTCCTATTTTTTCTTTATACATTTTACAAAATTCTTCAAACCACTCCATTGAACTACTTAACGTGTCATCGCTGAATCTGACGTAAGTAGCAGCCGGGTATTTCTTAATTAAATATTCAATCTCAGAAAGAACATTCCGAACGCTTCGAATACGGCAATATTTTGAATGATTCGGATAAATATAACGCAATGCATTATTGGCGCAATAACTACAATTAAAAGGACATCCTCGGGATGCTAAGACCGAAACCGCCTTGAAATAGGTAAAATCTTCCGTTTCATTAAATGGGAATATATCATAATCAGGAAAAGGAAGATCGTCTAAGTTTTCCAATAAAGGAGCGACAGGTGCCTTCAGGATTTTATCTTTGGTCTTAACATAGAAACTTTCAATTTTATCCAACGATTGACCTGAGGCAAAAGCATTCACGAATCTTGGAAGGACTATATCTGCTTCTCCCCTGCATACTGCATCAATTCCATCTGTCATAATACTGCTTTCGGGGTCAAGAGTAGCATGGACACCGCCCCAAATCGTAAAAATCCCAAGCTCCTTTGTCATCTCGACCAAATGTCTAACTATTGGGGCCTGTGCGCTGATAGCGGAAAAACCTATTATATCTGGTTGAAATATTTGTAGTTGATCAAGCCACTGTTCTTTAGAAGGGATGCTCCTCACAGTTATCAGACCGACCTGATGGTCTTCTTTTTTCAGGCCGGCAGAAAGATAAGCAATCCCGCGCTGAAATCTGCCGGTATTCGTATAAGTAACTTCAGGATATATAAAAAGAAAATTAATGTTGTGTTTCATCTGGAGTATTAAGAATCACTCAAAATGGTAAAGCTGCGTCAAAGTCAAAATATTAGCTCAGTTAAAAGCAAATCCCACTAGCACGCAACATTTCATTTGTTTTTGGTCTCGACTTCGATTGTTTCATACCCTGGACAATCCTGGCAGGGAATTGGCACATATCCTCGATGAATTGCATCACGCAGATTTCGGTATTTAGGCCCGTTCCAGATAGCCGCAAAAGGCTCCTCGAAAATATTGCCTAAACGATGCTTGACTTGGAAATCACGCCTGTTGGCCTCATTCCCGGCGCAACAGGGAATGACGGATCCGTCGGCAAAGATAAAAGGCATGATCCATTCCGTACACTTATTGATAGGCTGTTTTTCTTCTCGAGCGTTTTTGCCCCAAATGGCCCGAACCTTATGTTTTTTTGAAAGCTGATGCGTTTCCTCTTTCAAGGCTTTCGGCAAGACGAAAACATCCCCTTTGATTTCCTCGAAAGGATGCAAAAGATGCGAAAACATGACACCGATATTGTCGTGCCTAGTCAATTCATAGACCAGCTCGATCATCCGGGGTACTTCTTTATAATTAGTTTTTGAAATAATGAAATGAAAAGATATTTCCGGGAACATTGTTTTGTGTTTTCTCTTGGCGTCGACGATGTATTTGATGTTATGAACGACCTGGTCAAAATCGGCCCCCACCCTGATCTTCTCATAGGTTTCCTTTGTGGCTCCGTCTATTGAAATATAAAGCCGATCCAGAAGGCCATCCGCCACAATTTTTTCGGCCAACCCCGCATCCAGCCTGTGACAAGGATCGAAAAGTTCAATATAGACTTTCTTTTTCTTTGCATATTCCAGCATCTTCAAATAATCCTTGTTCAGGAAACTTGACCCGATGCCCGTCGTTCCCAGCCACTTCAAATCAGGAAACTGGTCCACGATCATCTTAAACTGCTCCAATGTCAAATCCCGGGGTTTCTCCTTCCAGTAGGTGTGTTCGCACATGGTGCATCGCAGATCGCAGCGCGTTGTGATCTCCAGCTCAAAATACTTGGGATAAAACACAAAACGGGGATACCATCTGACCAAAAACAGATCTCTCATAAAATCGTTATTATAGATGGCACCGACCCACAGATAATTGAAAAGATAGCGCCAGCCCTTTTCCAGCAGCATATATTTTATGCGTCTATATCTTGTCTGTAGCGCCAGCAGATCAATCATCGTATTTCCCTCAAAATCATCAAAACATATTATTTGGATATCTTATCAAAACTACGAGAGCAAAATACGTCTTTTATATTTCTTTTGTCTTTTCATAGCGCGAAAGACATTCTTCACTTTACGAGAAAATATACCATGAAATAACCAATTTGGACCCGTTCATATTCTTTTCTTTTGAACCAGGCAGGCGGACACTGCAAAATGTCATTTTCATGAACACTGAAAATAACGACACAAGAGGCCGAGCCAGGCAGAGTCTCATCATCTTGATGCTGCGGGCATGTTCCAGTGAAAGTCGGAGGAGCAAAAAAAGATATCTGCGGCCTTCCGCATTTTATTCTCAAGAATTCTTCAATAGCAAAAGCTGCTTCGCCTCTAAAGTTTTTTTCATCGTTAATGACCATGATGTTATCTTGCGGTCCTGTGTGTTCCTCTAAAAATGAGAACAAGGCCTTGTTTTCCCTCCCTTCCTGTGCGAAAGTCCTAGCGCCTACAAATGACAGCATCAGTTTATAAACAACAAGGCACACAGTAAGCCAAAAACCGAATCGATACAAAGAGAAACCATGTTTGTTATGTCGTGTGGCACAAACGGCCCAATAAAGAATGGCCATAAAGATTCCCATGACAATGAGTATGGCTACGACAGAAAAACGTTTGAATAGTAAAAAATCCTTTTTTTCAAAAAAACTGCGACTTACGAACAAATATCCTATCAAAACAAAAACCACCATGAAAGTCAGAAGAATCTTAATCAAGTTTTTTCTTTCAAAAGAAAAACGACAGTCATCCTTTCGTAGAAATTCCAGGAAGGATATCAGGAGCCCTGCATAACCTAACATGAGTGGCAAGATATACCGACCAAAGATGCCACAGCGAGCATAGATCATAAACTGGGGCGTGATGATAAGTCCGAATAGAATCAATGAAGACACTGCATTTGGGGTAAAACTTCGATCATTTTTTTTTGAAGAAAAAAATAAAAATAAAAACGCACAGAGTAAAATGACCAATCCAACGCCAATCGTAGAAAATGAAAGACTAACATCGATGGCTGTGATAGCCGCCCTGATGAATAACGACAGGTCGAAATGACTAATCCCGCCACCTTGCGCACCATAACCACCGAATCCCACGTTGGCTCCGATGATCAACAAAACCGAAATTGTGAAGGTTAAGAGAACAAGAACGGCCCAGGAATTTGCTTTCCATGCTCTCGACCATGAAGTTCTGTTATGGAGCCGATGAGACCAGACCATCAAATAAACTAAGGCGGGAATCATCAAGATGAAGCTTTCTTTTGATAGCGCTGAAAGAATGGCGAAAGCGACCATGGTGCTCCGAAAACAAAATCTGTATCGAGGATGACGAATGGCCAAAAGCATGCAGACCCAAGAAGCCGCCAAAAGCAAGATGGCGATATTCTCGTTGGGACCTAATGACCACCAAATGACGGCTTGAGGCCCTAGCAGGACCAGTAAAACAAAAAGAGTAGAGTCGAGCCATGAAAATGATGTCAACCGGCCTCCGTAATAAAGTAAGAATGATGTTAAGACGGCTAGAACTCCTGCGTAAAACAGCCACGCCGTGAAATTTGCGCCGAGCCATTTCGTCAATAAAACTCTATGAATAAAATAAAACGGTCTGAATCGATGACTTTCATTCAGATCTTTCCTAAACCACTTCGTAAATACGCTTCCCCACGTGTTCATGGAAAGATCTTCCTGGATTCTAAGAATCTCATGGTCATCGGCCAAATGATAACCGGAGAACAAAGAACCGCTGCCTCCGAGGATGGCGCCCCAAAGCAAAACAAAAAACAAGGCAACAAAAAAATATTCGCCGCGCATGAACATGGCGGGAAAGCTACGTTTTTGTGACTTAAATGCCTGCATGATCCCCACGATTCTTCCTATACCACGCGATCGTCTTTTTCAGACCGTCATCCAAGCCCACCCGTGGCCGCCATCGCAAAAGGATGCGGGCCTTCTTGCTATCGCTGAAAAACCTGGCAGCTTCTCCGATCCGTTTAGGGATAGCTCCATTCAGTAGAGAGATAGGATTCCCCATGAGTTTAACAACTTTTTGTGCGACATCGAAAATTGTATATTCGCGGCCGTTACCAACATTGATGACTTCACCGAGGCAAACCCGGAATCTGCGCGCTGCGCATATAAAAGCATCTACCACGTCACTGACGTAGTTAAATTCCCGTGTTTGGTCGCCCTCAGTCATCGGAAAATCTTTACGTTCCAGACAGTGGGTGATCAATGCGGGAATAAACATATCCTTGTCCTGTTGAGGCCCATATGTCAAAAAGGGCCTTAATGTCGTCACAGGGAGGCCGAAGGATGAAAACATCATTTGACCATAATAGGTCGCGGCCACCTTGCTGGCAGAATAAGGAGATACGGGGGCTTCGCGCTGACGCTCACGAAAAGGCACGGGGCCATTGCCGTATTCTTCACATGTCCCGGTATTGATAAAACATTTCAAGCGCGGCAACGTCTCCAGGGCGGCGGCAAGAAGACTAATCGTCCCTTTGACGTTGACATCCATCATCTCCTCAATCAATTCCGGTTGTCTGGCCACATTACGCAATGCGGCCAAATGATAAATAAACGCTGGTCTTATTTTTTTAAGGCATGAGACGGCTGTACGAAAATTCCTGATATCCCCCTCCCACACAGCAAGATGCGAAAAGACATCTTTCAGGCGCGCATGGTCTGCGTCCTTTTTTAAAAAAATATGGACCCTTGCGCCGTCTTCTATCAGGCGCCGCGTCAGGTGGCTACCGATGAAACCGTCGGCTCCCGTAACGAAAACTATCTGCCGTTTCAGTGTTGTTCTCATGTGTCTTTCCAGACTTTCCACAGTGCCCGGCCCTCTTGCCAGCATTGATTCAGAAGATCCATGTTGCGCAGCGTATCCATGCATTGCCAGAAACCGCGGTGTTCATACATCATGAGTTCATGATCGTGCGTCAGATTCTCCAATGCCTCTTTTTCCAGGGTGCAGGCATCCGCGTCCGTGACATAGCTGAAAACCCTTTTGTTAAATACAAAAAAACCGCCATTAATAAAACCGCTGGATATTTGCGGTTTCTCGCTAAATTGGACCACTTGATGGTTCTCCGTAACCAGTTCTCCGAATCTGGCGGGAGGCCTCACGCCGGTTATTGTCGCAATTTTTCCGTGGTGAAAATGAAATTCCAACAAATCCTGAAGGTTAATGTCGGCAACGCCGTCTCCGTACGTCAGCATGAAAACATCGGCATCCGGCACATACCTCTCTATTCGTTTGATGCGAGCCCCTGTCATCGCCGCCAGGCCCGTATGGACAAGGGTCACCTCCCAGTCGTCTTCACCATGGGTGTTATGGATCTTGATGTCCTTGTGGTTACCAAGCTTAACTGTAAAATCGCAATTATGAATATGATAATGATAGAAAAATTCTTTAATGGTGTCCCCTTTATAGCCCAGACAAACGATAAATCGCCTAAAACCATAATGCGCGTAGATTTTCATGATGTGCCAGAGAATGGGCCTATCGCCGATCGGCACCATGGGCTTTGGGATAAATTCCGTCTGCTCTCTCATGCGGGTCCCAAATCCTCCCGCCAGAATAACCACAGGGATTTTTGAAATCTGAGGTATCTTATTCATGTTTCGTTCCTCTCGTTAAAGGTCCTGCGCCCTTTCATGGTCAAATTCTTTTCGAACGACAAATAAGGGCCGCTGCTTAATTTCCGTGTAGAGCCTGCCGATGTATTCGCCTATTAACCCAAGAAAAAACAATTGGAATCCTCCCAGGATCAACATCGGCAGGAGCGTGGAAGCCCAGCCGGGCACTTGATCATGAACCACTTTGATATAAAGCACCCAAAATACCCCTAGGATGGAAAAAATACAAAGGATCCCTCCAAGGATTGAAGCCATCCTTAAAGGGGCATAGGTGAAAGACACGATCCCGGAAAACGCCAAAGACAAAAGAGATCTAAGGTTAAATTTTGAAACCCCCTCTTTGCGCGGCTCTCTGCGATAGGTAACGATGGCGTATCTGCTCTCCAGCTGCAATATCATGGCTCTGATAAACCGGTTCCTCTCCGAAAGCTCATTAAATTCCTTAACCAGGGCCTTTGACATCAGTCTGAAGTCGCCGTGATTATAGACAATCTCAACGCCCATGGCCTGCATGCATTTATAATAACTTTGAGAAACCCAGCGCTTAAACAGGCTGTCGGCCTTTCTGTCTTCCCTGACCCCCAGGACCAAATCGTAGTCATTTTCATAATGCGCGATCATCTCTTCGATCTTCTCCGGCGGATCCTGAAGATCAGCATCGATCGTAATAACGGCGTCACCCCGGGCATAGAACAGGCCAGCTGACAGAGACCCCTGGTAACCGAAATTTCTTCTCAGGGCGATAATCCTGACATGGGCATCCTTCTCAAATACACCCTTGAGGACGTCGAGGGTCCGGTCCGTTGAACCGTTGTCAACATAGACGATCTCGAATTGCGCGCACTTTCCGGAATGGCGCAAAGCTTCACAAACCTGCGTAAGACGCTTATGGGTTGCGCCGAGCGCTTCTTCTTCGTTATGACAAGGAACGACGATACTTAAAAGCTGGATTTTACGCATAGTCATCCTTTTTTAAAAGGTGCCATGAAAGCGGAAAAAGTATCCTTGATGTAGCGCAATTTTTCTTCATTGAGCCCCGGATAAACACCAATCCAAAAAACACGGTTCATAATAAAATCCGTGTTCTTGAGATCCCCAAAAACCCTGTGAGGAATGTTTTCAAAAGCCGGGTGGCGCAGGATATTGCCGGCAAATAACGGCCTGGTCGCGATGTGATTCTTTTCAAGATAACAGACAAGATCATCTTTGGAGAAGGGCGCACTGTTTCTCACGCCGATCATGAAACCAAACCAGCTCGGCTGGGCCCTTTTGATGGCCTGGGGCAAAATCAAATACTCTTCGTATTTTTTTAATTCTTCATATGTCTGTTTAAAATTCTCTTGCCTTGAACGAATGAATCCAGGGAGTTTTTTGAGTTGTGCAACACCGACAGCCGCGGCCATATCCACAGGTTTGAGATTATAGCCTATATGGGAATAGATGTATTTGTGGTCGTATCCCTTAGGCAATGATCCCAGCGCCCATTGGAAACGGCGACCGCATGTGTTATCCTCTCCGGGCGCACACCAGCAATCTCTTCCCCAATCGCGAAAGGACTCAAGAATTCTTTTAAAAAGCTTGTTATTAGTCACAACCGCCCCGCCCTCGCCGGTCGTTATATGGTGAGCCGGATAAAAACTCAGCGTTCCCATATCGCCGAATGTCCCCACCGGTTTGCCATCATAGGTTGCTCCCAGGGCATCGCAGGCGTCCTCAATCAAAAAAAGACGGTGTTTTTTCGCGATAGCTGCGATCGTTTCGACATCAAAAGGATTGCCAAGAGTGTGGGCCATGAAAATGGCGCGCGTTTTTTTACCGATAGCCTTCTCTGCCAAACCAGGGTCGACATTATACGTCCCCAAAGCCACGTCCAAAAAAACGGGGACGAGTTGGTTCTGAATGATGGGCCCAACGGTCGTCGGAAAAGCGGCCGCAAGGGTCAAAACCTCATCGCCGGGCTTCAGCCGTCTCTCCTTTAACAAAGGAGACGTCAGAGAAGATACGGCCAGTAAATTGGCCGAAGAACCGGAATTTGCCAAAACGACATGACGACATTTCAAATAAGCCGCCAAGTCTTTGACAAATTGCTCACCATACCTGCCTAACGTCAACCAAAAATCGAGGGAAGAATCTACGAGCGCGGTCATCTCGTCCTGATCATAGACCCTGCCCGCACAAGGAATATGTGTCACTCCAGGGACAAAACGTTCCCCATCAGCCCTTAGCCGGTAGATTTCTTCTACCATTTCAAAAATTTTAGCGCGAAGACGTTTCTCTTGATCTTTCATGACACTCCCAATATGACGTGTACCAATCGATGGTTTCTTTTAATCCATCCTTCAGGGAATAAAGGGGCTTCCATCCCAGAAGTCTTCTGGCCTTGTTCGCCCGAAGACTCTGGTTTACAATCTCGCCTCTGGCCGTATTTAGAATAAGCGGCTTCAAATCCTTACGTCCCATAAGATCAAGAATAACTCTCACAAGTTCTTTGACTTTGATCTTTGTCTCATTGCCGAAATTAAAAGCCTGCCCTGCAATGGCCTTATTCCCCATCTTCTCGGCTAAATGAATGTAGGCTCCGGCGGCATCCTTGACATAAAAATAATCCCGGACATACTCCCCGTCGCTTCTGATGACAGGCCTTTCACCAAGATAAGCAGCCCGTATGGTCCCAGGAACGAGACGATTATAATTCACATCGCCGCCTCCAAACAGGTTGCCGCAACGCGTCACACAAACAGGCAATTTGTAATGGTGGTGGTACATCTGGGCAATCAGATCCGCGCAACTTTTGGACACATCATACGGATTCCTGCCAGCTAGCTGCGTCTCTTCGCCGTACGACAAACCACCATGGTCCCCGTAGGCCTTGTCGCTGGATGCTACGATGATCCGCTTGACGTGCCGGTGATGCCGGCAGGCTTCTAAAAGCGACCATGTCCCCTTGATGTTGGATTCAAAGGTAGATAAAGGACTTTGATTGGCTGTGCCGACAATTGTCTGCGCGGCGAGGTGAAAAACAAGCGTGATTTCATATTCATTGAGGATCCGTTCCACAAGAGAATAGTCCTCGACACACCCACGCACGATGGTTATCTGGGATGAAAGGCCATCAGTAAAAATCTTTGATTCCGGCACAAAATCCCTCACCAAACCAACTATCCTGGCTCCTTTAGACAATAGTTCTTGAGTCAGCCATGAACCCAATAAACCTGTGCAACCCGTAACAAAAACCTGCTCTTTATTCCAATGCATAGGCACCTCTTTTTAAAACAGCCCAAAACCTTGTCTTAGCTGGAACTGCGCTCTGTTGACATAGATACGTTTTCAGCAACGACGAACTGGTTTGAAGTTCCCAAAAACAGAAATTTAGCGACAAAATCAATAAAGGTGAAGATGGAAACCACAAACAGATTATGGAAAGAAATAAATTCCCATGGCGAGGCAGAACGTTTTATGCTGTTTAGGCCCAGGGCATTTCGCAGAGAAATGATCCAAAAGCCGGGTGAAGACATAAAGCCTTTTTTGACAGTCCGAAAACCAATCTGTTCCAATAGACTCCCTAGGCTTGACCGTGAAAAGACATAAAAATGCCTGGGGATATGATAGCCGCCCCAGAACCTCCTGCGAAAAAGAATGAAATCCAACCCACTAGGCGAAGGTGTTTCTATCAAAATCTTTGCTTTTGCATTCATATGCTTTTTTATGACTGCCAATGCTTCGGCGGGCTGATACAAGTGTTCCAATATCTGGCTCATGAGAATCAAATCGAATTGCCCGATATGATGGTAATCGTCAAGAATTGACACATCCCCCTCGTATAACTCGATATCATGCTGTCTGGCGGCCTCTTTCGCTTCGCGAGTCAACAGGATATCGATACCGACGAGTCTCAGACGCTCTCTGCTAAAAACCTTCCTAAGACTGATCAACTTTTGGATGTTTCCGCAACCGCATTCCAAAATCGAGCCGCACCGGTACGCCTTGATAAGCCTAACGACTCTTTTTAAATCACCCCTTAATTTTGTCCGGTAAATCAACCCTTTAAGATAAAGGGGCGACTGGGGATTAACCGTATAATAACGGTCCGAATACAATTTTTGGATATCGCTGATCATCGGTTTGTCCTCAAGGAAGAGCAGGCCGCATGTCCGGCATCTCCGGATATGATAGGCACGCTCAGAACTCATATATTCAAAATCCTGTCCCTGGGCGTATATTTCTGTATTATCCGATCGGCATACCAGACAGAAGCGGCTCACAGGAAACACTCCCTGGCTCCAACAATACATGGTTTCTCAAAAGTTTTGGACAGATGCCGCCGAATAAAATCGCTGTTTTCCGCAACAAAACATGTTGTAGCGTAAGCGCCGAGCTGCCGCATCATGTTTTCCCGAATTATTTCCAGAGGCATTTTGAGCACGTTTCCGAATGAAATGTGCATAAATGGGCAAGGCAAAACGTCTCCGTAGGGTGTTATATAGAGCTTTTCGGCGCCCGCTGAACAGCCGAACTTGAGAATGTTGGTTTCAAAATCCGTACGCACATGGGGATGCTTGGAGACCAAGCCGTAAATGTATCTTTGGTCGTCTTTTGTCAGCAGGATATCCATGCGACCGCGCCATCGTCCGACGGGTGCAGCCCTTGAGATAATCAGCATAACACCAAGCCGTCTCGTTAACTCAATGAGAGAAATAACGCCCCTGCTTTTACAATTTTCGTGTGAAACGGTACAGACGACACAAACTTTAAAACCGCACCTCAAGGCCAGACGGACAGCATTCAGCGTTTTTTCAAAAGCGTTTTCCATGCGCCTGAACTTGTCATGAAATGCCACATCGGCACTGTCGAGGCTGAATAACATCGCATCAACCCCAAGGGCGCTCAGCTCTATGGCTTTCTTTTCATCAAATAGAGTCCCATTTGAATTAATCGTAATGTAGGTATCAGAGGGGCCGATCAACCGTATGAGATCAGCAAGCCTTTCATACAGCAGAGGCTCCCCTCCCGTAATACCGAATGAAAGGGCACCCGCCTTTTTACAGCGGGAAATAACCCCTCCCCATTCGTCAAGGCTAAGTTCCTCTTTTCTCCACGATAACTCATCCGTGCTGCGATTTTTGAAATTCTCAGAAAAACAATGTTCACATGAGAGGTTGCAGGAAGCCGATACGCAAAGATCCACATATCGCAGCTTTGGTGTGCGCAATAGCTTGCTGTAGATCGTGCGCCACAGCAACTTATACAACAACGCAGGCTTGTGGATATTCACCGCGTAGGCCATGTTATAACAGAAAGCTGTGAGTTGTTTTGGCACCATCATCAAGACTTTCTCGCCGAACAGAAAAGATTGCATCCCAACTCGAAAGCAACGATATTTATGTCTTTGAATTTACAATCGGACAACAATGTTTTCAGCGATTTTGACGAATAGTAACGTTTGTGTTCACGGATTTCCGACCGGCTGATGAGCCCAAGCCCGAAAGCCAAAAAATGAATGAGCCATTTCGCACTCCTGGAAGGAACCGTTATAAAAAGGCGGCCATCAGATTTCAAAATCCTTCTGGCCTCAAGAAGGATGGTCTTGTCGTTGTCAAAATGCTCCAGGGTCGCCAACAATGTAACAACATCCACGCTTTCATCTTCCAGGGGCAAGGTGTCGTCAATATCCATCGAAAGAATGCGTAGATTGGAATACGCCATCGAATGGACCTTCCTGTCGATCCCTATACACTCCCTGGCCATATCGCTGATCCTACGCAACAAGACAAAATGGGACCCGCAGCCGATATCGCAAACGACCTGGCTGTTTTTGATGTATGGAAGGATTTTTTTTAAACGAAGCTGACGCAGAATTTTCTCTAATAGGAGTTCTTCATTGAAAACAGCCCGAAGGATTCCATATTTCAGGATGCACTTGATGGCTTCAAAACCATCCCTCCAGCCGGCCTTTTTGCCCGCATAATAATTTCTTCCATAATAGGCAATCCCTACCTCGTAGATGCGACAATTAAGCCGGCTGATCTTTATTGTGATTTCGGGCTCAAAGCCAAAGCGGGGTTCTTCGATGGTTATGTTTTTGATGATATCGCTTCGAAAAGCCTTGTAGCATGTCTCAATATCCGTCAACGTCAGATTGCAAACCATGTCGGTCAATAACGTCAGAAGCTTATTGCCGACCATGTGCCAAAAGAACAGCGCACGGCGTGTCTGGGTCGACAAAAAACGGGATCCATAAACGACGTCCGCATTGCCGTCAATGATAGGCTTGATCAGCTGATGATATTCCTGGGGATCATATTCAAGGTCGGCATCTTGGACAATCACGATATCGCAGGTCACGTAGCCAAAACCGACAGCCAAAGCTGCTCCCTTGCCCTCGTTTTTGTCTTTCAAGACAATCCTGAGATTATCCTGTTTAAGCTCTTGAAGAACGTCACGCGTGCCGTCGGTTGATCCATCATCAACGATGATGATCTCTTTGTCGATAGAGACGTTATTGATGCGGCGAATGATTTCTTTTACGGTATATCTCTCATTATAAACCGGGACGACAATGGATAGTTTCGGACTGCTTTTTTTGTTCATAAGGACGCCCTTTTGACTCCAAACAAATAGAGGTGACCGCTGTTTTTGAGCAGCACAAATGAGGACGATGCTCCTCGCTGCAACCATGAATGAATCAAGGGTTCAAGATCGGCATTGAAATTTTCAAACTTCTGAGACGGGCCGAAGATAATCACATAATCAAATGGCTTAGCAGCGGCCAGACGTTCAACCTCATCTTCCGAATGGTAGATAACGGGAAAAACGTGCCTCTGAAAATGATCTCCGAAAGCCGGATAATCCCAATCGTTGCCGGAAACAATGATTCCTATTCTGTCATTAGGCCTAGAAACACGATCAAGCTCACGATAGATCTCCATCTCATCAAGCTTCAGATCCGTAAAAGGAAGATACCGCATTTCATGCCGATCCATTTGAAAAATGGTGACATATTCCTTAAAAACCTTGTTTCTCTGCAGGGCAGGCAGAACATATAAAGGCTTACTCGGATTGAAAAATGCCACTGTCATCACCTGGATTACAGCGGCTAAAACGAAAACAGAACAGTAGAAAAATCGAATCCTGCGGCGCGGAAATTCGTACAGCGGGCCGGGATAAAAGATAGCGCTTAGCGGCGCGATGAATGCCGTAAACGGAATCAGCAATCGAAAATACCACGGATCTTTAAAAAGGCTTATGCAGAAAGAGAACAAGAAACCAAGGGCGAAAACCATAAGAAAAAGGGTCCGAGCATCCTTCCGGACAATCTTATAAATAAAATAGACACCCGCTGGGACGCAAAATCCCAGCCAGGATAAACCGTATCCGGCCGAATCTTCGTGGAAGGACGCCCCATGATAAAACCCGGGGATCCGCAAGAATGTCAGACCGCTCGTATCAAAAAAGCGCCAAGCAATAAAAACGAGATTTTTAACCATATTATGGAACGAAAACGTGGAGTGGGCATCCAAGATAACCTTGGGACCAAGCGGATAACTGAAGCAAAAAAAGTTCTGCACATACATATAACTGCCCAACACCATGAAACAAAACACGATATAAAAAAACCACGAGCGCAGAAAGCGTCCATCAGTATCACGCTTATGCCATGCATGAAGTTCTCCCTTTCTCTCTGCAGAAGCATCATTGATTGAGGGGAAACCGGCATAGACATAAATAATGCTGCAAACCAATAATCCCGGTAAAATAAAAAGAGCAACTCCTTTTGTGCCTAAAGCGATCCCGAAGGCGATCGCAGAAGCGAACAGTGTCTTCCTGTCGCGATCCCTCAATCCTTTCAAGAAAAAATAAACGCCCGTCGTCAGGAAAAAAGTCAAAACAAGATCATTTTGAACCGTCGTAGCCTCCAGCATAATTTCGGTGCAGGATGCCCAGATAAAAGCAGAAAACAATGATGGAAATAGTGAAAATTTAAGATGCCTCGCCAAAAGAAAAACAAGGCCCATCCCGCCGACATAAGAAACCCACTGCGGCAGGAAAACCAAAATATCGGACTTCAAAAAGACGATCGGCCAGAGCAACAGGATTTCAGCATTGGGCAATAAATAGAGCTGTCGCGTATCCTGGACGAGATAAGGGGACAAGGTTCCATTCTGCAGCCAATATCCCACCCGAGATAAGTGATAAGACATGCTATCCCAATTGTTGGGCGGCACAAAAAATCCCAAAAAAAACGACGTGATAAGAAAGACCCCCACCGAGATTCCGATGATCGCGATCAAGGGGTGCTCCTTAATCTCGCCTACCTTGGAGAGGTTGATCGTCCGTTGAACAAATCCTGTATGCCTCTTTGTCCTGAATAAAAATACACCGAAAAAGAAGAGCAAATGAAATATCAGATAACCAAAAGGCTGGATCTGTCTCAATAAAGACAGGGTATACGTTGAAGCAATAATAATGGCACTGCTGATGAGAGCAAAGAAAATGAGCTGTTCGAGAAAATGATCGGCTTTAAACCATTTAACCATATACCATGAAGCCATCCCGACAAAAAGGCCATCGATAATAAATAAGCTCAAGCCATGGACAGTGCTATTAATAAGCATTTCTGTTCAACAACCCCTTCCAAACAGTCAGCCAAAGGATCTTTAAATCAAACCAGACAGACCAATGTTCAATATAGTAAATATCGTGTTCAATGCGCCTCTTCATTTTTTCAAGCGTGTCCGTCTCTCCCCGCCAGCCGTTGACCTGCGCCCATCCGGTGATTCCCGGCTTGACTTTATAGCGCCACATATATGTTTCAAGAAGAAGCCTATGTTTTTCATCGAGATACAGCGGGTGCGGCCGCGGACCGACTACGGACATCTGGCCGCACAAGACATTATAAAGCTGCGGCAATTCATCAAGACTTGTGCGTCGCAAGAAACGCCCCACGGGCGTAATCCGGGAGTCCGCTCTGTGGGCCTGTAGCTTATCGGCGATTTCTTGATCTGTCACAACCATACTCCGGAATTTATAGACATAAAATTCCTTACCGGCGATGCCATAGCGTTTTTGCTTGAAAAAAACCGGACCGGGTGAAGACCTCTTTATTAAAATCACGATGATTCCCATCAGAGGCATCATCAGAATAAGGGATAAAGAAGAAACAGCAATATCAAAAAGCCGTTTGAGAACCCTGTTCCAGCCGTAAATGGGGCTCTCTGTCAGATTGATGATGGGCATGCCGTCAAAATCTTCTATGCTGGCATTGAGCGTTAAGGCCTGGTAGATATTAGGCACAATGCGCACATCAACAGTCTCCTGCTCGAGTTTTTTTAGCAAATAAGTGAGCCTCTGGTAGGCACGGATCGGCAGCGCGATGAAAACCTGTTCGATTTTATATCGTTCAATAACCTCGTTGATCATGGCACAATTGCCGATGATCTCTTTTTCGCAAACGATGTCACCCGGTTTCAGGTAGTCATCAATCCAGCCTACAAGAGAAAACCCGGTCCAGGTGCTGTCGGCGATCTTTTGGGCAAGCCTCTGGCCTGTCTCCCCTGCCCCCACGATCAAAACACGCTTTAAATTGTAGCCACGGGCGCGCAGAAACCTGAGGAGCTTGCGAAGCAAGATACGATCAAGAAAAATAAGGCAAAGACTGACCAAGAAAAATAATACGAAAACCAGACGTGAATAAACGTGATCCCTGTAAAAAAAGCTCAAGGACAAAAGAACCAGAATCGACATAAACGTTGCTTTAACAAGCTGGAAAAGCTCCTGCCAAAGAGAAATGTTTCTTTTGGGGGTATACATCTGAAAAATGTCAAAGACCACAGGCCATACAACAGCAATGACAGGCAGGACAAACAGATAATAGCGCATCGGCGGCACGGCAGCGGGCAGAAACAATCCTGTCCTAAAACGCAGGGCATAGGACAAAAACCAGGCCGCCATCGCCAGGACGACATCCGTGAATCTTATGCAACCGATCAATATCTGGGCGTGTTTCTTCAGCATGTCAGTTCTTCAGGTTCAGTAAAACATTTTCAAAATCAGTCATAACGTTTTGATAGGAGAAATGTGTTTCGACAAAAGAACGGCCGGATGAACCGCATTTTTCACGCAGGGCCGGGTCATCATAGAATTTCAATATAGCCCCGGCCAAAAGTTTCGGATTTTCCGGAGGCACGGCCTCGCCGCAGCCGCTTTCTTGAATACACCGCGCAAGCTCGCAATCGGTTTCGGCAGCGGCCACAACAGGCCTAGCACTTCCCATGATGTTTAATAACTTCGAGGGCATGAGAAAATCACCCACGCCTCTTTTCTGGATGACAAGGGAGAGATCGGCTGCCGCCAGCATAAAAGGAAGCATCTCGCGGGGCTGTAGAGGCAAAAGTTTTATTTGCCCGGCAGGCGAACTTTGAAGTCTTTGTTTGAGCCGGCCAAGACCTGCCCCTTCGCCAACGATCACATAAACAATATCCTCTCGGTCTCTAGTTAAAAGGGCTACGTCCGCCAGAATATCCACCCCTTGTTTCTCCCCGATATTTCCGGCATACAGGACCAGAAATTTTTCGCGGCCGATTCCCTGCGATTCACGAAACGGGTTATCGCGGGGCAGGGGCTTGAGAAAACGTGTATCAACCCAGTTGGGAAACATATGGACTTTATTTTTGAAATTCCCTTTGGCTTCGATGCGCTTCTTCATTCCCCTGCTAATAGTCGAAAGAACACTGGCCCGCCTGAAAAGAAAACGTTCCCAGCTGCGCAACAAGCTCAAAACGAATCTATTTTTGATAAGATGAAGGTCGGCAGCAGCGTCGATTTGCAAATCCTGAATATGAAAGATGAAAGGAATACGCTTGAGACCACAGAAAACCGCAGCGGAAAAACCCAGTTGCACGGGAGGACACACAGCAATGACAGCATCAACTTTCTTAAACAATAACCGCGCGAGATGACAAAAAGATGACAGCGTGAACACCGACTCATGCATGATGCGGGATCGCGCGGTAATCCTTTTTAAAGAAGGCACAAATGACCGCATGATCGTCACGTTCCCTTTCGTCTCTGTCATCGACCAGCGGCCGACGTAAGGACGTTCCACTTTCCAGGAAGGATACCAAGGGAAAGCCGTCACAACCGTAACATGATGTCCCCTGTCGGCCAGATATTCCACCATGCCGTGATTAAAAACGCCAATGCCGATCTGTTCAGGATAATAATGAATGCTGTAAACTAGCAGATTTAATGTTCTTGCTGGTCCTTGTGCCGTCATGTCAGGATCTCCGCGACGCATCCGAAGAACAATGCGAAAACGGAGCCGCTGTCTTATCGAGTAATTGACCTAAGGCCAAACACACGTCCTGCACAGAAATCTTTTCCATGCAGTCATGTACCGGTTTTTGACACTTTTTGTATACACAGGGACGACAATCAACATTTTCATTCCAAACCGCCACAATATGATCATCGAATGGCTTGGCCAGAAACGGCCATTGCGGCCCATAAAGGACAACTGCCGGCGTCCCAACGGCCGAAGCCAAATGTGATGCGGCGCTATCCAGGCAAATGAGCAGCCTGCATCGTGAGAAAAAAGCCATGCAGTGCGCCAAGGAGCTCTTTAACACCAGGATATCTCCTCCCAGCAGACCCAAAATCTCTTCAACCACGTCCGTATCCTGCGGACCTTCTATAAGGACAGGGACATACTGCCGCTTCTGGAGAAACCGGATAACCTCGACAAAACGGTCTGCGCGCCATAATTTTTCTATCGTGCTCGCGCCGGGATGGATGGCGACGACCTCTCTCCCTAACAACCCCTTGCCTTTCCAGAATAAATCCAACCATTGCCTGGCATCAGCTGACAAAGGCAACCTGTATGTTTTGTCTTGAATATCGGCCCCCAGGTAGCGCAGAACCGAAAGCCTTCCTTCCAATAAATGCACGACATCGCGCGGAAACTCAGGAATATCAGTCAAAAAAAGGCGTCCACCGACAATGTCATACCCCAGCCTGCGGCGCGCACCTGCTAAATACATCAAAAAGATATTCCTAAAATCGATCTGCGCATCAATGGCTAGATCAAACTTTTGCCTTCGCAAATATAAAATCATTCCCACAAGTTTCCAGAGATTCTTGACGTGATAACTTCTAATGCCCCAGGGGAAAGGTGCCGTTAGCATGACATCGATGAAATCGCACCCTTTCAGGAGCCCGCGAGCAAAATCATTGGCTAAAAATGTAATCTCGGCATTCGGATAGCGCTTGCGCAGGGCCCGCAGGAACGGAATGGCCATCATCACATCGCCGATCAGATGCGACTGGATAACAAGAATCCTTGAAGGGGTGTCGGCAAAAGCCTGATTCTTGGGGCTGCGGCAAAAAATGTTAAGAACTTTTTCCAAAACAAAACCACGCCTCAGTTTGTCCTGATTGTAGGCCAAGAGAAACGGGATCTGCGGGTCAAGAATTTTATTCTTTCTATCCGTCATAATCTAATACGTCACTTGTTCACGAAAATTTCGCGATACCAGGCAACGGTCCTTCGCAGGCCCTCTTTAAAATCGACCTTTGCCCGAAATCCAAACTCTTTACGGGCCCTGGAGATATCCAAGCGTCTCCGCGGTTGTCCATCGGGCTTAGACTGATCCCAGACAATCTCACCGTCAAAACCGGTCGTCTGCGCGACCAGACAAACAAGATCCTTGATAGAAATCTCAAAACCAGACCCGAGATTTACCGGTTCCGGCTTAGAATAGCTCCTGGCTGCCAAAACAATGCCTTCGGCGGCGTCTTCGACATAGAGAAATTCACGTGTAGGCTTGCCAGTCCCCCAAACGACGAGGCGTGGCCTTTTTCCGGTCCTTTTGGCTTTTGCCATAGCGTCGAAACACTTTCTGACCAATGCAGGGATCACGTGAGAACTTTCAGGATCAAAATTATCACCCGGGCCATAAAGATTTACAGGCATCAGAAAAATCGCATTAAATCCATATTGCTGCCGATAAGCCTGAGCCTGCACAAGCATCATTTTCTTCGCCAATCCATACGGCGCGTTTGTCTCCTCAGGATAACCGTTCCACAAATCATCCTCGCGAAATGGAACAGGAGTAAGCTTTGGATAAGAACAAATCGTTCCTAAAGCAACAAATTTTTCCACTCCGGTCCGGCGCCCCACCTCCATCATTTGGGCCCCCATCATAAGATTGTCATAAAAGAAACTCCCCGGATTCTCTCTATTGGCGCCGATACCGCCGACTCTGGCCGCCAGATGAATCACCAGATGGGGATGTGTATCTCTGTAAAGTTTTTCCACAGACCTGAATTGAACAAGATCATAGTCGCGGCTTCTTGGAATATCGATTTTCCGACCCCCGTGGCGTTTCAATGCCTCAACAACAAAACGGCCCAAAAATCCGGCTCCGCCAGTAACAAGGACTCTTTTTTTTGAAAGATCTAAACAGGGTGTCTTTGGCTTCGCCTTCATTTGATCCGTCCCCACAAAGAAAAATCATGATTTGTGTATTTGAAACCCTTCTTTCTGGATATCTGAATGCCTTCACCCGGCGGCTCATCGCCTGCAAGCCTCATATCATAATCCACCATGATCTTGATGAGTTCATCAAAGGTGATACGGGGCTGCCATTTTAACAGGCGCCTGGCCCTGGAAATATCAGCCTCCAGGTGGTCTACTTCTGTCGGACGGAAATAGTGGGGATCGATCTCGATGACCACATCTCCAACTTTCAATCCCGATCGTTCCGCAGCCGCAGAATGCAGCGATTTGACGAAACCTTTTTTACGAACATTACGGCCTCTCCAACCCAAGGATAGACCAGCATAAGCAAATGACTTTTCAACGAATTCCTGCACTGAATGACTTTCCCCTGTCCCGACCACAAAATCTTGGGGACGTGCCTGCTGAAGAATCAACCACATCACTTCCACATATTCAGGGGCAAAACCCCAGTCTCTCCTGGCCTCAAGATTCCCAAGAAAAAGCCTCTTCTGCTTTCCTGAGACGATGTTCGCGATGGCCCGGGTAACTTTTCTGGTTACGAACGTTTCGCCGCGGCGGGGGCTTTCGTGATTAAAAAGGATCCCGTTGGCGGCAAAGAGCCCGTAACCTTCACGGTAATTCTTAACCATGTTATACGCATATAGCTTGGCACAGGCATAAGGACTTCGAGGCTCAAAAGGGGTTTTCTCCGATTGCGGAGCCCGGGCCTTTCCAAACATCTCGCTCGAAGACGCCTGATAGAAACGGATATCTTCTCCGCAATGACGAATAGCTTCCAAGATCCGTGTCACGCCTAAAGCCGTTACGTTGCCCGTATATTCCGGCATATCAAAACTCACCCTCACGTGGCTCTGAGCACCCAGATGATAGACTTCGTGAGGCTTAATGCCGTAAATAAGTCGATTGATCACTTCCGCATCGGTCAGGTCTCCGTAATGCAGAAAAAGACGGGCGCCGGAGCTATGTGGGTCAACATAGATATGGTCGATTCTACCCGTGTTGAATGTACTGGAACGCCTGATGATGCCATGAACCTCGTAGCCTTTTCCCAACAAAAATTCCGCAAGGTAAGAACCATCCTGCCCGGTTATGCCTGTAATAAGCGCTTTTTTCATGAGAACCGTCCCTTGTTTTCTAAAACAAACTGGTGGAGTTTTGTCCTGCCAAAATCATCCTGGAGTCTCACGATATCGCTTTCTGTAAGGCTCGTGCCTGTCTGCACCTCGACAATCTTTAATACGGTTTTTTCCCTGTTTTCCAGGCGATGGCGATGCCCTCGAGGAATGAACGTACTCTCATTCTTTCGAACACGATGCCGCCCTTTGCCGTTTGAGACCGTAGCACACCCCTGGATCACGACCCAATGCTCGCTGCGCTTCCTGTGAAGCTGCAGGCTCAAAGATTTTCCGGGCAGGACCTCCACAAGCTTGATCTTGAATCCGGGGCCTGTTTCAAGCACCGTATAGGCGCCCCAGGGGCGCTTGACAGTGATATGACAGAAATGTTCCTCTCTTTTGTTCTTCTTCAAGATTTCCACGACCTGCTTGACGTCTTCACTCTTCTTCTTATCCGCGATAAAAAGGGCGTCCGGAGTATCAACCACGATCAATCCTTTGAGGCCGATCGTGGCGATCAGGTGCTCGCGGCCGAGGACCGTGAGATCATGGCTGCCGATATCCACGATGTCGGCAAGCAAAAGGTTATTGTCCTTATCCTTGCGCTGAAGCTCATCCCACGCCTGCCAGCTGCCGAGGTCCGACCAGCCGAGCCGGTCAGCCGGGATCATGGCTATATTCTTTGTCTTTTCCATCACTCCGTAATCGAACGAAACAGCATCGATCTTATCCCACGATGCGAGACCTTCTTCCCCCGGCGCAGTAGCGGCAGCGACAGAAACCTGCTTGAAAAGAAAAGGCAGATAAGTACGTATAGACGACAAGAATATCCCGACGCTTCCCACAAAGATCCCGCTATTCCAGAAGTATGACCCTTGTCTCAAGAACTTCCTGGCAGTTCTTAAGTCCGGCTTTTCGCAAAACTTTTCAACGCGGCGCAAGACGTTCCCTGCGCCGAAGCTCCTGTTCGCCGGTGCCTTGATATAACCATATCCCGTCGCCGGCCGATGAGGCGGGATACCAAAAACAATAAAACGATCGCGGCAGTTGGCAAAAGCATGCCGCATAAGGTTGGAAAATCTCTTCTTGTTCGTTATCAGCTGGTCGCACGGTAGGACAGCCACGCCGGCATCTTGATCCCCGCAGCGGTCAAAGATGATCTTGACGGCCAGGGCTATGGCGGGGGCTGGATTTTTTGGCACAGGG
>JBAZER010000025.1:0-36024 GCA_041653795.1 Candidatus Omnitrophota bacterium
TCTCTCTCCCCCTCAGCCAGAATAACCCCCTCTGACTTATCCTTAAAATTCTTCGGAATACCTTCGGTGAGAAAAACAACAACTTCTCCGGCGGGTGGATACCATGTTCCGGGGCACTTACAGATTTTAAAAAACGGGACTTGTAAAAAACGGGGTCACACCCCAATTTTCCGCGGGGTGTGACCCCGTTTTTTTTACGCGGATGTTACAACAAACCGTTCGTTCAAATATTCCTGGAAAATGCCGGCCAATGCCTGGTCGGTAAAAAATCCGTTGTCTTTTTTAAGCCCGTAACGGTTATTAAAATCTTGTTTCTCTCTAAGATTATCCGTAACTTGTTCTCTGAGACAAGCTGCACCTAAAAGCCCTGCCGTTTTTTTCGTGTAACGGAACTTATTATTTTCAACCTTACCGGAAATATTCGCCGCAGGATTCATCTTTATCGAAAGATGGATATTGCCGGTGTCGGCCTTGTTCACGTCAAGCCCGGCCAAGTTCACCGGCCCCTCAAAGAACTTAATATTGTCAAAGCCTTTCAACGCAACAGGGATTTCGTTTTCCGGCATATGATCAACGATCATCATGAACCGGTTGGGGTTCGCGGAACCGTTCGCATTGTTGAGAGGATTCTGGGACGCGAACACAAGGATCTCGTTTATCTGGTCATCCGAAAAACCAAGAAGGTCTTGGCCGTCGGCAAAAACATTGATCCGCTTGGTCAATTTTGTCAGGTCTGTCACTCCCGCCTTCTTCATCTCCGGCAATATACGTGCAATCGTTCTCGCCCTTGTTCTCAACTCACTGCGAACCGGCGGAGTCAGGCTCCATTTAAGAATTTCGTTTTTCTGATCTTCCGAGATCGACTTGGTTAATTGTGCCGGCTTCGCCACTCCAGCCTTCTTCATCTCCGGCAACACATGCGCAATCGTTCCCGACTTAGTACGAACCTTCGGTTCTTTTTGCGCCTCTGTCGCGGTTACTCTCCTCAACTCAGAACGAGTGGGAACCAACTGAGGTTCGGGCAATTGCGCCGGTTTTATCGGAAGAGGTTCAAAAGTTTCCGGATTTAGAATATCGCGCGTTTTTAGATTAACGAAAATTTCTCCGGAAATTCCGTTGGCATCATGGCCTGTAACCACCGCCAGCATATCTCCCTTTTCCAGTACTCCGGCAGATTCCTCCGCAGGAAGGATCTTGACATCCGTTGTGAACCAATCAAAATCATAAACCCAGTCGGTCAGACTGGCATTGTCTGCGACATGAAGCTTGTCTCCGATCCCGTAAACGGTCGTGTTCTCGTACACGGCTGGTGTAACATCAGCAAACCATTCTCTGTTATTGTCATCTGTCACTATGATCCTTACTGTTTTTCTCTCATTTTGACTCTGGATCCCTGAAAGATTCAACCCCGGCAAACTTACGTCGCGTATCAATACCGGTTGTTGATTGAATTCGGCGTTATCTTTACTCCCCAGAGCATAAACCTGATAACCAACAACCGCATGAGTGGTTTCATCATACTGCTCAATTGCATAGATAACTGTTCCATTGGAGGTAACATCACCGGCAACTCCCACGGCGTCCCAAACCTCCGGACCGCCCTCGATACGAGCGATCTCGGCCTGTGTATTGGCTTTTGTGTTCCTGACCGTCCAAATTTTAGTAGAGCCTTCATATTTGACGTGAATCTCAAAATCCGGATTCGAAGTTTGATAAACAAAATCTTCAAAAGAAACTGACGTGGCCGGCACAACCTTCGGCGCACTGGCAGCAACAGCTTTCTGGCTTGCTCCGCCCCGGGCCAAGGCTGACGGGGGCGGCGGCACCCATTCCAATCCTTTCGTCCCAATAGTGACCCTGCCACTCGTCCCGGCGGGCGCAACATTTTCATCGATCACAAATGTGGTTGTGCTCAGTTCGTTTACCCTAAAATCGGAAGCAGCCGCTAAAAGGCGCGCAGCAGTAACCCTGATATACGGGTTTTCCGGAGTCACGGTGTATTCAAGCGTCACGGTGCGTTGCTGATTCTTTCCATCCACGACCCCGACAACTTTAGAATCACCAACGCTCACCCGGATCTTTCCAATCCCGTTCACTTTGTACACCAAACCGTCCGAAGGAAGCGGATAAAATACATCCAGATTTTCATCGGCGTTTGTATCACTACCTAAAGTTATCATCACGCCGCCCCAACTGAGAGCTTTCGAAGTATAATCAAAATAAAATTCATCCGAGCTTGTCTGTATGACATTCGTAACCACACCATCGCTGGAGTTCAACACGTCCGGTGCCCTTTTTCCGGTCAGATCCGTCACAGGACCCGTCGCTTCTCCCGGATATGTCGGTACAAATTCCAATCCCTTCGTGTCGATCGTGACCCGGCCGCTTGTCCCGGCCAGCGCAACATGCTCATCAACAACCGTTGTCAACGCAACCAACTGATCTGCATTGAAATCACCAGCTACTTCCAAAAGCCTGGCTCGGGTGATCCTCACAAACGGAGAAGCCGCAGAAACTGCAAATTCCAAGGTCTTGCTGCGATATTGCACCTTGCCATTTACCTTGATCACATTGCCATCCGCATCCCGGGCAGGTTTCGAATCGCTCACCGCGATACGGATCTTGTCTACCCCTTCCACGCCAAGTACAATACCCTCTGCGGGAATTTGATAAAAATTAGTAACATATCCCTCACTGTTGAGCCCGCTGCCCAGCATCATGATCGCCCCGCCCCACTTGTCCACCTTGGAGGTGTAATCAAAATAAAATTGATTGGAGTTCAGCTGTGTGATATTCGCGACAACACCATTCGTAGTATTGATCGCATCAACCCCAATCCCCTTCCCGGTAAAGTCCGTCACGGGACCCGACGTTTCCCCCGGATATGTCGGAACCCATTCCAACCCGGTTATGTCGACTGTAACCCGGCCGCTTGTTCCAACCGGCGCAACATTCTTATCAACAAGCACCGTCAGCGCAACCATCTGGTTCGGGTTTAAACCCGCCGCCGAAAGACGCTCACGTGTAATCCAGACATAGGGATTGCCGTCAGACACCGTGAACTCAAGCGTTTCATTGTGATATTGCACCTTGCCATTCACCTTGATCACATTACCATTCGCATCCCTGAGAGGCTCTGAATCACTTCCAGACACCCGGATCTTTCCAATTCCAGTCACTTTCATTACAAGGCCTCTATTCGGAATCTTGTAAAAGCTAGTAAGATATCCGTCACTGTTGAGTCCGCTGCCCAGCATCATGATCGCGCCACCCCACTTGTCTGCCTTGGAGGTGTAATCAAAATAAAATTGATCAGGACTTGGCTGCACAACATCCGTGACCACACCATCCGCGGCATTGACCACATCAACTCCGACCCCTGTCCCGGTCAGATCTGTCACGGGACCCGCTGCCTCCCCGGGATATGTCGGCACAAACTCCAATCCCTTCGTGTGGATCGTGACCCGGCCGCTTGTCCCGGCCAGTGCAACATTCTCATCAACAACCGTTGTCAACGCAACCAACTGATCCGCATTAAAATCACTGGCTGCTTCCAAAAGACGGGCACGAGTGATCCTGACAAACGGAGAATCCGCGGGAACTGTAAATTCTAGAGTTTTACTACGGTATTGCACTTTCCCATTTATCTTGATCACATTACCATTCCTGTCCCGGGCAGGTTTCGAATCGCTCACTGCGATACGGATATTGTTTACCCCTTCCACACCGAGCACAATTCCCTCCGCGGGAATTTGATAAAAACTAGTGATATACCCGTCACTGTTGAGCCCGCTGCCCAGCATCATGATCGCGCCACCCCACTTGTCTGCCTTGGAGGTGTAATCAAAATAAAATTGATCAGGACTCGGCTGCACAACATCCGCGACCACACCATCCGCAGTGTTGATCACACTAACCCCGATCCCCTTTCCGGCAAAATCCGTTACTGGCCCGGTTGCTTCCCCGGGATATGTCGGTACAAACTCCAATCCCTTCGTGTGGATCGTGACCCGGCCGCTTGTCCCGGCCAGCGCAACATTCTCATCAACAAGCGGTGTCAGCGCAACCAACTGATCCGCATTAAAATCACTGGCTGCTTCCAGAAGCCGGGCGCGGGTGATCCTGACAAAAGGAGAACCCGCGGGAACTGTGAACTCCAGGGTCTTGCTGCGGTATTGTACTTTCCCATTTACCTTGATCACATTACCATTCCTGTCCCGGGCAGGTTTCGAATCGCTCACCGCAATCCGGATCTTGTTTACCCCTTCCACACCGAGCACAATTCCCTCCGCGGGAATTTGATAAAAACTAGTGATATACCCGTCATTGTTGAGCCCGCTGCCCAGCATCATGATCGCGCCGCCCCATTTGCCCACCTTGGAGGTGTAATTAAAATAAAATTGATCAGGACTTATCTGCGTGATATTCGTAACCACGCCACCCACAGTGTTGATCACGCCAACCCCGATCTCCTTTCCGGCAAAATCCGTTACTGGCCCGGTTGCTTCCCCGGGATATGTCAGAACCTTCTCCAATCCTCCACCTACCCTAATCCCAAAAGAGCCCGTTTTGGTCACAGGACTAAGACCGATGGTTTCAGAATTGATCGGAAAACCCACATAAACGATATTAGTGTAATTAAATCCTTTGATCTGGTTGATCTCAACAGCGGCTTTTACTTCCTCCAATGTGATCCCGACCCTTGTCGAACCGTTTTGCACCAGCGGAGCAGAAAAGATAACAGAAACTTGTTTGTTCGTTCCGTCTATCACGCTTTCTGAAACGACAGTCACATCCATCTTTGGCGTGGCATATCCGTCTGCTCCCTGGTTTAAATAAATTTCCGGTACAATCGGCCCGTCGTTCTCTAAATCATGCCCGGAAAGCGATAATCCGATTCCACCCCAATCAGCGTTGTCCAGATTGAAATCGCATGTGAACGTATGGTCGCCATCCTGTCTGGGATTGTATACAGAACCAGCGGATGTTGCAGGTATTACTCCGGACGCATAGGGTTGCGCCATGGAAGCTGCTGCAACATTACTGCGAAAAACAGTCAACCCAGCCGAAGTGGTTTTAAGTTCGGGTTTAAAAAAAGAGCCGTCAAAGCCTATGCCGCTATACCCATCCCCTGTTTCAAAACCGGTCATTTCGGGATTTACAACCTCGCTCAAAGAGCTGACAGCGGCCGGATCAAATTCTACTCCCTGCTGACGAGCCGCTTCGTCTACCACCGATCGAGAGATCTCTTTACCGATGGAATCCGGATATTGAGGCACATCTGTTTTGAACTTAATCTTATTTTCATTCTCGTCAACCACCTCTAGTATTTTTGTGTTAAGAAAAATTCCTGAACTGCCGGGCGCAGCGGTTAACCTCGGGTTCAAATCACGTTCGTTTAGATTAACGCTTCCCGGGAAATTGATGAGCGCTCCCGCCCAGTTCGAATTTCCATTTGCAGGATTAAAAACATAGGCATATGCAAAAAAACTGTCGGGGCCGAAATGATTCAACCACGGAACAGTAGGATACGGATTATTATTATCGTTTTGGAGAGGAGCCATTACTCTGATTACTGGACGGTTCGTGGGATCCAGCATGAAGAAACTTGAAACTGAAGCATTTTTAACAAGGCGCGTCGGAGCATCTATGTTCCCGATCACAATTTCGTCTGTTGCGGCTGTCACGGGATTCCGTGTATTTTCTTTTACAAAGGATATTTTCTTGATTTTCGTTATATCGATGTTTTTAAAATAAGACTGGATATAAGAAATGAGAAATGGAACATCCACATAATCCGTCGAAAGATTCAACAAAGCAAAAGCCGCTTTCACACCGCGCACATCTTCAAATTCAAACTTTAAGGAATACTTGCCATTCGCCCCAGTAGAAGGCACCGAAGTTCTTGCGAGAAACCTACAATAACCTAAATGGCTGAAATCCTCCCCGTTCGGATTTGTGGAGGTAAGGGTCATCCCACTAAAGCTGCCCGAGGGACTATTATTGTAGGTCATTGTAAATCCGATAGGAGACGCCTCTCCGGTCGGTAGAGGCGCGTTGTTGTTCCAGGCGCCAAGAGCCCACTTTCCTCCCGGAAGGACTGTAACTGCACGCGCACCTGTAGCCAAACCTTTAGCTCCAGTTGCTTGCGCTTTAATGGATGTTGGCGCGATATTTTCAAGAGGTTTGCCGGTAGCAGGATCCAAGGGAAGGAATGTAACTTCTTTGGTTTCCACAGAAGCTGCAACGGCTGCTCCCATAGCTCCTGTCTCTGGTATTTCCACATAAGGGTAATCCGAAATCTTCAAAGTCCTCAAATTAAGCCACACGCCGTTAACTCCCAGCCATGTTCCGGCCCACTGAATGGGGTCTGTCACAACAACACCGGGAAAAGGAATCGTCGCTCCATCAGGATAACTGGGATTTGCCCCTTTACTGAGTTTTATATAGGTCGTATTCCCGTCTATGTAAACGACCGAACCCCCGGAAGACACGTCCCGGGGTATAAAGCCTTTGTCCGCCTCAGCGACATGAATCATCTTGCCGGTTTTATTATTCCAAACATCTCCGGTCCACGCCCCGGTAGTGGCATTTATGACAAATTCATAATTGGGATTCGACGGCGAAGCCAACCCAAATGTAATTTCCCCGCTAACCTGATCGTGCCATACATTCCAGGTCGTTGTACCCGAAATGCCATCAGTCCCCCAATCTTCCAGTTCCATTTTCATTATATTTCCAGAATCACCCATAGTGTCCACGGACTCCATTTGCGCCGGGAGAACAATGCGCACCTGGGGAGAACCATCGACCATCTGAAAAATGGCTGAATAACTTCCGAAAGAAGAGGCTTCGCCAGCAGGCCCGTTGACACTAACATAAACATTTGATCCATTGGCAGAAACATTCCAAGGAAGTCGAAAACGGCCTATTTCATCAACGGGTAAAGAAAACAAAGACACTGGGGTAGCATAAGAATTACTCACGTTCCCTACTACAAACGAGACTTGTTGATCTTCTAATTTAAGATTCGCCGCAAAATTAGGATTCCCTCTCGCGTTGAGAACCCAAGGGAGCAGATAATTTTGCGCAGCTTGAGCAATGGGTGTAATTGACGGCGTTGGAGCCTCAGCCAGAACCGGTACCATAGGCTTAGGAGCCACTTTCTGCTCAACAGCTTTTACTACACTTATTTGTTGTTCCATTGTAACGGGTTCGCGAGATACTTGAGCCTGAGTTGGAAGTTCTTGGCCTTGAACCCCAACCGGGGAACTCATGACAGCTGCAAATAGAGCGATCGCTGTGGTAATGGATTTAAGGCCAATCCCTGCCCGTCTGATCTGGCTGGTAATCCGGCTGGCTATTTCAAAATTTGGCAGTTTGGCGGGAAGCTTTTGGACAAGTGCGGCGATGTCCTCAATGTAAGCCCGGAGCGGTGGCAAAACTTTTGTCTCGGACCGGACTATTTCCGGATAACCGATCGTGCGTGTAAAACGGCCCGCGTTTTTCGGCATTTCATAGGAATAAAAACCGTTGGATAACAGCTGTTGGTAATAGGCTTTGTGGACCGGGTCTGCCTTTGTAATCTTGGGCGACACGATGTGATAAGAAAGTCCGAGCTTCGCAAAGATATCTTTGATGCCGGATTTATGAAAACCACCGTAAACCAGGACTGCAGTTTTTTCGTTGGGATCCTTTAAAAACCGGCTCAGGGCCGCTTCAATGGAGTAATCACGGGCATGGGCAGTCTCATAGAAACTCTCCGCCGATTTCAGGTTGGTTTCCCATTGTTTGGAAAGAACCAGGCTCCGCTTCGTCTGTTTGACTATGAATTTTGCAAGCTGTTTCGTGTCGAGGTCCCGAACCGCTGCTTTGGCAATTTCATATTCGGCAGGCGTGACTTCGAGATTATTGAGGCGCCCGATCAAAGAAAGGATTTTGAGGTACTGAAACGTCTGTTGGTCGCGTTTCTTTCCAAGAAAACTCCGGGAGATCTGATTTTCCATGTCATCGATCTCCTGAAAAAGCGTTTTGGCATTGATATTCCCGATTTCATTCAGAACAGCTTCGTCTTGTGAATCCCGGGCTTCCATTAAAAGTGAGAGATCCGGGAACTTTTGTTTGAAAGCCTCGGGGGTTATTTTCTCCGAGAGGATCTTCCGGGTGCGCTGGATGTAATCAAAAAGCGGAAGTCTGTCGGAGGCAAATCTGTCCTTCAGTTTCAGCCATTCCCTGAGCGGCTTTGGGAAATTGCGCTCAGCAAGGCGGTTGATATGTCTTGTGAGCTCTGCCAGGTCTTTTTCAGTTTCTTTTTTGGTCTTTGCGGCCTCAAGGGACCAGACGATATTCTGGAGATGAAGCCGGATCGAATCGGCACCAATGAGCCTGAAATCCCCTTTCGCCCTGTCGCGATTGATATGGGCGTACTCGGCCGCACCGATGCGAAGCTGATCCAGGAAGAAATAGGAGACCTTTTCTTTTACGCCCGCCTCGGAAACTCCGGAAAAAAGTTCATCCGTCGGGACCGGGCCTTCACAGCCTTCTTCAAAAACTGTTTTGACGCCCTGTTTTGTGGTGAGGTGTGTGATGAGCCCGGCAATATTTTCCTGGGCTTCCAGAGAGTCGTGGGCATCCTGGATATAAATAACAGTTTTATCGAGGGCCCCGATGTGGGACTCATCAATGGCCCCAAATTCCGGGAGCACAAGCGCGCCAGTACCGGACACAGTACCCAGATTGGAAACGTCGGCTGCGGATGGCGCGGCGATCACAGTGTTGGTAAAAATAAAGCTAATCGTCGCGAGGCCCGCCACAAGGCAGCGGAAACGCTTGCCAAAACCTCCCCACGATTGCCGGCTTTTTTTGGTATCCACGCTCACTGCTCACCTTTCTTGCAGGCTATAAAAAACACTATTCAAACCCTTTATATACCCAATCCGCTTTTAGCTTAAACCTAACATGTTTTAATGATTTGTCAACGGGAGCGGCAAAAGAGTATTTGTATAGGGGAAACCGTCTTCAGCCCATCCTATTTATACACCGGCCGCGTGGGAACGGTACAGATTAGATGCTTCGGCGCCGCCTCCCAGCAGTATCGAGATAGCGCCTAAGTGCGGAGGGCTCCGGTCTGCGGAGGGCTTTTTTAAAACGTTTTAGTTCTCTTTCGAAGCGGAGAAGATCCGCAAGAATGTACTTTTTATTGGCCTCAAAAATAGGAAGCCAAACAGACGAGGCAGACGCAGCGACGCGGGTCGTGTCCCGAAAACCTTTCGCCGCAAAAGGCAGGGCTTGACGCGAGGCTGTCTGGGCCAGGCAGACCGCGATCGCGTGCGGGAGATGGCTGATTTCGCTGATCAATTTGTCGTGCAATTGCGGGGTAAGGTGAACGACTTTTTTCGAAAGCCGCGCCCAGAATTTCCCGGCTTTCCTGTAACTTTCGGGACAGGTTTTTTTCGTCCGGGTCAGAAGCACGGTGCCCTGCTCATAAAGTTTCGGACAGGCCACCTCAATCCCCCGCTTGTGAGAACCGACCATGGGATGGCACCCGACAAAGGAAAGGTTCTTCCACTTGTGTGAGTTCACTTCTTTCAGGACGGATATCTTGACGCTTCCGACATCCATGACCAAGGCGCCTTTCGCGCAAACTTTGTCGATCACTTTGAGGTAAGGCAGAAAAGTGTCGACGGGTGTGCAAAGCACTACAAGATCCGCGCCATGCGTGCCGAGCAGCACATCCTGTGTGGCTTCATGGACCCATTTCTTTTTCCTGGCAAGTGTAAGGGCTTCGCGGCTGCGACTGATTCCTGTAATCCGGGCCTTGGGAAATTTTTTCCGACACGCCACGGCGAGCGAGCCGCCCATGAGTCCGAGACCAATGATAGCTATTTTTTTGAATTCGTTACGTTTCATAATTTAACCTTGATTAACTACCTTCCGAGATTCGTCGCTCGGGGCTAGGGACTCGTTTTGGGTTCCTCGTTTTTACGAGGCTCGAGGAACTAGTCCCGAGTCCCGGTTTTTAGATATCCCGTCCCACCGCATGCGCAATGAGACGGACCTTCTTCATCATTTCGTCGAATTGCTCCGGCAATACCGACTGTTCTCCGTCACTTTTGGCCTCTTCGGGATTCTGATGGACTTCAATCATCAGGCCGTCACATCCCGCCGCAACCCCGGCCATGGCCATGGGCGGCACGAAATCACGATACCCTGTCCCGTGCGAAGGGTCTACAAGCACCGGCAGATGGGTCTCTTTTTTGAGCACGGGTATGGCGTTCAGATCAAGCGTGTTACGTGTTGAGGTCTCGAACGTACGGATGCCACGCTCACCGAGCAGGACTTTAAAATTTCCCTTGGAGAGCAAATATTCCGCAGACATCAAAAGATCCTTGACCGTAGCGCTGAGCCCGCGTTTCAAAAGCACCGCTTTTTTCGTCATGCCGCATTCTTTGAGAAGATCGAAATTCTGCATATTTCTCGCACCGATCTGAAGCATGTCCGCATATTGCGACACGAGCTCCACCTGTCGCGTATCCATCACCTCGGTCACAACCAAGAGATCCACTTCATCCGCCACTTGGCGCAGGTATTTCAAACCTTCTTCGCCGAGCCCCTGGAAAGAATAAGGCGATGTACGCGGCTTGAACGCCCCGCCACGGAGGAACGTCGCACCGGATTTCTTGACGGCCCTGGCAATGCCCAGAAGCATATCGTAATTTTCCACGGCACACGGCCCGGCCATGACGACGATCTTTTTACCGCCAACTTTCACACCATTGCCCATATCGAACTCGGTGTTCTCGGCCTTGTAGTCACGGCTCGCAAGCTTGTAGGGCTTGAGAATCGCCATCACGGACTCAACGCCCGGAAAGACTTCAAGCGGCTGAACATGGAGTTTTTCTTCGTCCCCGATCACACCGATCACAGTGCGTTCAATACCGCGCGAAACCTGCGGCGTTAGCCCCAGTTCGCGCACCTTTTGACAGATATGCTCCAGTTCTTGCGGCGTTGCGGTCTTTTTCAGGACGATGATCATTTCCTTAAAACTCCTCTTTTAAAAATATTCTCTTAGAACCTTGATGTGCTTGTTATCAAGCTTTCTGGGACTCGCCCCTCGGGGCTAGGGACTCGTTTTGGTTCCTCGTTTGTGCGAGTCCCGTCCGCCACAAAGCACTGGACGGATCCGTCCTCTGGCGGAAGGAACTAGTCCCGAGTCCTTTTATTTAAATAAGCCTTTAGCAATTTGATCAACTGCACATTCTGACTGCGGCGGCCAATCGTAATACGGATCCAGTCCGGAAGTTTGTAAGAGGTCATCGGCCGGACAATCATCCCCTGCCGCAGGAGATACTGATAAACTTCCTGGCCGTCGGTCTTCATATGAACAAGAATGAAGTTCGCCTGACTGGGGAGATATTCTAATCCTAATTTTTTGAGCTTGCGGTAGAAAAATTTCCGGCCGCGGACTACAAGCCATTTCGTGCGCCAAAGAAAAAATGAATCATCAAGTGCCGCTACGACCGCGGCCTGTGCGAGGGAGTTCACGTTGAATGGCTGACGGACCTTGTGAAAATACTCGATCATCTCCCTGGAAGCCACGCCATAACCGATACGCAGCCCGGCAAGGCCGTACGCCTTGGAAAAGGTCCTCAGAACAACGACGTTCGGACGCCCGGCCTTCACATACCCGGGCATTTTCGGGAAATCTTCGGCATCCACAAAATCCACGTAAGCCTCATCAAAACATACCACTACATTCCCCGGGACCTTGGAGAGAAAATCCTCAACCTCCGCGCCGGTCAGATAAGTGCCGGTCGGATTGTTGGGATTCGCGATAAAAACGAGCTTGGTCTTCGGTGTAATCGCCCGGAGGATCCCGTCCAGGTCGTAGCGGTAATCCTTCATCGGCACGGCTTTGAATTTCGCGCCGCAAACCTGGGAGAGGATTGGGTAGACAAGAAAAGTCATCTCAGACGAGATGACCTCATCGCCTTCGGACAAAAAACCTCGCGCCAAAAGTTCGATGATCTCGTTGGATCCATTCCCAAAAATGATGTGCGCAGGATCAATGTCCAGTTCCCTGGCGAGACGTGCCAAAAGATAATAACAGCTCCCTTCCGGATAAAGATGAACTTCCCGGATCGCCTTGCGCATCGCGCTAATGGCCTTTCCTGAAGGCCCAAGCGGATTTTCGTTCGAGGCGAGCTTGATGATATTGCGGATCCCATACTCCCGTTGGAGCTCCTTGATCGGTTTCCCGGGTTCGTAGGGTTTGATGTCCTGGATGTGTTTTTTGAATGGCAGCATGTTTTCCTGAAAAAGGATTAGTCTCTTTTTTAATCCTTGGTGTTTCCCGCAGCGGGATAGGAACCCAACACCTTGAGGAACTTGACTTTCTTCTCCATATCCGCAAAAGTTTTCCGGACACGCAGATCCTCCACATGTCCCTCGAGATCGATGTAGAAGTAATAATCCCATGCTTTTTTCTTGGACGGGCGCGATTCGATCTTGGTCATGTTCACGCGGTATTTCTTGATCGGCAGAAGCATCTCATAAAGTGCGCCCACCTTGTCGCGGATTGAGACGAGGATCGAGGTCTTGTCGTTCTTGGTCCGGCCCGGGATTTGTTTGGAAATCACGAGAAAGCGCGTCACATTGTTCGAAAAATCCTGAACACCTTCGGCCAGAATCGGCAAATTGTACAGAGTCGCCGCGAGTTTTGAGCCAATCGCCGCCGCGCCATCCTCGCCTGCCGCGCGTTTGGCCGCGGCGGATGTGCTCGAGGCCTCCATGAGTTCTGCGTGGTGGAGATGTGATTCCAGCCACATACGACACTGGCCAAACACTTCGGCCTTGGAATACACGCGTTTAATCTGCTTCATATTCTGGACATTCGACATCAGGTTATGCGCGATCTCAAAATAGATTTCCGAACAGATCTTAAGATCCGAATCAATAAACATATCAAGCGTGTGACTCACAGCGCCTTCGATGGAATTCTCGATCGGGATCACCCCGTAATCGGCACGACCCTGTTCGACCTCCCGGAAAACTTCGCCGATGCTTGCGCAGGGACGATACTCAACGCTCGATCCGAATTTGGAAAGCGACGCGAGATGCGTAAAGGTCGCTTCGGGTCCGAGATAGGCGATTGCGAGCGGTTTTTCCAGCGCGAGCGCCGCCGACATGATCTCCCGGTAAATGGATTTCAGGGCATCCTTCGGCAGAACGCCCTTCGCCGCCAGGCTATCGATCTTCCGGTAGATCTCGCTTTCCCTCTCCGGAGCATAGATCTCCCTGCCGGCCTCGGTCTTCTTTTTTCCGACTTCGCGTGCGAACTCGGTTCGCTCGTTTAAAAGCCCGATGATTTTCTGGTCCAGTTCGTCAATTTTCCTGCGCAGTTGGCTCAGATCCATGTTAAACGTTTCCCTCGCTCTCACTGGGTGTCGCCTTTCCCGCCGCTTGCCTGTCCCCGGACAGGTCCGGCGAAGCTTCGGAAGCTGGCGTTGTTTCATTTTGCTGTGCTTCGCCTTGCGGCGCGCTACTCTGCGACATGCCGTCTTTCGGCATGTCCACGATTTTTTTCGCTCCGATCAATTCTTCTTTCTTCACCGAGCTGTCCACCATTTGACGGATCTCATCGATGCTCGGAAGGTCCCGCAACTCTTTGAGACCGAAATGCTCCAGAAATTTTTCCGTGGTTCCGTACATAAACGGCCTCCCGGGGACTTCTTTCTTGCCCGTGATCCTAATGAAATTCTTTTCCATGAGCGTGTTCAGCACACCACTCGTGTCCACTCCGCGCAGGGCCTCGATCTCAGCACGCGTGAGCGGTTGCTTGTAGGCCAGGATTGCCAGCGTCTCGAGTGCTGACTGCGTCGCCTGGCGTGCTTTGCGCTGTAACTCGATCTTCAAAATCCATGGTGCGAACTCTCTCCGGGTCGAGAGCTCATACCCGCCCGCGATCTCCAAAAGCTCAAAACAACGCCCTGTCTTTTGATAATCTTCTTTCAGTTCCGCCACGATTTTCTCGATTTGCCCCACAGTCAGGACTTTCGTAACCTTGCGGATCTCGGCCGGCGTGAGGGGTTTCGAAGATGCAAAGATCAGCGCTTCGACTACCAGCTTTGCTTTCTTCGGGTCTTGAAGGTCCTCTTCGTGCAAAGATTCGATCTGGAATTTTTGGGCACCTGTCAAACCCTCAAGGGCATTCCTCTCCTCGAGCTGTTCCTGGATTTCCTGATCCAGTTCTTTGCGCAGGGTCTTGAGTTTGGCCTGTTTTTCCCGTTCCTGAGCTGCGGTCATTTTCATAATTCAGATCCCGTGAATTTCAGATAAGTCCTTCGTCGGAAAAACCTTGTTATACTAATTCTCTTCCCGCTTTTCAATGACGATCTCGCCGAATTGTTTGTCCTGCCGTACCCAGGCAACCCGAGTCCTTACGAGTTCAAGTACTGCAAGAAATGTAGCAATAAGTTCGTTCCGCGTCCAGCGTTCCGAAAAAAGATCGTTGAAAGAGACCTTTTTTTTCTCAACCAGATAGGACTGGATCTGGATCATCTTTTCCTCAATTGAGATGACCTCTTCAAAAACCTCGTGTTGGTTTCTGGGCTCTTTTTTTGCGAGTACGTTCTGAAACGCAACGATGAGGTCAAAAAAATTCGCGCTGAAAGTATCGACCCCTACGTCCGCGGGATCCAGCTCCCCCAAATAATAATCCGTGATCTGACGCGTAAACACCTTGCCGCGTTCGGCCTGAAGAAGCCCGAGCTCCTTGGCCGCTTCTTTAAATGCCTGATACTCGAGAAGTTTGCGCACGAGTTCCGCGCGCGGGTCCTCGCCTTCGCCCTCCTCCTCGTCCTTATCCGCGGGAAGCAGCATTTTGGACTTGATATATATGAGGGTCGCGGCCATCACGATGAATTCGCCCGCGACCTCGAGATCCAGTTGTTTCATCATTTTCAGATAATTCAAATACTGCTGCGTGATCTCCGCGACCGGAATGTCATAGACGTTCATCTCGTTTTTTTTGATGAGGTCCAAAAGAAGATCGAGCGGCCCATCGTAGACAGCGATCTTGACATGGAGCGGGTCATGCTCTTTCACTGTTTCCGGAACAAGCGGGAGCGGGGAGATCTCTGCCGGGGGCGTCGTGGGAGAAGCTACGACACCAGACCCATCGCCTGCAGGGTTTCCTTGAGGGTTTGGCTCGCTACTTCCCGCGCCCTCTTGGCTCCCAGGTCGAGGATCTGCCGAATTTCCGTTTTTTTCTTCATCCATGATTCACGTCTTTCCCGTATGGGGCTCATAAATTCGTTCAATTTCGCGGCCATTTCTATTTTGCAATCCACACAGCCGCGCGTCGCGTCCCGGCATTCCCGCGCAACTGTCTCCACCTGTTCTTTGTTAAACAGCTTGTGATAGAAATAGACCGGACAAACTTCCGGATGACCTTTGTCCGAGCGCAGCTTCCGCGCCGGATCCGTCACCATAACCTTGACCTTCTTGGTCACTTCCGCCTTGGAGTCCGCAAGATAAATACCATTGCCGTAGCTTTTGCTCATCTTGCGGCCGTCAAGCCCCGGGACTTTTGGGACTTGCGTCAGCACCGCTTCCGGCTCCGGGAAAACTTCTTTTTTATATAAAAAATGGAATCGGCGGATAATCTCGCGTGTCAGCTCCAGATGCGGCAGCTGGTCTTCCCCCACCGGAACTTTTTCCGCCTTATAGATCGCGATGTCCGCGGCCTGTAGCACCGGATACCCGAGAAAACCATGAGTGTGAAGCTCCTTGCCTTTCAGTTCGTTGATCTGGTCCTTGTATGTCGGATTCCGTTCGAGCCATGCGATCGGTGTGATCATGGAAAAGAGAAGCGCCAGATTGGCATGTTCCAGGATCTCGCTCTGAACGAACATCGTACATTGTGTAGGATCAAGACCACTTGCCAGATAGTCGATGACCACTTCCATGACATCCTCGGCGATCGTGGTCTTCCCCTCATACTCGGTGGTCAGGGCATGCAGATCCGCGATCATGAAAAAAGCATCCTGCCCCTGCAGTTTCTTGAAGTTCTCGAGGGCACCTAGAAGGTGCCCCAGATGCAGTTTCCCCGTGGGCCGTATACCGCTTAGAACGCGTGTTGACATAATGAAGACAAATCTCCGTAACCTTTGAATTTTGAGGATTTTACAGCAAATCGTTCAGGGGTGTCAATGAAACACATCATCGGGTAGTGGATCAGGGCAAAAATACGGAGCGTGGAATAAATAACTCTTTTGAAGAAAACTGTTGTATAATGTTTTTTGTCACGAGAGAGCTTGGCTATCCCCTAGGTGACACCAGCATTGAAACGACCCGTCTTGGTTAAAGTCATACTTGAAACCTCTCGAAAAAATGAACCGTCCAGAACCTTCACAAAGAGGCTCATGAAAAAAGAAAAGATCGCGAACGGTGACCTGCTTTACCATCCGATCCATGGTCTGTGCCGCGTAGAAAGGGTCACTCCACCGGGTCCGTACGACCAGGGAGGCCCTAGCTATTCGCTGGTGCCGAAAATAGCCCCCAAGATGAAATCCCGTTTTGTCATTTCAGCTGTGGATTTGGGAATCTCCGGTTTTCACGGTCTTGTTTCACCCAGGGAAGCAAAAAAAATCCTGCACTATTTAAAAGCTGGAAATGGCAAAGGCCATCCCGAAACCAATTCATCATCGAATCTGCAAGATCAGGCTTGGGGTCTGGCCCGAGCCCTTCAGACCTTTGCTTATGACAAGTTCGAAGCTAAAGACCAAAGGAAACGTCAGGCGCTTGAACGTTCGGCAAAAGGTCTTGTGGGAGAACTTTCCTGTGTATTTAAGCTTACTTTAAAGAAAACGGCGGACAGGGTCCTAAAGAATTTAGGCCACGCGTCGCGAATCAACCCTTCGGTTCTTTCGGCTTTGACGCTTGCCGGGGAAGATTAAGGATCGGACAGGAAAAGCACGCAGGACTAACACTGGGGGATGCCTGTCTCTCTTATTTTCAATAAAAACCAGGATGCAAAAGGAGCCAAAGTAACATGAGTGAACATTCAAAAGAAAATGAGGAGCTTTCCATCCCCCCGCAGGCCGACTCAGATGTTGCATCTTTAATCAAAAAGATGCAGCAGCAGTTAAACTTTCTGGAGAAGAAAATAGATATCTTAATCGGTCAATCACCGGAAAGACCGTTCAGGGAGAAACGTTTCTCAAAACCTTTCCGTCCTTCTTTCGGCTATGGACCTAAAAGGGATTTCAATCGCAGTCCCCGAAAAGAAGGTTTTTCTCATGATCACCCAAGGGAAGGCGGATTTTCGCATGACCGTCCCAGGGAGAGTGGTTTTTCGAAGGATCGCCCGAGGGAAAGAAGTTTTGGCCAAGAGCGGCCCTTTGACAGAAAACCGGGCACAGGACCCCGTGGATTCGGTCATGGTGATAAACCTTTTTTCCGCCACCGGAAAGGTCACAGACCGTAGCGCAAAAGCCATTGAACATTTGCATAGTTTCCGGAGAAAAGCAGTTTTTTCTGGATTTTTTTCATAACTGCACTGACATCAGTGCCAACAGGAGGAGACAACATGGGGTTTCAGGGCGAAGGTCGTGGTTTTGGAGGCGCACCACGCGAGATGCATAAAGCGATCTGCGGAGAATGCAAAAAGGAATGTGAAGTCCCTTTTAAGCCCAGAGAGGACCGTCCAGTCTATTGCAAGGATTGCTTCGCGAAGCGCAAGAGTTCCAGCGGCCGCTAATAATAAAACCGGGACTCGTACCTCGGGGCTCGGGATTCGTTTTTTTGAAGAACGAGTCCCAAGTCCCGAGTCCCATTTTTGGGCCTTAGCCCAAAAGGTATCCCATCCGTTTAACGGCCTTGGCCATACGCGCCAGGGCGATCCCCACTGTGTTCCCCTCGGTTAGATTATTCATAAAGATTGCGGCATAACCGCGTCGGTTACGGATTTTGAATGTTGTAATTTTGCTTGTGTTGAGCTTTTTCAAGAGTTTTTTGGCCATATTTTCCTCCATCGATGGACAGCAATTCGGAGTAGGTATCGGCTGAAGGGAGAAAGAAATTAAGAAGGGATAAGATGTGCAGCAAAAAAATTTTGCTGCCATGCGCGCAACGCGATACGCCTTATACCCTTACAACTTCCTTTACTTCGGGGATGCGCTCCTTGAGATAGGCTTCGATACCCATCTTGAGCGTCATGATCGCGCTTGGACACCCGGAACAGGCGCCTTTTAAGTGAAGTTTTACAACACCGTTCTCAAAACCGCAGAAAACTGCATCTCCACCGTCCCGGGCAAGGGCCGGACGAATTTGATCGTCCATGATCTCGATGATTTTTTTTTCAATTGCAGAACCCGGATTCGTCGCATCTGCACATTTATCACAAGCCTTGGGACTTGTTTTGCCACAAACGAGGAACTCGCGTATCGCTTGGGTCACGTGCGGGATCAGAATGTTCCAAGACTGCACTTTTTCATCGCGCGTCACAGTCACAAGGTCGGAGCCGATCATGACCTCTTTGACGTGTTCAATCTCAAAAAGCTTGGTGGCCAAAGGGGACTTCCCCGCCTCAGCCTTGGACGCAAAATGGACCGTTCCGTGTGTGCAGATCGGAACGCTGACATTGAACTTGAGCGAGTTCGGGTTCGGTGTGAATTCGGTAGTGATCAAAATGTTCTGCATGCAGGGAGTATATCTTAAATGGGCACAACGCACAACGACAAGTGTTTGTATTTGTATTTGTGAGATTGATACCCCTCTGTTGTCATTTCTAATTAAACTGAATTGGCAGGGGAACTAAGCCTTAGTCGTGCCTGACTTTGATTAAAATGTAAAGATGTCGGGGGCTGGGCATGTCACTCCCGATTACTGTCCATCAGAGGAGGGCAAGTGCTGCCCTGATCCCATCTGAAGAATTTTTGGAAATCAGGACTACACTTGCCGGTTTTATAACTTTTTATCAGGGGAGGACAAGTGTTCCCACTCGAATTCCGGGAAGAGGACCGGCTTGTAATGGGCCGGATAAGGAACCAGGAAAGTCAGCATCTCGTAAATCCCCACCAAAGCACGCCCCACAGTATAGATCGAACCGCGGCCCAATCCTGCCACCCAGCTCGGCGGAAACGTGTCGTTGCGGACTTCCTTGGAAAGTTCGTTGGAGATCTCGATCGGGGAAAGTGCGACATTGAGGAAGCCGCGTTGGAGTTTGCGTTGCGGCGTCCCTTCCCCCTGGATCTCGACTTCAGCGGCCAGCAGGGGAAGTGAGAAGGCAAGAAGAGCGACAATTGCGGCTGATATCTTAAGGGATCTTTGCATGCAGTTTAAAATCCAAGGTAGGCATGAATGGCTTGCGCGGCCTGGCGGCCCTGGCTGATGGCCCACACCACGAGCGAAGCACCGCGGACTGCATCCCCTGCCGCAAAAACACCCGGAACGGTACTCATGTAAGCACCGTTCGTCTGAACATTCCCCCTGGCGTCGAACTGTACACCCAGGTCCGCCAAAAGTTTAGAATGTTCCACATGCACAAATCCCATGGCCAAAAGTACCAGGTCGACCTGCAGAACGAATTCGGAACCCGGAATCTCCTTCATCGAGTACTGCCTTGTGGCTTTATCAAGTTCCCACTCTACCCGTGCGCAGTGAACTTCATGGATCTTTCCGTCCTTGCCTGTGATCTTTTTGGTCGTGACCGACCAATCCCGTTCGCAACCCTCTTCATGGGAGGTCGAGGTGCGAAGGATCGACGGCCAGTCAGGCCAGGACGGGTTCCACGGTTCTTTCCATTCTCTGGGCTTCGGAAGGATTTCGAATTGGTAGACCTTCTTGGCACCCTGGCGGTTCGAGGTTCCGACGCAATCCGAACCCGTATCTCCTCCGCCAATCACAAGCACCTTCTTTCCCCCCGCAGAAATAAGCTGATCTGTTTTGACTTCGCCAGAAATAGCCTTATTGGAAAGCGTCAGAAATTCCATGGCATAATGGACTCCGGAAAGTTCACGGCCCGGAACTTTCAGATCACGCGGCGAACCGGCTCCCGTCGTTAAAAGGATCACGTCAAAGTTTTTCTTGAGTTCTTCCGCAGGGATGCTCACTCCGATATCGACATTCGTTTCGAACCGTACGCCTTCGGCCTTCATCTGCTCGATGCGACGGTCCAGCACCCATTTTTCAAGTTTGAAATCCGGAATTCCAAACCGGAGCAATCCGCCGATTTTCGAGGACTTTTCAAAAAGCGTGACACTGTGTCCGGCACGGCACAGTTGCTGGGCCGCAGCGAGACCCGCGGGGCCAGAACCAACGACCGCGATCTTTTTGCCGGTCTCCTCCGCGGGAGGCCTGGGTTTCACCCAACCTTCCGCAAACGCCTTTTCGATGATGGAAAGCTCGATCTGTTCGATTGTGACCGGTGCACAATTGATTGCAAGCGTGCAGGCTGTTTCGCACGGCGCGGGGCAAACACGGCCCGTCACCTCCGGGAGATTGTTCGTAAGCGACAAACGCTCAAAAGCCTCATGCCACTGGGCCCGATAAACCGCGTCATTCCATTCGGGGATAAGATTACAGACGGGACACCCGAGGGCGTGGCAGAACGGGATTCCGCAATCCATGCACCGCGCACCCTGCTTCCGGATCTCATCGCCCAAGAGCGGCTTCGAGATCTCCTGATAGTCCTTGAGACGTTCAGGGATTGGCCGTTTCGGCGAAAGGCTGCGTTTGTACTCTAAAAATCCGTCCGACTTTCCCATTAGAAAAAGACCTCTTCCGTCATTTCAGCCACATCCGAACGCTCCGATTGCCGTTCTTTTAATTTTGCAAGGGCCTTTTTGTAATCCATCGGCATCACCTTGACAAAACGCGGCAGCATTTCTTCCCAACTGGCAAGAATCGATTTGGCGTACTTACTGCCGGTAAACTTGGCGTGCCGTTCGATCGCTTTCTTGAGGAATTCCCGCTCTTCATTTTCCGCAACGGGCTCAAGATCAACCATTTCAAGATTGCAGCGCGTATCAAAAAGCTGACTCTCATCGAGCACGTAAGCAATACCGCCGCTCATCCCCGCGGCAAAGTTCACGCCCGTTTGTCCCAAAATAATCACACGGCCACCGGTCATGTACTCGCAGCCGTGATCCCCCACGCCCTCAACGACTGCAAGGGCCCCGCTGTTACGAACACAAAATCTCTCGCCGGCCCGGCCATGGATGTAAACCTCGCCCCCAGTCGCACCAAAAAGATTTACATTCCCGGTAATGATATTGTCCTGCGGCCGGAATGTCGCGGAACTTGGCGGATACACAATGATCCGGCCTCCCGAAAGCCCCTTACCGAAATAATCGTTCGCATCACCTTCGAGTTCAAAAGTCACCCCCCGGGCCAGAAAAGCACCGAAACTTTGCCCTGCCGACCCTTCAAATTTGACCCTGATCGTGTCTTCCGGCAATCCCTTCAAGCCGTAGCGTTTTGCGATCTCGTAGCTTAAGGTCGTCCCGACCGTGCGGTTGCAATTGCGGATCTTCTGTGAAAGAACTACCGGCTGCTTGAATTCGATCGCGGCCCTGGCCTTTTCGATGAGGTTCGGATCCAAAGAAAGCGAAAAGTCGGGTTTGGAAGCCGATACGTAACGGATCGACCCGCCGGGGGGCGCTTCATTTGTGGCAAGCACTTTTGAAAAATCCAAACCCCGCGTCTTGTAATGGGTAACCGCATCAAAAACTTCAAGCCGGTCCACGCGGCCCACCATATCCTCAAATTTCCTGAAGCCTAATTCAGCCATCAGTTCACGAACTTCGCGGGCTATGAACTTCATGAAATTCATCAGATACTCTGGCCTTCCGGAAAAACGTTTGCGAAGTTCCGGGTTTTGGGTCGCCACCCCCACAGGGCAGGTGTTCAAATGGCACTTTCTCATCATAATACAGCCAAGAGTAACGAGCGACGTCGTTCCGAAACCGAATTCCTCGGCACCGAGCATCGCACCGATGACGACATCGCGTCCGGTCTTGATCTGGCCGTCCACCTGAACACGGATCCGGTCGCGAAGCTTGTTCATGACAAGCACCTGCTGGGCCTCGGCAAGTCCGATCTCCCACGGCGAACCTGCATATTTGATCGAAGAGATGGGCGATGCTCCCGTCCCTCCGTCATGACCGCTTATCAGAACCATGTCCGCTTTCCCCTTGGCCACCCCCGCAGCGACCGTTCCCACACCCACCTCCGAAACCAGCTTGACGGAGACCCGCGCCTCGGGGTTGGCGTTCTTCAGATCAAAGATAAGCTGGGCCAGATCTTCGATCGAGTAAATATCGTGATGGGGCGGCGGCGAGATGAGCATCACGCCGGGCGTCGCATGACGCACCTTGGCAATCATCTCGTCTACCTTGTGGCCCGGCAATTGCCCCCCTTCCCCCGGCTTCGCGCCTTGCGCCATTTTGATCTGGAGTTCGCGGGAATTGGCTAGATAATCAATGGTTACGCCGAAACGGGCCGACGCGACCTGCTTGATCATGCTTTTTCTGGAATCGCCGTTGGGCAACGGTTTGTAACGCGATTCGTCCTCCCCGCCCTCCCCCGAATTACTCGCCGCCCCCAAGCGGTTCATGGCAATGGCGATGGTCTCGTGCGCTTCTTTGCTGATGGAACCGAAAGACATGGCCGAAGAAACGAACCGCCTGACGATACTGTCCTCGGACTCCACTTCCTCGATCGGAACAGGTTGTCCTTTTTTGAACTTGAAAAGACCGCGAAGCGTGCACAGGTTTTTGCTGATATCGTTGACTTCGGACGTGTAACGTTTGAAAACGCTGTAATCTCCTTCACGGACTGATTTCTGAAGATTGACGATCGCCAAAGGAGAGAACAGGTGCTTCTCCGCATTTAACCGATAGTGATAATTCCCCCCGGAATCCAGAGTTTCGGTATTTGCCGGCGCTTTTTGAAAAGCCGCATTAAACCGCTCAAGAGATTCGTGCATCACGACGTCCAGGCCGATCCCGCGGATCCGTGACGAGGTGCCCGGGAAATAACGTTCCACAAAATCATCGCTCAGTCCGACCGCTTCGAATATCTGCGCGCCGCGGTAACTGCGGATCGTGGAAATACCCATTTTGGACATCACCTTCAGAAGACCTTTTTTGATAGCGGTAATGTAGTTTTCGATGGCGGCTTCCAGGGTCAATCCTTCGGAAATGTGTCCGCGCTTTTTAAGATCTACCAGCGTCTCAAACACAAGATAGGGATTGATCGCATTAACCCCATAGCCCACGAGACACGCGAAATGATGCACCTCACGCGCCTCGCCGGTCTCCAGTACAAGCCCGCCCAGATAGCGTTTACTTTTTCGGATCAAATACTGATGTACCGCTGTAACGGCTAAAAGCGCCGGGATCGGGGCCTGCCCCGGGCCTGCCCCGCGGTCACTTAGAATCACGAGGGAGCATCCTTGATCAAATTTCTGTTCTACGGCCTCGCACAGTGACTGGATAGCATTCTCCAACCGCTCCGGAACTCCTGATGGATCAAAAAGCATGGGGACCGTGGCTACCCGGAAACTGGCCAGGTTGGATGTCTTGAGCCGCTCGATATCATCGTTGGTAAGCACCGGGTGTGACAGTTTCAGCTGATGACAATGCTGGGGGGTCTCGTCCAGAAGGTTACCCTGACGCCCCACAAAGCTCATAAGCGACATGACAAGATTCTCGCGATAGGGATCAATCGGCGGATTGGTCACCTGTGCAAAAAGCTGCCTGAAATAATTGTAAAGAAGCTGGGGACGGTTTGAAAGTACAGCAAGCGCGGCGTCATTGCCCATGGATCCCACGGGCTCCTGAGCGTTTTCTGCCATAGGAAGAAGGATCATTTTTTCATCTTCAAGTGTATAGCCGAAAATACGCTGGCGAAGCGCAAGCGTTTTTTCATCGACCTCCACAGGACCGGGCACCTGAAGCAATCCTCTTAATTCAATCCGGTTCTCTTCAAGCCACTGACGGTAGGGTTTACGCCGGGCGATTCCGGATTTGATCTCATTGTCCTTGATCACCCGCTTCGCAGCCGTATCCACCAGAAGCATCTTCCCGGGAGCCAGCATTCCCTTTTCGAGAACGTCCGGAGGATTTATATCAAGAACTCCGACTTCGGACGCCATAATCACAAGCCCGCTTTTCGTGATGACATAACGGGCAGGGCGAAGACCGTTCCGGTCCAGGATTGCACCGACTTTCATCCCGTCTGTAAATGCAATGGCCGCAGGGCCATCCCATGGCTCCATGATCGCGGCGTGATATTCAAAAAATGCCCGTTTTGCCTCACTGATGTGGTATTTCACGCCGAAGGCCTCGGGAACCATCATCATCATCGCATGCTCCATGGAACGTCCGCCTAGGGTCAAAAGCTCAAAAACATTATCAAAAATGCCGGAATCGCTCAGGGATGGGTTGATGATCGGAAGAAGTTTTTTGATCTCGGAACCCAAAAGCTCCGAAGAAATTCTCGCCTCACGGGCCATCATTTTGTTGATATTGCCGCGCAGTGTGTTGATCTCTCCGTTATGCGCCACGAAATGGAAGGGATGTGCCAAAGCCCAGGACGGAAACGTATTCGTGGAATAGCGTTGATGCACGACCGCGAGGGCACTGACAAGATTCGTATCCGTAAGATCGATGAAAAAGTGATCAAACTGCGGGGCCGCAAACATGCCCTTATAGACAATCGTACGTGAAGAAAGGGACGGGATGTAGAAATCTTCAAGGGCCCAGCCTAACTTCACCGCTTCATTCTCAAGAACTTTCCGGAGAATGTAGAGACGACGTTCCAAAGCCAGCCCTTCGAGCCCGTCATAAGCCACAAAAACCTGCCAAATGGACGGCATGACTTCCCGGGCCATTTCTCCGAGACAATCCGGATGGATCGGAACCTCCCGCCACCCGATGATCTTCCCGCCTTCCTTGGCAGTCCGTACGGCGATCATTTTCTTCGCCCGCTCACAATCCTTCGCTTGCTGTGGCAGAAAGAGCATCCCGACCCCATATTTTCCTTCGGCCGGCAATGGAAATTTCAAGACCTTGGAGAAAAACCTGTGCGGGATCTGGAGGATCATGCCGGCGCCGTCACCCGTCTTCAGATCACCTCCGACCGCGCCGCGATGGACGAGATTTTTCAGGATCTGGACGCCGTCACGGACGATCTGGTGCGTTCGCGTTCCGTCGATTTTAACGACAAAACCAACGCCACATGCGTCATGCTCCATGCTGGGATGATAAAGGCCCTGCGCGTTCATCATTGTTTCCTTTTATACTTTTGTGCTTTTATGCTTCGACACCATGATAATCATGAATCGACTTTGCGTCCAAATCATCATCTTTCACAGCCTGAGCCCCAAGTCCTGAGCATCACCCAAAATAGCAGATAACTTTTTGAGAGAGGATGTCCGCGGCGATTTTGAGCTCGTTTTTCTTCACGTCGAACACCTTGACCACATGTTCATATTTTTTATATTCCGGCACCAGTTTCTTAAGCGTCTTCGGGATCGCCTCAAAAAATTCCCGATCCACCGATACGCCCGGGTCATCCGGGAAAAGGGCCACATAAAAAATCCCCGTTTCCACAAGGTCCTGGAAGAAATGGGTCCCAAAAGAGATCTCCGGAGACGCATTCTCCGTGACAAAAGCGATCTCTCCGAGAACGGTGATATGATTGATTTCGGCAAAAGAGACCGGCACCCCCAAGGAAGGCGTGGTTGTTCCCCATCTGCCAGGGCCCAGAAGCATCACGGAGATTTTCTCTTTGTTCTCGATCCCTCGGTTAAGTTCTCCGACAACACGCGCGATGTCATAACGTTCGGATTGTGTCTCCAACCCGCAGTAGGCTTCCGGGTCCACGTAGATGATCCTGTCGATGGTCTGCAAAATATTTCCGCCGAGAAAGTTCCCTTTTGAACAGAAGAGAATCTTGTCTTTGGGGATCGTTTTCGGAATTTTGACGCGCTGCCCCAATCCCTTGGTCTGCATCGGCCGGCATTGAAGCAGGTTTACTTGAAATCCCCCGCTTTTTTTGAAATTGACCGTAAATTCGATATCCACGGGATAGCCGTAGGCCGCTTCTAGAACCTTAAGGATTTTTTGCATGATCGGGCCGAATCTTGTTTTTGAAACAAGGCTGTCAAACGTAATAATCCAGGGCTCTTCTTCCGATCCTGTTTCCTGCAATTTTTCGGCAACTTCATGGTCCCTGATCGCAACAAGATCCAAAGACATATCCACTTTTTCCTTGAGTAATTCCCTGAAGGAGACCGTTTGCGGGATATTTTCTTTGACGTTCAATACATCCACGTCATGCTGGGAAAACCTCTGCGTCGCCGCCATCCCCGCATAAGCCTTGAGAAGCGGCTCATCCAAAGCCACGACCCGCGGATAATCTCCTTCGACACGGTTGACCGCGCGGGTCCCCAGGCCCAGGACCAGTCGCAACATGCCCGCCTTAGGATCCAGACCGCTCTTCCAGACAAAAACATTTTGCGAAATTCCGACCCCGGCGGCATCCGGAAAGAAATAATCCTTGTGGTAGGCACCTGAGACCCGCTGGACAAGAAGCGCCATTTGTTCGTCCATCTGATCCAATCCGCGCTGTAACCGGTAGGCCAGGGCGTCTGGATTCATCGTGGAAGCATAGATCCGGCGAACCGCTTCAACGAACTTCGCATACCGCTCGTCAGGCGTCCCCTGATTGACGAGAAAAACACTTTCATATTTTCCGGCAAAGGCATTGCCGTAACTGTCCTCCAGCAAACTGCTGGAGCGGACGATGATCGGCGATTGCCCGAAATATTCGATCATCTGCAGAAATTGGTCCTTGATCTCTTCGGGAAAAACACCCCTTAGCAACTCTTCGTGAAGCGCCCGGGCCACGTCAAAATAACCTTCTTGAGTCCTCTGGGCCATGTGATCTTTCCATAAACCGTTTTCAACAATATAGGTATAGAAAACATCCGAACCGATGTAGAAAGAATCATGGGGCTCGAAAAGCTTTTCTGTTTCCAGGGATTTTTCTTTTGCCAAAATGTTCCGGGCGATCAACATCCCCACGGATTTACCTCCGATGAACCCGGTCCCGATCATCCTCGACTTTATATTCAACATATCTTCGAGCGTAAGGTTTTCCTTGGCCAGACCCAGCATTTTTTCGTCTCGTGCCAGCACGATTCTGCATAGCTGGTCCATCATTTGTCTTTTTATTTCATGGGAAGTGCTTTTTGAACCTGCGAGGTCCTCCGCCTTTAAAAAAAGCTGGTCCCAGTAATCCAGGTTCCGTTTGGCGCTCTTGGCCCCTTTTTTAAAAATCTCTGAGAAAACCCTTGCCGTGTCGGCGCTATTGGCGATCGGAACAAATTTGTCCTTGTGCCGGACATGGGGCAGGAACATCGTCGGAGAATACCGGTTCCAAACCTTCAGAAGATGGATGTAGCAATCGCCATGGTAATAGTACACATCGATCAAAAGCTGGGTCGTATCCCGGATGCGTGCAACGGTCTTGAACGAGTGCCGGTTTCGCAAAAGGGCAAAGTAGGCGATGGTATTCAATTCGTAAAGATAGGGACAGGTGATCTTGAAGAAATTTCCGATCATGAGGTCATTGGCCCAAGCGGACAGAAGGTCCGAGAGGCAGTCAAAAACATAAAAAACGCCTTCTCCTTCTTTTTTCACAATACTGTTGATCTGGGCGGAAAAAGGCTCAAAACCTGCATGCGGATCGAGCCTGTAGACCGTGATGTTCTTGTCTTCTTTCAGAAGGGGTTCATGATCGGCAAAGCGGATATAAATGAGTTTTCTTTTTTCTTCGAGGGCTTTTTGGACAAAGGGCGCGACAAACTCCATGTAATGGCTGATTGCATCGACCTGCCAAACAACATTGTCGCCCAACCGCAATCCGGTGGTCACTTTATCGAGACCTTTAACTCCTGAACTGATCAAAAGATTCTCCTTTTATTTTTTGAAAATGCCGTTTTTTGACGGGCCATCCCCACCGCGTGTGAAGTTTCTAAAACCTTAGTCTCACGAGACAGATTTTTTATTTTCCTTTAATGCCGTGATAGTCATGGATCGACCGGACATCCAGGTCATTATCTTTTACGGCCTGGAGCCCCCTGAGCGCCGCACGCGCGGCGCTTAGTGTGGTGATACACGGGATATTAAAAGCGACCGCGAGCGACCGTATCTTGCCTTCATCCAGCATCGGACCCTTTCCGCTCGGCGTGTTGATAATGAGGTCCATTTTTTTATTCCGGACCCAATCCGCAATGTTCGGACCGCCCTCCGTGATCTTCAGGATCTCCTGCACCGGCACCCGGTAATCTCTCAACACCTGGGTAGTCCCCTTGGTCGAAACGATTTTGAAACCGAACCGATGGAATTGCCTGGCAATCTCGGCAATCTTCGGTTTGTCGGCATCTTTCACGCTGATAAAAACCGTGCCCTTACGCGGAATACAACTCATTGCCGCGTCCTGGGATTTGTAGAACGCCCGGCCGAAATCTTTATCGATTCCCATGACCTCACCTGTGGATTTCATCTCCGGCGAAAGAATAATGTCCACACCTGGAAATTTCACAAACGGGAAGACAGATTCCTTGACCGCGACGTGCTTCGGCACGACTTCTTCGGTGAATTTCAGGTCTTTTAGTGTTTTTCCTACCATAAGTTGTGCCGCGAATTTTGCAAGCGGCACCCCGATCGTCTTGCTCACGAATGGCACCGTCCGTGACGCACGGGGATTCACTTCCAAACAATAAACCTGCCCTTTCTGAATCGCGTATTGGACGTTCATCAGTCCTACTACGCCAAGCTCTTTGGCGATCTGTTTGGTCTTCTGGACGATTTCCTCCACGATCTCGCGTGAAATGGAGAACGGCGGAATGACGGACGCACTGTCCCCTGAGTGAATCCCGGCCTCTTCAATGTGCTCCATCACGGACCCCACCACCGCGGTCTTCCCGTCCGAAATAAGATCCACATCGATTTCGGTCGCGTCTTCGAGGAATTTATCAATCAACACGGGCTGGTCGTCACTTGCCTCGACCGCATATTTCATATATTTCTTCAGGGAAATTTGATCATATACGATCTCCATCGCACGCCCGCCGAGCACATAGGACGGACGTATGATGACAGGGTATCCGATCTCTTTTGCGATCTGATGGGCTTCGTCTGTGCTCGTTGCAATTCCATTGGCAGGCTGGCGCAGGCTGATCTTTTTAAGAAGCTTTTTGAACCGATCGCGGTCTTCGGCGCGATCAATCGCGTCGACTGGGGTCCCGAGGATCTTCACGCCGTTCGCCATGAGGGATTTTGCGAGATTCAAGGGCGTTTGCCCGCCGAGCTGCAGAATCACGCCCAATGGCTTTTCATTTTCATAAATATTGAGAACATCTTCAAGCGTAAGCGGCTCGAAAAAAAGTTTGTCGGAGGTGTCATAATCCGTACTCACGGTCTCGGGGTTGGAGTTGACCATGATCGTTTCATAGCCCATTTTCCTGAGAGCCAGGACCGCGTGGACACAACAATAATCGAATTCGATCCCCTGTCCGATGCGGTTCGGCCCGCCTCCGAGAATCATGACTTTCTTTTTCCGGCTGGGGTTTGACTCGTCCTCGTCCTCATAGGTTGAATAAAAATAAGGCGTGTAGGCCTTGAATTCCGCAGCACATGTATCCACCAGCTTATAGACCGGCCTGATGCCAAGGTTCTTGCGTTTTCTGCGCACATCCCTCTCCTGAAGCCCCCAGTAGAATGCCAGTTGCCGGTCGGAGAATCCATATTGCTTGGCCCGACGCATGAGTGTTTCCTGTTGCTTCGGCTTTCCTTGCGCGGCAAGCAACTCCCCTTCAAGATCAATGATCTGTTTGAGCTGCGTCAAAAACCACGGATCGATGCCTGTTTTTTTATAGATTTCTTCGGTGGTGTAACCGGCAAGATAGGCATATTTCAGATAAAAGATCCTGTCTTCCCGCGGGATTTTTGCATAAGCAAATATTTTCTCGCGAAGCTCCTTGTCATTCGGGACGGTCTCGATGAACTGAAGATATTTTTCGCGGGTTTTGAGTGTTTGATCGAAAACTTTATCCTTCCCGTCGCCGCCAAACCCGAACCGCTTGGTCTCAAGAGACCGCAGGCCTTTTTGGAGCGCCTCTTTAAAGGTGCGACCAATGGACATAACCTCACCCACGGATTTCATTTGCGTCGTCAGACGATCATCCACACCTTCGAATTTTTCGAAGGCGAAACGCGGAATCTTCACCACGCAGTAGTCGATCGAAGGTTCAAACGAAGCCGGCGTGTATTTGGTGATATCATTCGGGATTTCATCAAGCGTAAGCCCGACGGCAAGTTTGGCCGCAAACTTGGCGATCGGAAATCCCGTGGCTTTGGAGGCGAGCGCCGAAGATCGCGAAACACGCGGATTCATCTCGATAATGACCATGCGACCTGTTTTTGGATCGACCGCGAACTGAACGTTCGAACCGCCGGTTTCAATACCGATCTCAGACATGACTTTGCGTGCGGCATCGCGCATCCGCTGATATTCCCGGTCTGTTAAGGTCTGCACCGGCGCCACAGTGATGGAATCACCCGTATGAACGCCCATCGGGTCAAGATTTTCGATCGAACAGATGACTACAAAGTTGTCGTTGATATCGCGCATGACCTCAAGTTCATACTCCTTCCATCCGACGATCGATTCTTCGATCAAGATCTCATGGACCCGGCTGTAATCAAGCCCCGTACGGGCCGTAGCCCGGAGCTCTTCAAGATTGTGGCAGACACCGCTCCCGGAACCGCCTAGCGTAAAACTCGCCCGTACGATTACCGGATAACCGATCTTTTCGGCAACTTTCTCGGCTTCTTCCAAAGAGTATGCGAAATCACTTTTAGGAAGATCCAGACCGATTTTCTGCATGGCGCGTTTAAATTCCTCGCGATTTTCAGCCTTTTTGATCGCCTCGTATTTTGCGCCGATCATCTCGACATTATGGCGTTTGAATACTCCTTTTTCGTAAGCCTCGACTGCAAGATTCAGCCCCGTCTGTCCCCCCATAGTCGGCAGGACCGCGTCGGGCTTCTCTTTGGCGATGACCTTTTCAAGAAATTCTACCGTTAGCGGTTCAATGTAGGTTGCGTCCGCGAGATCAGGGTCTGTCATGATGGTCGCAGGGTTCGAATTGATGAGCACAACCTTGTAGCCCTCTTCCTTCAGAGCCTTCACGGCTTGCACTCCTGAATAATCAAATTCGCAGGCCTGACCGATAATGATGGGACCGGATCCGATGATGAGGATCTTTTTGATGTCGATTCGTTTTGGCATTTTGACTTTCTAGACGGTAGCCAGCTGTTTCTTCATGCCATAATAATCCTGCAGCGATTTCGGCGCGATCGTATCCTTTTTCGCAGCTTCGATCCCTGCCACGGTTGCCTCAGCCGCAGCCATGGAAGTCACATACGGCAGTTTGCGCTGGATGGCCATCATGCGGATATAGCTGTCATCGGCTTGGCTTCCGCATCCTTCCGGCGTGTTGATAATAAGATGCAACTCGCCATTTTTGATGGCATCTGCAATGTTCGGCTGCCCTTCATGGATCTTTTTGATAAAGGCATTCTCGACCTTTTGGGATGTCAGAAACGTACTTGTTTTTTCGGTTGCAAATATCTTAAACCCGAGCGCTGCAAGTTTCCGCGCGATGGGAGGAAGCATTTCCTTGTCCTTGCCCGCAACAGTTAGAAGCACATTCCCTTCCAACGGAAGTTTAGCCCCTGTGGCTTCCTGTGCTTTGTAGAACGCAACGCCGAAGTTGTCCCCCACCCCCATCACTTCCCCCGTGGCACGCATTTCGGGGCCAAGGATAGGATCGACTTCCGGGAACATATTGAACGGAAAGACAGCTTCCTTGACGCCGACGAACGGCGTTTTGATTTTTTTCAATTGAGGAAAACTTTTGATTTTTTTCCCGAGCATCGTCTCGGTCGCGATACGCGCGATCGCCACGCCCGTGACTTTGGAGACAATCGGCACGGTGCGCGAGGCACGCGGGTTGGCTTCGAGAATATAGACCTTGCCGTCACAGATCGCGTACTGAACATTAATAAGACCTACGACCTTGAGCGCTTTCGCGATCTTGGCCGTATAGTCCCGGATCTGCTTCAAATGTTTCTTTGAGATCGTCCGGCTTGGGATCGAGCAGGCCGAATCTCCTGAATGCACTCCGGCCCATTCAATGTGCTCCATGACCGCCGTGACAAAAGAATCGTTTCCGTCTGACAGGGCATCGACTTCACACTCGAGTGCCCTTTCGAGGAAACGATCGATGAGCATCGGATGTTCCGGGCTGACCTTGATGGCCTCGACCGCATATTTCCTCAGCATGGTTTCGTCATAAATGATCTCCATACCGCGACCGCCAAGAACGAAGGAAGGGCGGACCATCAGCGGATAGCCGATCTTTCCCGCAATCACAAGCGTCTCTTCCAGTGAACGCGCGATGCCGCTTTCGGGCTGCGGGATGCCGAGCTCGATCATCTTTTCGCGGAACAGTTCGCGGTCCTCCGCAAAAGCGATGCTTTCCGGCGTTGTCCCAAGGATTTTCACTCCGGCCTCCTTAAGCTGCCGGGCGATATTGAGAGGCGTTTGACCCCCAAACTGAACGATCACGCCGTCGGGTTTTTCTTTTTCATAGATCGTCAAGACGTCCTCGATCGTCAGGGGCTCGAAGTAAAGCTTGTTAGCCGTGTCGTAGTCCGTCGAAACGGTTTCGGGGTTGCAGTTGATCATGATCGATTCATAGCCCGCCGCGCGAAGTGCCAAGACCGCATGCACGCAGGTATAATCGAACTCGATCCCCTGGCCGATCCGGTTCGGACCGCCGCCGAGGATCAGGATTTTTTTGTTCTTCGAAACCGGCACATCTTCTTTACCCGGATGGTAGGTGGAATAATAATACGCCGCATTTTCCACGCCGCTTACCGGCACAGCCTCGTACCGCGCGACCTTGCCGAGACGGATCCGGCGCTCCCTCACCGCAGATTCCGAAACCTTGAAGAGTCCCGCAAGATAGCGATCGGCAAAGCCCCATTCTTTGGCTTTGATGAGGTCTTTGTCTGTAAATTTGTCCCAGGAATACTGGAGGATCTCTTCTTCGAATGTCACGAGATCTTTCATCTCGCCGATGAACCATTCACCGATGTGGGTCGTGCGGTGAAGTTCCTCCACTGAAAACCCCTTCCGCAGAGCTTCATACATCAGAAAGATCCGCTCACTCGAAGGATGGGCCAAATGTTTCCGGAGCTGATCCGCGGAAAGATGTTGGAAATCCTTCGCCCCCCCGAGACCGTAACGGCCAATCTCAAGAGACCGGATGGCTTTCTGGAACGCTTCCTTGAAAGTCTTGCCGATGGACATAACCTCCCCCACGGCTTTCATCTGGGTCCCAAGGATGTCCTTGGCCTTGGGAAATTTTTCGAACGTCCAGCGGGCGAATTTAACGACGACATACTCACCGCTCGGAGTGTATTTCTCAAGCGTGCCGTCCCGCCAATAAGGGATCTCATCCATTGTCAGTCCGACAGCAAGCCGCGTCGAGACCATGGCGATCGGAAAACCCGTCGCTTTCGAAGCTAACGCCGAGGACCGGGACGTGCGCGGATTAATCTCAATTACGACTACGCGGCCGTCTTTTTTATTATGCGCGAACTGAATGTTCGTACCGCCGATCACGCCGATCGCATCGACGATTTTGTAAGAATATTCCTGGAGTTTTTTCTGCAGCTCGGGCGCGACCGTCAACATCGGCGCCACGCAAAAGCTGTCCCCCGTATGAACGCCCATCGCATCCACATTTTCGATAAAACAAACCGTGATTTTTTGGTTTTTCGCGTCCCGGACAACTTCAAGTTCCAATTCCTCCCATCCGATCACCGCTTCTTCGATCAATACTTGACGGGCAATGCTCACCGTGAGCCCTCTGAGCGCGATGATGCGCAGGTCTTCAACGTTATAGGCAATCCCGCCGCCGGTGCCGCCCATCGTATAAGCGGGACGAATCACGACCGGATAACTGATCCTCTGGGCGATCTCTTCGCATTCTGCGACCGAATTTGCCGTCGCGGACTGCGGCACCGGAATCCCAAGCTGGGCCATGGTCGTTTTGAAGACCTCGCGGTCTTCGCCGCGTTCGATGGCATCCGCCTTGACCCCGATGATTTGAACGCCGTACTTCTCGAGAATACCGGCCTTATACAACGTAGAGGAGAGATTAAGTCCCGTTTGTCCCCCAAGATTGGGCAAAAGAGCGTCCGGCCGTTCCTTGGCGATGATCTTCTCAAGACTTTCAACGGTCAAGGGTTCGATGTAGGTCTGATCCGCCATTTCCGGATCGGTCATGATCGTGGCAGGATTGGAATTCACAAGCACGATCTCATAACCTTCTTTGCGAAGAGCCTTACATGCCTGTGTCCCGGAGTAGTCGAATTCGCAAGCCTGGCCGATGATGATGGGGCCTGACCCGATGATCAGGATCTTTTTGATGTCATTGCGCCTTGGCATAATATTACTCGTTTCTTTTTTTAACCTGCGTGTTTATCAATCAGTTCGTAAAATCTCGCAAAGAGGTAATCGCTGTCATGCGGCCCCGGGGAATTCTCGGGGTGATATTGCACGCTGAAAAGAGGATGCCTCTTATGTTGCAGCCCCTCGAGCGTCTTGTCATTCAAATTGATATGGGTGATCTCCACCTCCCCTTTGGGAAGCGTATTGATATCCACTACAAAGTTATGGTTCTGGGAAGTGATCTCGATCTTCCGGGTCTTAAGATCCATGACCGGCTGGTTATTGCCATGATGACCGAATTTGAGTTTCAAGGTTTTGCCGCCGAGTGCCTGTCCGATCATCTGATGCCCGAGGCATATCCCAAAAATGGGCCGTTTCCCTATAAGTTTTCGAACCGTTTCGATCAAATATTTCACTGCAGATGGATCGCCGGGACCGTTCGCGAGAAAAACACCATCAGGTTTATACGCCAGGATCTCCTCAGCGGTCGCGGACGCTGGAACGACCTGAACATGAAAACCGTGCTGGTTGAGTTTCCGAAGAATATTCCATTTTGTTCCGCTGTCCACGGCTACCACCTTAAATTTTTTCTTCTTCTGATCACCCCAAGCGAATTCGGCAGGCATCAGATCTTCAAATACGTAAGGCCTCTGGCACATCACCTCTTTGACAAGATCGACGCCTTCGATACTTGGGGATTTTTTGGCTTTCTGGATAAGTTTTTTCGGATCCAGTTCCTGGGTGGAAATGACCGCTTTCTTCGCGCCCACGGTCCTTAAATGCTTTACAAGTTTGCGGGTGTCGATCCCCTGGATACCGAGGATATTGTATTTTTTCAGGTACTGATCAAGCGTCATCTCGGAGCGGTAATTGCTCACCACCGGACTCAGTTCCTTGATGATAAACCCCTCGACCCAGGGCCGGGAAGATTCCACGTCGCTAGAGTTGATGCCGTAATTGCCGATATGCGGGTAGGTCATGGCGACCATCTGGCCTTTATAGGAAGGATCTGTCAGGATCTCCTGATAGCCAGTGAGACCCGTATTAAAGACGACTTCACCGAAAGCTTCACCCTCGGCGCCGAAACTCTCGCCTTCAAACCACACACCATCCTCGAGCGCTAGTATCGCTTTTTTCATGGTTCTCTCTGGGGTAAGTGAATCAGTGGGCTTCCGTACTGCCCCAATCCTCTCGTTAATTTCAAGGGTTGATTGGGGCTGTCCTAATTACCCGTTCATTCTTTAATTAATGGGAATCAGGACTGATCAGAACGCCTTCATTTTGGCGTCTAGGATACTTCAGGTTTCGAGAACTGTCCAGCGGCTGATAATCATAAAATGACCGCCGCGGGCACATGGTATCCACCCGGCGGCACGGAGGATAACACACGCTCCAATCGGATGGGAGGGAAATTAAAAACCT
>JBAZER010000026.1:0-35230 GCA_041653795.1 Candidatus Omnitrophota bacterium
CGCCTGAAGAACGGCCGTTTCACTCTTGTTGAGGCTGTAACTCTTCTTCCCGTCCGCCGACTTCCAGCTATAACTCACATCTGTCCCGTTCATTGACATTGTGAACCCGGCATGGCTGTCATAATTAGACACTCCGTTTGTCGTCCCAAGCGCTTCTTGTGCCTGCCTCAGTTGATCAGTCTCTTGCGTGGAATTGGCCGGAAGACTCGCGACAAACGCGTTTACATACTCGAGGGATACCGCCTGCTGGATCGAAAAGCTCCACTTCGGAGTCCAAACGGTACTGGTTCCATCCGCCTGAAGAACGGCTGTTTCACTCTTGTTGAGGCTGTAACTCTTCTTCCAGTCCGCCGACTTCCAGCTATAACTCACATCCGTCCCACTTGTCGACGCCGTGAATCCGGCGTAGGCATCGTAGGCGCCTTCGGCAAGCGAGTCGGTATACTGTTTTCTCAATTCCTGGGAGTTCGGATTGGCAGTATCCGCCGCGGCGAGATCATTGACGTGACCGTCCACAAGCACTTTGTCCAGAACCTGCTGGATCGAAAAACTCCACTTTGGCTTTGCGGAATATTCGCCATTGGCCTGTAGTTCCTGGACTATGGATTTTGAAAGCAAATAAGTCTTGGATTCGTCCACGGCACGCCAATTATAGCTTTCGTCGGTACCGCTCACCGACAGGGTGTACTGGGTAAAATCGTTCGTGTCCGCGAGCGATGCATTATATTGTTCCCTCAGTTGCTGGGAGCTCAGATTGTCCGTATCCGCCATGGCAAGATCATCAACATGACCGGCCACGAGTGCCTTGGCAACCGCAGTCTGCGTTGCAAAATTAAATTTTTCCCGCGAAACATAATAGGTTCCGTCCGGCTGCAGCACTGCCTGAAGCTCCTGCACCATGTTCTTCGAAAGGCTGTAGGTGTGCCTGCCGTCCCCGGACTTCCAACCATAGCTGACATCCGAACCGCTGGTCGAGCGGCTTGCTGTTTTCACTCCGGCCGGGATCGCTGCTTCACATTGGGAAATCTGATCTTCGGGCAGGAGAGCCTTATAAGACTCCGCTTCGGAAATGAGGACCGTAATCTGCTCGCTGAAGTCCCATTTGTCGCGGGTCTCATAAGTTTCGGTGACGACTCCCTCTTCGTTCGTTACTTGGGAAACGAGCGTCCGGGCCAGCGATTTCGCCAACGAATAACTTTTGTCCCCATTTTTGCTCTTCCAGGCATAACTTACCGTTTTGCCGCTGGTGGACATGGAAAATTCCGTCACGTCACTCGTATCGATAAGGGCGGCGGCATATTGCAGCTGGAGCGCCGTGCCAAGGAACGGGTTCGCTCCCGTGAATACTTCCTTGTTCACGACCGTTTGCGTGCTGAAGTTCCACTTCGACTGGTCGAGATAATCGCCGTTCAACTGAAGTTCCCGGACAATACTCTTTGAGAGCGCATAAGTCCTCTGCTTGTCGACGCTCTTCCAGGAATAGGTCACATCCCCGCCGTTAGTCGTACGTGTAAATTCCGTCCAGGAATCATGATCAGCAACTGCGTCATTATAATCGTCACGCTCCTCCTGCGATGCGAGATCAGTCTGATGATTCAAAAGTTCCGCATATTGCACGAGCGCAGAGGCTGAAAACGACCACTTCACCGCACCGGTCGTTTCCGTCAGGAGTTTCGAGAGATTGTAAGTCGTGATCCCGTTCTTGTCCTTCCAGGTGTAAGAATCTTCATTACCGCTTGTCATCCTGGTATAAACGGTAGAAGCATCCGTGTGATCGCCGTTGAGTGCCGTCGTGTACTGAGTACGCACATCGTCGGCCTCAAGATCGCCGCCATGCTGGTCCACCTCCGAACGAAGCACGAGAACTTGCTCGCTGAAGTTCCATTTTGAACGGGTCTGCCACGTCCCATCCGCCTGCTGGGTCAGAACATCTGTCCTGCTAAGCGAATAAGTCTTGGCGCCGTCTTTTGATTTCCATGAATAACTCTTGTTGGTGCCGCTCAAGCTCATGGTGTATTCAGTTACGCCGGTCGTATCCGCAAGAGCTGTTGTGTACTGTTCTCTTACGGCATCGATCTCAAGCTTATCGGCATAAGCGGCCGCAAGCGTCTTTGTGACATAAACCTGCTTCGAAAAATTCCATTTGTACTGGGTTTCGGCCAAATTACCGTCGGCATCCGAGATCTTTTGTACGACGCGGCCCAGGCTGTAAGTGGCCGTGCCGTCCGGATTTCTCCAGCTATAGCTGACGTCGCCGCCGCTAATAGTTTTGGTGTAGATCGTAAGCTCGTTCGTCTCAGGAGACCGGAGCGCGGCGGCATACTGTTCCGCGACAGTCGGATCTTCAAAATCCTTGATCTGTTCCTCGATCTCCACTTTCTTCACCCGAATCTGTTCACTCAGGGTCCATTTTGCATTTGTCTCGGAATAAACACCCGGCACGTAAGTGGCGGGAGTTGTCTCCGTCGCGGGTGTTTCGCTGGCAGGCGTTGTGACCACCCGGTCAACGGAAAGCGTGTAGGATTTGATCCCGTCCTTCGCCTTCCAGCTGTAACTCAGATCACTGCCGCTCATCGTTTTCGTGAAATAGGTCGAATCGTTCGTGTTAGCTAAAGCGTCGCTATACTGCTGTTGCTGGTCTGCGAGAAGGTTCGAACTATTCCCTTCCACCTCACTTCTCAGGGCCAGAGATTGTTCGCTAAAACTCCACTTGATGTTGTCTTCAAACGCGACCAGCGTTTCGGACGTCATAATTTTCACAATATCAGAACTCAGGCCGTAGGTTTTCCCGCCGGTCAATGATTTCCAGCTGAAATTAACGTTTGTCCCGCTCACTGTGCGAGTGAACGCCGCAAAACCAGTGACTGCATTTGCCAGCGCCTCAGTTGCCTGCGCCCGCGCCAGGTAGGTCTCAAGATCTGCGACATGATCCTGAACTACTGTCTGGGGCACAAAAACCTGCTCGCTAAAGGACCATTTTCTGATCGGCTCGGTAAGAAACTTTGTCGGGTCGGCGGGATCTGTTTGATAAACTACCTGCCCGTCTACCGTCTTGATGCGCTCAACGCCGTCAACGGTCTCGACTTCCGGAACATAAATCTTTTCCGTAGAGCGACTAAGGCTGTATATAGAGCCTTCGTCTGTGGCTTCCCAGCTGTAAGTAAAACTTGCTCCGCTTATTGTCTTTGTGTATTTCGTATAAACGATCCCGGTATCGGGAGGGGGAAGCGCCGCCTCATATTGGGCCTGGTATTCCTCTTCAAGATCGTTCACATGGTCCGCGACCTCGATTCTCTGCACGCGGAACTGGCCGCTGAAACTCCACTTGGCATTCGCCTCATTAAAAACGGGCGGCGTCGTTTCCGTGGCCGGCGTTTCGATGACCCGCTCCTCGGAAAGCGTGTAGGTCTTGATGCCGTCCGCCGACTTCCAACTGTAACTTATGTCAGCACCGCTCGTGACCCGTGTAAAATAAGTGCCAAGCGCGATGTCATCGAGCGCAAGACCGTATTGTGCCTGAAGTTCGGCGCTTTCAAGACGGTTTTCATGCCCCTCAACCGCGGCTTTGAGCACATAGACCTGTTCACTGAATGACCATTTTTCGTTGTCCGTAAACGTGCGGCTTGTTACTTTTTTTGTATCCGGGTCAATCGTCTCGGTTGCGAGAACCTTGACGTTTTCGTTGGCGAGATTATAGTTCTTGCTGCCGCTCACGGATTTCCAGCTGTAACTGATGCTGTTCCCGCTCGTAACGCGGGTAAAAACCGTCGCAAGGTCCGTGTCGGCCAACGCAAGGTTGTACTGGCTTTTAGCCTCAAGAGTCTCAAGCTTGTCTTCATACGCGGCCGCTTCGGTCCTCAACACCAGGTTCTGTCTACTGAAAGTCCACCTTCGGGCCTCGGCATATTCCAGATCGCTGGTCCCCGCCTTGACCTTGTAGATCACTTCGCCCTGATCATCAAGTTTGATGCTTCCGTCCGCGTTCGTGTCAGGGACATAAACCTTTTCCATGGTCCGGTTCAGGCTGTAGGTCCCCCCAACTACCGATTTCCAGCTATAGGCGACATCACCGCCGCTCACGGTCTTGGAGTAAACAGTCGCATCATTGGTATCATCGAGGGCATTCTCATATTGCTCCCGGTACTCGGCATCCATTTCTTCCGCGTGATTCATCACTTCGATTTTCTGGACCAGGAATTTCGTGGAAAAAGTCCATTTCACATCGACAAGAGCGCCGTCAGGATCCTTGATTTTTTCCGAAGATAATGAGTAGTTCCGTGCTTTATCGACCGATTGCCAGTCATAACTGACAGACATACCACTTGTCGTGCGTGTGTAAACAGTGAATTCATCCGTATCCGCAAGTGCCGCCGTTATCTGGGTTATCTGGTCGCTGTCCCAAAGTTTTGCAATATTTGCTTCGACTACTGATTTCAGTACCGCGACCTGTTCCGAAAAAGACCAACTACCCACTTCGAGACCGAACACAGGTTCCCCGGAAGAATCTTTTCCGGTTTCAACTTCTACCATAGTTTTGCCGAACGTAAAGTTCCGTATCTTGTCCTTGCTATGCCAGGAATAGGAAACATCGGTCCCGCTTGTCGTACGGCTGAACGCGACCGTGAGCGGTGTTTCATCTAAAACGGCCTGGTATTGCTCACGCAGTTCCGTGGTCTCCAATCTCATCTTGTTATCCTCGCTCAAAACTTCCGAGCGCAGAACCAGCCTTTCCGAACTGAAATTCCACTTTAATTGTGTCTCGTAGACAAGTTCATCCGTTACGGGATCTTTTTGATATTGAACCTCGCCATCCACGAGAATCACATTTCCCTGGGTATCAAGCTCGGGCTGATAGACCAGGTTTTTCGAAAGAGCGAGACGATGGGTCGTGAGCCCGTCAAGTGCCTGCCAACTGTAACTTTGCGACTCACCGCTCAGCGTTTTCGTGTAAACCGTGGCATCGTCGACATTGTCGGTGGCATCATCCTCGAGCAAATCCAGAGCATCAAGGTATTGTTGCTGTACTGCGTTGGACCCGAGCAAATTCACATAATTGTCCGCTTCATCTTTGGTTACGCGGATACTGGTCGAAAAACTCCATTTCTGGCGCTCGTTATAAGTGGGAGGCACCCCGTCGGTTTTAAGGGCCTTTTCAGTGGTGCGTGCGAGTGAATAAGTTTTTGATTCGTCTTTGCTTTTCCAACCAAAACTGACGTCATCTCCACTTCTGGTCATCGTATAGACTGTCGGCGTGCAACTGGCATCATCGGCCGCGCAAACATCAAGCAGTGCCTGGCCATACTGGGCTTGATACTCTACTTCCAAAAGGTCCGTGTAACCTTCTACGGCAAGTTTCGGGACGGTCACCTGTTCGGTGAAAGACCACCTGGAGCCTTCAACAGACGCATCGATCCTTGATGCGCTTAAATTGTAGCTTTTCACACGGTCAAAACTCTGCCATGTATAAGAATCTTCCAACCCGTTTGTGGCTTTCGTAAACACGATGCTCTTTTCCAGGTCTTTTTCGGCCAATTCATCCAAAACATCCTGAAGGTTCTCTTTCATGTCGTCGTCAAGATATTTCATCAGATACCTGATCACGCTGACATCGACCGAGTGTTCGCTCCGGAAACTCCAGCGCTCGATATCGTCTGTGCTCAAAGTCCCGTCCTCCTTAAAAAACTTTTCCCTCGTCATACTCAAGGTATACGTCGCTTTCTGGGCGGTATTTTCTTCGTCATAGGAAGTCCATGAATAGGAATCTTCATCGCCAGCAGTGCTCTTGGTAAAAAATGTTGCCTCCGTAACATCCGCAAGGGCCTGGATATACTGGTTTCGCAGTACATCGTTCTCCAGTTTCGCAGCGTAGCCCGTTACGGCGTCCCCGGTTACGAGTACTTCGGACCTGAAATACCATTCAAACGTCATATCGTAGAGATAATTGCCATCTCCGTCCTTTTCATAGGTCACGTTACCCTGCTCATCCTTGATCACATTGCCGCCCGCATCCACCGCAACTTTGAGTGTATACCGCTTGCTCTGGCTAAGAATGTAACTTGTTGCATCGTCCCGGCCTGTCCAGCGGTAAGTCGTAATATCTCCGCTTTGGGTCCGGGTATAAACGGAGGACATATCCGTATCCTGAAGCGCTTTCCAGCATTGATCCCGCTGTAGAGGATCCCCGATGTCGTTAATCCATTGATTGACGTAAGTTTTAGCAACACGGTCCATTACCGAGAAATTCCATTTATCGTCCTTCTGATACGTCATATTCCCGTCTGCGTCCGAGTATTCCGTCCAAATCGGATTATTTGTCAGACTGTAGGTCTTTGTGCCGTTCCGCCCGGTCCACTTGTAGTTGATATCATTCCCGCTGATCGTCATCGTAAATTTGGTCCAGCTCGCCGAGTCCCGGAGCGCGGCAAGATATTGGGTCTTTTCCAAGCCCTCGGGAAGATTTGCGGCGGCTTTTTCCACCATACTGCGGCGAACGTTCATCTGAACGTTAAAGTCCCACTTTCCGACAACATCCTGGCCCTCTAATGATTCTACTTTTGCGAAAGTCTTCGTCAGCGTATAAACTTTTGCCTTATTAGCGCTCACCCAGCTGTAGTTCACGTCCCGGCCTGTCTTTGTCATCGAAAAATCAGTCGCGGAGGTCACATTGGCAAGCGCTTCGCTGTACTGTCTCCGCTTATCGGGTGTCAGAACCGATTCATAGCCTGAAACTGCGGACTGCGAAATATTCTTCTCCGACTTAAAGGTCCATGTCTCATCCGCATCGTAAGTATCGGTCCCGCTCTCATCCGATCCTGTCGCGATCCAGTCGGTCGACTGGGACAATGTGTAAGTCAAATTCCCATCAAGCGATTCCCAGCTGTAGCTGTAGCCCTCTCCTGTCAGGGTCATCGTGAAAAGGGTGTAATCATCAATATCGTTCAGTGCCTCCGCAAGTTTCTTGTTTGCCACTGAACCCAAGGATGTCACAAGCTTCGGATTTTGAAGAGAACTCTGCGTCTTGGACCAATCCGCCTCGATCAAGGCAGCAACCGCATCCTTGATATCCTGGCCAAGATTTGAACTGGCGATAAGTGCCTGGAACCCGGCAAGTGTCGCCGCACCCTGCAATTGGGACACCGTGACACCCGGATTCCCGGAATCCCCAATAGAAGTCACAATGTACGGCACGAGGCAAAGCTGGACGAGGAATTCTTTCTCGATCTTGGCAAAGTTCTGGGACATGGAGAAACTCGCTGTGCGCTCATATTCGACGACCTCCTCGTCGCCGACTATATCGCTTACTACCGCGGTATTGGTAAAACCGAGCGCATAGGACTTGATCCCGTCAATGCTCGTCCAGGTATACTGAGTCAATACCTCACGCGAGCCGTCGACCGTATCCGTACGGTTAAAGGTAATAGCCAGGTTCGTACTCTCCTGGACCGCCTGCATAAGCATCTTGAGTTCTTCGGAACTTATTGCGGAAATTCCTTCGGGCGAATCGACTTCCGCGGCGACCTTCTCCCAGTCCTCTTCATCCAACGTCGCAACATAAGCTTTCATATCATCGGACAAGAGGGAACTCGCGACCAGATTCTTGAACGCTGTAAGATCCGGCGCACTCCGAAGCTGTTCCAGCGTAACCCCGGGATCACTCGAAGATAAAATTACAGAAACAAGCGCGTTCGTAATGATACCCGGATCACTCATGCCTTCCTTGACCACATTCCAATCGTCTTCGGTCAGCTCACCGATAACCTCTTTCAGGTCGGAAGCCAGTGTTTGAGAATTCGCAACCATCGTCTTAAAATCAGTAAAATTCGCATTAAGAAGACCCGAAAGCGTTACGTCCGAACTCGTATCAATCAGGGATACCAACGTCCTTGCAATCTGGTTGTTGTAGGATTGCACAATGGTTTCACGACTGACGCGCGTTGTGGTTGTAAAAACGGCTTCCTGCGTGAAACTTTCTTTTTTCTTGAGATCAGGGTCGTTCAAATCCGCTTTTACCTTTTGCCATCCCGCCTCGATCAATTGTGCAACGGCATCCTGCAGTTCTGAAGACAAATTGGATCCAGCCACAAGCGTTTTAAATACTTCAAGGGTCTCCGCATTTTTCAGCGCTTCGAACGTCACCGTTGAATTTGAGGTGATCGCGTCCGCCAGTTCTAGTGCCAGCGGCAAGTTGGCAACCGACACCTGAAGATCAACGGAAATGGTATAGGAGACATTGGGATCCTGGGAACTGGTCCACTGATAAGATATTTGTTTGCCGTCCCCTTCAATTTTGTAATAAACCGCAAGGGGATCGCTTGCTGCCAGGTTTGCGGCCTGTTGCATCGCTTCGTCGCGGATCAGGTTCACTGATTTAAGAACCTCCGCCTGATCGACCTGGGTAATGAACTCAACCTGCACGGGACCCACAGTTGTTTCGGTCAGCGTTGCGATCCTGATTTTATTCGAGTCATAACTCGCAAGATCATAAAAATCTTCCGCCAGCACCCGGCCGGCTTCGGCAAAAGAATTGAACGAAACCGTTACGTGCGAGACCGGCCAGGCCCCTGCATCCACATAACCTCCAAAAAGTTCCTGCGCCGTGCGTCCGCCCGCAATCAAGGTATCCGCCGCGACTTTGGTGGTCTCGATGTACTGGATCCGGTCGATCGTATCGGGAGTCGTCGGATCGAGATCAACGTATTTCCCGTCCGCATTCACTTCCAAGCTCAGGATCACCATACGAGTAATGCTCCCATCCTCGGATGTAATGGAGTAACCGGTCCAGTCGAGCGCACCGTCTGCCCCTACCCCTTCCACGAGCTGGACAGTCGCCTCATCCCAGTTTGAATCATTCAAGAGATCCCCTAAAAGCAGATCCCGGACCGGGATCGCCTGGCCACTTGCGTCAACGCCAAACCGGTCGTCTGCCACCCCCTGAGATACCGTGACCGGAGCAGTCACTTCCGTTATTGTCTCGAGATCTTCCTGGCTCACGCGCGTCGTCTTCTTGAAAGTGCCTTTCATGTCCCGCACAGCATGCACGTCCATCGTAATCGAATAGCTGACACCGGGATTCGAGAAGCTGGACCACGCATAGTTCAGATCCTCGTTGCCACGCGTTGAAACCGAGAAACTGTCCCCGTCCGCGATTGCGCTTTCGGCATTCTGTCGTTCTGTATCATCCGCTTCAGTACCGATACTTGGAAGAAGCCCCAGCATTGTTGCGCGACCCACACGCTCTGTTTTTGTAAAATTTGCAATCGTCGTATAACCCGCCGTCGCCCCGATCCCTGTCGGCACGTGCGTGTCAAAAGCGATGCTGTAACTCACGTCCGTGTTCGTCGGACTCGACCACTGATACACCGGATCTTCGCCGTTGGTCACGGCTTTATAGACCATGATCCCGGCGGTCTCATCGGGCGTAAGGGCCTGGTCGATTGCAGCCAGTTGCGCCGGATCTTTGATGTAATTGTAAGAAACGCTCTCTTTATCGATTTCATTTATGCTGACCCTTTGATTGAGCGTAATCGCAAATTCTGTCCGGAATACAGTATAATTCCCGTTTGCGTCGGGTTCCCCCACAGGAGCATGCAGATTAACCGTAAGGCTGTAGTTCTTGTTGTGGTCCGTTTTGCTGGAAAGCTGATAAGACGGATCGTCATCGCCCGCCTGGATTCTGGAGACCATTTCCCCGTCCACAATAGCTTGGGCGAGCAGGTCTTTTTGCGTCGTATAATCCGTCTCCAGTAGCGTTAGCGCGGCATTAAGATCTGCGATCCTCGAATCTCCCGCCGGCAGCGCGTCCCGGTCAGCTTCGATCTCAGCCTTACGCGCGTTATAGGCATCAACCAAGGCCCCTTGCTCCGTGGCAGCGTTGTAAATCAGCAACAACTCCGCCATCAGCACTCGTTCGCTCCGCGAAAAGATCGACTGGTGCCAGCTGTCCTTGATCTGCATGCTGTAACCCAAATCCGAATTGGCCATGCTTGACCACTGATATTGGGGCGTGTCGTCAGTTCCTCCTTGAGACATGTAGAACATATCCCCGTCCGCAAGTGCTGTAACCGCCTGTGCTTTTTTCAACGGGTCCTGGATCCATTCACCTCCCGCATCTGACTCGATATGCTGGCGGACCTGGGTCTTACTAATGCGGGTCGTAATGTTGATGGTCGCCTCGGGACCGTCCGGAGCGTACGCATTAACCGCCAGAGCATAGTTCCGGTCGGCATTGGTCGGATCCGCAAACGTGTAGGTAGGACTGGCATCATCCCCGTCGAGCACAGATTCGCCGTCCGATAGGGTGCGGTAAACAACAACGCCTTCAAGCGCCAAGGCATCGTCAATGTCTTTTTTGTCGCTCACATCTTTGACCAGGGCCGCCTGGGTCTGCCGAACGAATTCCGTGCTCATGCGCTCGGTCGAGGACACCGCCAACTGAATAGCCTCATTCACCACGCTGAGCGAAAGCCCGTAGCTGAAATTTCTGTCTGTCTCACTCGCCCACTGGTAGCTCGGCTGGTCGTTGCCTGACTGGGACATGAAAAAGATCTTCCCGTCCGCGATATTGGCCTGGAGTTTCGCGTACCGACTATCGTCGGGCGTAGCAAGACGGCCAAGTTCCGCCGAAACTGTTTCTTTGCTGACACGCTCATTCTGGCTGAAATTCGCCTCGTGCCAGGACTCCTCGACCTGAAGACTGTAACTCACGTTCTGGTTGTCACGGTCCGTCCACTGATAGGTCACGTTATCATTTGTGCCGGCATAAGAAACATAAAAGACATCACCGTCCTCAAGAGTGTCCAAGGCATCGGCCAGCTTCGCGGCATCCGCGATCCATTCGGCTGCAAGGTGCTGGGACACTTGGTCCTTGCTGATTCTCTCCGACACGTTCCAGGTCGCTTCGACCCCCTGATCCTCAGGTGGATTTCCGACCGGCACCTCGCTGCGGATCGAAATGCTGTAGCTCTTGTCGGGATTCCTGACATCCGCAAACTGATAAACAGGATCTATGCCGTCCAGCGCGGATTCGCCGTCCGAGATCACCCGGGAAACTACGGCCCCGTTCAGCGTCAGTGTCTTCGCATCCTCGTCCCAGCCAAGTGCCGCAAATGCCTCAGCCCGATCGGACGGATCAATGATTTTTCCCGCTTGCGCCACTGCCTGTTCGATGCTCTCGCGCGCACTCTTTGTGAATGTTATCTCAGTCTCGACCCCCGCGGTCGCTCCGGTTCCGACCGGGACTTTGGAGTTTACAGAAATACTGTAACTAAGATTACGATCCGTCTCGCTCGACCACTGATAATTCGGATCGTCATCGCCGGCTTTTGACAGATAGAATATTTTTCCGTCTGCCAGAGCGATTTAAGACCCGCGTAACGGGAATCACCCGTGTCCTTAAGATAGGCGTATTGCGCTGCTACTTCCTCTTTGCTGACACGCGCATTCCGGCTAAAGACCGCCTCATGCCAGTTGATGCCCGTCACAGGATTCGGTTTATCCTTTATCAAAAGACTGTAACTTACATTCTGATTCGCGCGACTGGTCCATTGGTAGGTCACATTATCATTCGTGCCGCCGTAAGACATATAGAAAGCTTCGCTGTCCGCAAGGGACGCAAGGGCCTCGGCTTTTTTGGCGCTGTTCGTTATCCATTCGCCAGTCGCATCAGCTTCAATATGCTGGCGAACCTGTTCCCTGCTGATCCGTTCCGACACGCTCCAATTCGCTTCGGTCCTGGTACTCGGATACACACCCTCACTGCTTGGTATACCTACGGGGATTCCCGACCTGATCGCAAGGCTGTAATTCTTATCGGGATTCGTTACGTCCGAGAATTGATAAACGGGATCGACATAGTCGAGAACGGATTCACCGTCACTAAGAGACTTGTAGACCATAACCCCCGCCTGGGCGAGCGCGGCAGCCGCTTCCGTGCGATCATCCTCGTCTCCGGCCAATAACAATTTATCTTGAGCTTCACTCAGTTTCACCCGTTCGTTGCGGGTAAATGTTACTTCTGTCCCATCCGGTAACGGATTTTCCGTCGTCCCGTGAGGCACCTTGGTATTGACGGACATACTGTAACTAAGATTCCGGTCTGTCTCGCTCGACCATTGGTAGGACGGATCGTCATCGCCCACCTGCGACACATTGAATATCTTCCCATCCGCTAATGCGGCCTGCAGATTGGCATAACGAGTGTCCCTTGCATCATACCGGGGATCATTCACATCGCCAAGATATGCGTACTGCTTAACAACATCTTCGACGCTGACGCGGCGAGTCCGGCTGAAAGTCGCCTCATTCCAAGATGCCTTAACGTTAAGGCTGTAATTGATGTTGGAGTTTGTCCGGCTTGTCCATTGGTATTGCTGAGTCGGATCATTCGAGCCTGCACGAGACAGAAAGAACGAATCACCGTCATCAAGAGCCGCGAGGGCATCCAGCAGCTTCGGATCGCTCGCGTCTCCGGCGAAATATTCATTCGTGACATATTGCGCGACGGTGGCACGTAAAACGCGCGTTGAGATGTTCCACGTCGCTTCCGGGCCGTCCGGGGCCGCGGAATTCACAGTAATACTGTAACTCTTGTCCAAATTCGTCATATCGGTAAACTGATAAGAATAATCCACGTAATCCAGAACGGACTCCCCGTCCGAAAGCGAGCGATAAACCGCCAGGCCGGTCTCACTCTGTTCATTCAAGATTGCTAAGGCTTCGGTCTGGTCGGCCGTATCGCGGATTTTTGCAGCCTGGGCCTTTGCGTCGTCGAGACTGGCCCGTTCGTTCCTCGTGAAAGTTACTTCGGTCCTGTAACTCGCATAAGTATGGTCTGCTCTTTCCTCTCCAACCGGAACCTTGGTATTAACGGACATACTGTAATTCAAATTCTTGCTCGAAACGCTCGACCACTGGTAAGACGTATCATCCAGTCCCGCCTGCGACAGATAGAAGACACGGCCGTCCGCAAGGGCGGTCTGCAGATTAGCGTAACGGGTATCATTCGCATCGTAACGCGGGTCAGCCGGATCGTTCAGATAGGCGTATTGTGCGGCCACTTCCTCCCTGCTGACACGCTGAGTACGGCTGAAGAGCACAATATCAAGCCGCGGATTTTTTGAAAGCGAGAAGCTGACATTCGGATCTGTCGTGCTTGTCCATTGATATACTGGATCATCGTTACCGGCCTGGGACATAGAGAAACTATCCGCCTCAAAAAGCGCCAGGTACGCCTCGCTCTTCTTTGTGACATCCGTAATTTTCGGAATCAAAGTAAGCATTTCCTGCCAACTGACACGCTGATTTTTGGAAAAGATCACTTCACTCGTAAATTGCGCGTACTCACCATTGACGCCAGGTAGACCGGCAGGAACATGATCGCTATAGGTCACGCTGTAACTGATGCCGGAATCATCTTTATTTGTCCATTGATAGACTTTGTCATCATCGCCCGCTTGCGAGAGATAGAAGATCGCTCCGGCCGCGAGTGCTGCTTCAGCATCCGCCTTTTTCGCGGGATCCTTGATCTGCGCGATAAACGAGGCGACTTCCTGCCGCGATTTGCGGACCGTGTGACTCAATATCGCTTCTGTTGCGCTGGAAAGCGGACTTGCAACCGTTCCCTGCGGAACACGTGTGTTAACCGCAAGGCTCCAGCTTTCATCCGAATCCTGGGGATTGGTCCACTGATAGCTGGGATCTCCGCCGTCCGTTATAGACCGATAGAAGCTAGTACCAGCAAGCTTCATGGCCGCCTCGGCTTCAGTCTTTTTCTTATTGTCATTCGCGTTTCCGGTCGGCATGAGTTCGAGAATTTCGGCCAGCATGTATTCTTTGCTCATCCGCTCGCTTGCCGTAAACGATATCTCGGTCCTGAACTGCGTATAATTCCCTTCTGCGTTCTTCAAACCAACCGGTACTTTTGAATTGATATTAAGGTTGTAATTTATGTTCACATTTGAATTACTGACCCAGTTATACGAAGGGTCGTCCGTACCCGTCTGTGACCTGTAGAAAACTTTTCCGTCCGCGATTGCATTCACGATCAAGGTGCGTTTCGCGGCATAATCCGAATTGAGTCTCAGGGTCGCCGCCGCGCGTTCTTCAACTGTCAAAGCTGTCTCGATTTCGATCTCCTGAAGACGAGCCGCAAGATCCTGATCAAGCAAGGCGAGCTGGTCTGAAACTGTCTCCATACTGATCTGGTCCGTCACGGTCAGGATCGCCTCAAGAGAGCGGTCCTTCACCGTAAGTGAATAACTCTTGTTCGTGTCGTTCTTGTTCGTCCACTGATACTGCCGGTCCGGATCGTTCGAGCCGGCTTTCACCAAATAAACCGCATCCCCTTCAGCAAGCGCCTGGGTTAGTGCTTCCTTTGTTGCATTCAGTTCGGCGATCGCCGCAGGATAGGTTTCGGCAGCTATGAGAGCGTCAATTTCTGCGAGCGCAGAAGCCGGGCTGACACGCTCGGAAATGCTCCAGGTAGCTTCAATACCGGTATCAGTCACCGGATTATTTCCTTCCGGAACTCGTGACCGGATCGAAATGCTGTAGCTTTTGTTCTGATCCGAAGGATCCGCGAATTGATACGTAGGATCAATACCGTCTGTATCGAGAACACCGTCTGTCACAGAACGCGTTACGGCAATTCCCGGCATCGCGAGTTTTGCTTGTGCTTCTTCAATGTCGGCATTTTCCTGGATCTTTTCGGCTTCTGAGGCGGCCAGTGCAATGCTTACCCTGTCATTCGTCGTAAACGTAAGTTCCGTCCTGAACCCAGCGGCCACACCTGTCCCAACCGGAAATTTTGTATCCACACCGAGGCTGTAACTTTTGTTCCTGTCAGTCTCGCTTGACCATTGATAGCTGGGGCCCTTGACACCCAGGCTTCTATAAAAGACCTTTCCGTTAGCGATGGCGTTTTCGATCGCCGGTTTTCTCGTATCCGCCGCTGTGATCGTCCCGGCAGCCACAGCGTCATCAAGCTCCTTTTGAACAGTCTCGGCGCTCACCTGTGTCGTTGTGGTCAGAGTTACCTGCTTAAATTCTGTACTCGCCTGCAGGCTGAAGCTTGTGTTGGGATCTGTCGTGCTCGTCCACTGGTATTGTCCTTCGTCGTTCGTGCCGGTTTGTGAAAGATAATACATCGCGTCATCCGCAAATGCGGCCGCAGTGTCCATACCATTGTTGATCAGAAAATACCCCTGTGCCGTGAGCCATGCCTGAACAGCCGCTTTGCTCACGCGTGTCGAGACGTTCCAGGTCGCTTCGCTCGTGAACTGACTGTAAAGACCCTGCGCATCCGGTAATCCGACCGGCACACCGCTGCGGATCGCAATGCTGTAGCTGACATCAGAATTTCCAACATCCGAAAATTGATAGGTAGGATCCACACCGTCCTGCGCAGAGGCGCCGTCCGTGACGGAACTTATGACGGAAACACCACCCCTATTCAGCCGGTTAAGGGCTTCATTACGATCCACCTCGTCAGCGATAAGTCCAAGCTTATTCTTGATCTCATCAAGGCTCGCGCGAACGCTTGTAGTAAAACTCAATTCGGTTCTGAAACTGGCTGTCGCGCCTTCTCCAATTGGGAACTTCGTATCCACACCAAGGCTGTAGCTCATGTTTTTGTCCGAGTCACTGGTCCACTGGTAGTTCGGCCCTTTATCTCCCATGGTCTTGGAAAAGGTTACGCCGTCAGCAAGCGCTCTTTCGATTTTCAGCTTCCGGGAATCATTCACCGTGATGGTCCCGGCAGTGATCGCCGCAGCTAGTTCTGCGGCCACCGTCGCGGCGCTGACCTGTGTTGTTTTGGTGAGCGTTTTCTGCTTGAGGTCTTCCCTTACCTGCAAACTGTAGCTTATGTTCGGATCGGCTGCCGGATCATTTGGATCATAGAAATTCATCCATTGGTATTGCCATTGTTTTTCGTCCGTGAGGCTCCCCTTGGAAATATAAAAACTCTCTGCGTGTTGAAGCGCTTCCGCCGCCGTAACCCCCTCCGCAATGAGCGTAATCTCCGGATGATCGTTGAGCCATGCCGCAACCTCGGCACGACCCACCTGCGTCGTGGCTCCCCAGATCGCTTCCGTGCCGGTGTTTACGGAAGGATCGCCCGTCGGCACACCGGTTCTAACCGAAATGGTATAACTCGTATTCGAGTCGTTCATGTCTGCAAATTGATAAGTGGGATCAATACCATCGATCGCCGAAATTCCGTCGCTCACCGCGCGGAAGACCGCGGTCCCGTTGGGGATCAAACTTTGCGTCGCTTCATCCCAGCCGAGAACCGTTTTCGCTTCCAAACGTTTTGTTTCATCCCCGATCAAAGCACACTGATCTATGGCCTCCTCAACACTTGCGCGGGTATTAGTCGAGAATGTTACAACGGGCGGAACCATAAAAGCGCCTTCGGTTCCGACAGGAAATTTCGTATCCAGGGAAAGGCTGTAGCTGATATTTTTGTCGTCCTTGTTCGTCCATTGATACATCGGGCCCCGGTCTCCCATGGACATGTAGAAAGTATTATCTTTCGCACCCTTCGCGATTGCGGCCTCAAGCGCCACCTTCCTTGAGTCATCCGCCGGCAGGTCTTTATATTGCTCTGCAACATGTTCAGCACTCACTCGTCTGTTAAAGTTGAAAATGGCGCTATGCCAGGACTCATTGATCGAAAGACTATAGTTCGTATTCGGATCACTTCCGACTGTCCATTGGAGTACCGGATCGGCAATCCCCGACTGGATTATATAAAAGGCATTTCGTTCAAGGACCGCCGCATTGTAAGCCTGAAGCGCCGCAGTCTGGTCCTCGGGATTCGCAATCCATGCCCCGCCGGCATCGCTGACGATACGGGCAAGCGCCTGAGCTTTCGAAACACGGGTGTTCATGCTGAACGAAGCCTCGGTCTTATGGCTTGGATAAATACCATTTACTGGAATTCCGACCGGAACGTGGGTGTTCGTCGTTAAAGTGTACGAAACGTTCGGTTCTCCCAAAGCCGACCATTGGTACACAGGGTCATCGTCGCCGGCTTGTTGTTCATAAAAATAAACGCAATTTTTGTTATCGTTAAGCCGTTCGAGCTCCTGATCTCGAAGCGTTTCGTTCGTGACCAAGGCGATGTTTCTAAGCACTTTCGCGCGGCTCACGCGAGTGCTCTTGCTGAAGGTCACTTCGGTACCGGTCGGCGCATTGTCCACACCCACAGGAACGGAGTTATTGAGACTTATGGCGTAGCTGATGTTCGAGTTTGCGGAACTCGTCCACTGATACACGGGATCCCCCGCCCCCTGCGTGGACATTGCGATTGAAGCCAACGGATCGCCACGGAGCGCAGCTAAAGCCTCTGCTTTTTTTACGGGATCCGCGACCTTTTTGGCCTCCACAAGAGCCGCCGCATGGCTCACACGCTGCGTCTGCGTAAAAGTTAACTCGGGGCCGTCCGGCGCATCTTCATTCATGCTCAGGTTCCAGCTCTTGTTTCCGTCCCGTGAACTCCAGGAATATCCCACAGTCGTCGCGACCGCCTTTCCGTCTTTCATGACATAACTCGACGAGGTCATCGTAAAAGTTGCGTACGGGTTGACTCTGAGTGCCGACTGGATTGCATCCCATAACGTTGTAGTACCCTCAAGAATCGTGTTTGGGGGCGGCACAAGCGTGAGTGTCGAATCGTCCAAATTGTCTAAAAGACCTTTCACGTGAACCAATGCATAAGTGCCGGTGTTGCGGTCGAAGACCTGCACGTCTCCGCTCGCGATGTCCGCAAGGCGCATCCGCTCCGACCGCTGATAGGTCACGATAGGATAACCGTTCGGAACGCGATCATCGATCATGAGGGAATGCGTGGTATCCCCGTCCCGCGCCGTCATTTGGTAGGCTTTTGAGGTGATATAGCGACCGGCCACATTAAAAGCATCGTTAGAACCGGTAACGAGATAGAACGGATTGTTCGCAAACTCCGGATCGTTGAAAACGCTCATGAACATTTCGCGCTCGCCGGGAAGCATGGAAATAGACGCATTCTCCGTACCGTCCGGATTATAAAGAAGATCCTGAATCTCCTGGCGGGTAGCACGGGTGGAAGTGGAATAACTCACGCGCGGACCGTCGGGATGATACCGATCGATATTCATCGTGCGAGTCTGGGAACGGTCCCGCGAGGTGACCTGATAATATTCCGAATTAATGAAACGGTCCGCGACATTGAACGATTCGTTGGAACTTGTGCTGTAAAGAATGCTCTTAGAGCCCCAATTCGAACTCCCTGAAATATCTCCCAAAAGACTCTGCCCGACATGGATCCCGTTCACCGTGATCGTGTCGTACGGGACTTTGATCTGCTCCTGATAATCGTAACTGACCTCTCCTTTGACCGCGTCCCAGTTCGCGCTCCGCGTGATCTTCCCATCAACGGACGTCAACTGGTAGGATTCCCCTTCAAAAAACCGGGCACCCGAGACATCAAAACCTTCCGTCCAGGTCTGTGTCCGGCTGATATGTTCCCCTTCCCAGTTCGCCTCCCCGGCAAGCGACCCCAAAAGAAGCGTCCCGATCGAATTCACCCCGTCATAGGAGATCGTGCTGTGTGCGACATCTTTGGTCTCGCTGAAACTAATCTTTCCGGTCTCATCGCCGTTGACCACCTCGAGGGTTTTGGAACGACTAAGCGTTCCGTCGCCCCGAATGTCGACCGAAAAATTGTGATCCAGAAGAAAACGATCCAAGGTATTAAACCCGCCGGCCCAGCTCCTGGATTCGAACATGTCCTCATCCGATGTTTCAAGAAGACCACCGGCTCCAAGGATGGCGTTGCGGGTGGCCACATAATCCGGATCCGTACTTGCGTGATTAATCCGAAGCTGTTCCGTGTAGGTCAGGATATCTGCAATCACATCGCGGGAAACCGACCGGGTGATCTTCTCATCGCGGCTCGTCACTGAATAACTTTCAGATTTCGCAACCCGGTCCTCCTCATCCTTGTCGAACCCGAATTTCCAGGTCTTCGTAAACGTGAACTCCTGGCCCTTGAAATTTTCGAGCTCTGCGGCACTCAGATCTCCCAAGAGCGTGCTTCGCAGGGTCCCTTCATATCCCGCCTCGCTCCCGAGAAGTTTCCGGGTTTCGCTGTACGTAACTTCCGTCGTCTCCACCCCGCCGATGAAGCGATAGGATTTTGTGCGCGTCAGCGAGCCATCGCCATAAACGTCATACTGGAACGTGTGGCTCTTGGGCGCCGAGAAAGCGCCGGCCGCGTACGCCTCCTTATAGCCTCCCTTGTGTGTATAGCTTGCAGGCAGAACCCCATATTCGAACGACTCGATGCCCCATTCCTCACGGGTCGTATCTCCGACAAGGTCGTTGTCTAATTTGTGAGTGGTGCTCACCGTAAAAGTATCGTCCTCCGTGTCCTCCTGGAAATCTTTCCCGAAATCATGCGTGACCGTTCTGCGGTCATCCACCTGTTCCGTCCGGAACACGCTCCGGAGAACCGCGTTATTAATATCATTTTCGAGCACATCGTAGCGGCTCGTGAAATCAACATCCATGGTCCCTGGAATATAAGTAAAATCATCGTAAGAAACTATCTCGCAACCGGAAAATTCCGCGCCGCAGGCCCCTCCGCCCGTCGGATTTTTGTAAGTGACACTGCGCATAAGCTGGAACACAACATATTGCTGCTGCACGGAGGACAAAAACCGCAATTCCCCGCCTGGAACAAGCGGTTTCAGATAAGTCTCCGTATAATCCACAAGACCCAGCCCCAGATAATCGAACCGGCCAAGCAGCGCCTCGGTAACGGAGCTTTCACCGTTTTTCCCCTTTTGAGCTTCAGCATGCCGTGCCAGGTAATGAACCCGGCTTTCAAGCGTCCCGATCTGAGTAACCGCACCCGCCCTTGCAGTGATGTCTTTGATGATACGCGTATTTAAATCCGCCACATTGTAGGTCTCGACCAGCTTGAGGAGCCTGTAATCTTCATCCGTTTTATCCGTGGAATAGTACGTATAAATGCTATGGCTCAAGATCTTCCTGCCGCCGTCATCGTAGCGATACGTATCAACGACCCGTCCGTCTGCATCATTTTTTGTCACACCCGCAAGCGTTCCATCTGCCCGGAATTCAATCATCTGCGTGATCTGGGTCTTCTCCAGTTGATTGATTGTCACATGCCCAAATTCGGAAATGACGAAAAGAACGTTCGGAATCTCCTGCCATTCGGTTTTATCACGCGGCGCGTAAAACGCAATACTGCCGTCCGCTCTGACCGAAAAATCAAGACCAGGATCCCCGGCTTGTATGTCCGGAGCCGTGAATTCCGCGGTACCGGTGTCAATACCCGTAGCGGGTAACGCATCGATCGCGGACTGGATTTTCCCCTGCGAGGCTGCAAGATCGACGTTCCGGCAGGCTTCGGCCATAGTGGAACCGTAGTAGCAGTAGGTCTCGACATCGCCCCAAAGACTGATCGAGCGCTGGATCTCGTAGAACCCGGCCGCCTGGGAATAAACGCTTGTACGGCCGTCGTTGTAGCGGATCGTCAGGTCTCCGGTCTTGGGATCCGTCGTCTGCGTAAATTCGATACCCAGCGAATCGCCGATCCACACAAGCACCGGGCGATTGTCCTTCATCTGGTATTCCAGTATGGTCCCGTTCTCGTAGATCACCCGGTAACTCGAACAGCTCGAGGCTGTGCCGTCGAGACATATCGATACCTTTGCGAGCGTCTCCTTCCCTTCAAAATTGACATCCGTCAGCTCACCAGTCACAGGATCCACAATATGCGTGTAAGTCCTAAGAACCGTTCCGTCACGTTTCACAACCGACAAGATCACACCATCCTGAAAGAACGTCGTGACACCCTCCTTACTCGTCACGCTTGTCACGTAGCTGCCGCTCAATTTCTGGGTCATTCTTTCGACGAGCCCCTCCGGATAAATCGCCTCCAAGAGCGCCCGGTTCAGCTGGTTTTGCTCGTCATCGGTCATCGTGCCATCGGGGCCCTGAATACGCCTTAAAAGCTGTTGAATGTTTTGAGGAAGATTGGCCTGATAAGCATCAAGGTCAACCTTTGTATAAAAATCGGCCATGGCAAGAATCGAATTCAGCGCGTCGACAAGGGCCTCTCTGGTAACGGTGCCCAGCTGCTCACGAGTGATACCGAGCGCTTCCAGTACAATATCGTTCGCCGCCCCTTCATCCGCCAAAGATTCACGCAATTCCTCCAATTTGATATCCCCGACGACAAACCGGGAAGGCCACGCTGAAACGAGTTGCTCGTTCTCGTCCCATATCCGCTTGATTCCGTCGCGTTCTTCCTTAATAAGACGCGCAAACGAGAGATCCCCGGGATGGTCATCATCAAACTTATAGACCTGCATGAAATAGTTCCCGCTGGAAGTAATCGTCACGGTCTTCGCCGTGTCGTTATAGGTATAGCGGAGCTCATCACCGGTATCCGTGTTCTTATAGATGAGAACACGCCCCTGGGCATCATACGTCTGCTCGTAGTGAACCTTGTTTTCCGCATCGTACCCCTGGACATAAGTCAGGATATCATCGGTCGTTCCCAAAACATCGTCGGTGCCAGCCTCATAGACCGACTGGCTCTGCAGAATGAGCTCCGTGCCTTCTATTTGGTAAGTGGAGACTGTGGCTGTCCAATCCAGCCCGTCCCCGCGCTCGTCCTCCGGAAGCGACAATGCCCCTACCGTCTTAACACTTGTCCAGGAGTAAGTGATCCATTGATGCACGAGATCTTTCGCAGCCTCTTCCTCCGTCATGGCGGCCGTACCGTCCGCCCGCAGGAGTCGTCCATCCGCGTCTTGGCGTGTGACCTCCACATAGCCTTCCCATGAAAGCATGTGTCCGTTTTCGTCGAACGTTTCGGCGAAAAGCTCACCGTTATAGATCCCGCTACTATATAGAAGGCGATCATCTGAAGTCCCCAGGACTCCATCCGCACCAAGGTTGACTGTAACCTCGTTAATCACTCCGCCGCTCGTCCAATTTGTCGCAACGGCAACTTGCGTTCCGGTATACTCGAAGGTCGTGGTCGTGCCATTTGTTAAATCCTCAATACTCTGAAGCTTTTGATCAACGTCTTTTACAACACTAAGCGTCGTGTCTGTTCCTCCCACAAGATAATCATCTGCGGTCCCGAGATTCCCGTCCCCGCCAAGATTGACGATCCGGGTTCCGGTAGCCGAAGTCAGGACAGCCTGGTTCAGCGCGGTGTCGTAACTGTAGGTCGTGCAATTCGAGCCGGCACCATCACACATGGAACTCAAGCGGCCGTTTTCATAAGTCTGGGTCACCCACTGTCCGTCCTTTTCGTACTTGGCCCGCACCAGTTCCGCGGAACCGAACGGATCTTTCTCGTCCGTGTAGCTATATTCATAACGGGCCCCGTCCGCCTGAATCACGTTCACCGTACCGGACGCAGGATATTCATAACGAGCAAGTTCGGTTTCGACATCGCCTTCCACTGTCGTAACACGGACCGCGCGACCCTTTGTGTAATACCACGTGGTCTTCGTCGCGGTCTCGGTCACCTTCGACATTTCATCATCACCACTCCCGAAAATACCGTCAATGCCGGCTGTCCAATCCTGCACAAGCCCGTTCAGCGAGATCGTTGCGGTGGTCTTGGCATCATTCGTGTAGACCACCTGCGCACTCGGATTGTCGACCGGTGCGCTGCCCAACCCCACCATGGTCGTGACGTATGCCGGCGTCGGCGCGGGACTGTGATAGTTCAGATCATTAGTTCCATTTCCGCCTTCTCCTGGGAATTGCGGGCTGCCCACTCCGGTGTATTGTTCATTTTCAATCTTCTTCTGGAGACTGCTGACATCATCCAGCATCTCCTCGCACGCCACCGCCATGCTCCCCCCTGAACGAAGTCTTTCTTCCGCGCACTCCTCATAGGTCCGGAACTTCGCCTTAAGCTGACGAACCAGCTCATCCACGTTCGTGTTCTCACCGCCAGGACGACGCCAGCCTTCGGAAGCCTGCCCCAACTGCGGACCGCGCACGGGACGAATTGTCGCAACATCGTCTTCCGTCAGCATGATGCCATCGCCGCTCTCCGGGCCGTAGGTGTACCATTTGGCTTTCGTGTCGCCCGACTCCTGGAGTGAATAAATCTTCTTAGCATCATTATAAAAACCTACGCGTAACGTCGTGCCCAACGTTTGATCAGCATTCAAACGGGCGACCCGGAATGTGTAGGTTTTGTGATCGATCACGAGAACTTCGTCTCCAGCAATCGTCTTGTCGTCCTCGATCGCATAACGGTAGGTCACTTGGAGGGTCAACGTACCATCGGCGGCCTCCAGGGATTCACTCGTCTTGCGACCTTGGGCGCTATACTCAACAACCTGGAAGGTGGCGTCCTCATTCGATGCACGGGTCTTTGCCAGCACACTCGAATTGGCCTGAATGTCATAGCGATAACGATATTCGGTAGCCCCGTATTGCAGAACCACCGTCAGATGGCCCGGATCACTGGAGTCGGTCATGATCGAAAGGTTTTCAATATCCGAAGCAACAACATCGGGCCGTAACTGGAGGGCGGCTTTCGCAGAAGCGAAAGCCGTCGAAGTTTCATATTCCGTGGAAGGAACACTCACGGCACCGAGGACTTCGGCATCGTAGGTTTTGGTGACGGCGCGGGAGAGAACATTGCCGTCCTTATCAAGGACGATATCGCCTTGTTCTAAAAGACGTGGGGTCTGGGGATCTTTCCAATCGTAAAGGGCGTAGCGGAGGTTTGTGACATCGTAGGCATAAACACGACGGCTCGCGGTATCGTAGACATACTGATAGTCCGCGAGGATTACAGAGCCCTCCTCAGGCGGCCCGCGACTCCGTATCAACCCTCCCCATTCTTCGCTCGGAAACGCCGCATAGACATCAAAGACCCTCCCGTCGTTGGGGTCTGTGACGATCCATTCACCGCCCGAAGCCTTTTCAAGAAGCTTCGTGTATTGAGGCGTGGTCCCGGTTATTGTGAACGTCCCGGCTTCGAGTATATTCTGGGGACTGTCGATCAATCCATTCGACGCATCCGGTGCCATCCCTTCGATAAAACTTATTTTGACAAAAATATTGTCCGTATAATTCAAAACCGTCATGGTCTCAGCGCCGGTGGCTTCGTCCGCCGTGTAAATATATTCCAAATCGATGCCAGTATCGCGATAGCGAAGCACGCGGCCGAAACCACCGTTCGCGAGGCGTTCAAATACAAGAAGCTGGGTCGCGTTCTGGGGATAGGTGATCTTGTAGGTGGTCGCCGTGATATCCATCCGGGAAAGAACCTGATCGCTTGTGGAGTCCATTTCTCCCACAGCTAAAAGACCGCCACGCTCAGTCCTGTTTGTAAGACTGTATTCCCAGAAATTAACAGCCCCAGGAGTGGTCGCACCGCCCTCGAACCGATCGATCACCGTCACGAGGCCCCCTTCATCATCGTACTGGATCTCAATGTTGATCGAAGTAAGGGCCCCTTCGATTTTCTGATAGCTCAAAAGACGGCTCTCCCCGTCCGCCAACTGTTCGTAGGTCCTTTCTATATAATAGGAGGGATCCGCCGTCCGGTCATAAAGCGTCACGCGATCCCCATCATACCGAACTGAAACTGACTGAACATATTGATTCGTTGAATCATTCAAAATCCAATAACCGGTTTCGATCAGTTCATCCAACTGACCATCCGCAAGAGTTGTGAATTTTTGATAGGTGCTGAGCTGATCTCCTTGGCCCACCGTAATAACGCGGACGTACGAAACATTCGTTCCATTGTCCGAACTTGTCTCGTACGAAAATTGGCGGGTCTCAAGCGCGTAACCGGTAATGTTACCTTTGTCATCGAGCACGGGACGCGTCAGATCACAAATCTCCATGATCTTGTTGCTCGCCTTCTGATATCTAAAATAGGTGCCGTCGGTGTAACTCACCGTCACGATATGAGTGGCGGAATCTTCCTGAGCGGTCGCGCCAACGTCGGTTTTGTTGAGCAACGGATTTTGACCGGTCAAAAACGAAGTGGAGATCTGAGGAATCTGACCTTGAGGAATATCGCCGACAAAAGGATTCTGCTGATTTTGATCCGGAGTGACACCCGCCAACGGATTTTCGACCGTCTTGTCCTGAAGAGACTGTTGCTCTTCATCAAACTGCTGCATGAAGTGGATCTTATCGGACTTATTAAGATCAGGCGTGGGAGCAGCGACGGAAATACCTGGCACAACACCGCCGGCGAAACCGAGTTGAACGTCACTCTGTGTCATGAGAAACGTGAAGATCACAAAGAGACTGACCGCCTTGATCTCCCACGGCTTTCTCTCGCTATGATACGCGCTAAGCATGAGCAACACTCCCCTCTTTACTCCATCCTTCGCATCGCTAAAACAAAAAAGACATCACGCACAACCACCTCGCATCTGCGTCCCCAGTTTCAATCTTGTATCCCTCATTCCTATCGTTCTCACTTCTCATCGCCCTCTGACAAAAGTGTAGCCGTATTTGAGCCTGTTGTCAAATTTTTGTATGCTATAAATTGCTATATATTGATATATTAATGCTAAGGAAGGGTTGATTTATTTGAAAGTTCGAAATTTTTTTTTAAAAAAATTAAATTATTTTAAGAATTTCTACCAGACACAGTCGGATCACCCAGTGTCACTTTTTTCCGAACAGACGAGATCTGCTCAGAAAAACCTTCGCTTAACGAACGAAAGACCGCGGCCTGGCTCGAATACCAGGTCCCGATCACCCGTTTTTTTATTGATAGAAGATCGGGGAAAAAGATCCGTCTTGAGGCAAGTCACATGATCGATAAAAAGCACACCCTCCAAATGATCGACCTCGTGTTCCACGCAAATCGCTTCGATCCCGGTACTGATTTTTTCGAAAAATTCGCCGCGCTCGTTCTGCCAACGAAAACGCACCCACCGATGACGCTTCAGGAATGCCGTATAATCCGGAAAACTCATGCACCCTTCCTTGCGCCCTTCCGGCTCTTTTTTTTCAAGGATCACGGGATTGACAAGAATAAGACGCTTTGCTTTCAAATCGCGCTTTGAAACGTCTACGATCGCGACAGCTTTTGCGACTCCGATCTGCGGTGCGGCGATACCGATTCCATACGGCTGGCTTTTCATAACGCGGACCAAAGCAGCCACAAGCTTCAGGAGTGAACGGTCGAACACCGTGATCGCTTGTGTTTTTTTTCTGAGGATCGGATCGGGAAAGGTCCGGAGGGAAAAGGGCTTCATCAGAGTTTATAAAGAAACGTGTTCCAAAGGCTTGATCTGGATCTCAATCTTCAACTTTTTCGAAACCTTTGTCAAAAGAGTTTTAAGTTTCGCCAGAGCTACCCTGTTCGGAACATCTACTTCCAAAAGCATCGCGTAAGTAGTCTTGGCGCCCTTGCCCAGGATTCGACTGTCAAGGTCCGTAATGTTGACGCGCATCCCTGCCAACGCGCGGCTCACCTCATAAACGATCCCGGTGCGGTCCGTGCCGAACGCGGTGACCATGCAAGGGAAAGAGTTCTTCGCGTGTTTTTTTCCAAAGGAGATTTTTCCATTCAGCTCGGTCACGTGACAATCCATGGACCAGGGAGTGCCCCTGAGAAGCTCCAAGCCTTGCAGTACCCGAACCATGACGGACGCTGACGACGGCAGGCAAACGGTCATCATCATGGCAAATTGCCCTTCCAAAAGAGTCATACTGATATCCTCGAGATTGCATCCCCGGGCAAACAAAAGACCGCTCACCTTGGCGATGATGCCGGGCCTATCCTTACCGCTGACCGTCAGAAGGAGTCGTTTCATTTTAAATCCCCACTTTCTTTTCGAGGAACTTCGAAAGCTTTTTCATTCCCCTATCGATGAATTTTTGAGCTTCGATCTGAAGAAGCTGGTTACCAATATATTGAAGATCCGGCATGACTGATGCTTTCGCGATCGGCCCTGAATACTGAAACGGAACGGTCAAACAGCCGTTCCGGTCGCAAAGGAACTGAAGCTCATGGACCTTCTTGATGAAATATCCGGAGATAGACGGAGAAAACTGGAGTGCCGAATTGAGGTCGATCCGTCGGCTCAAAAGCCCGTAGGTCCCTTTTCCGGAAAGCCGGTAATCGGAACTCACAACCTCAAAATTCTGAAAAGTTACTTTTCCATTGTTCACCGTAAGTGCGAGGGCTGCACGTTGAAAATCTGTATCCGGCCCCCTCATCATCTCTGCAATCCCGGGCGGCATTTCTCCACCCAAAAAACCAGTCACAGCAACTGCGGGCGACATTTGCTGGAAGACTTCACGAAGAACGTTCCGGTTTTTCAGGGCCCCGTTCTTGATGGCGGCAGTCCCCCCGCCGTTCATGGACCGGAAGATCATATCCGGATTCCCCCCCTCGAACGACAACTTCAGGTCTGAATTGAGGATCCCTGAAACGTACTGTCCTTTCTTGTAAGCCTGAGGAACCACGGTCTCAAGATCCAGGTCGCGAACTTCAAGCGTCCCCTCAGAATGCGGCAAGGTGTTGATCATCTTAAGACGTCCCTTAAACACTGCCTTTTCAGAACTGTAACGAAGCACAAAGTCCAGCGACTGCAACACAAGGTCCAGATCGCCCTCCGCCGCAAGGTTCCTTCCCGTGGAGTTGAACACAGATCCTCCTGCCGTAAAATGGAATGTCTCACGACCTAATGACTGATGGACTTCGGCCTCTAGCTTTTCGATCTCCAATCTAAAGACCGGCTTGACCGTCTCGTCTGTGAAGTGGACGGTCGCATCCCGCACGAGTATCTTCCCGACCCCGAATTTCCACCCTTGGGTGACATTGCCCAAGTTCTTCACCGAAACACTTTCAGTTCTCCTCGAAGCCTCGGCGGGCGAAGCCGAAGTCGCGGGTTCTTTAACGACTTGCCAGTTCCAAGCTCCTTCCTGGCTGCGTTTGAAAAAGATTTCGGGGCCCTGGATTACAACCTGGGACATGCTGAAATGCTTCCGCCAAATCGAGGTCAAATCGGCATCTATCCGGACTTGATCACTTTGCAGGATCTTTTCGAGATTTTGGAAATGATAGAATTTGAGGCCGGCAACCTGAAGCCTAGGCTGAGGCTGCCATTGGAACTTGATATCGCCAAGTTCCACACGAAAACCCGTTTGCCGGGTAAGGTGCTTTTCAAGTTCCGCCCGGAACGTGTTGGGATCGAGGTTCCGGATCACGAAATAGCCTATCACCCCGAGGATTATTCCGAGAATCACGAGTGCGGTAAAAAGACCTCCGAGAAATTTCAGGAAACCTCGTAAGACCATATGCCCTCGCCCTTTCTCCTGGCTTCTTCCTGGACCTTCAGGAACTTGGCTTTGTGGCTGAAGTCCTGGGTCTCGATCACTTTGGCGGCACCGATCTTCACCAGAAATTCGTTGATGAGAACTTCCTGTTCTCCGGGAATCTCGTTCGGTTTCGCCGGGAATCTCAAACATTTCGCCTTGAGATATGCATAAGCGAGCTCCTTCTTCCCCGGAGCGGAATTGGCAATTAATTGAAGCCTCAGATCCTGTTTCTGGGCAAGCACCCGGAGGACCGAAATTCCTTCAGTGTCTATCTGGATCCCGGCCAGAACCACCTGCTTGCCACTCTCAAGCGTCAACGCCCCATCCGCCCCGACCTCCGTCACGATCTCTGCACAAAGAACGGAAGAAAAAACACAGAGCCCCGGCAAGAACAAAAAAAACCAGCGAATCCCTAATTTCATGATATTCTTGCTCTCCCATCATTATTAATTATTCCTGTCTGATTTCCACTCCACGATCCAGCGTCGTTTCCGAAAGGCTTTCCTCGCGAACGTGCGCCGACTAAAACACAGCTGTTCCTCCTTACTTAAAAACCTTCACGCCGCCGTGGACATCCGGAATATTCCACAAAGCATCAACAAAAAAGAGTTATCTAAAAGAAAGCCATTCTACCTGACCATTCCCGGTAAAATTACAATTTACCGATTGCCTTCTTAAGCCATTCCAGGGCATCTTCCCTGGTTTTGAAACGACCTTCCAGTTGTAGAACAAACGCCTCTTCTAAAACAGGTTTCATGGCGCGGCCGGGTTCCATGCCGAGATCCATGAGATCATGACCGTTCACGAACGGTTTGGGTTTTAATTCTTCATGCTCGTACTCTTTGATCTTGTCCCGGAGAAACACGAGATTGTCCAGCATCCCGTGGCTTGCGGTGCAATCCACACGATGGAGCTCCATCTCCTCCTCGAAGTGCGGACGACTGATGAATTGTTTGAGCTTCCCGGACCGCATTTTCTGCACATCCATAAACTTCATATGATTAGCCACACATTCTGAAACCCCGTCGATCTCCACGTTCGAAAAATGCAGTCGTCGCATGATTTCGCGGGCGATCTTCACACTTTCTTCGGAATGCTCATAAAAGGTCAGACGGCCCTTGCGTATTGCAGCTGTCTTGGGTTTTCCGATATCATGAAAAAGTGCGGAAAATGCAAGAAGGGTCGAGACCGGAGGATGGAGGTGTTCCAAAAGAAGCCGCGTATGTTCATAAACATCGCCTTCGGGATGAAAATTCTCGGGCTGTTTCACGCCGCGCATCGCTTCCACTTCGGGCAGTATCTCTTTCATGAGCCCGGATTCCGAGAGCAATACGAACCCGCGCGCCGCGCCGGACCGCGTAAAGATCTTGACGAGCTCTTCACGGATCCGTTCGGGACTCACTTCGTGGATCTTAGAAGCTTTCCCGCGGAGCGCTTCCCAGGTTTTCGTCTCAATCTTAAAATCAAGCGTCGAGGCGAAGCGGATCGCCCGGAGAAGCCGGAGCTTGTCCTCTTCAAATCGCGCGGTGGGATCACCGATGGCGCGGATCACCCTTTGGGGGAGGTCCTTCATCCCCCCCACGAAATCAATTACTTTCTCCGCGAAGGGGTCATAGAACATGCCGTTCACCGTAAAATCACGACGTCGGGCGTCTTCCTCAGGCTGGGTAAATAAAACTTGAGCGGGATGCCGGCCGTCCTGGTATCCCTCTTCGCAACGAAAGGTCGCAACCTCGAAAGGAATCTCTTCTTCGACCACGATCATCACGCCAAATTGCTTGCCTACGGGAATCGTCCGGCGAAAAATCTTTTCGACCTCTTCAGGCGTCGCGGTCGTGGCAATATCAAAATCCTGAGGCTTTTGACCTCTTAAGTGGTCCCGAACACAGCCGCCCGCAAAATATGCGGTGAAACCTTCATCCTTCAAGGTCTTGGCGATCGCACGCGCCAGACGTCCTTTCGGCTCGCTGAGATCCATCGGTCCCGGGTCCATATCGCTCCGTTTTGTCAGTTTCAATTCTTATCAATTTCTGCCTTGTGGAAATTAGAGCAGCACTGGTCATTATTGAAAGTTTATTGGAAACCAGTGCTAGACGCTAAAAAAATCGCGAGCGGCTTTGTCTCCCGCAGCTTTCTGATAATCCAGATAATCGATCAATATAAGGTCGGGCCGCTTCTCAGCAAGACGTCTGGCGAGTTGAAACCGCTCCGAGGGGTGTGTTTCAAGCCGCCGGCTCGCGATATATTTGAACACTGTCCCGCATTGCGGACAAGCCTTGGTGTCGTAAGCGTTAATCCCAAGCTCGTTGCAAGAAGCGCAATTTCCGGTAAGATCCCCGATGATCAGGAGATTTTTTTTGACGTCCTCGAGTACAAACGGCTTATAAGTGCGCAGATAATGCTGGCCCATCGGCATAAACTCCGCAGTTGTTACTTCTTGAAAACCAGATCGCCGGCGCGAACACGGGACTTTACTTCAACGCCAAAATCATCGCCTTTCCTGGCAACCATGACCGGCTGGTGGTCGATCTGCATGGAAACAACCTTCTGCTTGAAATCCGTGGTATGCCCTTTGAACAGAAGCTCATCCCCGATCCGGATCTCTCCGGTTTTGATCTTGAGCACTGCGGCATTCACATGCGGAAAATAATGTGTCACCTCCGCAGTCGGCATAGTCGCCAGCGCAGCTTTTACCATTCTCGACTGTTTTTTTGCCAGGATTTTTTTCTTAGCCTGCTTGTTTTTAGTTTTGGCCGGAACTTTTTTGGAGACTTTCTTTTTGGCAGACCTAGCTGCTTTTTTCTTGGCAGGCGCGGCCGTTTTCTTCTTGGGAATTTTTTCCTTGGATTTTGCGGCCTTCTTGGACTTGGGTGAACCGAAAAGCGCCTTGCCGATCTTTTTGAAAAGTTTCATGGTTGTTCCCTCCGGTGGATGACGAAACAGTTTAAGAATCTTTTTCCAAAACGATCTCTTTGGTCGCCGGTCCCACAACCTGCCCCTGATGTTGTTCCAGAACATTCAGCCGGTTCCTCAATTTCTGGAACCGATGTTCGGTCTTTTCATACGCCGTACGGGCATGAGCCAGATGCCCGCCGATCTTCTCGAAATCCGTCAGACACTGTCCAAGGTCCACTTCCAGCTGGCCTAAATTCTCAAGAATGATCTGGGCTGAGCGCTCAATCCTCATCCCTTTGAGTCCGCGCACGATAGCCTGGAGATAAGCGTAGAAACTGTTGGGGGAAACAGGAATGACCTTCTGCTTCATGGCATAAGCGGCCAAACTTTCGTTTTGAGCGTCATCCTTGATGATCGTTTCATAATAAATACTCTCCGAGGGAATATACATCAACGCAAAATCAAAAGTTTTTTCCTCGGGCAGAATGTACTTTTCACTGATATCATTAATATGTTTTTTTACGTCCTTCCCGAAGACCTTACGAGCTTCAGCCTGCTTTTCATCGTTTCCCGCCTCAAGGATGCGCTTGAAATTCTCGAGGGGGAATTTCGCGTCCACGGAAATGATTCCGTCACCAAGCTGAATGACCGCATCAACCTGCGTGCCGTTACGAAAACGGTATTGAAGTGAAAAATGGTCCTCTGGAAGAATCTGTCGCAAGAGTTCCGAGAGCAAGAATTCCCCCATCCCTCCGCGAAGTTTCGGAGCCCGGAGAATGTCATGGAGCGAGGAAATGTCCTTCCCGATATCCATCATGGACTGCGTAGCATGCTGCAGTACGCCGAGCCGGTGCTGAACATCCCCCATGATCTGACGGTAATTCTGCTGGTGCTCCTGAAGAAACTGGGAATTCTGTTTCATCTGGTCGTTCATCTGCCCGGAGAGGGTATGAATTTGATCCTGGAGCGTGGTGTGAAGGTTATGAAGTTCTTGCTGGAGTTGAAGAAAGGGCTGGAAGATCTTATCGTCAGGGGCGGCCCGCTTGGACAAAAGCTGAAAAATCCAGAGAACAGCGGCAAAACCGCAGAGGGATGTCACCATCGTGATCAGGATCAGAGAAGACGTTTGCATGAGGGCATTATACTCAATGGCCAAGCGATTTCATAATGCTCTTTGCTCAAACCCGCAAGCCATGAGGCATGAGCCCTAAGTCAAAAACAAAAATATGCTTTTCGACTCATGGCTCATGCCTCAAAGCTCAAGGTTTACTTAATGAACGTAATATTGATATCCTCGCGATGCGCGGTCGGCTCGGAATAGATTGAGATGCGACTGCCTGTGCTTTTCTCGAGGTACCGAAGAGCCTTCTTTTCCTGCTGGAGCAAGCGTTCCGCAACATCCGGATGCACATATGCATTGACGATACGGTCCCTGGAATCCTTCAGAGATTTGCGCAACTCCCGAATGACCTGGATCGACATGGTCGCAGTCGATTTGATATTGCCCTTGCCCTCGCAATACGGACAGGTATCGTAGACCGCACTCTCAAGCGACGGACGCATTCTCTGGCGCGTCATTTGGATTAGCCCAAGTTCGGAAACCTGCACCAAGTGGGTCTTGGCACGGTCCTTGCTCACCGCCTCTTTGAAGATGTTAAAGAGACTGCGACGATGCTGGCCCTGCTCCATGTCGATAAAATCGATCACAATGATCCCACCGACATCACGAAGCCGGAGCTGGCGCGCGATCTCCTGCGCCGCCTCGACATTGTTCTTATACACCGTCTCCTCAAGCCCTTTGTTGTTTCCGGTAAATTTCCCGGTATTCACATCGATCGCCACAAGGCCCTCGGTCTGCTCGATCACGACGGAACCGCCCGACTTCAAGTAGACGTTTTTCTGAAACGTGCGTTCGATCTCTTTTTCGATCCCGTGCCGCTCAAAGAGACTTCCCTTTTCCTTCGCAAACTCGATGTTCAGGTCCTGTCCCGGCATATACACGGAAGTGAAACGCTTGAGCTTCTTGAAGATTTCGGGATGGTCCACCACGATTTTGGTGGTATCTTCGTTCACATAATCACGAACCACGCGTTCTACAAGACCGAGCTCCTGATGGATCATAACCGGCGCTTTCTTGGCAGAGATCATGCCGTGGATCTTCTTCCAAAGCCGTATGAGATAGCGGATATCCCGCGTAAAATCCGCGTCACTTTTTCCTTCAGCATTCGTACGCACAATGAACCCGACACCTTTGGGGATCTCGAGATTCCTGAAAATACCCCGGATACGGTCACGCTCCGAACGGCTCTCCACGCGTCGCGAAATCCCGATCTTCGACTCCCCCGGCATCATCACAAGATAGCGCGCCGGAATCGAAAATTGTGTCGTGAGACGCGGACCTTTGTTCCCCAACGGCTCTTTTACGACCTGGACAATGACCTTCTGCCCGACCTTCAGGACCTCTTCAATCCTTGGACGCCGCTGGTGTTGATGGTGCTGATGTTGCTGCTGCTGGCGGTTGTAGCCACTCCGCTGATGCCTTCCGCGACCGCCATCCCGTCCCCCATGCCGTCCCTGGGCCCGCCCCTGCCCTTGGGGTTGTCCCTGTCCTTGGATCTGCCCCTGCACCTGGGGTTGTCCCTGTCCCTGGAAATTACCTTCAACAGCAACGCCTTCGGGAGGCCTAACCTCATTGACCGTTCCTTCTGTTTTTTTCTCTTCTCCATCATCAAATTCCGCATCGAGATCCAGCGGCGAACGGAGTGCATCGCCGACATAAAGAAAACCATCCTTCCCGGTTCCGATGTCCACGAACGCGGCATCAATCCCCGGGATCACGGTCTTCACGATCCCTTCATAGATGTTCCCGAAAAGTTTCTTCGAGTCCCCGCGCTCGATATAGAATTCTTCCAGCCGGCCGTCTTCGAGAATGGCGACCTGTTTTTCATTGGCATCCTGCGAAATCAAAATTTGTCTTTCCATGAATTGTGTTTCCTTTCTTAAAACCATTTCCACCACTTAGGTGTATTGGGTGTTTATTGTTGAAGGCGGAAATTGCAGAACTTGGGCAGGTGTCAGGCTTAGTGGAAAGAAAAAGCGTCAACTGTTCCGAGGCGGAATCTTAACGAACCTTAAGGCCTGTCGAAGACCTAAAAACCTGAAAGACCGGACCTGCTTCAGGCCGGCTTGTCCTTGTTCGCATTTCCCGAAGACACCATCTTCTCAGAACCTTTCAAACCCGGTGCGGCATCCGTTGCAGCCGTTTTTTTCTGGGTTTGATCATCTTGTGACTGGTCATTCTTCCCGTCAACTTTGGCACCCGCAGGCTGTCCCTGCGAATCCACCGTAGTAACTGTTACAAAAAAAAGCGTTTTGACTTTTTGAGCGCTGGGGTCCGTCGTTGTTGTGGATGGATTTTTTGACCCGAACAACTTACCAACCAACGGGATATACCCTAAATACGGCACTTCATCTTTAGCCGAACTAAAATTATTTGACGTCCGCCCGCCGATCGCAATGGTCTGGCTGTCAGGGATCACTACCTGGGTCATCGCTTTGGTGACGTTAAAAGGGGTCGCACTCAATCCTCCGGTGCCAAGCACCACTACCACTAGCACGGTGGTTTCCCATATTGGAAAGATCCATCCTCATGATTCTGAAATCAATAAAAACCTGATCCGTAACCTCGCCGAGCTTCTTGATCACTTCTCGGATGCGATAAAGGTTGGCCGGAACATTGGCCACGACCACCCTCATCGCTCTTTCGGCAACTTTGACCTTCCCCTGCGATGTTAAAACACCCGCGATCGAGGCCTGCATCTAATCATATCATAAAACCTATGTTTTTTCCTCTTCCCTTATCCAACGCATTGACTCAAGATAAAGGTAACTCTACGGAGGCAAAAGGCGAATCGTTGACTCAAGATAAAGGTAACCCTACAAAGGAGGGTATCTTCGATGAGTCCAACGGCCAAAAAAGAGC
>JBAZER010000027.1:0-30050 GCA_041653795.1 Candidatus Omnitrophota bacterium
GAAGGGATCGTTTGGGAAAATAAAAATGCAAGAATAACAAGAGAAGCCAGGATCCTTCTGGGGACGGAATGCGGGAGCTGACGAGAACGACTATTTTTTATATTCATTTTTTCGCCCTTTCGCAACTGGATTTTTAACGATCCCTGCTCAAGACCGCAGAGAGAGGTGTCCAATATGCATCGATTTCACGGTTCTTCCGAAGGCTAACATGCCTTTCCAGGCTTGTCAATGTTTGTAACATGTTCATATTAAACGACTTACGATTATTTCTGTATTTTAAAAAAGCAGTTTAAAAAGTGGATAACCCGGGTTTGGCAATTCTAAAGGGCTCAAGTTTTCCAGCAACGATTTTTCCCAAGATAAAAATCCCGCCTGAATTCTGTCGCTTTTCTGCCGCTCAAACTTCCGGAAAACGATAATTAAGAATCTGTAATGCCGCGGGATAACTTGGATTGGCCTGGAATACAGCGTGGAATAATGAAAAGGGTGACGTCAAAACCGATATAACTTTTTGTCTTGATTGAAAACTATAAAATATAGAAGGCCTTTTAAAAAGGGCCTTCTATACTAAACGCAGCAAATGGTCGGGGTGACAGGAATTGGCTCCCCTCCGGGGCAGGCCACCCGCACTTATAAACATGACTTTTGTCATGTTTATCGTCAAGTGCTCCCTTCAATTCCTCTCGACACGAAGGGGCCTGGTTCTCAAACCAGGTCCCGACGTTGACGTAGGGCGAAATCCCTTGAAAGCCCACGTCATCGCACTTGTGCATTGAGCACAAGTGTCAACCCGAAGTAAAGATCGCCCTAATGCAAAAAACGCATTAGGACAGACCATTTTGTTTACTCAAAAACAAAAATAAAAGGCCTTCCAAAAAGGAAGGCCTTTTATTCTGCGTAACAAAATGGTCGGGGTGAGAGGAATTGAACCTCCGACATCTTGCTCCCAAAGCAAGCGCTCTAGCCCCTGAGCTACACCCCGATGTATCCTATTTATAAAAAATCAATTGAAACATCGGGGTAGTCCTGATTTCCTTAGATTTTTTTAAACAGAAATCAGGGCACACCGACGTAAATGTTATTGTTATTGTATCGACGGAACCCGCGGATGGCAAATGCTTCTCAGAATATCGACCGCTCTTTGTAAACACTCAAGACAAGTCCCAAACACATGCAGGTCATAATAAAGGAAGATCCCCCATAACTGACCAGGGGAAGCGGCACCCCGGCGATCGGCATCAGTCCGATGGTCATTCCGATATTGATTATCACATGCGAAAAAAGAAGCGCAAGCACTCCCCCGCAAAGTATCTTCGCTTTCACGTCCGTCGTATGCTGCATGATCAGGAAGATCGAGTGGAAAAGGAACCCGTAGAGACATAACACAAGAAGACCCCCGAGAAATCCCAATTCCTCCCCGATCACGCAGAAGATAAAATCCGTGTGGTGCTCGGGGACGAAATGAAGCTGTGTCTGCGTCCCGTGCAAATATCCTTTGCCCCAGAACCCTCCCGACCCGACCGCGATTTTGGACTGGAGAGCCGTGTAGCCGGAACCCAGCGGATCGAGGTTGGGGTTGAGAAATACCATCAAACGTTTTTTCTGATAGGCCTTGAGAAATCCCCATGCCAATGGAGCGGCCAATGCCAGCGCGCTAAAACTCGCGATCAGGAAACGCTTCCGCACGCCCCACAGGAAAAGCATGACGATGGACATGGGAATAAACAGGAGCGCTGTTCCGAGATCGGGCTGTTTGAGGATCAGAAAGAGAGGGACCGCCAGAAGCAAAAGGGCAATGCTCACCGTTTTCGCCTGTCCTTCCCAGGGATGATGTGATCCCAGAAAATTAACACCCGCCAGAAGCGCCCCGACCTTCGCAAATTCCGAAGGCTGGATCGCAATCGGACCCAGCGCAAGCCACCTCTGGGCACCCGAAACCTTGCTGCCAAAAAAATCGACCAACACAAGCAAAATAAGCGTCAGAATATAAAAAGGATACGAAACACTCAAAAAGGGGCGGTATCCGATGAGGGGCACGCCGATCAGCACGGCCAAACCCACAAGAATCCAGAAAACCTGTTTGGCCTCATAGTTCCCGGGGTCGCGATAGGACGCGCTGTAAATGAAAAGGATCCCGATCGCCGCCAGGGCCACGACCGAAAAAAAGAGCGGAAAATGGATCCCGTTAAGCAATCGGCGCAGCATTAAGGCCCTTCCATGTCTCGAGCATCTGTTTCACAAGACGCGCACTCGTGATGCCGCCGGACCCGCCATGTTCCACGAACACGACGAATGCGATCTTCGGGTTTTTATAGGGGAAAAATCCGGTCATCCAGCTGTGTGACTTCTGGGGCGGCGCCTGCGCGGTCCCTGTCTTGCCGGCCAGTTTATCAAAATCCACACGTGCCAGCTGCCCGGTCCCGTAGTCTGATTCCACGACTTGAAGCATGGCTCTTTTGATCACATCGAGATTCTCCTCATGAATGGCCACCCGGGAAATCCCGGGTATTACCGTACGGTCCCCAACAACCAGATGGGGCTCCACGACCTTGCCGTTCTTCGCAATGATCGAGGTGAGACGAAGAATTTCGAAGGGGGTCACGAGCATATAACCCTGCCCGATCGCCATATTGAGAGTTTCGCCCTGGTACCAGGGCCGATTGAAATGCGCCTTTTTCCACGCGGAATCCGGAATGAGACCGGGGGCCAGGCGTGAGATCTCGAGCTTCAAGGGTTCGCCAAGGCCGAGTTCATGAGCGTAATGCGCGATCTCGTCCGGAGTCAGTTTTTTGGCCACATTAAAAAAATAGACATTGCAGGAACGCTCGAGAGCCTCATAGAGATTGAGGTTCCCGTGCCCCTCATGAAACCAGCAATGCGCAGGCTTCGACTTGGGACCCAATTGGAAAGAGCCGGTGCACCGGAACCGTGTTTGTGGAGTGATCCTCCCGAGATCAAGTCCCGCAAGCGCCGTTACCAGCTTGAAGATCGAACCGGGAGGATAAGCGGCATTGATCCCGCGATCCAGCATCGGGGAGTTTTCGTCCTTCAGTACATGAAGACGCTGTTCACTGGATGCCGGGGAGACAAAGATATTCGGGTCATAGGCCGGCGCGCTGGCCATTGCCAGAAGCCCGTCCGTCTCAAGATCCAGCACGGCAATGCTCGCGTGCAGGCCCTTGATCATGTCCATGATCTTCTTCTGAAATTCGAGATCCAGCGTAAGCGTGACATCGGACCCCGGTTCAGGCTCGCGTTCTGAAAGAACCCGGACCATCTGGCCTCGCGCGTCCACTTCGATCTGCTGCCCGCCCCGCCATCCGCGCAAGGAATCGTCAAACGCTCTTTCAATACCGGCCCGGCCGATCTTGGAGTTCACTCCGAACCGGTCGCGGTCCATTACATCGTACTCACGGCGATTGATCGTCCCGATGTAACCGATGACATGCGAAGCGGTTTCGCCGTAAGGATAATAACGGATACCCCCGACGCGAACGCTCACGCCCGGAAGTTCCGGCCGCCGTTCCTCAATAAGGAACGCAAGCTCCTGAGGAATGTCTTCCATGATCACCGCCGGCGCAAACGGATACTCACGTCCCGCACTCATGCGTCTGCGGACTTCTTTTTCCGGGATCTTCAATAACCTTGCAAGTCTCGGATAGACCTCGGGGGTTATATCTTCCGGGATCGCAATAACGTTGTACGAAGGGCGATTCGCGGCAAGCAGCCGTTCCTTCTGGTCGAATACGCGGCCGCGAGGGGCCTCAAGAGGAATAAGACGAACGCGGTTACGTTTGCTGAGTTCGTAGTAGTAAGGCCCGCGCACGACCTGAGTTTGGAAGAGCCCCAACCCCAGAAGGGTCACGAAGACAAAAACGAATACCTGAAAGAAATGGAATCGTGTGAACATCAGCGAAAAAGTTCGTATTGTTTGGCGGAGGAGTGGTCGAACCACCGGTTCGTAAGAAAATTAAATACAGGCAAGAGAGCGCTTGTGTAAAGCGCCGTCATCGCGATCATCCCCAAATACCCCCAAACGAAGGACGGCGGCAATTCGCCCGCATAGCTCACCAGAAGTCTTAAAGCCCCCGCACAAAAGACAAAAAGGAACGTAATGATGAGATAGATCCCCGGCATTTGGCGTTCCATTTTCCGGACTAAAAAATCAAGCGCCAGGGCCAAGGCGACCAGGAGAGTCGCATCGAGCCCGATCAAACCACCCCCCAAAAGGTCCCGTAAAAGCCCGGCCCAGAACGCGACGTAAACGGTCTTGGAGGACCCCCATTCGAAAGCGGCGTAGCAAATGAAGAGGTAAAGGAGGCTCGGATATACGGAATAAATCTGAAAGACCGGCATCACAGACCCGTCCAGGACCGCGAGCAGGAGAAAATAAAGAATTACTTTTGCGGAGACGAGACGAGGCATAGCACTTCCTCAAGCTTGGAAAACGGCACGGAAGGTTTGACGAGAGCGAGAAGATGCAGTCCGTCGCTGTCGCGCTCGACGGATTCGATTTTCCCGATCTGGAGGCCTTTTTGAAAAATACTTCCGACGCCGGACGTGATCACATCCTCCCCGATCGCAACCTCAGCATCCAGGGCCAGATATTTCATTTGCAGCCTGTCCGTACCGATCCCGGCGATGATTCCCTGGGCACGGCTTGTCGCGGTGAGCGCACTTACGCGGGAATCCGAGTCCGGCAAAAGGATTGCGTGAGCCGTGTAGGGTTCGACTTCCAGAATCCGTCCCGCCAATCCTTCCGGCACGACTACCATCATGTCTTTTTTGAGATTGTGGCGGCTCCCCTTATCCAAAAGAATAACTTTTTTCCAGGGTGTCACATCTTCTCCAATCACCCGGGCACCGATGGTGCGCGTGGCAAGCGGCAGGCCAAAGTTAAGCAGTTTCTTGAGCCGCCGATTCTCCCGATCTATTTCACGAAAACGGCTCAGTTGACCTTCAAGCGCCTGAATGCGCGCACGGTATTCATTCTGTTTTCCGACCGCGTTCAAAAAATTCCCGGATTGATAGCGAACCATGTAAAGGCCCTCCCGAAGACTGCTTCCGAGTACAAGCGCGGGCCGGACGACGGTGGAGAAAACAGAATGGACAGACTCGTTCAAACGGGGGTATTGAAAAAAAACAATGAGGGCTATGACGGGAACCGCAAGAAAGTAATACGAACGCCAGCGCCGCATGGGGGCAAAATCTCCGATAAGCGAAAAAAAAGATTCTGAAAAAACGACTGCTTCAGATACCAGGAGGTCACTTTCGGGGAGCGCTAAAACGGGGAAAATTCTCTAGCCTTTGTCCGCTATTCAAGAAAAAAACTGAAGACAAGGACGGCACTGCGAACCCATAAAATCAACAGAAACGCAGTACTAGTATTCCCGGGTAGCGTTGCTGTTCACCGACAGGCGCTTCAGAAGGTGGAAATCGCTCAAATAACGACCCGTACCAAGCGCCACGGCGGTGAGAGGATCTTCCGCGATGTGAACGGGAAGCCCTGTTTCTTCGCTGATCAACTTATCAAATCCCCTTAAAAGCGATCCCCCTCCTGCCAAGATCAAACCCCGATCAATCAGATCCGCGGATAATTCCGGCGGCGTCCGCTCCAGCGCGATACGAACAGCTTCAAGGATAGCAGAAAGCGGCTCGGAGAGGGCTTCACGGATTTCTTCGCTGGTCACACTGATCGTTTTCGGCAATCCGGCGAGAACATCGCGTCCTTTAACGTCCAGTGTCGTTTCTTCTTCGAGAGGGTATGCGGAACCGATACGGATCTTGATCTCTTCGGCCGTACGCTCCCCGATCATCAAGTTATAGGCCTTTTTCAGGTGCGACGTGATCGACTCATCAAACTCATCGCCGCCGATGCGAATGCTTTTTGCAAACACGATACCCGAAAGAGAGATCACGGCAATCTCGGTCGTTCCGCCGCCGATATCAATGATCATGTTCCCGGCCGGCTCATGGATCGGAAGTCCGACACCAATCGCTGCGGCAATGGGTTCCTCCACAAGATAGACCGGCGTGCGAGCTCCGGCCCGTTCCGCAGAATCTTTCACGGCGCGTTTTTCGACTTCGGTGATCCCGCTCGGAACTGCGATCACGACACGCGGGCTGATACCGGTCTTGCGACGATGGACTTTGCGGATAAAATAGCGGAGCATGGCTTCGGTAATATCAAAATCTGCGATAACACCGTCCTTCATGGGACGAATGGCGGTAATATTGCCCGGTGTGCGACCGAGCATGCGCTTGGCCTCTTCCCCGACAGCAAGGACCTGGTGGGTCGAACGATCAATGGCTACTACAGAAGGCTCACACAACACAACGCCCTGGCCTTTGACGTAAACAAGGGTATTTGCGGTGCCAAGGTCGATACCAATATCACTCGAAAAGAATCCTAACAACTTGTCGATCAAAAACATGGGCTCTGCCTTTTTGTATCTGTCGCGTGGGCTGGCATTTATAGAGGCCGTAGTATATCGAAAGCTTTTTTCACTGTCAAACCAAAACCATACGTACGTTTCAGGGCTTGAGAAGCCGGCGAAAGTGATCCATGAAAGCGGGATAAGAGGTCGCAATACATGCCGTGTTTGTAACCGTGATCGTCCCCTTCGAGGCAAGGCTTGCCACACCCATACTCATTGTCGTCCGGTGATCTCCGAAACTCTCGACGGTCGCGCCATGAAACCCATCCACACCCCGGATCAGAGATCCGTCCGGAAGCTCTTCGATCGATGCCCCGATGGCCTTGAGATTCCGGACCATAGACTGAATACGGTCGGTTTCCTTGACACGCAGTTCCGCCGCTCCTGAAATAAGGCTTTCCCCTTCCGCGAGCGCCATCGCAACCATCAGAACCGGCAGTTCGTCGATCAGGGACGGGATCTCCCCGTGAGTGATCCCCGTACCTTTCAGTTTCGCACCGCACACGTGAATAGTCCCCATCGGCTCCGGAACCGTTTTCGTTATCTGTGTTTCAATCCTCGCACCCATGCGCTTCAAAACTTCGAGAAATCCGGTACGTGTGGGATTCAATCCGACATCCTGAACGGTCACTTCGGACCCCGGGATCATCGCAGCACCCACGACAAAAAAAGCGGCGGATGAAATATCGCCCGCAACGCGCGCATGCATCGGCAAAAGCATTTCTGTTTTTTCAACGATAAGATGATTGCCGATTTTCTGGAAACGCGCTCCGGCCGCTTCAAGAAACCGCTCCGTATGGTCGCGCGACGGGATGGCTTCACGGACGATCGTTCTTCCCTCAGCGTACATTCCCGCAAAAAGAAGCGCGGACTTGACCTGCGCGCTTGAAAGTTTATTATCGAAATCAATCCCGCGAAGTTTGCCGCCGCGGATCGTGAGCGGCGCAAAATTGCCGTTCTCTCCGCCTCGAATCTGTGCGCCCATTTGTTTCAGAGGATCGGTCACACGACGCATGGGCCGGACCGAAAGAGACGGGTCCCCGGTCAACACGGCTTCGAAGCGCTGACCCGCCAGGATCCCCAAAAGAAGTCTCATGGAAGTCCCGGAATTCCCGAGATAAAGTTCCTGACCCGGAGCAGAAAGCCCTCGAAGCCCCCTTCCTACTATCCGGACCTTGCCTGTTCCTTTTTCATGTTGGATTTCAACACCCATCCGGCGCATGGCTTCCAGGGTGTGAAGGCAATCTCCGGCCTCCAGGAAATTCTCGTAGGAACTCTCTCCCTCGGCTAAAGCGCCGAAAAGGATCGCCCGGTGGGAAATGGATTTATCACCCGGAGGGGCATAGGTTCCGTGAAGCCGACCGGGACCTGAAAATGAAAGAGAGGGCATGAAAAAAGGCTACTTCCGGCGAACCCAGATACGAGCCCGATCGAGCTCATTGAGAATCCTGTCTTTTTTGACGATGATTTTCTCCTGCCGTTTCTTGAGGAATGCCAAGCGGGTCTTGATGCTGCCGGGATCGCTTCCCAATAATCCTGGCCAAGGCTTCCCTTCGGCCGCGAAGATCTGAGGGGTCAAAAGAACCCCCTCCAACAGCCAGGACAAGAAATAGAGCTTAGGCCCTGCGAATCTCATCGCCTTCGACGACCTGCTGCTTGGGATTTTCTTCCACAAGGGTGGCCGCAGAAAATTTATCATAGAGCTTTTCGACCAGGACTGTCGCGATCTCCTGGCCCTGTTTGAGGACCTTCAGCCTGTCCCCCATTTTGAGTCCTTCTTGAAGTCCCTGATTGACGATCACAAAATTAAATTTTCGGTTCACGGTAAGAACTCTGGCGACTGTCGCCGTCCCGGCAGTTGAGGAAGCTTCGGAAGATTGCGAGAATTCAGTTGTTGCGGCGCCGGGGGTTTCCGGTGCCGGCGGCGCCGTGATCACGGATCCTCCCTTTGTGACAGGAACCACTTTTGCAGTTTCCGCGCTGAAAGGCACCGAGGACGCGACTGGGGGGATGGATGTTGTCATGGAACTTGCGGAGGCAACCGATCTTCCGGAGGCCATGGGTTTAAAAACGGCCTGGGGAGTTCCGGCCTCATCTGCGGCCACTGTTGAAACGGATGGCACGGAGGCCGATGAGTTTGTAAAAGATTGGGCTGCGGAAAGAGGATTTGTATTCAGGTCCGCCGGAGTCACTCCACAGGCGGCTTGAGCTTCTTTGGCCTTTTTTTCAAGCTCACCCATCTTCTTCTGAAGTTCCGCGATCATCTCTTGATGGCTCTTGAGCTGTTTTTCGAGCACGGCTTTCTCGGAATCAATACGGATTTGTTCGGCCTGAAGTTTTTCAAGCTGGGCCTGCATAGCCTCGGCCTTGGTACGATACTCTTCGCTCTTGGCCGTGATCTGGTCCTTCTCGGCCGTGATTTGTTCCTTCTCGGCCGCGATTTGTTCTTTCTCGGACTGGACTGTGATCATTTTTTCTTTGACCTGATCGTACTTGGCCTCGATGCTGCCCCGCACAGTACGTTCCTCGACCCAGCCTTGATACAAATAGTAAGAACCGCCTGCGGCAGCAATGGAAAGAAGAAATGCTAAAATAATGCCAAGCTTTCCCATACGAATCCCTCTTTAGTCTTTTGATCGTCTGACAGCAGAAAATTACGAAGATCCCAACGCCGGACCGTCCGGGAACCCCGATCTCAGGCTGAAGAGAGCCCGGAAGTTTCTCTTCCGGACTCTCTTCATCCATCCGACTTTTACATGGACCCTATCCTCCGCTTTGTGACGACGGACAGGGCGATGAAAAACGAAAGAGGCCTAAGAAAGGTGCTTGCTGACGAGTTTGGTCATCTCGAACATATTGACGACCGACTTGCCGCCGAACACAACCTTGAGCGAGGCATCCGCATTGATGTTACGCTTGTTCGCCTGATCCTGGAGCTTGTTCTTCTTGATATATTCCCAAAGCTTCTTCACGACTTCGCTGCGAGGCATCGGGCCCTTGCCGACCACTACCGCAAGTTCCTCGCTTACACCCATAGGTTTCATAAACGCTGCGTTCGCTTTCGCCATAATGCTTTCTCCTTTTGGTTTGAACCGAGTTCCCGTATCCGATGTCCCGGACCCGCGCCCACGGCCTTTACTGGGTTAGTATCATACAATACAGTTTCAAAGACGACAATAAAGCTTTTCTGTCCAAGTCTTTATTTCATTTGGTTAATGGTGACTTGGACTGCCCTGGTTACCCATTGATTTTTTCATGAGAACCAAGGACTGTCCAGATCTCTTGTTTCTTTTTTATAATGGCGATCTGGACTGCCCTGATTACCCGTTGATTTTTGAATGAGAATCAGGAGCTGTTTCTGTTAAGAGACTATTTCGGCTTTGCCAGCAGAAACTTCAGTTCTTTCATAAAATGGCCCACATCCTGAAAATCACGGTAGACACTTGCAAAGCGCACATATGCTACTTGATCGATCTTCGCGAGCTTCTGCATAACGAACTCCCCGATGACCCGGGACGGGACCTCCCGGTCGTATTTTTCGCGAATTGCGGTCTCAAGATCGTCTGCAACCTTCTCCTGAGCCGCAAGCGGCACGGGACGTTTTTCGCACGCTTTGTATACCCCGGCGAGGACCTTGGAACGCTCATACGCCTCGCGGCGCTGGTCCTTTTTTACCACGAACATCGGGATCTCCTCGACCCTCTCGTAAGTGGTGAATCGCTTGCTGCAAGCCGTGCACTCGCGCCGTCTGCGAACCACCTCCCCTTCGTTGGCCGCGCGCGAATCGATCACCTTGTCAGAATCCTGTTTGCAGAAAGGACAACGCATACGGCCTCTTTTCTCTTATTGAAGTTCCGGATAAAGCGGAAACCTTTGAGTCAGGGCTTCAACGCGTGAAAGGACTCTCGCGAGATTCGCTTCTTCCGCGGGAGCCTTGAGCGTTTCATCGATGAGTTCGGCAATGAGGTCCATCTCCTTTTCTTTCATCCCGCGCGTTGTCACGGCAGGCGTTCCCAATCGGACTCCGGATCCCTTGAAAGGAGATTCTTTGTCGAACGGAATCATGTTTTTGTTCACCGTGATCTTCACTTTATCCAGAAGCTCCTGGACCTGTTTTCCGTTAAAACCTTTCACCGTCACGTCCACGAGCATAAGATGATTATCCGTGCCGCCGGAGACGATCCTCCAGCCGCGCGCGGCCATCGCGCCCGCAAGTGTCTTGGCATTCTTCACGATCTGGGCGCTGTATTCTTTGAACTCGGGACTCAATGCCTCCTTCAACGCCACTGCCTTGGCCGCAATCACGTGCATCAGCGGCCCGCCCTGGATGCCCGGAAACACGGCGGAATCGATTGCTTTCGCGTATTTCTCTTTGCAAAGAATCAGGCCCGCGCGAGGACCGCGAAGCGTTTTGTGTGTTGTCGTGGTCACAACATCCGCATAGGGCACGGGACTCGGGTGATGCCCCGTGGCCACAAGACCCGCGAAATGCGCCATATCCACCATCAGAAGCGCCCCGACCTGGTCGGCGATCTTTCGTCCCCGCGCAAAATCAATGATCCGCGGGTATGCCGACGCGCCCAAAAGAATCATTTTGGGCTTATGCTCATTGGCCAATTGCTCCAAGGCGTCATAATCGATTTGTTCGTCCTTCGGACTGACGCCATACGGGATGATCGTATAGAATTTCCCGGAGTAATTCATTTTATGACCATGCGACAAATGGCCGCCATGCGTCAAATCCATCCCCAGGATCTTGTCCCCCGGTTCCAGCAGCGCCATGAAAACGGCAATGTTGGCCGAGGTTCCGCTGTGGGGCTGGACATTCGCGTGTTCGGCCCCGAAAAGCTGCTTCGCGCGATCGATCGCAAGCTGTTCGACCACATCCACGTTTTCGCAGCCGCCGTACCAGCGCTTCGCCGGATACCCTTCGGCGTATTTATTCGTCAAGACCGAACCCATCGCCTCAAGCACGGAAAGCGATGTGAAGTTCTCGCTTGCGATCAGCTCGATATTCTCGTTCTGCCGGCGGGCTTCCGCCCGGATGGCATTATAAATATCCGGATCAGTCTTCTTAAGCTGCGTTTGATCGATGATGCTTTTTTTCATAAGCCCTAATTTTGTTAACACGGACCTCATGTCGTCCCCTTTCAAATGGTGTGTTGAGCCAGGTGTCCACGAGCGGAAAAATAATATCCTGCGGTAAAAACCCCGCGCCAAGGATCAGCATATTGGAATCATTATGACCCCGGGAAAGACGCGCTTGTTCGATATTTTGACAAAGCGCCGCGCGAACGCCGTCGACCTTGTTGGCCGCGATCGTGCTCCCGATCCCGGTGTAGCAGATCCCGATCGCCCGGTGGCATTCTTTGCTGGCCACTTTTTCAGCCGCGGCAAAAATAAAATCCGGATAGTCACAAGACTCGCTGGAAAAAGCGCCGCAGTCAACCACCTCGATATTCTTGTTCTTGAGAAAATCGATCAGCGTGTTCTTCAGTTGAATGCCACGGTGATCCGTCGCGATCGCGATCTTGGGTTTTATCATAATTTCCGCCTTTAAGGTTGATCCAGCTGGAGAATCTTGTTCATATATTGTTTTATTTTCGATTCGATATCAAGCAAGGTCTTCTCGTAAACCTGCATGTCCATCCCGATGGGGTCCTCTACATTCAGCGTGATCGTCTTTTCCTTCACCGAAGGCAGCATGGCCGCCACGTCCTCCGCATGCTGTGCGAACATCGCGAGAACCAGATCTGAGCTCCAGAGGTCCCCTTTCCGGCAACGCCGGCTGCGAAACCCGCTGATGTCGATCTCGCGATTGCGCAGCACCAGCTCCGCCTCGGGCGTGCACGGAAGCCCGTCCCGCGCGCTCGTCCCGCAAGAAATGACTTCGATCTCGGAGGACAATCCCCTTCTTTCAATCTCGTGTTTGAGCCACCCTTCCGCCATCGGTGAGCGGCAGGAATTTCCCGTACAAACGATCAGGATGCGCTTGCTCGGGCATTTCCGGGATCGGATCTTTTCGATAGCCTTCTCCACATCCGCGCCTTGCGCCCCTTTGCGAAGAATCACCGGAATCTCTCCCGTGAGATCCATGACCGTCGAATCGTGCATCAACTCCGTCTTACCGCCATCGATCAGTTGATCGAAAGCGCCCTGCAATTGTTCAACCACTTGGTGCGCTGTATGAGGCGAAGGTTTCCCGCTCCTGTTAGCGCTGGTTGCGATGAGCGGCTCCCCGACCTCCTGGATCAAGGCAAGCGCGATCTTGTTCCTCGGATATCTGATCCCGATCTTATGACCGGCAAGATCGGAGACGATCAACGTTACCGGTCCCGGCCAAAATTGCCGGGCCATCGTGCGAACGAGCGGTGTTTTTCTGACCTTGAGCGCATCGAGCATTACCCAGTCGCCTATGTGATAGGTAAAAGGTTTTGCGTCCGAACGCCTTTTGATCTCGCGAAGCCTCTTTTCAATCTCCGGGGCGCTCATCTTCCCGCCTATCCCATAAACTGTTTCCGTGGGAAATGCAATGATTTTGCCCTCTTTACAGGCATTCGCCGCTTCCCGGATAAGTGTCATATCCGGATCATAGCTGTCAATCTTGATCACTCCAGGCGTTACCATCATGATGCGTTTAACCCTCCGTATGCTGTCAAATCCCGAGCCTGCACCCAGACCGGCGCTAGGCAGCGTTAGACTTTTCTTTGCTATCCTTTTTCAACAAAGCTTTCAGCTTTTCCAGGTCCATGCCGCTTTCCTGAAGGAACTGATGCATGTTCGCGCCGCCCTGGGCGTCCAGATTGATCCCAAAGAACTTTTGCGCATTTTCACCGGAAAGGATCCACTTGATATCGGCCTTTTGAACAGCTTGAGCCAAGGCCTGATACTTGCCAAGTAAAACCTCTTTCTGGACATCCAGCATTTTTACGTTCAGCGCGACATCATTGAATTCTTTTAAAGCGGCGGCAAGCTTTGATGTCCCGGCCGCATCTGCTTCTTTTTTGACCCTGATAATATCCGCTTCGGCTTTTCCGACGGTTTGGATCTGGTTGGATTGCCCTTCCGCTTCAAGCGTGAATTTCAATTTTTGAGCCATGGCAAGTTGTTCGATCTTCTGTTTTTCGATTTCGGCTTTTCCGACCTCTAGTTTCCGTAAAGCCTCGATACGCTGGCTATTGGCTTCCACCTCTCTCAATGCGATATCCTGGTTCTTGGACTGTTCCGAGATGCCGATTTGTTTATCCTTTTCGATCTGTCTTTTCCGGTAAGTTTCCTCTGCTTCGGCTTTGGCAAGCTCCGCCTCTTTAGTCGTGGTTGCGACCCGGATATCCGCGTCGCGGCGTATCTCGGCCGCGACCTTTCTTTCGATATCCTGGATGATCGTACTCCCCGGCGCATCCTTGATGTCCTTCAATTCGAGGTCCACAAGTTCGATCCCCCACTTGGGGAAAACCTGTTCGACTTCTTTGGTGATCGCCTGATCCAGAAGCGAACGGTTCATATAAATATCCAGGATCGTTTGTTTGGTGGTAACCGTGCGACCGACGCTTTCCATAATGGCCCGCAGATCTTCCGACAACTTCATAAAATCAAAACCCATCTCCGCGGACGTGTCGGTCAGGATCAATCTTTCAACGGCCAGATTGATATTTTTGATATTGATGAAGCACATCAGATCGCAAACAAACTTGGCCATATCCCTGTCATTCAGTTTGATATCATTGACGGGAATCGCCAGATTGCAGAGAGGGAGTTTGTGCAGTTTTGTGATGAACGGGATGACCCAATAGGCGCTTTTGCCTTCCCGGGAGGAAAAGATTGTTTTTGAATTTTGGAGGATCCGGATATGGGTCTCATTCACGGGAACCACACGGTAGAGCCCGAACATACCGCCTAAAATGTGCCGAAGCAGAAAAAGCACGGGCAATGCGGCGGTAACAATTATTATCAAAATCATCGGATTCATAGAAATCCTCCCTTTGATCGTTAGAGATGTTCTACTTGATCTTTTCCTGAAGTTTCCGGTTCTTTTCCCGGCTGCTTTCTATCAAAGAATGTTTGTATTTCCGGAGCTTTTCCGCCAGTTTCGCGTCCGAAAGGGCCAGGATCTGTACCGCCAAAAGACCGGCATTGCGCGCGCCGGGTTTTCCCACGGCCACCGTTGCCACGGGAACTCCGGCCGGCATCTGGACCGTCGCCAAAAGCGCGTCCAAACCATTCATCTGAGTCGCTGCCAGCGGCACCCCGATCACCGGCAAGATCGTGCTCGCAGCCACAGCACCGGCCAAATGTGCGGCCCCGCCGGCACCGGCAATAATGACCTTAAGGCCCTTCTGCGTCGCCTGGGTCGCGAAATCCGCGACAAGGATCGGTGTGCGGTGCGCCGAAAGCACCTGCATCTCAAAGCTCACGCCAAAATCCTTGAGCACTTCCGCGCATTCCTGCATCACTTCCAGGTCCGAATCACTTCCCATCACGATCGAAACAAGTTCGTTCATCGCAGCACCTCAATAGCCTTTTGACCGATGTCCCGGCGGCAAAAACCGCCTTCGAAATGAATTTGTGTGATCACTTGATAAACACGTTCATGCGCGGCCTTCAGCGTATCTCCCCAGGCTGTCACGGCCAATACACGTCCCCCGGCTGTTACGATCTGTTTTTGTGCGTTGAATGCCGTCCCCGCATGGAAAACCGCCACGTCCTGTTGCCCCCTCGCGGCATCAAGCCCCAGGATCGAAAAACCTTTTTCATAGTGACCCGGATACCCGCCTGAGGCCATTACGACCGTGATGCACGCCTTGTTATACCATTCAAGACTTTCGGTTTCCAAATGTTCGTTGGCGATCTGCATCATGACAGGCAGAAGATCGGATTTCAGGCGCGGTAAAATCACTTCCGTTTCGGGGTCTCCGAAGCGGCAATTGTATTCGAGCACAAACGGCCCGTCCTGGGTCATCATGATCCCGGCATACAGAACGCCGCGATAAGACATCCCGTCCCGTGCCATTCCCTCGAGGATCGGACGCACCGCGATGTCAATAATCCCTCCAATCTCCGACTCCGGGATCTTCATGCTCGGTGAAAAAGCCCCCATGCCGCCCGTGTTCGGACCGCGGTCATGATCATAGGCCCGCTTGTGGTCGCGCGCACTCGCCAGAGGAATGATCTTTTTCCCGTCCGTCAGCACGAGGATCGAAAGTTCCTCGCCTTCGAGTTTCTTTTCGATAATGACCTTGGAGCCAGCGTCCCCGAAACTTTTTTCTTCCATCATTTGTGTCAGTGTTGCGACCGCGTGCCCGGAGCTGTCGCAGATCACCACGCCTTTGCCCGCCGCGAGCCCGTCCGCCTTGATCACGACCGGCATTTCGGCCTCGATCACATAATGCTTGGCCTCTTTCACGTTTGTAAAGACTTCGTAACCGGCCGTGGGTACGCCGTATTTGGTCATCATTTCTTTGGAAAAAACCTTGCTGCCCTCCAGAAGTGCCGTATTGCGCGCCGGGCCGAACACCTTCAAACCCTTTTCATTGAATTGGTCCCAGATCCCGGCCACGAGCGGGACTTCGGGACCCACCACAGTCAGATCAATTTTTTCACGGAGCGCGAATTCCAGAAGACCGCTGATATCATCCGGCGCGATGGGAACACATTCCGCATGCTGGCTGATCCCGGCATTCCCCGGAGCAGCATAAAGTTTTGTGAGGAGCGGGCTCTGCGCGATCTTCCACGCAAGCGCGTGCTCCCTGCCGCCCGAACCGACCAAGAGGACTTTCATATGATCGTAACTCCGCTCGAGCGGACGATCTTTCCGATCGGCCAGGAATTCAATTTAAAACCCTTCAAGACCTTTTGCGCAAGCCGGACATGACGTTTTTCAAGGATCACCACCATCCCGACGCCCATATTGAAGGTCTTGTACATTTCATGGTCTGAAACATTTCCAGCTTTTTGCGCGACGCGGAAGATCTCCGGAACTTTCCATGAATCACGATCAATTGTGGCGCCCAGCCCCTTAGGGATCACACGGGGCAGATTGTCATAAAAACCGCCTCCGGTAATGTTGACGATGCCCTTGAGCGGCAATTTTTTTACAAGCGCCAGGACCGGTTTCACGTAGATAATAGTCGGCGTCAAAAGTTTCCGGCCCACGGGACCTTTCAGTTCTTTTTCTGAAAAGATCTTCCGGATAAGCGAATAGCCATTGGAATGGAATCCCGAAGATTGAATGCCGAGGAGGATATCCCCCGTTTTAATCTTCCTTCCGGTCACGACTTTCTTGCGGTCCACCGCGCCGACTGAAAATCCGGCGACATCATATTGCGCCGCAAGCGCCGTCTTCTTGTCGGTATAAAACCCGGGCATGATGGCCGTCTCGCCGCCCACGAGCGCGCAACCGGCCTGCCGGCAGCCTTCGGTGACGCCTTTTAAGACCTCCCCGATCACGTTCGTCTGGAATTTCCCGGAAGCATAATAGTCCAGAAAAAAAATCGGACGCGCGCCGGAGGTGATGAGATCGTTCACGCACATGGCCACAAGATCAATCCCGATCGTGTCGTGTTTTCCGAGAAGCCGCGCGAGTTCCAGCTTGGTCCCCACACCATCAGTCGAGGCCACAAGCAGAGGATCCTTGATGCCTGTTTTCGACAGGTCAAAAAGCGAGGCAAATCCAAGCGTGTCGCCGCAAACGCCCGGAGTGTGGGTCGAGCGGATAAGTCCCGCGATCTTCCGGTTGTACGCGGGGTCACCCTTAAGGTGCGGCACTCCCGCCTTTTCATAAGTCCAACGCTTCATCTTAGAATCTCCGGCAAAATGTCATTCCCGCAGGTTTTAAGCGGGAATCCAGAAAAAACATGGATCCCCGATAAAAGCACTCGGGGATGACAAAGGTTTATTATGTCAGACACTTTTCAAATAAAAAGAGCCAGCCCCCACGCTCATAGCTTGCAGCAATTCCTTTTATGCTCCAGTTTATACTTGTCATCCGCATCATAGATTTTGGTCGGGTATTTCCCGGTAAAACATGCTGCGCAAAAGTCTTTCGGGTTTTGCGTCGTCGAACCAAGCATCCCCTCGAGACTCAGGTACCCGAGCGTATCCACGTTAAGGAATTTCATAATCTCCTCAATGCTTTTATTGGCCGCCAAAAGCTCTTTTTTCGACGGAAAATCGATCCCGTAAAAACAGGGCGAAATGTGCGGCGGACAGCTGATCCTCATATGCACTTCCTTGGCGCCCGCACTCCTCAAAAGTTTCACGCGGTTCTTCGCCGTGTTCCCGCGCACGATCGAATCGTCGACCACAATCACTCGTTTGCCGTCCACGACCTGACGGATAGGGTTCAATTTGATCTTCACCTTGAGCTGGCGGCCCGCTTCTGAAGGACTAAGGAATGTGCGTCCGATATAGTGGTTACGGATGAAACCGTGCGAAAACGGTATCCCCGATTCCCTTGAATAGCCCAAGGCCGCAAAACTGCCTGAGTCCGGCACCGGGATCACGATGTCTGCGTCCACGGGATGTTCCCTGGCGAGCTGCCGGCCCAGTTTTTCACGCACAAGTCCCACGCTATCGTGAAAAATATTGGAATCCGGCCTGGCGAAATAGACGTGCTCAAAAATGCACTGCGCCTTGGCGATCTTTTCATCCTTAAAAGGAAAATGACTGCGAAGCCCTTTACTGTCGATCACGACGACCTCGCCCGGCTCGATTTCGCGGACAAACTCCGCCTCGATCAGATCGAACGCGCAAGTCTCGGACGCAAGCACGTAACTCGGCCCTAATTTCCCGAGACAAAGAGGCCGGAACCCTTGCGGGTCGCGGACCCCGAACAAATGGTCCTCGGTCAGAAGAACCAGGCTGAATGCACCTTTCGCGCGCTTTGCCGCCTCGATCACGCCTTCTTCATGAGAACGGTAGGATGGTTTGGCGATCATGTGCACAAAGACCTCGGAATCGATCGTGCTCCCGAAAATGGAGCCATAAGCCTCCAGCTCCGCGCGAAGGATCTGCGCATTCACAAGGTTCCCGTTATGCGCAATCGCGATCTGTCCGCGCGAATAATCGACCTTGTAGGGTTGGGCGTTCAAAAGCGTCGAAGATCCGGTCGTGGAATAGCGCACATGGCCGATGGCGTTTTTCCCGGGGAGCTGCGCAAAAGAAGATTCGTCGAACGCCTCACCCACATGCCCCATTTTCTTGACGAGATAAAGGTCAGAACTGTCGCTTGTGCAGATCCCGGCTGCTTCTTCGCCGCGATGCTGAAGCGCAAAAAGCCCGAGCTGTGTGATGCGCGCCGCCTGGGGATGATTGTAGATACCAAAGATGCCGCAATGATGCTTGATGTTTTCGCCGCTCATAAGAACTGTTCTCCATTTAATTTTAAAGGTTAACAGTCCCAATACCTATCAATTTCAGCTTTGCTGAAATTGGGGCTGTCCAAACTGCCTTATTGGAAAAGAAACCGAAAGTTTGGGCTGTACTAATACCGCAAACCCTCAAAATTTATATGCGTTGCTCCAGTTATTCCCTCCTGTAGGGCACATTTAAATGTGCCCTACGGAAGAGAGGATAGAGCGAATATCTCTCAGGAAACCGGAACAATGCATTTTATATAAAATGCGGTATTATTTTCGTTCCATGATATTGGGAATCGTGTTTTCGAAAAGTTTCACCATGTTCCCGACTGTCAGCCGGATCCGGTCTCCCAGGATGAGCGTGTCTCCGCCTACCTTACCGATTTCGTAAAGTGCAACCCCCTGTTTCTGCGCCAAATTCCTGATGTCCTTTTGATGCTCGGGCGTGACCGAGATTACCACACGTGACTGACTTTCGCCGAAATAAAGTGCATCCGCACGAAGTTCCTTTTGATCTTTCAAAACACCGTCAAGACCGTTCACCACAGCACCCAAGCCGCCGGCGCTCTTGATGCAACATTCGGCAAGCGCAACCGCAAGCCCGCCCTCGGAAAGATCATGACAGGAAACGATTTTTTTTCCGTCTGCGGCGGCAAGGATGAATTGATGAAGCGCCTTTTCGCGCGCGAGGTCAAGGCGCGGCGGCAGGCCCTGCTTCAATCCGTGCTCGATCATCAGGTAGTGGCTCCCGCCAAGTTCATTGAACGTTTCGCCCGCGAGAAAAATAATATCATCAGCATTCTGGAACGCCGACGGGACGCGTTTTTCGATATTCTCCAAAAGACCCACCATGCCGATCGTGGGCGTCGGATAGATGGCGCCCTGCGGGCTCTCGTTATAGAAGCTGACGTTCCCGCCTGTCACCGGGATCTCAAGCGCCTTGCAGGATTCGATAATCCCGGAGACGGCGCTATGAAATTGCCAGAAAATCTCGGGTTTCATGGGATTGCCGAAATTAAGACAATTTGTCACACCGACCGGCCGTGCGCCGGAACAGACGACGTTACGCGCCGCTTCCGCAACGGCGATTTTTCCGCCCTCGAACGGATCGAGATAAACATAAAGACTGTTGCAATCGGTCGAGACCGCAATTCCTTTTTGTGTTCCCTTGATGCGGATGAGCGCAGCGTCATGTCCCGGATAAAAGACCGTGTCCGTACGGACCATGTGGTCGTACTGTTGCCAAACCCAGGCCTTGGAAGCAATCGAAGGATCTGAGAGCAGTCGCTTGAGTACGTCACTGAAATTCTCGGGCTCGGAAATTACGGCAAGATCAAGTTTTTGCGCTTCGGCAAGGTAGGCCGGCTTTTCTTCTTCACGCATATAAACTGGCCCGTCATCCGCAAGCGCTTTGGCCGGGATCTCCGCGGCCATTTTTCCCCCGTCCAGCACGCGATATTTGTCACCCCGGGTCACTTCGCCGATCTTTACGGCATGAAGGTCCCATTTCGTGAAAATGTCCTCGACCTCTTTTTCCTTTCCTTTTTTGACAATGACCAGCATGCGCTCCTGCGATTCCGAAAGCAGGGTTTCATAGGGGGTCATTCCGGGCTCGCGGCGCGGCACTTTTGCGAGATCGATCTCGACCCCGGTGCTTGCGCGGGACGCGGTCTCGCAACCTGCACAGGTCAGGCCCGCGGCGCCCATATCCTGCATACCCACAAGCGCGTCGGTCCTGAGAAGCTCCAGACACGCTTCCATCAAAAGTTTTTCCATAAACGGATCACCCACTTGCACGGCCGGGCGGTCCTCATGACTTTGTTCCGAGAGCTCTTTGGAAGCGAATGCCGCGCCGCCAAGTCCGTCACGGCCGGTCGTGGCTCCCACATAATAAACCGGATTGCCGATGCCGTGCGCCGCGCCGCGCACGATCTCATCTTTTTGGATGATCCCGAGCGCCATCGCATTCACCAGGGGATTTCCTTCATAAGCAGCATCAAAATAGATATCGCCTCCGACGGTCGGAATGCCCATGCAATTACCGTAATGCGCGATCCCTGCGACCACCCCGCGGAAAAGCCGCTGACTCACCGGCTGCGCGAGATCCCCGAACCGGAGAGAATTCATTAAAAGGACCGGCCGCGCGCCCATGGTGAAAATATCCCGGAGAATGCCGCCCACGCCCGTTGCCGCACCCTGGAAGGGCTCGATCGCCGACGGATGGTTATGACTTTCGATCTTGAAACACACCGCAAGACCGTCGCCGATATCCACGATCCCGGCATTCTCCTGTCCCGGTTTCACGAGCAGGTGCTCCTGACGCGGGAGTTCCGCATTCATTTTGGAAAAGAGCTTGAGGATGGACTTGGAATTCTTATAAGAGCAATGCTCGCTCCACATCACGCTGAACATCCCGAGTTCTGTGATGTTGGGGTCCCGGCCGAGAATGTCCCGGATATGTTGAAACTCTTCCGGCGTGATTCCGTGCGCCGCGATTAATTCCGAAGTGATAGGTGTCGTCGAATCCAGTACCGGCATAATTTATTCCAGTGCGTTTGAGATGCTTTCGAAAATCCTGCGTCCGTCCGAAGAGCCGAGGAGGTCTTCACTCGACCGCTCCGGATGCGGCATCATGCCCAGGACGTTCTTTTTCCTGTTCACGATGCCCGCGATGTGGTCCCTGGAACCGTTCGGGTTGAACTCTTCCCCGAGCTTCCCGTCCTCGGACGAATAACGAAAAACGACCTGGGAGTGGTCATGGAGGGACTTCAGCGTATCATCATCGCAATAATAATTCCCTTCGCCGTGCGCGATGGGAACACAAAGTGTCTCGCCCGGTTCCATCTGACCGGTAAAAATCGTCAGGTTCTCTTCCGTGCGGATCCAGGTGTGCTTGCAGATAAATTCCAGCGTTTTGTTCCGAAGCATCGCGCCCGGCAAGAGCCCGGCCTCCAGAAGGATCTGGAATCCGTTGCAGATCCCGATCACGGCCCGGCCGTCATTGGCGTGTTTGATCACCGATTCCATGACGGGAGAAAAGCGCGCGATCGCGCCGGTCCTGAGATAATCGCCGTAGCTGAACCCCCCGGGAATAACCACCAGATCCACTTTGGGAAGGCTCCGGTCCTTGTGCCAGACATATTTCACAGGCACTTTGACGACGTCCTTAAGCGCATGGAAACAATCCGTATCGCAATTGGAACCCGGAAATACAATGACCGCGGCTTTCATGACTTTGAGATTTCCTTTTAAAAGCTTCCGTCATTGCGAGGAGTCCCGCCGACGGCGGAGCGACGCGGCAATCTCTCTCTACAAAAACGAGATTGCTTTCCGCCAGAGGCGGACACAAACTCGCAATAACACATTATGCATTGTTCCGGTTTCCTGAGAGATATTCGCTCTATCCTCTCTTCCGTAGGGCACATTTAAATGTGCCCTACAGGAGGGAATAACTGGAGCAACGCATACATTCTTTGTTTATGAAGGCACTTCTTGAATTTCGAATGAATACTCTTCGATCACAGGATTATGAAGCAGCTTGTCGCACATGACGTGAATACATTCCTCCGCCTTTGTACGGTCGTCCGCTTCAAGCGCCAGCTCGAAATACTTTCCGATCCGCAGGCTCTTTGCCTCTTTGAACCCCAGGGACTCGAGCGCGTGAAGCGTCGTTTGTCCCTGCGGGTCCAGGACCGATTTTTTTAAACTGGTATGAATTCTTGCTGTAAATTTCATGTCGATCAACCCTCTTTCGTGTAGTTCGAATCTTCCCGCCTGGGACTGGGCCCCATTATTCAACGGCGGTATGTTTTTTTAACTTCTAGCTTCGGATATCTTTTCCAGACAGACGTTTATAAATCTCACAATAGGCTTCGGTGGTTTTTTCGATGATATCGCCTGGAAGCTCCGGCGCGGGCGGGCGCTTGTCCCACGAGAGCGTCTCGAGATAATTCCTCACGATCTGTTTGTCGAAGCTCGTCTGGTCATGACCGGTCTCATATTGGTCAGCCGGCCAAAAACGAGAACTGTCCGGCGTCAGAATCTCGTCGATCAATATTATCTTTCCATCATGGATCCCAAATTCAAATTTTGTATCCGCAATGATGATCCCTTTCGACGCCGCGTATTCCTGGCCTTTCTTGTAGAGAAGAATAGAAAGGTCCTTGGCCTGCTGGGCGATGTCTTTGCCCACGATCCGGATCGCTTCGCTGAAATCGATATTGATATCATGCCCGGTCTTCGCCTTCGTGGACGGGGTGAAGATCGGTTCCGGGAATTTCTGGCACTGTTTCATCCCGGGCAAAAGCGTGTGCCCGCAAACCTTGCCCGTCTTCAAATAATCTTTCCAACCAGACCCGGTAATGTAACCCCGCACCACGCATTCAATCGCAAGCGGCTTGGCCCGTTTCACGAGCACCGAACGCCCGGTCAGTTCATGACGAAAGTTAGCGACCACCTCTTTCGGCAAACCCATCGCGTCCACATCCGCGGTGATCAGGTGCTGCGGGAGAACATCTTTGAAATATTCGAGCCAGAAAAGCGTGATCTGGTTGAGCACTTTTCCCTTCATCGGGATCGGGTCAGGCATCACCACGTCAAAAGCACTCAGCCGATCGGTCGTCACGATCAGAAGCTTATCGGAACCCACGCCGTAGATATCACGCACCTTTCCGGCCGCTACACGCGGCAGAGGCAGATGCGTTTCCAGGATCGCTTCGTTCCTGTCAAGATCACTGAACATATTTTGGTTCCCTTATTTCTTTTTCTTAAAAATGAACCTTACGCACTTCGTTTCGTAAGCTCTTTTTACGTATCATCCCAGAAAAAGACTGGCCTGGTTTATACGTGACCCCTTTATCGGTAACCGTTGATGCATACAAAAAATCTTTTAAAACCCTTCGTTTCGAAAACATTTCAATTCCCGTACGTTTCAGAATGACCGGCACATTCTTGAGGTGTCTGTCATAGCTGAAAACCGCGCGGATCTCCTGGGGCGTCAGGACTTTCAAGATCTTCTCGTCTTTCAGCACCACCTGCTCCAGGTAAAGCTTTTCATCTTCCCAAAGCTTCCTGGCCGCATCCTGCACAAGCTTGTAGCCTTCCTCGCGCGTCAAGCCCTTCTCCACGAGGGCAAGAAGCAGGCTTTGCGAAAACACCATTCCGCGGCTCGACTCCAGATTCTTGAGCATGCGGTCCTTATTGACCACGAGGTTCTCGATCACGTTCTGCATGAGCCCAAGCATGTAATCAAGGAGGATCGTGCTGTCGGGGAAAATGACGCGCTCGACGGAAGAATGCGTGATGTCCCGCTCGTGCCAAAGTGCGATATTCTCAAAACCCGCGAGCGCGTTCCCGCGAAGAATGCGCGAAAGTCCTGCCACACGTTCGCAGGTGATCGGGTTGCGCTTATGCGGCATGGCTGAGGAACCTTTCTGCCCTTTTGAAAAAAATTCCTGCACTTCAAAAATCTCTGTCCTCTGAAGACCCCGGATCTCGGTCGCAAGTTGTTCGAGCGTTCCACCAACAATTGCGATTGCACCAAGATATTCCGCATGACGGTCGCGCTGAAGGACCTGCGTCGAAACCGGCGCCGGGTTCAGCCCGAGCTTCTTGCAGACAAATTCTTCGACCCTGGGATCCACATTTGCAAAAGTCCCGACTGCGCCTGAGATCTTGCCATAGCGAAGATTTTCTTTGGCGGCCTCAAGACGCACGAGGCCCCGTTTACATGCGGCATGGAAAAGCGCCATCTTGAGCCCGAACGTGATAGGTTCGGCATGCACGCCGTGCGAGCGCCCCACCATAAGGGTACGGGCATGTTCTTTGGCTTTTTTGCCGAGAAGGGAGATAAGTTTTTTCAGTTCGCGGATAAGGATATCCGAGGCTTCCTGGACCTGGAGCGAAAGCCCGGTATCCAGAACATCTGATGAGGTCAGTCCAAAGTGGACGTAGCGGCCGGCAGGGCCGGCGTTCTCGGAAATATTGGTAAGAAAAGCAATGACGTCGTGATTGACGACCTTTTCGATCTCTTTGACTCGTTCAATGTCGAATTTCGCCCGTGCACGGACTTTGGCGGGAACATCTTTGGGGATATAGCTGTAACGTGCAAGGCCCTCAAGCGCGGCCAGTTCCACCTCAAGCCACTTTTGGAGCTTGTTCTCTTCCGTCCAGACCTTCGCCATTTCCTGGCGTGTGTAACGAGAGATCATCTTGTGTCCACCTTCCTTATGGCCCACAACCAATGGTAGCGCTAACGGGATTTAAACCCGTGTTTCTGCCTTGAGAGGGCAGCGTCCTAGATCAGGCTAGACGATAGCGCCCTGATGTATCCAATTTATTTTCCCACATGGCTACATTAGGGCTGCACTGATTTCTCGATTCTTTTCTCAATAGAAAATCAGGCGCCCTGATGGACCTATTCAATCAGGCGCCATACAAACACGGGGCCTGTCAGAAACTAACCAACGATTGAAAACTGATTACGCCCTGATGGATCCAATTCATTTTTCCAATGGCTCCATTAGGGCTGCATTGATTTCCCGATTCATTTCTATATGGAAAATCAAGCGGGGGGATTGAAAATCCTTCAAACAAGTCCAGTCCCAATTCTTTTCAATTTCAAAAAATCTGAAATTGGGGCAGCCCTCGTCACCATTCAAAAAACAAAGACAAGGGCAGTATAGCTTTGCCCCTATAGGATGTCAACGGAACTAGTCCCGGTCACCTTAAATTCAGCAAAAGTCGGGGCGATCGAACGACGCGGAAAGACAATACTAGAACTTTCGATCAACCTTGTCCTTCAGGTCGTACACGGACTTCTCAAGCATTTTCACACGCTCGGACATGAACCGATTTGCCTGCTCCAGATCCGCGACGCGCCGTTCAAGTCTGTCCGCACGGTCCTGCCTGAGAGTCTTCTCCATATCGGCGAATTCCGTCGAAGTTCCACTCATCCCCGTCCCCGCCGCTTCGTCCTCGACCGCCCACGAAAGTGAGAATACGATCGAAAAAAACAGCACCCCTAAAATTGAAATTGCTGCGAGTTTTTTCATAGGAGTCACCTCGAGCGGAGTATATCATAATTATAAAAGACGGGGAACGCAAAACGGGAAACGCTGAACGCCAACGCTTTTTCGTTACCCGTTAACCGTTCCCCGAGCCCCGAGGCGTTTAGCCTCGAGGATGGAATTTCGCGTGAACGGACTTGAGGCGGTTTCCGGAAACATGCGTATAGATCTGTGTCGTGGAGATATCGGAATGACCGAGGAGCTCCTGCACGACGCGCAGGTCCGCGCCGCGTTCCAGCAGGTGCGTCGCAAAAGAATGGCGAAACGTGTGGGGTGTGATTGTTTTGGTGATGCCGGCAAGCCGCGCGTATTTTTTGATCATCTGCCATACAAATTGACGCGTCAGCCCCTTCCCGCTCCTGCCCAGAAAAAAATGATCCGTCCTGGTCTTCAATTTTGAACGGAACCTGGCAAGATAAGTCTGGCAAGCGGAGACCGCAACACTTCCGAGCGGCACGAGCCGCTCCTTGTCACCCTTGCCGCGGCACTTGATGAACTTGTTATCCAGATACACATGCTCCGCCGTGAGCTCCGTGATCTCGGAGACCCGCATCCCGGTCGCGTAAAGGCATTCCAGAAGCGCCAGGTCGCGTATTCCCCCGGGCTTTTTGACGTCCGGCATCTTGAGAAGAGAGTCCATCTCCTGTGCGGTCAAAAAGTGCGGCAGCTTTTTCCAGAGCTTCGGCGACTCAAGGACGCTTGTGATATCGCTTGGAACATAGCGTTCTTTGGCGAGAAAACGGTGGAAAAGCTTGACCGAGACAAGCCCGCGTGCGATCGAGGAAGATTCGAGTCCGCGCCTGCTTTCCGCATTCAGGAATTTCAGGATGTGCGTCCGCGAGACCTTGCTCCAGTCCGAGACCTTTTCTTTTTTGAGGAATACGTCGTAGCGCACAAGGTCCTGCCGGTAAGCGTCGAGCGTGTTCTGCGCCAGTCCTTTTTCCACGGAGAGATAATTCAGGAACTCTTCAAAGAGGGACTGGTTCTTGTCCCTGGGTTTTTCCGGAGTCACCGCTGTTGTATCCATCGCTTCTGGTATCGGCTAAACAACCCCAGGACTAGAGACTAAGAACCAAGAGCCTATCCTGATAACAATGTTGCGTCATTGCGAGGAACCTGCGAAGCAGGGACCGTGGCAATCTCGTTTTTTTCGTTCTTGTAGAAAAAGATCGCTACGCCCTCTTCTCCGCCAAAGGACGGATTCGTCCGACGCCTTGTGGCGAAGGGGCCCGCGATGACAAATTGAAATCTGGAGAACTTAAAATGCGTTGCTCCAGTTATTCCCTCCTGTAGGGCACATTTAAATGTGCCCTACGGAAGAGAGGATAGAGCAAATATCTCTCAGGAAACCGGAACAATGCATTTAAAGTTTCTACTTCTTGTCCGCAAGCTCCTGAAGAGTTTTTCTGAAATAGGCCTCGGCGCCCCGAATGTACTGCTCTTCCGGGATGAGGGGTTTTTCGAGCTCTTCCTGAAGCTGGCTGGAAATCCGGCCGGTTTTCACGACCTCCTCGCCGGCCCTGCGAAGCAGTTCTTTGTAATGACGGACCGGAAGCCAGGACCAGAAAGATTTCTTGGACAGAATGGTCCCGCCGCCGCGATAGATTTCGGCAACGAGCTCCGTATTCATGTTCCGTGCAATTCTCCGGAAAAGAAGCTTCAGGACCTGGAAGTGGCTCTGTTCCGGGAAACCGCAGTTCGAGATCACCGCGATCTTGGGAATCTTTGCAAGATCGACCCTGTGCCGGCACTCTCCGCCCGTATCTTTCTCAAAATAGGGCTCGGCCGTCGGGATCATACGATCCATAAAATTCTTCATAATACCCGTCACGTTATCCACATAAAGAGGCGTGGCAAAAACGACAAGATCGGAACTTCCCAGTTTGGGGAGCAGCTCCGCCATGTCATCCTGAATGGCACACTTGCCGGGCGTTTTAAGCCAGCAGGCATAGCACCCAGTGCAGGAATGGATCTTCTTGTGCGCGAGAAAAACGTTTTCGGTTTCCGCGCCGGCCCCGCGCGCCCCTTCAAGGAACGCCTGGACCATTACGTCCGTGTTCCCTCTTTCCGCCTGCGGACTCCCGTTAAATACTGTGATCTTCATAAGCATTTTTTCCCTCGCCTTGTCCGGCTTTTTGCACAACCTGCGTCGGATTCTCTTTATTCGCTTCGTCAGAGTCCGTCAGCTTCTTCGCCGCCCGCCGTGCCGTGACAGCTCTCCTCGCGGCCCTTATCCCCATAATGGCATCACTGGACGGTACGTCTACCACAAACATTGCCGTCATAACCCCCAACAAAACCACCTCCAGCATTCTTCTCATTCTCTTACCTCCATTACTTTTTTTTATCTATTCTTCTACAATTACCGCGAAGCCTTTTTCCACCAACTGTTGATTGACATAAACCCCGTTCACAAACACGTCAGCCAGGTAGCGGTCGTACTTGCACTCGCGCCCTAATGTCCCGAGTACTACCCGGCGAGTTTTGGACAACTCGTCCTGGGTTGTCCGACTTGTTGCTGGCTCCAGATTATTCCGCTACTTTGACAGCGTAGCCTTCATCGAGCAGTTTTTGGTTCACGTACACACTGCTCACAAAAACATCCGCCAAGTAGCGGTCGTATTTATCTGACTTCACGGTTTTGATGAGGATCGGCGAATTTTTTCCAAGCATCTTCTCAAGCGCCTTCTTCGCTCCCATGCCGTCCGCCGTCGCGATCTCAGGCGCGTCAATTCCGCGCAGGCGAAGCTTTTGGACTGTCCGGAACCCGAAACCGAGATCCACAACAGCCTTGATCGTGTCGCCATCAATGACTTCGAGGACTTTGATTTCATAAGTATACCCGGGCTCAGTAGCCCGAGTACTGCCCGTCTCGACTTTTGCCTTCTCTTTATAAATGGCAGTCGGGACGGCCCCAATCTCCGCTGCGCTACGATTGATAGGTATTGAGACCGGCGAGTTTTGGACAACTCGCCCGGGGCTGTAAAGCTCTAGGGAATATTTCCCATTTGGGTCTTGAGAGGAGGTGACGACATCCCCTTCTTTGAAGGCCTTTGTGTCGGCCACGACTTCTGACAGTCGAAGGTAATTCGAGAACCCAAGATCGAGGACTCGCTCACTTTCTTCAGTACCGCAGACTACGCGGTACGTGTGCGGAATGCCGGGTTTGGCCGTGAGTTTGGCTTCTTTTTTTGGGACTTGCATCCCATTTCTTGCGGCTTTGCGCTTTCTTACTTCGGCACGAACTTGATCCTGCGTCCAGTTCTCCTTCGCTGCTTTTTCTTCCAGCTCGGCACGTTCATCAGGGTCATTCACGGAAAGGAGTGTTTCATAGTTGGCCCAGCTTAATTTTCCGGGCGCCCGGAAATTCGGGTAAGTGCGGGCGAACTGAAGCATGTAGTAGAGCTCGGTATCACTCATACCCAGATCTTTGGATAATCTTAAGATCACCTGTTTGCCGTAATCGGCGCGCTCTTTGTGCTGAAGCACATGCGCATCAATGAGTCTGCCGATCTCCCAGGCCTCACGCACGCGTTCCTGTTCCACGGCCTTCTCGACACGGGCACGGCTCTCAGTCCGCGCCCCGCGAATCGCAGTAAGTAATTGATCATAAGTTCCAACTTTGGTCGCGGACACTGTAGACGATTGCCCCAAATCGTCACTGCGTCGTGCCTGTTCACCGCGTTTTTCAGCGGTCCCTGTGGGATTGCGAACAGGCGAAGTTTGAACCTGCGCCGCAAACCCCAAGGAAACACACTGGAAGAATAGAAGGAAGGAAATAACTGCAAGCCTAGCCACATCACGAATCAACATAGGTCTATAACCTTTCAATGCTTATCCCTCACCACCGGACGCGCCGGACAGTGTCCGGTTTACGCATAGTTACTCCGCCCAAAGTTCGTCCGCAACGGTCTTGGTTAATGGCCTTTTATATTCCTTGGATTCCCCTTTTGCATATATAAATATTTCTGACTGATCCAAAAGCAAAGCATCGTTCTGATCCCTTTTTAGATTAACAAGCTCGAGTTTGGCACTTTTTAGGTGATCAATGATGGTAACGGCTTCAAATAAAATGGCTTCCGGCCGAAATCTCCTTTGGAGACCAATCCAAGGAGGGCGCGGAAGCCATGAGAACTTATGTTCCCAGAAAAGTTTCGTCTTGTCTCGCGAATTTCTTGAGAGCCGTTACC
>JBAZER010000028.1:0-29889 GCA_041653795.1 Candidatus Omnitrophota bacterium
AAGAGAACGGGATATGGCTTGCGGGGGAGGATTCGAAATTCTATTGTGAAGAAGACAAACGGATGGAGGCGAGATTAAAGGATTTGTGTCTAAAAAACAACATCCCGCTTTTTATAAAAAAAGATAAAAATTTTCAACAAATTTCGATGAATTAATATACCTTGGGATATGAAAGCTATTTTGACATTTAGTGAGAAATCAGCAGGTAAAGGTTCGAAAGCAGGTCTTTTGTTGGCTGTTTTGGTGCTGACGGCAGTGATTTATTCCTATCTGCCGTCCTGTGGCTTTATATTTATGGACGATGATTATTATATAACGAATAGTAGCTACATTAAGGATTTTACGCATACTGGCATCAAAAAAAATGTGCTTTCTTTTTTTAACGAAGAACTTCCCATCACGCTCATGTCGTTTGCGCTCGATTACAAATTATGGGGTCTCAATCCGGGCCCCTACCATGCGGAAAACGTTGTTTTTCACTTACTGAATGTTTTGCTCGTATTTTTTTTAATTTATCTAATATGCCAAAAATACGAAGTGACATTGTTAACGGCCCTTTTTTTCGGAATCCATCCTTATCGCGTTGAGTCCGTGGCCTGGATCGTTGAGCGGAAGGATATGCTCTATGCTTTTTTTTACCTTCTTGGATTGATAAGTTACATTTTTTATATCAGAAAAAAATTCAAAATACATTTTCTGATTCTCTCGTTGTTCTTTTTTTTGTTGTCCTTAATGTCCAAAACCGCCGCCATTGTTTTTCCGTTCGTTCTTTTCCTGATTGATTATTGGGAAGACCGGAAGGTGAGTTTTCAGCTTTTTTTAGAAAAAGCCCCGTTTTTTTTCATCGTGATCATTTCCCTATGGATCCACAGCCTGGTTTCACTTGTTTCGACTCAAACCGCATATGAAGACACGGGATTGAGTTTTGCCAGCAGGATTTTCATGGGGTTTTACGCTTTTTCATATTATGTCCTTGGTTTTTTTGCTCCTTATAATTTTTCTTTTACACATCTTTATCCCAACGCCAAGGATATGGTCGGACTACCCCTCGTTTATTATTTTTCCCCGATTTTTGTTCTCTTGTTTTTATGGGGAATGGATCGCATGATCAAGAAGTTGCGGGAAGAGCGGAAGGAGATAATTTTTGGGTTTTTGTTTTTTATTTTTTCTATAGGGCTTGTGTTGCACTTAGCGCCTATCGGGGGGGCCGTTGTCGTAGCAGAACGGTATACTTACATGGCTTATTTAGGGTTATTTTTCATTGTCAGCAGTTTATTCGTGAAATTCATGGAGACTCCTGGAGAGGGGACTTTCAAGATCAAGAGCCTACTTTGCATTCTTTTGGCAGCCTATATTTTATTTTTTTCGTTGGCAACGGAGCGCAGATGCAGGATCTGGAAAAACTCTTTACCCCTGTTAAATGAGATTATTGAAAAAAATCCCACCTGGCCCAATGCTTACAATTTAAGGGCAGTTGAAAAAGGAAAAAATGGCGACAATCAAGGGGCAGCGGAAGACTTTGAAAAGAGTATCCGGTTAGCGCCACATCGGGATGATCTGTATTTTGATAGAGGGGTATTCCGAAAAGGTTTGAAAGATTATCATGGCGCTGTTTCTGATTTATCGAGGGCCATCGAGTTGCACCCTCCCTTTTTCCGTGCCTTTGCTGTGAGAGGTACTACTTACGCGGAACTCGGGAATTATACGAAGGCCGTTGCTGATTATTCCAAAGCGATCGCGTTAAACCCCAATCATTCAGAACCCTACTGGGGGCGAGGAGTTGCCAAATTCCGTTTACATGACCCAGACGGAGCATTTTTGGATTATGGGATGTCGATTCGATTAAATCCCTCTTTTGATTTAGTTTATTTTGATCGTGGAATGCTTTACCTGTCTCAAAAGAGGTTTGACGAGGCGTTGGGCGATTTCAGCCAAGCCTTGAAAATAGATCCCCAGATGGAAGGAGCTTATTTCAACCGGGCGGTTTGTTATTTTCATAAGAAAGGATATACGAAAGCCTGGAAGGACATTCATAAGATCCAGCAAATGGGGGGGATCGTTCCCGAGCAGTTTTTTAAAGAACTAGACTCTAAAATGCAGGAGCCCGAAAAATATCCTTCAAGAGTCAAAGGCCTCCCGGTGTTTTTTGTTTTTCGCCAGATTGCCAAGCCCCTGAATCTCCCGCGAGGTTTTTCGATAAAAGAAGGATCAAGAGTTCTTTCGATGCCCGACGCGGATGCGTTGATGGACTTCGTTCTTAAACAGGAGAAAACCGTTCAAGAGAACGGGATATGGCTTGCGGGGGAGGATTCGAAATTCTATTGTGAAGAAGACAAACGGATGGAGGCGAGATTAAAGGATTTGTGTCTAAAAAACAACATCCCGCTTTTTATAAAAAAGAACAAGGATTTTCCGGAAGGCTGGCGAAGATTTAGTTAGGAAAAACAAGAAAGGTGAACCCATTGTCAAAAAAATGTTTTCGGATCTTTTGTGTCTCGCAACCGGAGGAAATGATTCTGCCAGTTCTCATTTCGCCGAGAGGCCCGTTAAGAATAGCACGCCGGCATTTTGAATGATTTTTCAACGGGTGGAATGGAATAATCTAGGAAGCTTTGACAAGGCGTTGGGTTTCTCGAAACACCTTGGACGACAATGTGCGTAACGAAGTTCGATGTTACTTGGTGTTTCTTGTTTTCTAGGGGGATATCCTCCATTTCGAGATCGATCCATCGGTCAAAGAACGGTTCCTCTTAAGCTCGATGATATCGCCATCGCCCTTAGGAAAGAAAAGGTCATTTGCAAGTTCAAAATGGGACATAACACGCACCCAAGCATAACTCAGCCTTTTTTGTCTTCTTTCATCTCCCAGCCGACCCAAGGTTCCTTCTTGCCTTTTTATTAAGAAAAACCTTGGGTAAGCCGAAAATAAAATGTAGTATACGGCACTGGATTTCATGAAAGAACTATCCGAGTGTATGGAACCTTTCCACTGTGCAGGGGCTGGCCCTATGCAAAAACGCAGCAGCAAAAAGATCACGATTATCCATAGACGTGATCAGAATGTCCCTGTGCCGCTGGCTTCCAAGAAGGGGTTTGCCCCCCTTTCCGGTCTTTTTACCTCTTCGAGTAGTGAAACACGCGGGAAAGGCACCGCAACTGTCTTAAAAGAGCCCGTTCTCAAAAGCCCTCATTCTGATGTCCCACGAGCCGATCTCATCGTAGTCAAAAACTGGGTCGCTCTGGAAGAAAAGATCGTTCACGACTACAAAGAGCAAAAAGCAACTCAGTCTGAGAGCGCTATTTCTTTGCCGAAAAGTCCGGTGAAACAATTTCTGCCGACGCTGGAAACTTTTACTGCCCAAACCGTAGTTTCGTTGCTCCCTAGTATTTCCAGGCTCAAAGACCCCCTCCGTGGTTTAAAAAGAGCTTTCCCGAACACTGCGGGATTCTTGTTGGTGTGCGGATTGCTTGCGGTCGGGGCCTTCATTCTCATACATGTTCAAGAAACTTTTTCAAGTCGTAGGACTCCGCAGAAACTTTTACGGTTTCAAGATGGGGAAAAACAACCAGAGCAATCTTATGCTGGACTTAAGTCCGCTTTGGAGAATCAGAATACAGAACTGAAATGGCTGAATGGCCAACTTCATGACATGACCTTAGAATTGAAAACGACTAAAGCCGATGAGATAATTTATAAGCAAGATCTTGAAAAAAAATACCGCGAGGAACTCATGAAAACCACCATCCACTATGAATCAGAACTTGCTGCTTTGCGAGGCGCAGCGCAGACCCAGAATGCCATCGTGAATGCTCTCAAGACTCAGAGTCAGGTTTTCGAAAAAATCATCAGTCAAACGGGTGCGTTCGCCCTTTCGGGTGCTGCCGTTCGTCTTTCACAAGAGCCACTTTCAACGAGCGGGACTTTCGCGCCTCAAGGAGAGGTCATTTCGGTCAATACGAGACAGGGTTTTGTTGTGCTCAATATGGGCGTCGCTCAAGGAGCCCGTCCCGGGCGCTGGATCACGATCTCCCGGGGGGGGCTCGGACTGGCGGTCGGGCGCGTTGACCGGGTTTATCCTACTATGTCTGTTGCTATGCTCCGCACCGCGGGCACGTTGCAAGTGATCCAAGAGGGTGATAGCGTTTCTTTTTCTTAACGGAACTTTAACCTTGGGAAAGTCATGTCAAAAGGTGTTGGTATTTACATCGGCCGTAATGAAGTGATCGCGGTTTCTGCGAGCCGTACAATGACCGGACCTCAGATTGTATCTTTCGCGATCGAAGCCATTAATCCAGAAGACTCGAAGGGGTCCACATTTGGTGAAGAAGCCCAAAGGATCAAAAGAATAAGTCCGGAAACGCGAGCCATTCTCAAAGCTCTTGAAAAGATTAAAGAAGTCGGAGCTTTTGTGAACGTAGCTGTCAGCCCTTTGCAGGTCGTGACCCGTCATTTCAGTATGCCGATTGTCCCCAAAAAAGATGAGCCGGGTGCGGTCCGTAATGAAGCCAGCCGCTACATTCCATTCAAAATCTCCGAAACGGCGCTGGATTATCACGCGTATCTGACCCACAAGAACGTTATCTCGATTACGGTCACTGCGATCCGCAGGGAAATTCTTGAGGCGTATTTGGAGAACCTGCGTTCGGCCTCCGCAAAAACGCTTGTAGTGGAGCCAGTCTATAACGCCGTTGGCCGTGCGTTCTCGGCTTTTAATACGGTCGAAAAGACCAAAACCTATGGATTCGTGGTCCTTCAGTCCGACGGGAACGTGAACGTGACGCTCACTTCCAAAGGGATCGTGTACCTTTCTCACGATTTTCTTTTAGGCGGCAAAATAGAAGAAGATAAAATGCGGTTCTACAACGAGCTTATGGCTTCCATAGACTATTTTTACAAACTGACCGGAGGTGAGGCCATCGGGCAGATTTTTTTAGACGGTGTCGGAGATCTTAAGATGTGGGTCGAGCATTTGGATCACGCGTTCAACCACGCAATCCGTTTTGACATTGCGAATTTACCCAATGCGAAAAACCTGCCGCTGGAGATGCTTCACGCAGTGTTAGTGGCCTTTGGATTGGCGCTCCGGTCTCTGGGGTATCGCTCTCCGATGGGAGATATTCAGATGTTACCCAAAACAGAACGCAGGTCCGATCTTCTACAACTTCTGAGGTTCCTGGGTCTCGAATGCCTTTTGATTTTTATCCTCTTCGCCTTAATCCGTTTTGTCGCTTTTCAGCCGCATTTGGCACAGCTGGAAAGCCAAAATGACGCGATTCTTGAGCTTGCGGACCAGGAGTTTCCAGCGTTCGCTTCGCGTTCTACCAAAGACCTGACGGTCGAAAAAGAGAAAATGGGCGAAAAAATTAGGCAACTGGACAAATTTTTCAGCGATAAAGTTTCGACAGCTGCCCTTATGACGTCTTTTGGACAAGGGTTGCCCCAATCGATTTCGTTCGATTACATTTCAGTCGAAAATGTGACCGGGAAAGAAACATTGCAAGGCGGAAAGAAGAGGAAACGTTTAAATGTGAGGGGGATTTGTTATCTTGGAAATGCTGAAAAAGAAACGGAGGCCGTTAACGCCTGGGTAAAAATTCTTGGCGAGAAAAAAATCATGATGGATTGTTTTGCAGAAATCAAGCTTGAAGAGATCAAGCGGGAAAAGCTTCAGGGCCGCGAGCTCACACGTTTTCGGGCCCTTGGGGAGTAAGGGGCGTTAGAATATGTTGACCGTGAAGATCCATGAACAGCAAAAAGAGTGGGCTATTAAAATTGCGGCCGGGACTGTAATGTTCATATTTTGCTATATCACCATGATTCACTCGGCCTTTCATGAGATTGCGGCCTTGCGTCAAGCCATCGTGGATTCTCAAAAACGCCGCGAACTTTACCAAGAAGTCCAGAATCTAAAAGAAAACCTTGATAATAATGAGAGCGTTTTAGCAACGCTTACGGAACGGTCCCAGCTTCTCGGAAAGATATCGGATATCGCAGGCTGGACCCAACTCCGTATTGCAACGCTGACTCCTCGGACCGAGCCGGAGGGGGGATTTATCAAGCTGACAATGGAAATAGAGGGAGAAGGTAGTTTTTTTTCGTTGTTGAAGTTCCTCCAGGCGGTTGAAAAGATTGGCTCCGGAATCAAAGTCAGGGAAGTTTCCACGTTGCGGAATTCTTCTCCTGATTCCCAGGACGACAAAGATTCCTTACATATCCGGCTTGTGTTTGAAACTTTTTTAAAGCAACGGGTCAAAAAAAACGATGCCTAACATAAACCGGTGGTTTTTTGGATTTTTTCTGGCGGTGTTGTGGCCCTCAGTCTTCATGCTTTGCGCGGAGGAGCCATCGCGGGATGCCGCTCCTTCTCGGGATATTGCCTCCTCAGCATCTGAAGAGGCAATATCCGAAAGCGGCGGCGCAGTCCAGAAGACCCAGCAGGACGTTCGCGATCCTTTTGCGATGCCGCTTCTGCCGCCCTGCGTGGAACCCCCTAAGCCTGTTCCTGCCGTCGAGGTGAACGTCCCTGAGATCAAGGTCGAGTTGCAGGGAATCGGATTTGGAAGCAAGGACGCCTATGCCGTCATCGGTGGCGATGTTTTTTATAATGGTGACGAGAAGAATGGAATAAAATTACTTGAAGTTCGCAGACGAGAGGTCGATATTTTAGTGAATGGAAAAAAGGTTACGGTTCCTTTGTTCCAAAGTGAGGATCTTCAAAAGGCCAAGGACCGGGCGAAAAAAAAGAGTATCACGGAAAAAGATTCTGTGAATCAACCGTCAGGAATGTCGTCATCCTTATCAGGAAGGGAGTAACCACTGTTGTGAAGAAAACCAACCCATTTTTAAGCAGGAGCGTTCTCGCTGTTTTTTTATTGTGTCTATGCTTCTCTCACCCTGTAATGGCGGAGGGTCCCGGAGCTTCGTCAGGGGCCCCGATTCAGTCGCCCAGGGGACAACCGGTCTCCGCAGCACCAGAAGTTAAAGTCGAACGAGCATCAGACGGGAAGTACTATCTTGACTTTAAAGCTGCGACGCTCATTAATGTGCTCAACGTGCTTTCGAATCTGAGCGGAATCAATTTTATCGCGGGGACTGAAGTGGCGGAGAGGAAAGTGAGCATGACGCTCGACAATGTCGTTCTTGAGGATGTTCTGCAGGCGATCGCGTACGGGTGCAACGTCAGCTATGATTTTCTTCCAGGGAGGAACATCTATCTTTTCCGGGCTTCGTCTGATGCTCCTGAAAAGCCGTCTTTGATAACCCGTGTTTTTAAACTTTACTACGTGAGAGTAACTCCCGTCTTAGAGATCGAAAATACCGGTGGTTCTTCGAGCGGATCCTCGGGCGGATCCTCGGGCGGATCCTCGGGCGGCGGTTCGGGTGAGGGACTTACGACCCTTGCTGCCCCGGACCAGTCCCAGGATCTCAATAGTGCGGCCATCCTCAAGGCGATTGAAAAGATTCTCTCCGAACGTGGTAAAATTTCGGTCGATGACCGTTCCAATAGCTTAATCGTAACTGATTCAGAAGACCGGCTCGAGATGGTCGAATCTATAATCGCCCAGCTCGATCGTCCTCTGGACCAGGTTCTCATCAATGTAATCCTGGTTGAAACGTTCGAGGATCTTGACAAGACCCTTGGCATCGAGTGGGGGGACAGCGAGGGTACTTTTGGGACTCTCACAGGCGCTACGTCGACGACCGAATGGCCTTTTAGAACAAACTCCGCTGTGAGCAAAGGTACTTTTGGAGATTTTTTTGGTAATATCGGAAATACGTTCAAAGATACCGCCAAACAATTCGATCCCACGAACCATTCGGGTACGATAACTAACGGGACCCGGGATTTTTCGAGTTTTCAGGTCACGATCAAGGCGTTGGAATCTGACAGCAAACTCAAAATCCTGGCTAAACCCAAGATCCTGGCTTTGGATAATCAACCCGCTTTGATCAAAATTTCAACCAATCAGGCCATTGGCTTGACGACGGATGTAGTGGGGGGAGTCTCTTCTACCACAACATCATCCGTCGAACGTGAAGAAGTCGGAACTATCTTGCGCGTTACACCGCTTATCAACACCGGGGGACGTATCACTTTGACACTGCAGCCGACATTCGCGACAGTGGAAGCCTCTGCAATCTCTGTGAACCCGGCAGGAGGAGGAGATACGGGAGATCCCACGACCCGTGCTGCCCGGACCACCCTGATGGTCAATGACGGACAAACAATCGCATTGGGAGGCATGCTTTTCAGTCATCAATCCAACGCCGACCGGAAGGTGCCTTTTTTTGGAAGCATCCCCGTGATCGGCAAAGCCCTTTTTACGAGCAACGTGAAATCGATCAAAGACCGGGAATTGATCCTTTTTGTGACACCTTACATCATCACGGATCCTTCCGTGCTCTACACTCCGACCCCTCCCGATAAGCGACTGGATTTTGATGATGAGACGGCACCCTTCTGGAAGGTGAAGGACAAGCAATGGTATAAACAACTTAAGGAGGGGCCAAGTGAAAAAACAGATTTTGACAGTTATTTCAACGTTCGGAAAAAATTGATCGATGCCACGCTGAGTGCTCTGGATCAGAGCGCGAAAGAACCCGCTCATGAGTATTGACATTTTATTGGGTGCCACCCTCGTTGAGCGGCGACTCATCAGTCAAGAGCAATTGAACCAGGCTTTTGCCGAGCAAAAAGAGTCCAAAGAACCGTTGGGTCAGATCCTGATCCGGTTGGGTTTTCTGGAGGAATCCCAGCTTCGGATGGTGATGTCCGAACAGATCGGCGTTTCTTTTCTTTCACCTGATCAATTAAAACCCCGCACAGACCAGCGCCTCAAGGAGTGCATTCCGGCCGATTTTGCGCTTGCCAATCTTGTTCTCCCCCTGGACCGTTCTGGACAAGTTCTCAAGGTGGTAGTAGCAAAAATCCACGATCTCATTTTTTTGGATAATCTTCGCAAAATTACCGGGTACGATATTGTGACGGTCCTTTCAACCGAAAACGAACTGAAACGGGCTATCGAGGCGTATTATGGTAATACAGATCTCCAGGAAGTTGTTACTTCCTCGGAGGTCGATGACGTTACGCAGGATTATATTCAGGAACCAGATGATCACAAAGTTGATCTCGAGACAACCATCTCGGAGGCTGAAAAAGCCCCCGTGGTCAAACTGGTAGACATTATGATCCGTAAGGCGTTGGAGGACCGTGCGAGCGATATCCACATCGAACCTGCTCATGACAAGATAAATATTCGCTACCGGGTGGACGGCGTCCTCTACGAACTTCCTCCGCCTCCCCGCGAGCTGCATAAAGCCATGGTTTCCCGTATCAAGATTCTGTCCAAAATGGATATCGCCGAAAAGCGGATCCCACAGGACGGTTCGTTTGCACTCCAGTATAAAGGACGCAAAATCGATATGCGCGTATCGACCATTCCCGTTGTTTTCGGAGAAAAGGTTGTGATGCGTATCCTGGACAAACGCATGGACCTTTTGGATATGAAGATACTCGGTTTTGAGCAAGAACAGCTTGCGCAGTTCGAAACGGCGCTGATGCGGCCTTATGGACTTATCTTTGTGACCGGGCCGACGGGATGCGGTAAGAGCACGACGCTTTACGCGGCTTTGAACAAGCGTCTTTCTCCGGAGATCAATATTGTAACGATCGAAGATCCGGTCGAATACCAGATTCCAGGCATGAATCAAGTCCAGGTCAAGCCGGATATCGGTCTGACCTTCGCCACGGCCCTCCGCTCTTTTTTTCGCCAGGATCCGGATGTGATCCTGGTGGGGGAAGTACGCGATCTTGAGACTGCCGAGATCTGCATCCGAGCTTCACTTACTGGTCATTTGGTACTCTCCACGTTGCATACGAATGATGCTGTGACGGCCGTGACCCGTCTCATCGATATCGGAATCCAGCCCTTTCTCGTTGCGGGAAGCCTTGGACTTATAGCAGCCCAGCGTTTGGTTCGTATCCTTTGCCCTCATTGCAAAGAACCGTACAAAGTCGATCCCAAAACTCAGGATGAATACAAAATCCATTCCGGGACTCTTTATAAAGCCACAGGATGTTCCAAATGCCGGAAGATTGGCTATTGGGGGCGTATGGCCATTTTTGAGGTTTTTCCGATCGACGAAGATGTCCGGAGTCTTGTTACGCAGTCCGTGAATCTTTCCAAGCTTAAAGAGCTTCAAAAGCAAAAGAAATACGAGACGCTCCTCCAGAACGGGATCAAGAAAGTGGAGCGAGGACTGACCAGCCTGGACGAGGTCCTTAGCGTGGCTTATGAGTGAATCTGTTGCTGGATCCCCGCAGCCGAACACGTTCTTCGAATGCCGCGTTCGTTTGCGCGATCTTCCAAACCAAGCCAAGATCCTGACCTTGGAAGCACCGAACAGGGAAGCTGCGACCCAGCAACTTCTGGATCAAGGGTATATGGTGATCGATGTCCGGGAGCTTGGCACGAAGAAAGGCGGCCTTCGGAATATTCTTTCAAACCAGCTTTTGTCATCCAGCAAGGCATCCGGGAGGACTGCCTTGCCGTTCTCTAGACGTGTGACGACCCGAGAACTCATTTTCTTCGCAATCCAGCTTTCGACGCTTCTCAAAGCAGGCATTCCTCTCCTTCGAGCGCTGGAGATCGTCGAACGGGGCATCGCGAACCTCTTTTTTCAGCAGATAGTCCACAATCTGCGCAAGAGGGTCTCGGAAGGCAGCACGTTTAATAATGTGCTTCGGAGCTATCCTAATGTTTTTCCGTGGATCTGGATGAATTTGGTGGAGGTCGGGGAAACAACAGGAAAGTTGCCGGATTGTCTCGAAGAGATCGCGCATTACCAGGAATCTTCGGCCCAGATCAAAACTAAGGTCGCCACCGCGTTTTTCTACCCCGGGATTCTGACAGGCGCAGTGGTTGCCGCCCTCACGTTTCTTTTACTTTTCATTGTTCCAAAATTCACGGGAATCTTTATAGCTCAAAAAATGCCGCTTCCGGCCCTGACCAAAATTGTCATGGGCGCAAGCGATGTTCTGAGACTGAACTTTCTCGGGACGGCTGGTTTAGTGATTGCCATAGTGATCGCCTTCGTTTACACGAGTAAGATTCCCTCGATAAAAATGACATATGATAGAATGTCCCTCGGGGCGCCTCTTTTCGGGCCGGTCCTGATGCAAGTGGCCGTGATCCGTTTCACAAGGTCTCTCGGAACGCTGTTACGTGCCGGAGTACAGATCCTTCAGGCGCTTGAAATCGCAGGACGTCTTGTGGAGAATCTATACATCGAAGCCGGCATCAAACGGGTGGCACAACAGGTCCGGGGTGGGCAGGGGCTTGGTGCCCAGCTCGAAGCCCGGCGGATGTTCCCGGTCTTTATGACTCAGCTTATTACGATCGGTGAAGAAAGCGGTCAACTCGACCGTTTTCTGGATTTGTTGGCTAACTACTACGAAGAGCAGGTTGATACCTTCCTCAGCCGTTTAACCACACTTCTGGAGCCACTCCTTCTTATCTTTATGGGCGGAGTGATCGGGACGATTGTGGTGGCTATGTTTCTTCCCATCATCGATCTTTCTACCAAGGGCGGAATGGGCGGATAGTTTTTTTTGAGCTCTATTTTTGGAAAAATAAGGTATACTAATAACGGAGCTTCATAAGACTTCAAAATCAAAAAAAGGAGAACACAATGAAAAAGCAGAGAGGTTTCACACTAATAGAAATTTTGATCGTAGTGATCATTTTGGCAGTTTTGGCAGCTATGGTTCTGCCCAGGTTCATGGGGCAGACTGAAAACGCTTATATCGCAGAGGCCAATCAGACGCTTGGTTCTTTGCGTAGAGCCATCACGACCGCCACGGATCAGGGCTTAACCGTGGGAGCACTGACCACTACGAATACGCAAGCGAATATGGCAACATTGGGGTTACAAGGGATACCGACCACGAACTACACCTATACGTGCACTGCCGGTGGAGATTGTACAGCTACCAGCGCTAGATCCGCTAGCAACACCATTACGCTGACTCTTGCTGGCGCATACTCATGTGCGGGGGATTATACGGTTATTTCCCCCACAAAGGGTTGCAGACCGACAGCATAAGCGTGGTGCTAATAACTTCTTCGGCTAGCGGTGTGGTGCAGAGACGAAGTAGATCACACTGGAGCGGGTTGGTCTTTGGTTCGACCGGCCCGCTCGTGTGTCTTTAGTGCTGTTGGGGGTGGCGTGTCTTTGAGTTATGGGTCGTTTGTTCCCAATCATTAAATTAGGGTGAATTGGCTTTGATGTTTTTTGGGTTGGGGTTTGTTTGGGTTTTTGCAATTGAAATTCAAGGTGTGTCGTAATAGGGGGGGGCTTCAAAATCGAAAAAGGAGAATGCAATGAAAAAGCAGAAAGGTTTCACGCTGATAGAAATTCTGCTCGTAGTGGTCATTTTAGCGGTTTTAGCCTCCATGGTTCTGGCCCGGTTCATAAATCAGGGTGAAAATGCTTATATTGCGGAAGCCCAACAGACGCTTGGTGTTTTGCGTAGGTGCGAGGCAAATGTTCTTGATCAGGCTCTAACCTTACCAGCACTAACATCTGACGATACGCAGGCGGGCATGCCAGCGTTGGGTTTGGAAGGGATAACGCCCACGAATTTTACTTATACGTGCGAAGCTGCTGGTGTCTCATGTACAGCATCCAGAGTCGGAAGTACCAGCAATACCATCACGCTGTCTCTTGATGGTACCTACTCATGCGCGGGAACTTATACGCTTATTTCCGCCACAAAGGGTTGCAGACCAAAATAGGAACGGTACCGGATAGACCTTTTGGCGGCAGGGAAGTATAGAGATTTAAGAAACAGCCGGATCACGCAAGAGCGGGTCGGCCGCTGCGACGGGGCTTCGAGATCAAAAGGGGCGATGCCATGAAAAAGCGGAGGAGTTACACGTTGATGGAAGTTCTGATCGTAGTGATCGCCTTAGCGATTTTGGCATCCATATTTTTACCTAGTTTCATAAGCCAAAGCGAAAATGCCTACATCGTGGAAGCCCAGCGAACGCTTAGCATTTTGCATAAGGCTGAAACATATATTCTTGATCAGGGCTTGACTTTACCAGCGCTGACGGCCGCAGATACGCAAGCGGATATGCCAGCGTTGGGGTTGAAAGGGATACCGGCTACGAACTTTACTTATACGTGCGAAATTGACGGCGCATCATGTACCGCACTGAGAAATGGTGATGCCGCCAATGGCAGTATTACATTGTCTCTCGCCGGAGTTTTTTCCTGCGATGGAATGAAATATACAATAGTACCCGGCAATAAGGGCTGTAAACAAAAATAATAAGGACGGTATCATATAGCTTATGTGTTGCTCCAGTTATTCCCTCCTGTAGGGCACATTTAAATGTGTCCTACGGAAGAGAGGATAGAGCGAATATCTCTCAGGAAACCGGAACAATGCATAGCTTTTTTGACTAGCAACAGAATGTAAATATTTAAGAGGCGGGGGATTACGCAGGAGCGGGTTGACTTTTAGTTTGGTTTTTCATGCCGTGCAAGCGTTGCTTCCAAAGCTTGCAGGTGGGGTTTTCCCTCTGGCTTAAAAATTCGGGAGTTGGCTTGTCGGTCTTGGGGTTGCGTTAGCTTTTCCCTGAAAGAGCCACAATGTAAGCAGCAGAGGAGGATTCATCATGATGAAAGTCGAAAAAGGTTTTACCCTGATGGAAATTCTGATCACGACGATCATCGTTGCGATGCTGACGGCGGTGCTGCTTTCGCGTTATTACGGCCAGCAGGAGCGGGCGATCGTCGCCGAGGCGGTCACAAACCTTTCCGCTATTCGTCAAGGTGAGGTGTCCTACTATCTTGAAAATTCAGCGTACGTTGCCTATACCTCTCTTGATCTTGATATCACGTCGACGGCGTTTACTTATACGGTCAATTCATCAACCGGAACCGCTACCGCAACACGCGCGCCGGCTGGAGCTTGTTCTGGTACGGATTATGGGAGTTGTACCGTTACATTGACTGTGGACGGAGTTTGGGGGGGGACGCATCCTTACAAGCCTACATAATGTTCCTTTCGGAGAACCCGAAGAGAAAAATCGATTAATGTCAGTACGTTCTGTTCTAATCCTTGAAAAACACGGAGGTCGTTGGGCGTCATTTTTACGGGATTATTTAAGTGACACGCCGGCGGTCGTTTCAGTAATCGAAGAACCCGCGCAAGCTCCTGCCCTTTTTGACAAATCTTCTCCCGGTGTTTTTTTTGCCGAACCCTGTTTTTTGAGCAAGGCTTTTCTTCAAAAGATCAAAGTTCGTAAAAGTACGGATCCAGCCTTCCGGTCTTGTCTCCTCGGAGAAGCCCCAGCGGCTGGTAAAGAAACTCTCTTCGACGCGGTTTTTCCAGTCGTGCCGTCCCATATTGATCTCAACAAACGTTTTGTGGAAATGCTCCCCATGCCCGAGCTCCTACGGCTTCTGGTCGTAGATGATGAGGAAGAGATCGGAACGATGGTCCGGGATTATTTTGACGGACGCAAAACCCCGGCGTTCGTAATCACATACGCTGCGAATGGCAAGGAAGCATTCGAAGCGATTGCGCGTCAGTGTCCGGACGTAATTCTCCTTGATATCAAAATGCCTGTTATGGACGGTCGCGAATTCTATGCAAAACTCAAGATATTAAAGCTTGAAATCCCCGTGATCGTTTTTTTTGATTCTATTTCCGGCGAGGAGCTTTTCGAAATGCGCCGTTTTGGCAATCCCGCGGTAATTGAAAAAGGCTGTAAAGGTAGTTCGCTTTCAGTGATGATGCTTTTGGTGAAAAAATTGGTGTATTTTAGCGCAAAGTAGATAGTGAATAATGGCTGGAGAACGGAAGAGGAGACAATGGGTGTGATGCGGAGTTAAAAGGATTTGAAGATTTGAGAGGTGGGTACGGACATCGTTGCGGATGTCTATGAACTGATAAAAAAATCTACGGGAGGTACGTGTTTACAGATCAAATGCATTGTTCCGGTTTCCTGAGAGATATTCGCTCTATCCTCTCTTCCGTAGGACACATTTAAATGTGCCCTACAGGAGGGAATAACTGGAGCAACGCATATCAAGTTTGGCGCGTTATCGTTTCCACTCCCGCTGACATCACCGGAGAATTCAAAGAATATCATCTCAAAAAGCGCAGGCAGTTTTTATCTGTTGTCATGGGCCCTGCCACAGGATTGGGAACAAAATTATCGTTTGCGGAAAGGTTAGGATTTTTTTTAAGAATAGGCTCAAGGCTCTTTCTTCCAGGTTGAAATCTTTAAGGCGAGTGTTGACTACGTTTGTGAGAAGATTTATGAGAAAAATGTTTTTTTATCGTTCCTGTCCACTATTTGTTACCTGCCACATGCTGTTTTTTCTCGTCTCGTACCCCGTTGCCGCTCAAGAACCTTCTCCGGTTGATCACGATTCATTCCTGGATGAGGTCCAACAGAGTTCGTTTCGTTATTTTAAAGAGCAGCATCATCCCCATACCGGCCTGGTGCGGGACAGCGCGCCGAACCGATCTGGAGTTGCAAATAATGCTCCGGCGAGCATTGCGGGAGTCGGATTTGCACTCACGGCTTATCCGGTGGCGGTAGAACGAGGATGGATGAGCCGCACTACGGCTTACGCGCTCACTGTGCAAACATTGGAGTTTTTTCTTCACCACGCTCGGCAGCACAAAGGGTTCTTCTACCATTTCTTGAACTTTGAGACCGGTGAAAGAGCGAGCCATTCCGAGCTCTCGCCGATCGATACAGCCCTTTTTCTGGCCGGTGCTCTTTTTGCGGCTGAATATTACAATGATGCAAAAATCCGGAGTCTTGTCCGAAAGATCTACGAACGAGTCGATTTTCCGTGGATGCTTAACAACGGGAAAACCTTTGCACTCGCCTGGAGTCCTGAGACGGGTTTTAATAAAGCTCGTTGGGACCACTTCGATGAATCTCTGCTTCTTTATGTTTTGGCGATCGGTTCACCAATTCGTCCGGTCTCTGTAGAAAGTTGGCGCGAGATTCTCCGGCCTGTAGGCAGTTACCGCGACTATCGCCTGATCCAGATGCCGCCGCTTTTTACGCATCAATACCCGCATGTTTGGCTTGATCTTCGAGGCCAAAACGATGGACTTGCGGATTATTTCGAGAATTCCGTGAATGCCTCGCGCGCGAACCGAGCTTTTTGTATCGATCAAGCTTCGAAATTTGCGGGCTATGGTCCGAACCTCTGGGGACTTTCGGCCTCCGACGGTCCTGCAGGATACCGGGCTTACGGAGCACCGCCGGGATGGACGGTTCTTCACGATGGGACGGTTGCGCCAACGGCCTGCGGGAGTTCGATTGTATTCACACCCAAGGAATCTATCGCCTGCCTTGAAAACATCCGGGCTTATTACAGCGATGCAATGTGGGGGCCCTATGGTTTTTCCGACGCCATGAATGTGGGCAAAGGCTGGTTCAGCGACAAGGTTCTAGCGATCGACCAAGGGCCGCTTCTCCTGATGATTGAAAATTACCGGACCGGGTTAATATGGAAGTTCATGGCTCAAAGCGCGCCGATCCGAACGGCCCTTGAAAAAATAGGATTTCGGAAGGGGGCTTGGCCGCTTCCGTGGCCGGAGCCGCCTGTGTATCATGCTCCGTATGTTTCACAAGCCATTCGTGTGGATGGACTTCTCAAAGATTGGCCTCCCGGCGGGGTTATAGTCATGAACTCAGAAAAGCATAAGAATTCCGGGGACTTTGACGGGCTGGGAGGTCTTAGGGCTGAGGTTCGTTTCGCATGGAACGGCGAGTACCTTTATTTTGTCGCGAAGGTGAACGATGATGATGTAGTGGTGAAGAGAGCGGGGAAGCATATCTGGCGTGACGATCTTTTTGAGATCTATGTAGACCCGGCGGGAAATGGACTTTTTTGGAATGATCCGCGGGATTACCAGCTTGGCTTCAGGCCGGGGCGTGACGACAAGGAGCTTACCGCTTGGTCTTGGTTCCAGGGCGGGGAGGATCCGCTGGAAAAAGGAATGGTCCTCGCGAAAAGTTATACCGACGAAAAGGGTTATATCATTGAGGGTGCCATCCGCTGGGATTTTTTGGGAGTGACGCCAGAACCGGGCAAGGAGATCCGGCTCAGTCCGGCCGTGCACGGGACCGATCGGAAGGGCGGGGACGAGAAACTCGTTTGGTTCTTTCGCAATGAAGAAAAATACCAACGTTTTGTTCTCGGGAAAGTAGTGTTGGGAGAAACAGGGGAGATCTGGAATGCCAAAACCTAGGAAAGACAAGCCGGAAAAAGGGAAAGCCATTTGTCCCCTCGATGTGGGCCAAATGGTGAGACGTTTACGTGCAGAAAAAGGCTTGAGTGGTGTGGAGCTTTGCCGTCGCGGCAAGGGGATCGACCCCAAGACGCTTACGGCGCTCGAAAAAGGGAGAATCCGGAACCCCTCGATAGTCACACTGGAAGCGCTTGCGAAGGGATTTGGTATGAGCGTGAGCGATCTTTTCCGGAGGGCCGAATTCGATCAGCGGGACTATTTCTCTCTAGGTTCCCAAAAAGGGCTCTACAAGATAGATCTTCCGTCCCAGGGCATTCAGTTGATCTCCTTCACGCCGCTTATTGAGGAACTTTTTTGCGGGAAGATGATCCTTGAAGGTCAAAGGCAGTTTGATGAAAGGCTATTCGGTGGGGACGGAACCGGAACCTTTTTTATTATGACCCTAATCGGTCAGTTTGAAGGGGCGATCGAGGGGCGCAAAGTGGCACTGAGAGAGGGCGACAATCTTTATTTTTACGGAGGGATGAGATTCCATCTAGCCAATGCTCTCCAGCGCAATTCCACGCTGCTTTTGGTTGCGGTACCGTCCTGTCTGAGGACGCGGCGGCGGGCCTTTAGGAAGCAAGGGCCTTCTCATTTGCAGCCTTAAGGGCAGTTGTTTGGGGCGATTTCCACTTTTTTTAAAAAGAATACCTGAGGTGATCAGAGAGATGTCGAAAAAATAGGTTTGTGGCATTAACTTAGGCGTTTCTTTGCCGATAAAAGAAGAGCTGTGGATTTTGAACTTAACCGTGGTAAAATGCCGCCAATACAATGTTTATGAAAAAAATCCTTTTCTTTTTTTTAGCACTTTTTGTCGTTATTGGTCTTCGCGTGTCCTCTCTCCAAGGGCAGGCCTCGGAAGGTCCCGTATCGGCGATGGGCATTACTACAACTTCCGTAGATAAATCCATTCCTACCCCTGGCATAAGTTATGAACCTCTTGTTCCAGGCGACACCCAGTCTGTTTCTGTGACAGCTCCCGCGACTTCCATTCAGTTCGCTCTGGAATCTACCCGGGCGGCCACGCGCAAAGATGCATCCGCCGCGAAGATCGGGATCATGGATGAAAAAGAAAAGAAAAAACGGAGTAAGCACAAAAAAGAAAAAGCTGAAGACGAGGCCCGCACGAAGGCTCTTGAAAAAGATGTTGAACAGCAGGTAGAAGCGATGCGAGCCACGCGCGTGTGGGAAATGCCTTATTTGGACAGGGTCTATATCCGGACCAGTATTACGCCGCTCAAGATCCAACAGAAGGAAGAATTTTTAAGCGGCGGAACCAAAGATCTCCAAGATCTCATCCTTCGCGCCAAATCAGTTCACACCCAAGCCAAGGCCGCGCATGAAAACATCGCGCTTTATAATCGGCGCGTACTTTTGGCTTTGCGGAAACTTTTTCCTGAGGTGTCGCTTGACTTTAACGCCCGTGAAGGCGTACTACAACAAAATCCTTTCACGGGAGACGATTGGCATGTTACGCTTCGCCAACCCATTTTTAACGGGGGGGTCCTCTGGAATACGCTTCTCCAGGAAAAAGCGAATCTGGAGGCTTCCAAAAAACAATACGATAAGACTCTTGCTGACCTCGTATTTGATCTTTCCCGCGCTTATTTTGAATATCAACGGACTTTGCAAACTGCCGAAGAGCATCGCGTTGCGGTGGATAAGATGAAGCGTTTTGCGGAAATGTCGGAAGAGAAATTTAATCAAAAGATTATTTCCGAGATCGAACGTCTGAATGTGCAGTCGCTTTACAGCCAGATGCAGTTCGACCTTGAATCCGCGAATCAGGAGCTGGAGATCGCAAAGCTCGACCTTCAAAAATATCTCGATCTTTCCGTGAACGATCAGCTCACGCTTGCCAAGATCTATGATCTTGATGATGTTGTACGAGGGCAAGCGATCTCCGCGGGGAGCATGACCGGGACCATGACCTTGCCCGATATTATAAAGGACGAAGGTAAAGCGCCGGAACTTTCAAAATTGATCGATCTCTCATATGAGCATCGTCCGGAACTTCAGGTCGAGGCCGCGAAGCTTCAAGCCGCGCGGCTCGGGGAACGTGTTCGATGGGGCGAATTTTTACCCAAGGCTAATCTGACCTACCATTTCGGAGCCTTGGGCGAGGCTTATCTCAATCCAGGCGTTGCTTATGGCGGTAATTATAACGCCGCTAAAAATGAGCCGGTGTTGAAAAAAGAATGGCAGCTTATGCTTGAAATGAACTGGAATGTTGGCGGTAACAAGGTGAGTTATACTTTCGATCGGGATATAAAAGCGCCGTCCATCACACAATTTGATCAGGCTTCGGGCTCGACGCTCAGAAAGAACGTTATGACCCTTGGGGTTCTGGACGGTCTGGATGCCTTTGTGAACGTGAAGCAGGCCGAGGTTGATAAACTCAACCAGGTTGTGGAATTGGAGAAAGCCGAGAAACAGGTGCTCCAGGACGTCAAACAGGCCTATTACGATTACCAAAAGGCCATGATCCAGGTAAATTCTACGATCAAACGCCTGGAATACCGCAAACGTCTGCGCGAATTCGCGGAGCACCGGTTGAGAAAAAAAGAAATCGAGCTTTCTGAATATCTTCAGGCCGAATCCGATCTTGTGCGTGAAAAGGCGGAGCTCCACAAAGCTCTTAAAGAGTACTTTTCGGCCAAAGCATCGCTCAATCATGCGGTGGGTATCCAAAATTTTTTCAGCATGGACTCCTCCCAAGAGGAATAAGATCCGGCTCCCCGGGCGATGAAAAAAAATTTAAAAAAACAAGATAGCAAACGAGTTTAAAATGGACATGAAAGACGAAAAAAACTCCTGGAACAAGAGACTTCCGTTCAAGATTAAATTCCCGTTGTCGGAAGGACCTGCCAAAATGCCGCTCCCAATCCCGGAGGCGATGCGGAGCTCTTGGCTTTTTCGGAACAGAGTCCGTTTGATCATTATCGTGGTCGCCGTGTTGGGGCTGTTTTTGGCGGGTAAGATGGTCATGGGGCTTTTCAAGGGATCAAAGCCTTCTTTGAGCGAAACGATGAAACAGCAACAACAAGCGGTCAAGGACGCGCCGGTGGCGGTCAAGGGATTCAAGGTCGGCCGGTTTAATTATGAAGATTCCATGAATGTGCTCGGGACCATCAAAGGGGCTATGGAACTGAAGCTCAGCTTCGAGGTCCCTGGTGTGATCAGTTCGATCAATTACAAAGAGGGGGAGCGTTACGAAGAAGGTTCTCTGCTCGTTTCCATGAAACAAGATGACATTCTTTTACGGTTGAAACGGGCTCAAGCGGCTTTCAATAAAGCGGAGTCCCAGGCCAAGGTTGCAGAAAACGAAGTCACAGAAAATGAGAAACTTCTAAAGATGGGTGCGATATCGCCGTCGACGGTAGAAAGAAAAAAATTAGAGATGGATGCCGCAAAATATGAGGCCGAGGCCCAACGTCTTGAAATGAAGGCGAACGAGGCCATGCTCGAGAAGTCCAATCTTTATGCTCCCTCCTCCGGGATGCTGGGAGATCTGAATGTTGAGGAAGGGGAAAATATCAGCCAGAGCACGCTGATCGGGACCCATATCAACACGGAGTATGTTTACGCCGAGTTCGGGATTGTCGAGCGCGATGTCCAAAAGATCACGCTGGGGCAGAAGGCCAAGGTTTTTGTGGATGCTTATCCGGATAAGACCTTTGAAGGTGTGATTGAAAATATTGCGCCGCAAATTTCTGGGACAAGCCGTACTTCTACTGCCAAGGTGCGCATTGAAAATCCCGAAGGGTTCCTGATGCCGGGTATGTTCGCCCGTGTTCGCGTCATGCTTTATAGCAAGAAGGACGCCTTAGTAGTGCCAACGGATGCCATCCAGGGCAGCGAAGGCGAAAAGTTCGTTTATGTTGTTAAAATACCCGCAGACTCTGCTTCCAATACCGTAGAACCCAAAGTCCCTGGGGCGACGGGGGGAGGGCCTGGTGCTATGGCTGTATTGGGGGGTGCGGGGGCTAAGGGTCAGGGGAAGGGCGAAAAGCAGAGCGGAAAGGAAGTCGGTAAAGAAGTAGACAAAAGAGATTCCACAAAGATCGAGGAGGGTACCGTTGAGAAACGTCCTGTGACTGTGGGGTACACTCGCACCGACTATTCTCAGATTGACGCGGGACTTACAGAAGGAGAGATCATAGTCATGACCGGGTTCGAGAGATTGGAGGACGGAAAGAAGGTTCGTTTGATCGAAACCCAAGAAGCTGAGATTTAGCACCATGCGGACGAATGACAATTTCTGCAGAATGATCCCCATCCCATGAGTCTTCCTAAATTCGCGATCAAGAAAAAAGTTACGATCTATATGTTCACGCTCGGATTGATCCTTCTGGGCGTTCTTTCTTTTAAACGTCTCCCTCAAGATCTTTTTCCACCAATCACATTTCCTCAGGTCACAGTTGTAACCGATTATTCAAATGCCGCACCCGAAGAGATCGAGACACTCATTACTCGTGTGGTTGAAGAGGCTATCGGGTCCGTTGCGGGTTTGAAGCGCATTGAATCGGTTTCGCGCGAAGGCCGCAGCACCATCATGGCATCCTTCAATTGGGGCCAGGATATTGATTTTGCGGCTTTGGCCATCCGTGAGAAAGTCGATCTCATCAAGGAAAGACTTCCCAAAGAGGCCGAAGACCCTGTGGTCTTGAAATTCGATCCGCTTGCCCGTCCTATTCTCCTGCTTTCTGTCACAGCCCCCGAGCTTCCTCCGGTGCGCATGAAACTTCTAACCGAGAAAATGATCAAAGATCGTCTGGAAAAGGTGGAGGGGGTTGCTTCGGTGAGCATTTCAGGTGGCGTGAATCGCGAGATCTTGGTGGAAATCGATCAACCGCGTCTTCAGGCCAACCACCTCTCACTCCTTGAGGTCGTCAACTCGCTTGATGAAGCCAACGTATCCTACCCGGCCGGAAGTATTAAAAAAGGTCTCTATGAATATCTGATCCGGACAGTCGGAGACTTCCGTTCACCGGCCGAGATCGGATATGCGGTGGTTGGAGTTGACAACGTGGAAAAACTCCGCCGGGAAGATATAAGTTTCGTCGAGCGTGACACGAGCCAAGGACCTCGCGAAACAATCGAAAGATTGCGAGGAGAGGCTGAGAAACAAATGCTCGAGAAGCGCCTCGTGACCGTCAAGGATATCGGAAATGTTATAGATGGATTGGCAGATAAGACCAGCATTTCCCGTTATAACGGCGCTCAGAACATTTCCGTAGCCGTTCAGAAACAGTCGAACGCGAACACTATTCAGGTCGTGAACCAACTTCGTAAGGAACTAAAATTCCTTGAGGAAGACCTGAATTCCCGCGGGCTTCAGGTTAAGATTATTTACGACCATTCCATTTTTATTCGTAATACGATCGAAAATCTGGCTCATGAAGCCATGCAAGGCGGCGTTCTGGCTCTGATCACGCTTTACATCTATCTTCGTGCCATTGCGATGTCGGTCCTGGTGGTCGTGTCATTGCCGCTGACCATTCTAGGCGTGTTTTTTTTAATGGCCATGTCGAATGTTACGGTGAATATCATGTCCCTCGGAGGGCTTGCAATCGCCATCGGTATGATCACGGACACCAGCATCGTGGTGCTGGAGAATATTTTCCGTAAACGCCAGGGGGGAGCTAATGCGGAACAGGGCGCCATTGATGGCGCTACGGAAGTGGTGTGGCCCGTGGTGTCCTCCAATCTGACCACAATCGCCGTATTTTTCCCTTTAATCGTGTTTGTACCGGGTGTCGCGGGCCAGATCTTTAAAGATCTCGCTTGGGCGATCATTTTTTCCCAGATCATTTCAACTCTCGTTCCGCTCACTCTGATAGCATTGCTCTCCACTTATGTGACGGTGAAAGAGCAAGAGTATAAGCCGCTCAGTCTCACGGGTAACCTGGATAAAAGAATCATAGAAATGCCAACGAAAGGCGAGCAAAACCGTTTCATGATCGGTATTCTGCTTACCGTGTTCGCGATACTTGCCTCAACTTTTTTGGTAATCCCAACAATCGACCGCGAGGTTTTGCCCAAGGTGGACCAGGGGCAGTTCTACGTAAGGGTCGATATGCCGCTCGGTACGCGACTTAATGTTACCGACGAGGTTTGCAGGCGACTAGAAGAGGTGTTGCGCTCGGAGAATGATGTTGTGGATATTTCTGTCGCGATCGGCAGTGAAAAAACAAGTCGCGGTGAGATCAAAATCGAAACCCTGCGACCATCTCAATCACTTATTCTTGTGACGCTCAATAAGGGAAGGAAACAACCTTCCTCCAAGATTGTGGCTGCACTCAAGAAAAAAGTCGGAGCACTGAACTTTGAGAAGGATGAAGCCAAGGTCGAATTTATACTTCCGGAAAGTGAATTCTCGGTCGGAAGCGGCAGTATCAAGCCGGTGCTGATTGAGGCCAAAGGATACGATTTTTCAGCTATGGAAGATCTTGTGAAACGGCTCAAGGAGCGCCTTGGTGCGATTCCGGGTATTATCAACGTTCAGGATGACACCGGGGAGAAGACACCTGAAACGAAACTCGAGATTAATAAAAAGCGTGCGGCTCTTTATGGGGTTTCCGCGATGGATATTTCGCTTACAGCGAAGGCGGCTATTGAAGGCGTTGTCGCGACGCAATACCGGGAGGCCGGCCGCGAGATCGATGTGCGGGTAAGGTTGAGTGATAAAGACAAGGAGAACATCAGCAATCTCGGTGTTTTATTGCTTTACTCGAAAGTCCTGGATATTCATGTTCCTTTAAAAGAGATCGCCTCTATCAATCGGGGGCAAGGGCCGAGCGAGATCCGGCGCATGGACCAGGAACGCACGGTGACCGTTTCGGCAGAGATCGACAAGACCCGCCAGGACAAAGACGTGCTTGCTGATGTTCAGACGTTCCTCGCGGGGCTGAAGGTTCCCACCGACATACCGCAGGATTTCCAGGTCAGGCTTTCCGGTAAGGCCAAGGAAATCAAAGAGAATTTTGGGGGTGTCATTTTCGCGTTCGTGCTTGCCATCATGCTTGTCTATATGATCATGGCCGCTCAGTTCGAGTCTTTCCTGCAGCCTTTGATCATCATGATCACCGTGCCACTTTCTTTCGGTGGTGCGCTCATTGCTTTAAAAATAACCGGGAGCTCTTTTAACGTGATCTCACTTTTGGGCCTCGTGCTTCTGGGCGGTGTGGTTGTCGGCAACGGAATCGTGCTGATGGAATATATCAACCAGCTTCGTTCGGAAGGTAAAGAAATGGTCACTGCGGTATGGGGGGCGGTACGCACAAGAACGCGTCCCGTACTCATGTCGTCCACCACGACCATCATGGGTATGGCGCCGATTGCTCTCGGGATTGGGGAGGGCGGTGGACTTCTGTCGCCTCTCGCCATTACGGCTATGGGAGGTCTTTTCTCTTCCACCGTGCTGACCCTGATCGTACTTCCTTGCCTTTACATCATCGTCAATCGGTTCATGGAAAAGTGCTTCGGTTACGAGGAAAAGCCCCTTGAAGAAAGTTCCGTAACGCCCCCTCCGGCTTGATCATGGGACTACCCAATTTCGCGCTTAAACGTCCGGTTTTTACAGCCATCCTTTTTGCTGGGGTGATTGTGATCGGTATCATCTCTCTCATGCGTCTGAAGGTGGAACTCTACCAAGGACAGAGTCAGGGGATCATATCGATCGTGGTGCGCGCCCGCGGCGGATTACCCTCCCAAGATGTCGAAAAGATGATCACCAAACCTATCGAAGAAGCCATCGGGACCGTGAGCCACATGAAAAATCTCTACTCCAGTTCGCGTGAAGCAGAGTCTCGCGTGACCATGGAGTTTGATGCCGGTACGAATATGAAGTTCGCCGCGCTCGAGATCCGGGAAAAATTTGCGCGCGTCAAACCCATTCTTCCCAAGGAAATTGAAAAACCCGTAATCGCCAATTACGATGACGCGCAGGCCGCCATTATGGTGTTCGCGGTGACTTCTGAGAGCATGTCCCCGGAAGAGATCCGTGAGATCGTGGATGTCAAGCTCAAACCGGTTATAAGTCGCGTGGATGGAGTGGCAAGTGTGGAAGTTTACGGAGGAAGGGAGCGCAAGATTCTGGTAGAGCTCGACCGTGACAAGATGGTGGCCTATAACATCTCAATCGAACGTGTAATGGATGTATTGGGTCAGAGTAACGTCAATCTTCTGGCTGGGAACGTTGATACCGGGAAATTCGAGTACGCGGTTCGGAGCATGGGCTCCTTTCTCACAGTGGATGACATCGGGGACATTGGCGTGAAGGCCACTCGTCAGGGATCTATCATCCCGCTCAAAGAAATAGGGACCATCAAGGATTCATATCTCGAGGCTACGGACCAGGCGCGTCTGAATCTGGAGCAAAACGTCACGGTCTATGTTAAAAAAGCGAGCATGGCCAATACCTTGGAAGTCGCGGACGATCTCAATAAAGTTTTGGAGGCATTTGAACAGGAGAATAAGGAGCATATTAAGATCGTGATCGTTAATGACCGGGCGGAAACTATCGCGCGGGCCATTGATGATGTGAAGGGAGCACTTTATTTGGGACTGGTTCTGACCATGGGCGTCATCTATGTTTTTATCCGCAATTGGGTGTTGGCGGCTATCATTCTGGCCGTGATCCCATGTTCTCTGATCGCGACATTCATTTTCATGGCGGCTTTTGGTATCAGCATCAACGTCATGACCCTAAGCGGGTTGTCGCTTGCGATCGGTATTCTGGTCGACACAGCGGTCGTGATCATGGAAAACATTTTCTCAAAAAAAGAGCATGGCTTCGGGGACACGCAGGCCATCCGGGACGGAAGCGAAGAAGTGTGGCTTCCGCTTCTGACATCCCTTTTGACGATGCTCGTGGTGTTCATGCCGATCATTTTTATCGACAAGACTATCCAACTGACATATGGTGGTTTCGCGTTTACCATTAGTATTTCTCTTATAGCATCATTTTTTTCAGCGCTCATGCTTATCCCCATGCTTATCCGCCAGTTCGGGATCGCTGCACTCAATGCCCATCGCAAAGACACCTCGAATAGTTTCATCGATAAGGCGCGGAAAAAATATGTGAATGCCATTCGCTGGTGCATTACCCGGCGATGGAGAGTCGTGCCCGCGGTTTTTGGGCTCTGTTTTTTGGCCATTTATATGTTGGTTCATACGCCGATTGACTGGCCATCGTCTTTTGAAGAGAACGAATTTGCAGTTGTCACGTTCCCGCTGGCTGGTGCGCGTCTGGAGTCAAACGATCAGGCCATGGCAAAGCTCGAAGATATTCTCGCGAAGATTCCGGATATCACGCTCTTTTCAACGACTGTTTCAAAGGATGATCTGCGACTTTTTGTTCGTTTAAAACCCGCTCGCAAACGCCAGTATTCTAAGGAAGAAATCATGAAGCTCATCGACGAGCAGGGAAATGCGGCGGTCAAGGAGATCCACAGTGATTACAGCTTGATTGTGGATGAAGGTGCCGGCTCCTCCGAGCAGAAAAAACTTGTGGTGAATATCTACGGCCAGGATGGGGATGAGCTCGAAAAGTTCGCCAAAGAGTTCGCCAACAAGATGTCCAAAGTGGAAGGTTTGACCAACCTGGTCATGACGGACCTCCGTAAACGGCCGGAGTATTCACTTGTGGTGGATAAGGGAAAATCCGCGATGTATGGACTTAGCGTGAAAACGGTGGCGGACAGCATGCACGCCCAGGTTCGCGGCATGCGGCCCACGAAATTCCATGAACTTTCCAAGGGTGAAGAGATCGAAACCATCACGCGTCTTCAAGCCATTTACCGGCAAAAGCTCGATGATTTAGGGCAGGTCTATCTCCAGACCAAGGAATTTAAGCAAGTTCTTTTAAGCGAGATCGCGAACTTCTATCCATCGACTGGCCCGCAAACCATTGATCGTAAAGACAAACATCGTTATGTGTTTGTAAAAGGAGATGTGAAGCGGCCAATCGAAAAGGTCGCAGCCGACGTCAAAAAAGCCTTGAAAGATGTGAAGCTTCCAGATGACTATTACTGGCGTTTCGGCGGCGGGTTCGAGGAACTTCTGGAAAGCAAATCCCAGTTGGCGGTCGCTCTCCTTATCACGGTTTTTCTGGTCTACATGGTCATGGCCTGTCTTTTTGAGAATTTCCTCTATCCGTTCCTGATCATGATCAAAATCCTGCTTAATTTTATTGGGATCTGGGCCGCGCTTGCAATCACGCACAAGCCTCTCAGCACTCAAGTTTTTATCGGGATGATCATGCTTGCCGGATATTCGGTGAATGCAGCAATCCTTTTGGTGGATCACGCTCTCCATTTATCCGCCGAACAAAGCAAAGAGGAGCGTTTTGTCCAGGCCGGCGTAGACCGGTTGCGGCCTATCCTGATGACCGCTCTCGCGGCCATCCTGGGGTTTCTGCCCATGGCGATGAGTTTTGGACAGGCGAGCGATCTCTGGTCACCTCTGGCGGTGACCATTATTGGGGGACTGATCAGTTCGACGATCTTGATCCTTTTTGTCCTGCCCGCGCTTGTTATGATTACGGATGATGTCCGGGAAATTTTGAAACTCTTTTTTTCGACTGCGTCTGAAAAAATACGCACCTTGTTAGTAAACAAAGCGGTCCAGGGCCATTAAATTGACAAGGAATATTACTTCCGTTTCTTGAGGGACGGACAAAGGAGATACACATGAAAACGAACGTAAACCTACAGGCCGAAGTCGCAACGCCCCAGCGCCCGTACAAACGTCAGTTGAGGAATCTTATCATCCACCGTCCGATGCAGCGTGAATTCTCTTTCATGCTGATCGCCCTTTTCATGGTGGCTTCGGCGGCGGTAGCCTGGGTCATCCATCAGACCATTCGTGATGTGGCCTTCGACGGTGCGGTTACTTTCGGAAGAGTGAATCCTTCAGAGATACTCTACAACGTGAGCTACTTAATCATCATACGCGTGACATTGGTTTTAATCCTCACGCTGATCATTATCGCTGCTTATGGTGTGGTCTTTCTTCATCGCGTGGCTGGCCCGGTTTATCGTTTCCGCCAAACCCTGCTTAAGGTTAATCGCGGGGAAATGCCCCAAGACATCAAGCTTCGCGAAGGGGATTTTTTTCATGATATGGCTTATGATATCAACATCATTCTAAGACGCCTTCGGACGGAACAGGACAAAATTTCCGAGCTCAAGGTGAAAATTAGCGATTTTCAGAAAAACGCTCCTTCGATTGACATTTGCCGGAAGGCCGAGGAAATGAAAGTGATTCTTGATTCCCTCTCAAAGATCTAGCTTTTGGTTTCTTTGACTCATTTCAGGATAATGGGTTACAGCTTTTTTAGGATAAAGGATTTCTGAGAGATATCCCGGGATAAATGGGGATTGAACAGAGGCATTCCAGGTGAATTCAAAGGGACCGAACTTTTTTTATGGCACCTCTTGTTTTTACCTTTTTTAAAAGGTATACTTCACACCGACCCTCGCCAATCAGTACCATTTCACGAAAGGAGTAACAAAAAAATGAAGAGGTTTAACATCAGTTTGACGCTAGCACTCGTTGCGTTGATGGTTATTGGTTTTGGAGCTGCCGCTTATGCAGCTACTCCCGCAGCGAACGAGCTTGTGATTGCGGATTTTGATACCGGGGACAAGCCGAATAACATCGGTGGTGATTTCGGTGGATGGGACAAGGATCCAAACGACGAGTCCCAGGGGACCCAAATGTCTTTCGATACGGATGATAGCCAGGGTAATGCTTCCGGCTACTCGATCCGTCTCGATTACGATGTGGATTCTCCGAATCCGGCTTACAATGGTTTCTGGATGAAGCTGAACGGCGAGGATGCAACGCCTTACAACACTCTGAATTTTTATGTCAAGGGTGATGCAAAGGCCGGTTACACCAAGCGTTTCAAGATCGAGCTCAAGGACATGACGAACAAGCCCTCCGCTTATATCGTGAGCGGTGTCACGGACCAGTGGCAGAAAATTTCGATCCCGTTCGAAAAGTTCCGCCGTATTGAGAACTGGAATTCTTTGAACGAGCTTGTTTTTGTCTTCGACGATATCAACTCCAGCCCGAAGACCGGTAGTATTTTGATCGACCAGATTACGTTCTCGAAGCAATAATCGAGACGTTTTCTGAAGAAGTTGTTTTCAAACAGCCCCGCTCCTCCAAGCGGGGCTGTTTTTTTTAACCTGTAGCCTTGGCTTTGCCAGAGGATGGTTGTTAGAGGACGAACCCGTTCGACCATGTGTAATGGAGATTCGTCGATGATTTGTGACGAAGAATCTCAATGAGCAGGGGCGGTATTCATTCTCTCAGGGACGGGGTTTTTATTATGAGAAACCACAGATTTGGGAGGGTTTCTCAATTTTTTTTAATTTAGCGGGAACTTGCCATCCATGAGAGTGGCGATGAGATGTAAGTGCCCCGGAACATGGTATCCACCCGCCGGAGAAGTTGTTGTTTTTCTCACCGAAGGTATTCCGAAGAATTTTAAGGATAAGTCAGAGGGGGTTATTCTGGCTGAGGGGGAGAGAGAAGA
>JBAZER010000029.1:0-28589 GCA_041653795.1 Candidatus Omnitrophota bacterium
GAGGCACTGACGAACGATCAGCTGAAAGCTGCGATCGCGACGCGTCCTGAGCTCAAAGGAATGACAGAAGGCCGGATTTCGGATGTTGGGTCAATCAATGGGCCGAAGGGAACGCTTGAGGAGGGGACAGCAGGATTTGACCGTGTGATGGGTCTTTTGTCGAACTACGGAGTGTTTAATGGCATAGCGTTCTCAGATGGTCTTGGGAATGGTTGGATGTTCGGGACGACGGAGTTATCGAAGATTGGGACAGGGGTTTCGGTCGGGTTTGGGAATTTCAAGGATCAATACGGGATCCAGGGAGTTAAAGGGATTGAGAACGGTGTTTATGAAGTGAATTACTTGAAGCGTGAGGCACTGACGAACGATCAGCTGAAAGCTGCGATCGCGACGCGTCCTGAGCTCAAAGGAATGACAGAAGGCCGGATTTCGGATGTTGGGTCAATCAATGGGCCGAAGGGAACGCTTGAGGAGGGGAGTGCGGAGTACAAGACTGTCATGTCGACATTGTCTGTTGTGGGAGTATTTGATGGCATCATGTTCAGCGATGGTGCAGGTCGTGGCTGGGTGACAGCTACAGCCGATCTGAACAATATTTCATCCGCGATTTTTTATGGCACTGGCCTTAACCAGGGGTCTGTTCTTTATCCCTTGGGTTCAGATACTACTCGTCAAGATGACGGACGATTTAATCGGTATTATTCGGGAGACAAATTAATCTATTCCTTTGACCGTGAAACCGGAGTGGAATATATCCGTGAACTTGCGCCGCAATCTGTTGAATCTCAAAGCTTAGCATTCGACATCATAAATGAGAAAACCGGAACATTAGGGTCAGGCCGAGCCCGCTCGGTTGAGTTTGAGGTTGAGAACGGAAGGACCTTTATCAAGATCCTTGTGTCTGAGAGTCGGGAATTAATGAAGATGAAAGAGCAGGGTCTAACTCCCACGAAAGATGAGCTGAAGGGAGGGCAATATTTTGTGAGAGTGCCGGTCAACGTAAATCCGGATTATGATGACCCAAGAACCAAAGAGGTTGAGCATTTGAAAGTTATATCTATTGGCGGTGTCCTGTGTCAGTTTAGCGAAACGACTGTCGGCGGGAAAACGTTGTGGCAATTTCAAGGGCTGGCTGACTATAGCCAAAATGCCCAAGGTCGTTTTGCCGGCGGCGATGTGCTCGATGATCACGGAGTCGTTAGAAACTTAAGTTCTTTGTTAAATGGGTGTTCGTTTTCAATCGGATATGGCGATGCTGCAACGGCGATAGTGCCGATGCGTGATGCTCAGGGAAATACGACTGGTTGGTTGCGAGTTGCGAATGGAAATAATATGGAAGATTTGGAACCCCTTGCGGATCCAAAAAAAATGCAACAGGCTTTTCGACATAACTTTTCCAGCTCTGGACCAGGAGATGGAGTGGGAACAACTGCGATGAAGCTCTCTGATATGAGCCGTTCATTCCGATCTGCTCTAGGCGATCGGTTTATCAGCTATACGATAAACGCGGCATATTTTCATCGAGAGAGTGTCTTTTCGCTTGGTCAAGCCGGGATCCAACCCGGCAGTGTTTCACATTTTGATCCTTTAGCTCTCTCGACGTATTTTGGGTTAGATAGCACATTTTCAACACCCATGGAGCCAGATTCGGTATCCCACTTTGGGCAAATGACGAAGGAGTGGCTGAGTGGTAGCGAGGGGCGATTTGTTGCTTATGAGGTGGATGGTTTTGGCAATATAAGTGTTTATGGGGCAGAGTTGAACAAACAAACAAATATGCCGGAAGCTAAGCTCTCCTTGATTAGTGCCTCTATGGGGTCGAGTGCTTATAGTTTTACGCGATTCAATCCTGATCCGCTCAATAATTTTGTTATCGATCAGGGGCGAACGGACGCAAATTCACCTCTTTCGGTGAATGCCCTTATGTCTTCCTCCGCATTTGCAACGCGGCTTTTTGGCGCTCTTGCGGTTGATACAGTCAAATATTCGGCTCCCGCTGATCCAGCAAATCCTTATGTAACTCAAAGAGTTACCTATAATTGGCGTGATGAAATGACACAAAATGCCACGGTGCACTTTGCCATACTCCCTAACGGCGGCCGCGGGGCAGTGGACGGTATCTATCGTGTTGAGAATTATGATGTGACCGGTTGGTCCGCTTTCAGGAGCAGTATTGGTTTTGGTGAGCGTAAAGTTGTTTGGACGAGTACTTTTGATACACAAAACGATATTTATATGTTTCAAAGCGGGTCTCGCTCGTTTGAAGGGATCAAATTCGAGTTAGATCCAAACAGTGGGATGCTGATGGGGTGGGGGATTGACAAAGCTGGGAATCAGCATAGTTATTTGACTCAAAATGGAACTTACATCGAGCATGCACTAAATGGAATACATCACGACACGATTTATACAGGGACCAATAAAGCCCTTTCAACATTCAATAATTGGGGTAATGCATATACTCGGCTTGAGTATCAAAAGCGAGTTGGAGATATAAGCGGAATAGCCAATTTTTGGTTTGAAGTCCAAACCTTAGCTCGTGCGGCTACTGGTATTGGCCGCGTCAGTCAATATAGTGTGCTCAGTCACGAAATCGTCAAAGGCAGTGGTATTACGTGGGCGGACGCTGCTTTTGCGATTGGTATCGTTGCACAGGTCGTAGTGACGGTCGCAAGTTTAGGAGCGACTACACCATTAATGCTCGGTGGTAGAATCGCGTTAGGCACTGGCAAATGGTTGGTAGCTACTGGCCAATCACTTATGAATCTTTCTTTCAAAGCCTTAGAGACAGCAACGTTTTGCATGGGCTTTGCAGTTCAGACCGGATATGTAGTTATTAATGCAGTCGCGAAATTGGCAGCCGTAGCTGTTGGCATTACAGCATATACTTTGAGCGCTAGCTTAGTAGTTGCCACTTATGTTGTGGATATTGCCGGACGAGTCTTTGCTTCGATTGGTGTTACCATGTTGCGTGGTGTCGGCGTCGTTGAGTGGTATTCGGGACTTGCTCTTAATCGCACGGGACAGATGTTTACGGGACGAATCGGTGGATTTTTGCGTGAAACCGCAGGAAAATTGATGCTCCGAAGCGTCAGGATATCATCCGCTGCAATGGGTGCTATGCCTGCCAATACCCTGCGAGGGAGTCTCGCGTTTATTTGGTCTGAAAAATTTACCATGCTTGCGACTTCAGGAGTTCGGGGCACTTTTGCGGGGATGGGTAAACAGATCTTAGCCGAAACGGCCCGATTGTTTGGTTTTGAAGTTAGAGCAGCCATGATCGAGGGAACTGCAGGAGCCAATGCAACTTATAAATTAGTCTATAAAGGGTGGAGTTTTACAACGCTGGGCCGTGCGTGGTTTGGTGAAAACTATGTTACCCATGGCCAGTTTGTACAAACGCTTAAGAACTTCTTCAGTATTTTCCGGCCGACATGGTATCAACCGATTATGAATGCGGGAAAAACGGTGGGTGGCGGTGTCCTTGGACAGATGGCACGTATGTTGTGGCTGAATGTTTATCTCTGGGCAGGCGGCACAGTAGCTTCATTCGGTGCTCTCGGGGCAAGGATGCTGGGGGCAACTGGTGGTGAGGGGGGCTGGGCATCCGTCAGATTCTTGGAATATCTTGGAAATTTCGGTCAGATTATTAATCCAGAGACAGGACTGGTTGATCCCCGGATTATTGCGACAAGTTTTCTGAGGCAACTAGGATTTGAATATAGCTATGACGAAAAAACCCGAAAAACAACCTTTGGTTGGAGTTCTTGGGGTCTTGTTAATTTGGTAGTCTTTTCGACCGCGATGCAGGCCTTCAGTCCGCTTATGATGGCATTAGGGACAACGCGGTACGGGCGTGCGATAGGCAAGGTAGACGACATCATTTCCAGTCGTGTTTCAAGCAAGCTCGGCCAGGATTTCCTTAACGGTATATGGGAAGAGGTTGTTGTTGAGCCGGGTATTACCTTGATTGCGACCCCTGTAGTTGCACAGATGATTGGCTTTGTCCTTACGGTTGGGCCGTGGGCGGCTGGGGCACAAAACTTGGCTGAAGCGCGTTTTGGGAAGGGAACGCCTGGGGCGCAAGCGGCTAGCGGGGTGTTAACGCTTCTTGCCATGGATCTTGCAAACCGTTTTGTCCAGTATATTGTTGAGTTTGCGACGCCGGGTGGAGCCAATATCAAGATGACCGGGACTACGCAGTTCAGCCGGGCCTCTGAAGTGAACGGTAAGAGTATACTTCAAAATACCCAGCAAATCGGGATGAAAATGTCGGATGTGGTGGCTATTTCCGGTAAAAATCAGCAGCAAACTATTGATTTTATGAGTCAACACGGTGTTTCCGCACAGACGCAGAACGATCTAAATATTAGCGTTGGTGAATGGTGCGAAAAAAACAAGGTCAGTTTTGCGGCTGTCAACCAGTCCTTTGGTGTTTCCCAATTCCAGATGGGGGTCATTGCTCAGCAAATGCATTTGGACCTTTCTACTGTTGCCACCACCCTGCAAATGGAGGTTGGCCAGTCTTATCAAATGGCTTTTGACAGCATGGCCAGCCACGCGATGGATCTTGGTATGAGTTACTCGGATTATGCCCAAGGGAGCGGAGCAAGTGCTGTGCAAATGAGCAGTCTTGAAAATAATTTTGATATTACGGATGAACAGCTCCACACAGCAGTTCAAAAGCGTGCCGGAGCGGAAGTTAAAGCCCCGACGCCCGGCACCTACAACACCATTGCCGATTATGTGAAAGCACTTAAAGATGCGAATCCTCATCTCTCGGTTGAGCAGATCTATGAAGTGATCCTCTCGAAAATGACGATCGCGCAATTCGCCGATTCACAAAAGAAAGATGCCGCTCAATATCTTTTGGGATGGAACTCGATCTTGATTACACCAGAACAGTATCCGCAGTTGGCGTTGCCCCTCGGCGGTAATCTCTATCAGGCGTGGCAGTTGACCGGCACCTCAAGCACTGCGTTCCTTGGTAAAGTCGGATTTAACAGTGTTGGTTTCCGAAATTATCTTACCTATCGGGCTAAAGCGTTGGGATTCATTCGTAGTGGTCAGACTTTAAGTGACATAAGGGATAAAGGAAAATTTTCTGAAATCATCAAAAGCGATTTAAAAGAAGCCAAATTCACTGATGAGATTGATGTCTTGAATGAACAGAGAACGTTGGGAGAAATCTTCCAAGGCGTCAAGGCCATTGATCGGGTCAAGTTGTTGAGTGTGATCGGTTTTGATCTTACTGGCTTACGGGAGACTCTTCAGACCAATGAAAAGGGCATCCAAACATTTATGGGATTTACCGTACGTTCAATGGTCTTTAACAATGATCAGATGATGGCCAATGTCCTAAAAGGGATCGGATGGAGTTATCGAGAATATGCGGCTCGACTTGGTATTTTCACAGTGGGAGATTTTTATCGGGAGATGACTACGAATAAGGATGGTCTACGGATTCTTAACGGGACTGAATTTGCGGATGAAATGTCGATTTGGGATGCGATTAATGCGGTTGCTGCTGACCAGAGTTTGAATATGAGCAATGAAGAAGTATTTTTTAGGTTCTTCGGCCAGATGTCCATGCTGGAGGTTCAGGAAGCTATGTTTGGTATAACACCGACAGCGGCGATGCGTATGTCCGAGTTTTTCCATGTAAATATTCGTGCCAGGGAAGCTTCTGACCGCAGTGACGTTCAGCATTTGGAAAAAGACGGCACTTTGTCCGGTAAAAAAATGGATCCTCAATCCTTGCCGTCTGCTTTTGTGGTTCATTATCAAGGATCTTTGCCGAGCGAGATCAATTTAACTGGCCAACCGAATGGCATTGTTGCCGTTCGAGACGGTGATCAAGTTCAGATCGGAAAGTTGTTGTATAAAATTCGCGTGGCGGATGGATTAATCAGTTTCGTTTGTGCAGAGAAACTTACTCAAGAATCAATCCCGCAGGGTATCGATAAACTTGCACATAGGGCGGCTGAGCATTTTCTTGAAAAAGCCGCATACCTTGCCCGCGGTGATTATCTTCCAGCGATTCAGCAATTACAGCATTCCGCAGAAAAGTATCGTGATATCTTCCATGGTTATGAAAAACAGTGTAGGAACTCTAAAGATGTCAACGTGAAAGCACAGACTGAACAATGGGCCAAGGTTGCCGCGGGTTTTGATACAATCGCAAAAGAGTTTGCAACACTTCCAACTGGTCAAAATATCCAGGCCGGACAATATGCAACCCTGCTGAGCCAAACGATTCAGCAGGGACTGGCAGCAGCGATTCTCGAAAGCCAACAGGCTGTTAATAAAGCAGGCCGGTTGACCGGTTCCCAGCTTGCCGGATTGATTCCTTCGCAATTCCAGACCGTCACGGATCTCGTTCAATGTATTACGAGAATTCTGGAAAGTGGGAACTTAGCAGATGCTGCACCGTTGATTACTGAGGTGGTTAGCCGCTACGTTTCGCAATCTGCGGTCAAGCCGCTTACCGTGAAGCAGGAGACGAGGCATGAGGCAGGTAAGCTGAAGTCGGTAGTTCAGCTTGTGCAATTTACAAAGGAACGTTATGACAGAGACAGAGGACGTGTGGTTCGCGTGACAGAAGTGCGCGCAGATGAGGCCGCTTATACCCCGGATTCTGCAGAACGAGAACTGGCCCAGCTTTTTAATGATGCACTTGAACAGTATGAGATTCTCACCGGGAATGATGTTTATACCCGTAAAGGTGTTACGCAGGGTGTTGCCATTGCCAATTTGCTTTTCCGTCCGGATATGTTCCATAAGATCCCGACCGGCGTGGGCAAAACGACCACGCTTTTTACGGCGGCCGCACTCTTTCATAAACAGATCCGTGAACGGTTGAATGTGTTGCGTTCGGCTGCGCCTCAACGCGCCAAGAAAATGGAAGGTTTTTATAAAAACGCAGACGGCCGACTGGTTTTTGTTCTCAGCGATACCAATCTTCTTGCGCAGACGTTAGGTGAAATGAAGCTTTTGGGTGAAGCGGGGATTGCCTATAAGGCGTTTACCGAAGATGATCTTCAAAAGATTCGTATGGGAGACAACGAACTATTTGAAGAATATCGAAAGGCGGAACTTGTTTTGGCTTCGGGGACAGCTGCCGATTTCCTGCAACTTGATAGTGAAAGAGCCATGGCCATTGCGGCGAAGGATATAGGGGAACAAAAACAGATCGAAAATGTGAAAAAATTCCATGAGCTTATGACAAAAGAAAATCGCTATCTTTTTGATGAGGTTGACGTTTCATTTACCCAGCCGGGGACTCAAGTAGGCGAGGAAAATCGCCGACTTGGCGATAAAGGACAAAGTTATGAGATCACCTCGATTCAAGCTGTAGATGCGGTGATCCAGGAAGTTCTTAGTCAGAAGTTCTTTGAAGGCAAGAAGCCTGGTGATCCTGCAGTTGATATGCGCCAATGGCTCGAACACGAACGTAGTATGATGAGGTTGACGGTTTTTGTCGATAACGACGTAAAAGTCATGACCTATCAGGAATATGCGGCTTCAAATTGCCGGGGGAGTCTTATTGAAGCGCGCTTGGATCAGACAAATCCTGTTGCCAGAGAGGTAATGGAAAAATTGGCGAAAAAAGCCGGCGTGGAAGTTGACGTTTTCTCGGCTTCTGTTCGGGATTTTGAAAAACAGGAAATAAGCCAGAAAGATAATGTTCGAATGCTTCGGGCTTCTCTTGTTGGCCGTCTTAAAGCGATTCGCCAGCGCGATGGTATTGAAGTCGGCCGTTACCTCGAAATGATCCCACAAACTGGGTCAAAACAGGCTGAAAGGGTTATGGAGCGCTTTACTTTCAAAGAGGAACTAAAGGAAGCTGCCCGTCAGCTTTTGATCGCTTTTGGTAATGACCGGAAAGTCCTTGAAGCGATGGCCCGCGGAGAAATTCCAGCGACAGTTTATGATAATGAAAAACTTTTAGGATATTTGAAAAATTTGCGAGCTGAAGGCCTTCAAGACACACTGCCATTGATGCAGCTTCAAGTCGCGATCAAGGTTATTTCAAATAATACAATCGCGCCAAGGCTCCAGCAAAGCGATCCCTTCCTCTCAGCGCATACACAACTCGTGTTTTTGCGGTTACTTGATGTAAAAGGTGGCGAGACGGTGCTGACGGACAACGCGCCGCGACCCAGCTTAACCTCGGAGAAATCGGTCGGCGCGTATCTCAAGACCGTGACAATCTCAGGGCAAGCGATCCATTCAACTCGTGAGCGTACGATTCAGGCGATTAAAAGCGGCAAGTCAACTTTAGGTGGCTTTACAGGTACCTTGGAACATGTGGCGCAGTCCGCAAAAGACGCATATGGTGTCGATGTGCTTATTTATGTAGAGGGAAATCCCTATTTTACACGTCTTGAAAACTCTACTCAGGATGAGGATGTTGTTAAAACCCTTTCCAAGATTGATCAACGAAATGCGTTGATCTTGCTCCGGGCTGTAGCGAATGATTGGGGGGATGTGGATTATAACAAGCTTGCACAATTGGTTAGGGGTGATGCGGCAGTTATCGATCGTTTACCACTGGACGCTAAAAATGCATACGGGGCATTAAAAGGTAAGCTTGCGATTCTTGAAAAACTTGATCTCGTCAAAATTTCGCGTCCTGTGCGCCAGCAGGATATACACCACCATAAAGGAGTCGATGAAGCGGTCAAAGGCGTGGAGGCCGCGATCACGAAACAAGGCTCCGGGCACACAGTGGTCGCTAATGCGATGCTTACGGTTGATGAAGATTCGGTGGTCAAACAACTGGAAGCCATGACGGAACGATTACAGAAACCGGGTACGGTTTTTAGGTTTCTCATTGCCGGGCGCGATACAGGTGAGTGGACCCGCGTTACTTATAATTCTGAGACTAAAAAGCTTAATAAGGGGGAGCGAGTCGGATTGAAAGAAGTCGCTGAGGCTATGCACCGGGCAAACGATGCTAATGCCAAGAATCCTGTCAATCAGGAACGCCTTATTATCTATTTCAATACAGCCACAACCCGAGGGATCGATACGTTCTTCGCAGCGAATATGGGACTTTATGTTTTAGCCGATCCGGCGTCTAAACTTCATGAAATGGAGCAGTTGTGGGGTCGTCATCGCGGTGTTCGTGAGTACAAGATAAACGACAAAGGTGAGCGCATATTGGCTAATGTCCATGCGACGACCGTGGAGCTTGCACGTGCTTTTTATGAGGGACAAATTGCTTATGAAGAGTTGATGGCGTGTTTGAATGATTCGGCCAGAACAAAAGTCCAAACACTTGACGGAAAGACACTTGACGGATCTTTTACATTTGAAACGGAGCGGACGATTGAGGTAACGAATGAACAAGGTGAAGATGAAAAGGAGCAGGAAGCTAATTTCGAACTTTTCCATCCAGCCCAGCTTCATTTTAGCGGTCAAGCCATAACTGTTTCCGAGTTCGAACAGCTTCTGACGGACAATCGCGAATTGGAAGCCAAGCGCAATAATTACAATAGTGCCCGGAATACAATAGAAGGTTCGCTCCAGGCTTTTCTGGCTGGGTTAATCAGACAAGAACAAGGTGCGAACGCGAAAGAAGTCCTTCGGGATTATTTTAATCGTTTGCACGAATTTTTGGATCCGGATATCGAACTTTCGCTTCAGCAAGCGATTTCCGGAATTGATGGACTCCGTCAAACGGCGGCGCGATCACTGGAGTTCATAAAAGGAATTACCGCGAGTGTCAACGCAAGCAAACTCTCAACCGCTACACGCCAAAGACTGGAAGCTGAGATCAAAGCGATCGAGACTGTAGGCGGTCTCAACCTTATTGATCACCATGTTTCCGTATTTCAACAGCTTGAAAATGGAGACTGGAGACGGCATGAGGTTGTTGTGGATATAACGGACGAAGATGGCCAGCCGAAGGAAGGGCACCTTGTTGGGCATGAAGACGTCGCAGTCACATTCCTCACAGGTCGCAGTGAAGCAGAATTTCAATTCGAAGGGAAAGATGTTGAGGCCCAACGGATGGGAACAGTCATGGCTCGTACGCCGTCCGAAGCAATGATTCTTTTAAATCAGCAGCTTCGTTCGACCGCGTTGCCGACCGTGGCACCTTATGGAGGTTCCAAGGATGCCCGGTTCGAAAGACCGATAACCGTTCAAACTGCGGTGGATAAGTACCTGCGGCAGCAAAGTCAGGAGGCCAAGGACAAGTTTATTATATGGGCGAATGAACAAGGCTGGGTGGATCAGCAAACAGGGCTTTTGACACAGGACGGGATGAATGCCGCGAAAGCTTTGGCGAAATTTCGGGGAGATGTTATTAAAGGGAAACAAGAAACTTTAAACGTTTTGACACGGTTGATGACTGGACGCATTAGGAGAAGTGTCAATATTCCTCCTGATGACAAGGATCCAGAATTTGACATTGAAGTGGTAAATCTGTTTGAGGGCCTCATCAATAGCTTGATAATTCCCATGACACGCGTGGATACCAATTTAATGGATAATCTCACGGTGTTCGTGCGGACACTGGGTTACTTCGAAGGGGCGATGAAAAAAAGCCTTACGCTTGAAGACATTCGCACTATTTTTGCGAAAGATAATTGGCGACTCGAACTGGCTGATTGGCTGAGCAAGAACATTACGGATACAACTGTGAAAAATCAGTTCAATGCAGTTATGGGGCAGAAACTGGATGAATATCAGCGCGGTCGTGTTCGCCAATATCGCTCCCAAGAAGAGAATCGGGAGCTCAAAAAATTCAGAACGACGATAGCGGGTTATACTATGTCTGAGAATTGGTTTAAGAAAAGCTGGTTTGTCGGCAAATTTATGGTGTTACGCTATAGCCTAACAGAGGGCGTAACGATGCTCCGTCAAATTGGGAATGAGATCGTTTCAAGTTGGCGCACTTTATTATCAGGAAAAGTCAAATTGGATGCCTTAAGTACCTTGGCTAAAGCGCTGACTGAAGCGGAGGTGACTGAAGCAGAGGTGGCGTTAGGAATGGATCTCGGCCTTATCCAAGTGCCCAATGATGTCAAGATGAGCAATAAACATGCTTATACAGAACTTGATTGGAGGCGAGCTCTTGTAAATTCGTGGAGCAAAATGGACAATATGAATGTTAATGGCCGCAAAATTACTTTAGATCGCGCAGTTCTTCAGTTTGCCAAAAAATATATTATGGAACAACACGATTCTAAAGAGACTATGGGGGACAGCGAAGACCGTTTGGGTATCAAGGGTCTCGAGGAAGCAAGCCTTCTTCGTGAGCTTATGGCGCGGTTACAGATCGAGCGGAACAATGTCCGTGACCGGCTCGCAGCGTTGGGAACGTTCACGAAGAATCTGCTCCTCGGCGTGGGGCTGTCTTTGATTAAAACTTGGGTTGGGTTGGGTGTTCTTACCACGGTCGTGATCGGAACAAGTATTGTTTTCGGAATGCCGATTATTGCTTCAATTGGCGTGGTTGCGGCCTCCGGAGCGGGCATCACGCTATCGCTCACAGCTCTACTAATGTTCAAGAAATCTTTCCGCGAATCGGTCGTAGGATGGCTGGATAGACTAATGGGCCGTACGGGTGATTTTGGAGATTATTTTAGAAATTTGGAATCAGAGTTGATGGCCAAATTTACACCAGTAATGTGGCGCAGTGCAAGATGGCTTAAGAGTGAAGCCGGTAAGGGAGATCGTATTGTCCGGATACTTCGGGCTCAGGCGTTGGCAGTTAAAGACAATGCGGCCGAATATCGCGCGGCCAAAGGGCGGCTTGCGGAGATGCTCAAGGCAAGACAGGATCTTTTGGATGTGCAGGCAGCCCGTTATCTTGAAAAAGACAGAGATATCTTAGTCAAAATCGAGGGAGCGTTTGGCAGGCCAGATTCAAAAGATGAAACCTACTCGCTTCGTCACGGAAGCCTCTTGCGTGCGGGGGGGCAGCTCATTCGTGTCGGCCGTGTTAATAAAAAGGAAGTCGAAGTTCTTGTAAAAGATGATGGATTGACTATTTACCGTGAATCCGAAACAACGGGTCGCGTGGTCGCAACGAACGATCCCTCGCATGTTGCTATCGGCGCTGAGGTGTTCTTTAATACGGCAAGTCAAACAATAGAGATACAAGGTGTTACGGATATCATAAAGCAGAAGGAAAGTGATTTTAAGAAGCAAAAGGTTTTTATCAGTGCCTATGTTCAGCGCGGCGGTTTGATGAAAGAGCCGAAGACTATCACTGTTTATGAAAATGTTGTTGCCAGTGCAACTGATCGTAGTTTGATCGGAAAAATTATTACCGTTGACGAAAAATATGATCGCCAACTACTCCGGCAGCAATTGTTTGAGCGAATTATGGCGCGGGTGCCTGGATTTGAAGGAAAAGAATACGATGCTCTAAGGGATTTCTTGCCAGCTACTTTGAGGGACATAGATCCTGCTCTAATGGCGCTTTATTTCAAGGAGTATGGGGTTAGCATGGTCAGTCGTGGCAAGACAGGTGAGCTTGAAATGCCGACGCCCGAAGAGCTTGATCAGGTGGCACAGATTGCTGCCAAAAATATCGGCCGCGTCCTTGGCCATGGAGAAGATGCTTCAAAGTGGACACGGGAGCAAACAAGAGAGATAGAAAAGCTGTTGAAAACAACATTGACTTCCCAAGATATGTCTCGGCTCCTTGGTTATGATAATGATTCCGCCAAGTGGACGGAAGATCAGCGAAAGAAAATAGAGGAGGTGCTCGACGATGGCTTGAATGAGAAAAAAATCGCTGCCTCCAAAAACTATGGGAAGGATCCTTCGAAATGGACGCAGGAGCAGCAGCAGGAAATCAGGGATGTTTTAGCGCAGAAAGAAAGTAACATCCGTGAAAAGTGGCGGCAGGGCCTTAATGTTTTCCTCGGCATTCTTGAAAGCGAATATCGGCTACTTCAAGAGGCCAAATCCGAAATCATTGAATCATGGCAAGATTGTATGGCAAACGGTGTTTGCCGTGGCCAGTTCTCCGATCAGTTCATCGACTATATGATGCAGAATATGGAAGTTCTCAAAACTTTGCCGATTGGGATTGATCCAAAGGCGGATACGAATGCTTATGTCCGTGACGGCAGGATGTTTGTTGCCGGGTGGATGCTGGAGGCTTTGACCGCAATAAAGCGTAACCCTAATTTGACAGATAAGGAGAAAGCCGCACGATATTATTTGCAAGCAAACATGATTCACGAACTGATGGAACATCAGATCGACGAAGCGAAGAAGACCCCTGCATTGTGGAAAACAGATGAAGCGAAGAAGATAGCGGGCTATTTCTACCCCGAAGAAAAAAGCGCTAATGGTGTCTGGCAAATGTTCCGTGATTTTGTTGCGGAGTATACGGCATCCACATTCATGATGAAAGTGATACCTGGCGCTAATACGAATATTGAAAATATTGAAAATGAGCGGCAGAATCTCTTTGATTCTTATCGCGCTGTTGGGGATGTATTGGGCGGGGAGATTTACGAAAAGAAGGCAAATTTCTATCGTGCAATGGCAAATCAAAAACAGGATCCTTGGAAATTGGCGGAAATGGGTGATTTTAGCGGTTTTGATCCGATAATTAAATATTTTGGTTCCGCAGGTTTGCCATTTGAGTACGCATTCCGCATTCGTGAAGCCATGGCGCAGGGTGACTTTACGTTGGCGGAAGCGATTCTGGAAGAAACTTATCATAAATCGACAGATAACGGCGAAAAGAGTGTTGATACGCCATTATATGAAAATTGGAAGAAAATGATCGCTGAAGCCAAGAATGACCCGATTAAAGGTCGACAGCAGGGTGATGACTGGACACAAGAACTAGCTCAGGATCTCTTAACCGCTCTGGATTTGTTAAAAAGTCGTCCAATAGTTGAAAAAGCGTATGGTGGAGCGGCAATGCGGTCGGAGTTACGGACGGTGGAATCAGTTGTGGCTGAGAGAGATACGCAGGAGAGAGGCTCGGACCGGATGGTGGTTCTTGCTGGCGGAATGTCGCCCACTGGGGTCGTCGCGCCTCTGATGCCAGTCAGCGGGACTGTGCCAGTGACGGTAGCAGGTGGAACGATACTTAAGGCAGTGGCTACCGCGCCCGCTGGGGTTGTTGCGCCTGTGTCCGCAGTGGGTGGAACGATACTTGAGGCAGTGGCTACCGCGCCTGCTGGGGTTGTTGCGCCTGTGTCGGCGGCAGGTGGAACTGCACTCGTGACGGCGGAGGCTATCGCGTCCGCTAGGACCGTCACACCTGTGATGACGGCTACTGGAACTGCGCCCGTTGGAACTATTGCGCCCGTGGTGACGGCTACTGGAATTGCGCCCGCTAAGACCATCGCGTCCGTGGTGGCGACTGTTGGTGCCACACCCGTTGCGCTTGTAGTGACAGCTACTGAAACCGCGCCCATAGCGGCAGTTGGTGAAAGCGCGCCCGTTGAATCTGCATCTGTCATAACATCTGCTGGGACCACGCCCGTTGAAACTCCGCCTGCGCTAAGGCCTGCCGAAACCACTGCTGGCGTTGTTGCCACTGGAGTTACGCCTGTGAGGACCGCAGTACCGGTCTTGGCAACTGCCGGGACCACACCCGTTAGGACTGCTTCCGAGGTGTTGACTATTGGAACCGCAGCACCCGTTGAAACCGCCCCTGTGATAGCAGCGGCTGGAACCATGCCTGTCGACACGGCGCCCGTGGCGGCAACTAGCAGAACCCCTGTGCCCGTTGAAACTGCGCCTCTAATGACAGTTGCCGGAACTACGTCGGTCGAAACTGCACCTGTTATCGCAGGTGCCAGAACTACATCCGAAGAAAAGGCCATCACGGCTGAAGTGGCTGTTGCAAAAACTGCCCCCGCAATGGCGGCTACTGGAACCACGCCCGTTGGGACTGTCCCCGAGTTGACGGCTCCTGCACCTACGCCCGTTGAACCCGTGTCTGTGGGGACGGTTCCTGGACCTACGCCCGTTGAACCTGCGCTCGTGGTAACGACTCCTGGACCTACGCCCGTTGGGACTGCCCCCATATTGGCGGCTAAAGGACTAAACGCGGAAGCCGGACTGCCGGAGAGACTAACATTGTTTGATAGGTTTAAAGGGTTATTCTCGCCGAAGGCCAGGTTTGATAACGATGTCCGGGACTATAAAGCGTCGAAAGGAAACCAGGCCGCTGTGGTACGGTGGATGCAGCTTTACGAAAAAGATCCAGACTCTTTTATGACTGAATTGAGACGTCGGCTGGATTACAACTTATACGGTACGGATGACATACTAAACATTTTGGTTATGCTGAGTGCAATTCCGAAGGAAGATGTGAAAAAGAGTCTTACTGCTTCGGTTGCTCTGGAATTGTTCAAGCTTATTTCGCTGTGTGCCCGTAATGATGAATTCCGTTTAAAGTTGTATATGCCGGTGGAGCAATTACTGAAGTTGGCCCTAGCGGGTGAGAAGGCCGCACAGGGGGTCGTGGGTCAGGCAGTGACAAGGTCCGGGGGGCCGTTACCGGCAGGATACGAGCTAAGGCTGGCTTCCTCAATTCCGGGTGCGGCGGATTATGATCCGCGTCTTGTTGGAAAGGCCGGTTATGAAAATGAGGGAACCAAAGAGATTGTCTTGAACCGAGATCATTTGGATGCGAAGTTAGCGGAACTTCAAAAAATGGATCTTTTGGAGCAAGAGGTTGCCTATCGTCAACTCGTAGATGATCTTGCGGTTGTCCTCGTGCACGAGAAGGTCCATATTGCCGGAGGCGACGAACTGGTGGCATATGACGCGACTGTGGCTGCGATGATAAAATTTGATGAGGCGCGATACGCCGATCTGATCGCGCTGATCAATGCTCTGCTCGCGATTGCTCGCGGAAATGTTAATGTAGAACCGGGATTGCGTCAGGATATGTTGCAGATTGCGACCATGACGCTTAATGCAACGGTGAATGCCAATACCGGTATCGAAACCCTGCTGAACCGGATTATGGCTCATACTTATGCGGTTCGCGATCCTCAATTCCGTGCCATGGGCTTTGGAGATGTGCGGGATATTAAGACGGTGGCGGATGCGATGAACCTTATTGAGAGATTGAAATCCAAGGTTGCAAGCGGGGAGCATACCGCCGTATTCGTCAATGAACAGCTTTTGACGGCTGATTTAGAGATGCGCAAAGCCGTAGACCGTCTTAAAGATCTCGGCTGTGCTGTATTCATCCGTCGCGGTGAGGATGTCGGAAAGAGTTATTATGTCGGTAAACTTGCAGCAGCCCTTGGGACCAAACTGTTCGAGAAATTTTTTGGGCAGGTTCGCGAACCGAAAAGCAGCAATTTTGCCGGGTATTTCACAATTGAAGCCTGCTTTGCCAACCAGCTTATTGCCCGCCTCATAATCGAGATCATAGCCCAAAAGCAGGCTGCTTCCTCCGCATAATAGATCCCACCCCTTCGCCATCAATCTACCGACTGCTTTGAGTTTCTCGTGCATACACTACGTAGGTCACATTTAAATGTGACCTGCTTGTAAGCAATCGATTCTAGTGCCCCGCGATGCGCGGGACGGAATCTATACGGTGCTTTTGCGGCATTGTTCGTTGTATTGTCATCCCGAAGGTATTTGCATTTCCTCTCCGCGCTATTTGATCTAAAAAATAGCAAAAAATAACAAAATAATTCATCTTTTTTAATACCAAAAAAACAGCATAGAAATTTTTCGATAAATATTAGTCCCATCCCTTGAAATTTAAACGATATATGTTAGCCTTCTACTATGGATCAATTCAAAAATCTACGGAAGCTTTTATCAAGCTTGATGGCCATCGTGTTTTTTATGACAAACACGCTGATGCCAGTGCCGTCTGCCCACGCACAAGCCAGTGAATTTTTAAACCCCTTCAGTCCGTTTGAGATCCCTGCGGAATGGGGCCGCGTGACTGATCTTGTTACGGTGCCAAAATCGTCCAGCGTTCTAATTCATATTCAGGAAGCCCACGCAAACTACGACGCGCAGAAAAATATTTCGAATATTCTCCGGTATCTCAACGAAAACTACGGCGTTAAACTCATCCTTCTCGAAGGCGCCGGCAACAGGCTCCGGCCCGAACTTTTCAAATTCTTCCCGAAGGACAGCGAGCTTCAGGCGGCTGTTACCCAAAAACTCATGGAAGCAGGCGAGCTTACTGGGGCCGAAGTTTTTCTGATGGATGCTTCACAAAATTCAGAAGGCTGGGGCGTTGAAAAGGCCGAAGCGTACGCCGAAGACCGCGAGGCTTTCAAAAAAGTCCTTGGAGGACAAAAAATCGCGGAAGATTTTTTAGCCAGCCTTTATCTCGAGTGGCAAAAACAGGCAAGTTTGTTTTTAAATAAAGACCTCCGCGAATTCCTGGCGCGCTTCTCTTTGTTCGAAGAGAAAAAAAAATCTCTGCACGATTGGCTTAAAACTCTCAAAGACCAGTCCTTAAAGACTCTCAAGATCGACCTCGAGGACATCCATCAGCAAATCGAATGGCCGATTCTGGTCCGTTATTTCCGGTTAAAGGAAGTCGACTCCCAAATCAATGCGGCCGAGGTGCCAAAGGAAATAAACGCTTTTCTGGGTCATATCAAGACCCTCCGGATTCCTCTGGATCTTTTGAAGCAGGCCGAGGTTTTTTTAAGAAATGGAAAAAACAAAGAGCTTCCCGCCTACAAGACAAGATTTGTTTTTGAGAGATTGCTTGAAGCCCTGCCCCCGGACTATTCGTTCGATGCCTTTCCCAATTTGCAGCTTCATATCCAGCAGCTCATTCTCTTAAGCGAGCTCCAGGGCGATCGGCTGCGAAGCGAGGCCCGGGAGCTTACCAAGCGCGTGGTCGAAGCACTTGCCCGAACCAGGAAGGAGCGATATTTTACCGGTCTTTTTCGCGAATACCAGCTTCTCAAGAGACTTTTTCGTTTGGAGCTTGACCGTGAAGAATATCAGGCGCTCAAAGAGCGGAACATTACTTCCGAAAAGCTGGTCAAAGACTTTAGAATCAAAATGTCTGATTTGTCGAAGATCAGGTTTTTATTGAAGACAGCCATGCGTTTTTATCAGGGAGCAGTCGAACGCGAAAAATGGCTTATAAAAAACACTTTTACGCGGATGAAGGACCGGAAACAATCCAGGGCGGTTCTCATTACCGGCGGTTTTCACACAGACGGGCTTAAGGAAAAAGCGCTTCAGGGCGGAAGTTCCTATCTTCAGATCACTCCTGCCATTGGGGAGATCACACCGGACACCCGGAAGAATTACCTTACAGCGCTCTTGGGCCAGGATGCCATTGCGCAGTCTCATCTTGCCAGCATTCCGACCAGCGACATTGTTTTTATGAAAAAAACAACACCGGACTGGCGTCACTTTCTAGCCATGCGTTGGGCAAGGATCGAAGATATTGTCGGCCAAATTATTGTCTCCATGCGTCCCGAGCGCTCAAAAGAATATGAAGGTACAGTTGCTCAAGCCCTCAGGCTTTTTACAAGTGATAGTCTCGGCATTCCCGCGCCTCAACTTCAACCTGCTGTTTCCATGGTCCGTTCCGAAATACGCAACACCGACCGGCAAGCGATCTCAACAAAAAGGCCGGAAAAAAGGTCTGAAATGCAATTTAAGATTTTAATAGCGGACGATAGCCGTTCTACCTGTTTTTTCATGAAAGCAATTGTTGGGGGATTTTTTACGGAAAAGGGCTATAAAAATGAAGTTGTTCTTTCTGAGAATGTTGAGAAGGCTTTTGAGGAATATAAAGCTGCGGAAAAAAGCGGTGTGCCCTTTGACCTGGTGATCTCCGATTGGAATATGCCCAACCTGAACGATGGGGCTGAATTAGCTTTACGGATTAATAAATTCGACAAAGAGAACAAAAAGGCCAAGTCCGCCCCGATTGTTTTTTCAAGCAGCAACTTTTCTGAAGAAGGCATGCCCAACAGCACAAACGCGGCTAATGGAAAGATCGAAGAAGCTTTGGGAAAAATGAAAGGAGAGGGGATCGGTTTTCAGATATGTTCCAAGCTTGATGTAAAGGACATAAAATTGCTGCGAATACTTTCAGATATTTTAAACTCGAAAACAGCCGGATCGCAAGAAGTAGTCGCGCCCGTCTCACCCCAGGGATACACTTCCCGCTCTGAGTTGAGGGGACAGTTCCTGAGCTCGCTCTCCTATGGGATTTGGGCTGTTCCTTTTGCATTGACCGTTTCAGCGTATTTTTTACGTATTCAGCATCTGGATTTCCTAATCCGACGGCTTGAACGTAAATATGTCCGTGCGTTGGCAAAAGGAAAAAAGCTTCTTCGCTATGAAGAACAGCAAAACAGGCTGCGTTACGAACTGAAAGGCATCCGGCTTGCGGGCCCTGCATCGTTAGTTGAGCAAATGTTTAAAAACGTCCAGGGAAGACGCCGGGACGCAAAGATGAACCAGTGGGTAGAAGCTCAGAGAAAGTCTCTGCAGGAAGCGCACATCCGGGCAATACTGCTTGGTCGTTCGGAGATGAGAGAAGGAACACCCGCGTTGCGAGCCGCCGATGATGCTATTGCTAAAAAAGCCAAGGTTGCGGGCTTAACGGCAGCTGATTTGGAGGACCTTTGGCAAGTTTACGAAAATGACTGGAGTATTTCAAGAACCCCCGCGATCCAACGGAGTGCCGATACTTTTTCCAAGGTTTTTAAGGAGGAGCTGGCAAAGTGCCAAACATCCAAACAAAAGGCGGAGCTCATCTGGCAAGTGTTGCGTGCGGTGGAAAGATTGGAATTCCGGCAAAGGACGGAACAGCAAGGATTCCAGGAAGCCAATGTGCCACAGGCCGCTCGTGTTGGCGGTCGCGCCGAAGTCCGCGCAGAACCCTGGAACGAAAATCTTTTAATAGGTGCCGGAAAATATCCTGCTGCTGAAGATCCCTCCCGTGAAAAAACATCGAATTGGGCCCGGATCAACGTGCTCGGGAAGATTATCCTGAATTGGACAAGCGGGCATCCCGAGCCTCTGCCTTTGAAAGACATTCAGGATATTGCAGATAAAAAATTCAAAGCACGGGGTCTTACAGGCCCGGGGGCCAGCGTTGGAGATTTGCTTGACCGGATGGTTTCTATGGGCTTACTCAGGAAAAGTGAGCAGGGATATTCTCTTGCGGTGGCGCAGGAAATTTTTGCGATCAAGACCAATCAAATCCGTTTCATCAAAACAAGCTTCGAACTTGCTCTTCAAAAACTGGCAGACAAGATGCCGGGCGCCCCGGTTCTTTTGGAGAGACTGATCAGCGGATATAATGAAGCCATAGCGCAGTGGCCGCGCTTTCCGGTAGAAGCCAGTTGGCCTGTGCTCAAGGCGATTGCCTTAATGACTCCGGGACAGCAGGAACAACTCGTTAATTTTCTTGAAGAAAAAAAGATCAAATTTACGAATACGGCACTGGCTCATACCATTGAGCTGATGCTTCAAAAGGAAACACCCCAAAATTGGCTTCGAAAATACACCCCGAATCTGGCAGGGCGTACGATCTATTATATTTCCCCGGAAACCTGGCTTGCGGCCGGCGGTTTGGGGCGTGTCGGCCAATACCACACTACCGCCCTGAAAAAATTAGTTGACGGTGATGCACAAGTCGTCACGATCGAAGCCTATTATCCTTTCCGGGCCGATAAGGACGGGGTTCTTCACCGGGATGTTGATTATTCCAAACTCCCTATCCCGGTTGAGAATCTAAGTCCGGAACCGCTCTATGAATATGTGGTGAGAGTTAAAAAAGGCGAGAGACGGGTCAATGTGGTAACGCAAGTGTTCAAGGGGACGAATAAATATGGGATCGACTGCTACTTTATCAAAGATAAGCCCGAAATCGAGGGGGGGGACGAATACTATACCAAACTTCTTTATAAATACGGCCCCGATGTCCAGAACGCCGCGACTTGGGAAGAATATGCGGAATTCATGTCTAAAGCTTCGTTGAAACTAAAAAAAAGATTGGAGAAAGAACGCCAGGAAGAACAAAAAGAAAAATACAAGCCCGCCATTATCTGGCCGAATGACGGTCAAATGGGGCCCTTGCTTCCTTTCAAAAGGATTTCGGACGAGCTGGATGCTTTGCCGAAGGAAGAGCGGCTGCGACTGTTCCGCGATCCTGATTTTGAGCTCGCAGACCTTGTCACGGATCCTGAAACAGAGGTTTCCCTGGCAGAGGCTTATGGACATGCTACAACGCATACGTTCAACAACCGGGGAGCGTATAAAAGCTGGGAATTCATTCACGGCATGAGGATCGATCCCAAGTGGCATTATCTTTTTCACCGTCCTAACGGGTATGATTCTTCAAGTGGATTGATCCGGGCCTCGGACAGCGCTAATGGCGTTGCGGCAATGCATGTCCAGGGGATTGCACATCTTGATCCGGAGAATCTGTTGATCGCCATTACCAACGGTGATGATCTGGAACAGTCGAGCTCGGTTTTCCGGGCGATTTTTGAAAACCCTGATTTTTATAAGATGTTTCCCGGTGCTGATCCGTGGGATCCTACCCCTGAGCAGATCGTTGAGGCGAAGAAAAGAGCTAAAATCCTTTTGAGCAAGAACCAGGCTTTAGTGGCGCTGGACGGCGAATTTGCCAACCTGGATCCTGAAAAAATGGTTATTGCAACGACCGGGAGACTTGTTCCGGAAAAAACAGGCCTTGATCGGGCGTTTACGGATGCCAATATCGAATTTATGGTTCGTTCCGGAGTTCAACTTGTTATTTTGGGGAATATCCAGTCAGGGTTTGAGTCCAGAAAAATGTACGAGCATTTAAAAGAACTTCAGGCGCGGGTCAACAAGATTGGGCCGGGACGTTTGATTGTGGCCACGGGTTGGGGAATTCCGGAGCAAAGAGCCGTTCTGTCTGCCATGGATGTTCAAGTAAATGATTCTCATCCTGTTACGGAAGCCGCCGGATTTTCGGAGACTGATGCAGCCACCAACGCCGCTCTCGAGATCACATTGCCTTCACCGGAGGGGATTTATCAACAGCAAGGCGAGGTCCTGGACTTGGAAGTTCCCGGCTCCGGCAATACGATCCTGGCTACTGAGGAGAGTGAACAAGGCTATCGGGATGCTTTTCGGATGGCAATGTCAAAATATAAAAATAACCGAACCGATTTCGCTGCCTATCAGGTGGCTTCCCGAAAATTAAGTCGTATTCTGAAAGCCGAACTAACGGCTGCTGCGTATTTGCGTGAATTCTCGAAAGGCATTGAAAGAACAGAGAATCCGATCGATGCGCTGATGCGGTTCGCTTCCGGAGACCAGGCTCTGGGCCAATTTTTTAAAGGAGAATGGTTAAGGGCGGCTCTCTTGAAACATTTGCAAAAGGACCACACAATTTCTTTTACGCGGAGCGAAAACCCGAACATCAACGCATTCGCGGCAACGGATATCAGCGGCATGGGACATACAAACATTGTTGCTGTGATGAAAGGAGTTCAAGGCCAGGAAACGACCGTTATTAAGGGGGAGGAAGCGTTCCGGCAAATATTTGAAAACCTTAAAGCCGCCGATGAAGACAGAATTCATATCCGGGATGGAATTACGGGAAAGATCTATGGAACCTATAGCGTGAAGGAATTGCTTGAACGGGGACTTCCGATCGGACTTCCCGCGGAAACTCATTTGCAGGTGTTGCGGGTTACTTTAGCGTCCAAAGACCTTCAGGATCGCGGGATCAAGGACGCCAGCCGTTCTTCGCTGTTCTTCGAACCGGAGCTCTCTGCCAACATTCAAAAAGTGATCCTTGCCTTGCTTCCTCAACAGTTGCTGGAGCGTCTCGGAAAAAAACCGGAAGACATGGTATGGTACTCCGCGCAGGATGGATTTTTTCCACAAGAGAAAAGTCCTAAAGATTTCACTGATGAAGGATTTTATCTTATCGTGAACAAGGGAGGCGGACGTTTACATCTGACTTTGACCCCCTCTCTTGTCGGGATATGGAATTTGGATTATCAGAAAGCACAAACTTTTGTCGATCGCGCGTATGTTCATATAGCTCTCGAAGTACAGGGGAATACGCTTTCTTTGGAGCCGGGGTTTGGAAGGATAGAAGGGAATGGCATCCATGGTGATCTTGCCGGAAAAATATTTTCATATTGGATCGCGCATAACCTGAAACCTTTTGCCAGAAACTATAACTTTACCACGATCCGTTTAAATCAATTTAAGACAAAAGACGGTATTCTTAAGGAAGCAGGCTTCGAACTCGTGAAACCTGCCACGGACTCTTCTCCGGCGTTATGGGAAATGAAGGTTGAACCGCACCCTGATCCTTTGGAACTTGAGGCGGGAATAAAACAAAAAACGGCCCTCGACCTTCAGGCAGGGTTTTTGGCCCTGTTTGGCGCGTCTCAATCCGGAAATCGGGAAAGCCCGGACGTACGTTCGGAAATGCGGGGCGAGGGCGAAGATTTCGCCGAGCTTGCTAGAATTAGTCAGGAAGATATTAACGGCGAAAGTATTGCAAACGCGCTTCACGAAGCCGGTCATCCGGTGACCTTCATGAAAGACGGGATGAACATGGACCAAATAGCTGACCGCATTCGGGACAATCAGGTGATCTATTTCTCGCCGGCCTTGACTGGAAATTATGATTACGGAAAGTATAAAAATCAAATGATTGAGACAGCAAAGACTCTTATAGGTCCTGCGTTGCAAAAAATCCGGCAGGAAGAAGCCGGTAACGGCAAGTTGCGGCAAAGAAAAATTTTCATTCTACGTGGGATGATAGATCCTGGTACTTCGAAAGCCATTTATGACACTATTAAGTGGAACGCTCACCCTCCTGATGCTGACGATTATGATTTTGACCTCGTATTCCAGCCGGATTTCAGTTTTCTGGAGTCGCAGAGAGGGCAGGTCAAAAACCCCTTCGTCGCATTTGGTCTTATGAAAGAAGATGATGGCAAAAACCAAGTTTTCCAACATGCCACTCAAACGATTTTAAACCGGATTTTTGGGCAATTTTATAAAGACAAAAAGATCCAGTTTATGCATATTCGCAGTGCAGAAATGGCCAGGGAAGTCCTTCTTGTTTCTCTCGGTGCGGAGTTGGCTCATTTTTACCATACGGCTAAACTTTCTCTTTCCTATGGAGCGGATTTCAATGCCGCAGTGTTTGGCGCCGGGCTTGATAAACAAATCAGGAATCTTTTGACCGATCCTTCTCCTGGTTTCGGCAAAAGGCTTTTTGTCTACTTGCGGTGGATGTATGCCCAATTACTTCATGAGAATGCGCTGGCGTTTAGTAAAAGAGACTGGTTTTCTACAGAGCAAACAATATGCGAGCGAAACATCGAACATGAGATCCAGACATGGGAGAAACAATGGAACCATGGAGAAAGCATTGCGAATATTCTTCCTCGTGGTCGTGCGGAGAAGTTTCAACTTGAGCCCCAACCCCAGTTGCTCTTTGTATTAAAGAACATCCTGAAGATCGTTGGACAAAATACTCTGGACAATGAAACAGGTGATCATCTGAAAAATGGCATCCTGATTCGTGACGTGGACGAATATAAAAAAGCCATTGCGGACAGAGAAACCAGAAAACAGAATGCTATCGCGTTCCGCCAAAAGACTGTCACCATGATCGGTTGCGGGCGTACGGGACTTGTGACGGCCGCCAGTTTGTCCGCGCTTGGTCATAAAGTCCATGTGGTGGATATCAAGGCCAAGCAAGGAGAAATGGATGCTCTCAATGGTCCGGAAACCGTGATGCCTGTTTATGAACCGGGTCTGCAAAAAATGATCATCGAGGGAAAGGCAAAGCGACTGCTTACGTTTTCCACGGACCTGGAAACGGCAGTCAAGAATTCCTCCATCGTTTACTTGGCGGTTGAGACAGCGTCTCAAAAGACTGGAGAAATAGATTTAAGCGATATCTTGAAAACTTTCGAGGATGTGGGTGACGTGATCAAGCAATACGGCGGATCCAAGGTTATTGTTATTAAATCCACAGTAACGCCGGACGCCTTCAAAAAAACAGAAGAGGTCATGAAGACAAAAGGCCTGGTTTTAGGAAAAGATTATGCCCTGGGCAGCAATCCTGAGTTTTTGAGCAAAGACCCGATTATTAAGAATGTCACAAATCCGGACCGGACACTTTTAGGATTTTATGCGGCTTTAAGTCCTGAAAACAGGGCGCATGCAGAGAAGGAAATCCTCGAGCTCTGGTATCCCCTGATGGTCAAGTATCCTCATCCAGTGATTTTGTCGGATACCGCCAGTTCCGCCATTGCCGAGTACCTTGCCAATAGTTTTTTGGCAATTTCTATCACCCTTTCCAATCTTTTTGCTGCTGTAGCGGCACAGGATGCGGCAGATTTTATGGAAGTGCACGAATTGTTTTCTGAAAATACCGGGATCGGAAAGAACGTGTACTTTGCCCCTGGCGTCGGTTGTGACGTTCTCTCACTTCATTTCAGTAGTTCTAAAAACCTATCCAAATCAAAACGCGAACTTTCTTTGATAGAAATAGCCACCGAATTCAATGATCACTTCAACTCTGTGTTCAGAAATACAGAAAAGGCGAGCAAAATAACACTGATCAAGAGATACCATATCGAACTAGCGAATTTAGAGGGGTGGTCCAGCGAATATGAACAAGCTTGGAACAAGTATTTGGAGCTCAACTTGCTTGGAAAGAGCGTCATCGTGCTCGGTATAACGTCTAAACCCGGGACGGACGATATAAGAGATGCTTTCGGCCCTTACCTTTTAAATGATCTACTGAAAAAAAATGCTGGCCCGATCATTCTCCATGACCCGATCCTTTCCATGCCGAATGCTCCGGCGCCGGAAATTTTACTAGATCATTTTTTGGATTATTATATAAAACTCTTTAAAGATTTTGGAGATTCTAGGAAAGGATCCGAAGCATATGCCAAACTCAAGTCGCTCAAAGAACGTCCGCTGGAAACCAGGCTGGCATACTACGCAACGGACGGTCTCTATGAGGATGCAAAATACCTCAGACTAGGACGTTCATCCGTTCACAAGGACGATATATTCGTCAGTGGTAGCTACGTGGTATTTGAGCCGGATCTTAGAAAGCTCGAGCAAGCAGACATTGTTTACATTGCGACCGAGTGGGAACAATATAAAAACATCGATCTTTCCAGGTTTAAAAAACCTGGTCGGGACCTGTTAATCATTGATGGAAGGAATCTTTTTTATGACCGCCGCGACGAAATAAGGGATTATGCCGGCTATCTGGGTGTGGGGATGCCCTTTCTTCCTCAGAAAGAAACGACACTGCGAAGCGAAATAAGAGCTTCCGCGGATAGGATGATTTCCGGCTTTGTTGAGGTCAAGACTTCCGAAGAATTTTTTGAGTTTAATCATCAGAAGGGGGGTGGGGCCGAGCGCGGTGTTCGCGATGTGACTGTAAAGATCATGGGACGGAGCGAAGTTCGGAGCGGCGCGAGCGGTATTTGTCCGCTTCTTGCCCATCTTTTGAACGCGCCAAAAATGGTTTTTGATGCCATTTATCCGCAGGCATACGCGCGCGATGCTTTTGACATGACAACGAAGCCCGAAACGTTCCCGAATCACGCGCAGTTTGCCGCGGCCACGGTGGCGCTGGGTATCAAGACGCTTACGGCCGGGGATGTGCTTGTTCTCGGGAGGAAATTTGCTCTGGATCGCGGCGCAATCGCAACGGTCCGCACGGTTTTTGGCGATGTTCCGGTTCTGGTTTATACCAGTAATGAAAAAGACATCAGTTTTCTCAAAAAACTTAATGTCCAGCTTGCCCAGGCCCAACGGCCGCCGATCCTGGTGGTACGGAGTTCGGAAGAAGCAAAAAAACTTCTGGACAGGGAAGCCGGACGGCTCCATAAGGCAGGCGTTTCATCGGTCCATTTCAAGGCGATGGTTTATGAAACAGAATTCCTGCCAAAGGCGCTTATCAGGCAGCTTTCCGATATTACGGTCGTCAATGCCCGGATGTTCAAAAATTTTCTCGCGCTTGCCGGCGACCACATCCATTCCCTGGTCCAGGAAATTCAGCAGCAATTCGCCTTTAGCCGGTCAGCGTAGTTCCGCCGCTTACACCTCAAAATCCATCCAATCCAGAGCCTGAAGCAAGTGATTCGCTAGGAAAAGACCGTTGTCCTCATTTGTGAGAAAGAGATTGCCGCGTCGCCCCTTCGGGGCTCCTCGCAATGACCGAGGCTATTAAGACTTACGGTGACTTATGAAACCGCTAGCATGTTCGTGGCCGAGTAATTTGATGTCTCTGCCGTATAAAACTCGTATGCGGAGGGTGGTGGGTGGTACACAAATTCTTCCTTTTAATTCACCGGCATCTTCGCTAGAATCCAGACACACCAGAACAGGTAGGTCACATTTAAATGTGACCTACCTGACGCACCTTCGGTGCGAATCACCATTCACCCCCGTGCATGCACGGGGAACTCAAAGCGGTCGTTAGCCGAAAGATGTTTCGGAATGGAAATCAAAGTTATCGATGCGAAGATCACAAAAGAGGAAGCGCTCCTTTTCATCGGTCGTCCTTTCGAGGATATGGTGAAATTAGTGATCGATGTTCGCAGGGGTATGATGGCCTTGGGCGGATCGATGCATTCGGACGCAGAAGCGGTTCTTTTGCGACAGGGTTCAAATCAATCGAACCTTTGGGGTGGTAATTTTTTTCCAAATAATCCGCCCGAATCACAAATCGAGCTTCATTCATTGATCAATATCCGTCCGGCCGATAAAAACCGGTCTTTGGTCGTCCAGGATGAGGGTTTGGCCCTGAAGATCAAGGACATTGCGGCCCGTTTGTTGGGACTTCCATGGTGACCATTGCGTTCCACAAGGGCATGACGCTTGAGAAATGGGCCTCCAAGCCGGTTTCCTGGCAGGTACTGAGCATTGCCTCCGAAATGGGTCGGGCAGAGGCCAGCTTGAAAGGCCGTCTTTGGGGACCGTTCAAGGCCTCTTTGGAACGGACTCTGGAGCTTATTGATCTGACTGTGGAAGCCAATCTGCCGAACGGGGGATTGACGCGGGAAATGCTCCGGTTCCGCGAGGTCCTGGCCGGGATCTACACCAATCCGGTCCCTCCGGCAGATACCGGCGAGTTCAGATCCCTTACAAAAGTTTTATTGACCTTGGAGCCCGGGGCTTACAATTTGCTCGGGGTGACTTTCTAGGAATTTGGAATTTCGAGTGATTCATTTTCCACCCACCCCGCACCTCCTGATTTGTTGACATCCCGCCTAATGCGAGGCTCGCTTGGCTTTGGCCATAACGCCCAGCAGTCTCGACACCCGGCCTCAGATCGCTTTATTGCCGACCTCCACCAGCAGACAGACTTTTCCTCAAAAGGTATAAAATGATGCTGAAGGAACAGACGAAAAAACCGAGATTAACAAGGTCATGCTCCAGTATTTCGTCGTCGCAACCGCCTAAATCCTAAGGGCCTCTTCCAAAAAATTAAATGCAAGGATGTAAGTGCCCCGGAACATGGTATCCACCCGCCGGAGAAGTTGTTGTTTTTCTCACCGAAGGTATTCCGAAGAATTTTAAGGATAAGTCAGAGGGGGTTATTCTGGCTGAGGGGGAGAGAGAAG
>JBAZER010000030.1:0-28443 GCA_041653795.1 Candidatus Omnitrophota bacterium
TCTCGCCACGCTGAAGGCTTTCGGAAATAACATCGAGGGATTTCTGGACGATCTTCTTGACATCGATCTGGGTGAGATTCGTTTCATTCGAAACTTTCATCACGATATCTTTTTTAGTCAAGTGCCCACCTCCTTTAACGAAGAAGCAAGGGAGTTTTTACCCAACTGCTTATCCTGTTTGAAGATGCAAAAAAATAGCAAATCAGCCAGACTTTGTCAAGCGATTTAAGTTGTAACCTCAAGCAATGCTTGAAGTTAACCCTGATTTTCATCAACTTTTTATTGGAAATCAGGATAACCCTGTCCAAGTCTTTATTTTATTTTTATTAAATGGTGACTTGGGCTTCCCCAATTTCAAAGAAAACGGAAATTGAAGGGTATTGGGACTGACTACCGCTTATTTTTCAAAAAGTCAGGGTAAAGAAAAAATTGGCCTTAAGACCGTATTTTAACGGAATTTTCGCCTAAAAGACGCTCGAGTTCCCCGAAGAGCATATCCGAGATCGCAACTTTGAGATTGTCACCAGAATCCAGGATTGTCATACGTCCTCTGGGATCCTGAAGCGTCAGATAAACGGGCGTACTTCCTTTGTGAGCCATGAGAATCCTGCGCAGTTCCTGCAAGACCTCGGTTCCTAACCCTGCGGTTTTGAGATTGATGGCAATCATGCGGGTGTATCGTTTTGGAACTTCCTCCAAGGGGACGATCTCATCGGCCAAAAGCTTCGCCACATCATCACGTGCGTCAACCTTGCCTTTGATAAAAACAAGCGCATCTTTCTGGATCAAAGTCCCGGCAGTCTTGTAAACGCTCGGAAAAACCACAGTTTCGCAAGAACCGTTCAGATCCTGAAGGCTCAAAAACGCCATCTTGTCTCCCTTTTTTGTGAGGATCTCTTTCATCGTGTCAATGATTCCACCGATCGTCACCTCGGCCTGGTGATTAAACTCCGAAAGGCTGGCTGTGGTCGCCGTCGCGTAGCTTTTGAGAATCTTGCTGTATTTCGACAACGGGTGGGAAGAAACATAAAAACCAATCAGCTCGCGTTCATACGCCAGTTTTTGGTTCTCCGGCCATTCCGGGATGTCCGGGGCCAAGGCCTGTTGGTCATGAAAACCCTCCCGCCCTTCTCCGCTATTTTCGAAAAAAGAAAGCTGCCCGCGACTACGGTCTTTTTGGATATTCGTTCCCATATCCAGCACCGGATCGAGCATTGCCATAAGCTGCGAACGATGAAACTTCCATTCATCGAAAGCGCCGCACTTGATAAGGCTTTCCATTACTTTGTGGTTGCAGGTCCGGAGCTCCACGCGCTGAACAAAATCAAAAAGCGAGCGGAACGGCCCATCTTTTGTTCTTGCTGCAATAATGGATTCGATAGCTGTCGAACCGACGTTCTTGATGGCTGCGAGCCCGAACCGAATGTGATTCCCCACACAAGTAAAATCCGAAAAACTTTCATTCACCGCGGGCGGCAGGACATCGATCCCCATTTTTTTGGCAGCTTCGATATATTGCACCACTTTGTCAGTATTGTTCATTTCTGAGGTCAGAAGCGCCGTCATAAACTCTATGGGATAATGCGCTTTAAGGTAAGCCGTCTGGTAGGAAACCGCCGCGTAGGCTGTGGAATGAGATTTGTTGAAGCCATAGCCTGAAAAGTAGTCGATGAGTTCCCAGATCTTTTCCGCGACCTTTTCCTTGACTCCCCGCTTCATGGCACCATCCATGAAAGCCTTCTTCTCCCTGGCCATGACCTCCGGAATCTTTTTCCCAATGGCCCTGCGCAGCGAATCGGCCTGAGCGAGCGTAAATCCGGCAAGATCACTGACAATACGCATCACCTGCTCCTGATAAAGGATGACACCGTAAGTTTCCTTCAGGCTGGGTTCAAGAGCCGGGTGATCGTATTGGATGAGCTTGGGATCGCGCATGCGCTTGATGAAATCATCTACCATACCACTTCCGAGAGGTCCCGGACGATAGAGCGCGAGCAAGGCCACAAGATGGTCAAAGTGGCTCGGCTTCATTTTTTTGAGCAAATCTCGCATCCCAGAACTTTCAAGCTGGAAGACCCCGAGCGCGTCGCCTCTGGAGAGCATCTCATAGGTCCCGGGATCGTCCTCCGGAAGCTTCGCAATATCAACTTTCACGCCGTGCATCTTCTGGACGATCTTGACTGTCTCATTGATCACCGTGAGCGTCTTAAGACCCAAAAAGTCCATCTTGAGAAGGCCGATCTTCTCCAGGTCCTTCATAGTGTATTGCGTACAGATCTGGTCCTCAGTCTTGTAAAGCGGCACATGGTTCGTGAGCGGCACATCTGAAATCACAACGCCGGCTGCGTGGATCGAGGCATGGCGCGAGAGCCCTTCGAGCGCCTGGGAAGTCTCGATCAGTTGCGCGATTCGAACATCCGTTGCGACCATCTCTTTTAACGCGGGTTCACGCTCCAGTGCCTGTTTGAGCGTGATCTTAAGCTCCAGGGGGATCAGTTTCGCGATACGATCCACCTCGCCGTACGAAAGCCCCATCACCCGCCCCACGTCACGCACAGCTGCTTTCGCCGCCATGGTCCCGAACGTGATGATCTGCGCCACGTTCTGAGTACCATATTTGCGTTTGACGTAGTCGATTACCTCATCACGACGCTCGTAGCAGAAATCGATATCAATATCCGGCATGCTCACGCGTTCGGGATTGAGAAAACGCTCGAAATAAAGATGGTGCTTGATGGGATCAATGTCCGTGATGTAAAGCGCGTAGGCAACCAAACTGCCGGCCGCAGACCCACGGCCCGGCCCCACCGGAATGTTCTTTTCCCGGGCAAACCGGATAAAATCCCAGACGATCAGGAAATAGCTGATATAGCCCATTTTGTTGATGAGAGCGATCTCGGTGCGCAGCCGCGCTTCGTAATCCGCGGGTATCTCGCCCGAAAACCGTTCACGAAGGAATCTGAAGCAAAGTTCTTCCATATACTGAATTTGAGTTTTCCCGTCGGGCGGTGCAAATTGCGGAAGAAAGATCTTGTGAAAATCAAGTTCCAGGTTGCAACGGTCAGCAATCTCGATTGTGGAACGGAGGGCCTCGGGGACATCCTTGAAGAGACTTTTCATCTCTTCTGCGGACCGAAAGTAATACTGATCACCCTGATAGCGCATGCGATTCGGCTCATCAAGCTTCGCTCCTGTTCCGATGCAGATCAGCGCATCGTGCGCCATAGCCTGGTTCTGGTGAATGTAGTGCACATCATTGGTGGCGACCAAACCCACTTTGAGTTCCTTGGCAAGCTTCTGAGAGCCCAGGGTGACCTTCTTCTGCGGTTCCAGGCCATGCTCCATGATCTCGAGAAAGAACCGGTCCCTGCCGAAAATCCCGGCATATTCTTCCGCGACTTTTCGCGCATCATGGACCTGATCATGGTAAAGATAATACGGAACTTCTCCCTTAAGCCCCCCGGAGAGCGCGATAAGACCTTCCGAATATTCTTTGAGCACTTCTTTATCCACACGCGGCCGGTAATAGAAACCCTCCACATACCCGATGCTCGCGAGTTTCATGAGATTCTTGTAGCCCTGTTCGCTCGTGGCCAGAAGCGTGAGATGGAAGGAGGCTTCCTTGATACCGTGTGCCTGCTTTTCGAGCCGGGATCCTGGCGCCACGTACGTACTCATCCCGATGATGGGCTTGATCCCCTCCTTCATGGCTTTGGAATAGAACTGGATGGCACCAAATAGATTGCCGTTGTCGGTCATGGCAAGCGCCGGAAAACGAAGCTCCTTGGCGCGGGTCATGAGTTCATCGATCTTGCAGGTAGCATCGAGGAGACTGTACTCGGTGTGACAGTGAAGATGGACGAAGTCGCTATGTGACATATTCAAAACTCGGGAGTAGTACCTCGGGACTCGTTTTAATGTCTAAAAAATCCGATAAAAAAAAGACGAGGGACGAGTCCCGAGTCCCAGGCCTTTTCTTCATTCCCACTCAATAGTGGCCGGGGGTTTGCTGGAGATATCGTAGCAAACGCGGTTGATGCCGCGCACTTCATTGATGATGCGGTTGGAGATACGGCCCAGAAGCTCGGGAGGAAGCTTTGCCCAATCCGCGGTCATACCATCCTGGGAGGTTACGGCGCGCACAGCCACCGCGTTCTCATACGTGCGTTCATCCCCCATTACGCCGACACTCTGGACCGGAAGAAGCACGGCAAAAGACTGCCAGATCTTGTCGTAAAATCCCGCTTTTTTGATCTCGTCGATCACGATCCAGTCCGCTTGGCGCAGAAGATCGCAACGCTTTTTGTTCACTTCTCCAAGAATACGCACCGCAAGTCCCGGACCCGGAAAAGGCTGACGGCCGACGATGTCCTTATTGATTCCGAGCGCACGCCCGACCGCACGGACCTCATCTTTGAACAGCTCCTTCAGGGGCTCGATAAGTTTAAACTTCATATCTTTCGGAAGCCCGCCCACGTTATGGTGGCTTTTGATCGTACTCGTGGGCCCTCCGAAATAGGACACTGATTCGATCACGTCCGGATAGAGCGTCCCCTGCGCGAGGAACGGCACTTTCCCAAGTTTATTGGCTTCTTTCTGAAAAACATCGATGAATGTTTTGCCGATGATCTTTCGTTTTTTCTCCGGATCGATCACGCCTTTAAGACGCTGGAGAAAGATCTTCTCCGCATTTACGACTTTCAGATTCATTTTAAAATGACCGCGGAATGTCTTATCGACTTTTTGTACTTCGCCCAGACGAAGCAACCCGTTATCCACGAAAATACAGTTCAGTCTTTTCCCGATGGCCTTGTGGATAAGTCCCGCAGCGACTGAAGAGTCCACACCGCCCGAAAGTCCGAGCACCACCCGGTCGTTTCCGACCTGCTGGCGGATCTTTCGCACACTTTCCTTGATAAAGGAACGTGGCGTCCAGCTCCGGCGGCACCCGCAGATCCCAGTCAGAAAATTCGCAAGGATCCTCGACCCGAATTCCGTATGCACAACCTCGGCATGAAACTGGATCGCGTAAGTTTTAAGTTTCGGGTTCCCCATGGCGGCGAACGGGGCGTTTTCGGTATACGCCAGACGCTCAAAGCCCGCGGGCAGCCGGTCAAGCTTGTCGCCGTGGCTCATCCAGCAGTTGATGGCTCTTGGAATTCCGATAAAAAGAGGGCTTTTCCCCGCGATATGAAGTTTGGCAAGGCCGTATTCACGTTTCCTGGATTTATGGACCCGTCCACCAAGCTTATGCGAAAGGAGCTGCATACCATAGCAAATTCCGAGGATTGGAATACCGCTCGAAAAAAAGCGCCGGTCGGGGATCGGGGCGTTCTTTGCATAAACGTTTGCCGGTGACCCCGAAAAAATGATCCCCCTTGGCTTATCCGCGGCTACTTGCTCGAACGGAACGTAGAAAGGATAAACCTTCGAGAAGACCTTGTTCTCACGTATACGGCGGGCAATCAGCTGCGTGTACTGTGACCCGAAATCCAGAACAACAATGGTTTCTTCCACAAAATCCTCAAAGACGGGACTCGGAACTAGGGACTCGTTTTGCTTTTTACGAGGTACGAGTCCCGAGGAACGAGTCCCCTAGGTTATTTGCACATCCCCAATTTTTGTGCGGTTTGGAAAAGTTTTCCTTCGGTTTTGATGGCCGGGGCAATCACGATCTCGGTCATTTGCATCTCGCGGATATTGGCGGCGCCGACGTTCCCCATGGAAGTGCGAAGCGCCCCGACAAGGTTCTGCGTTCCATCATCCAGATGCGCGGGACCATAAAGGATCTCTTCCAAGGTTCCCGTCGTGCCGACGTGAATTCTCGTACCGCGTGGAAGATTCGCATGAGGCGTGGCCATACCCCAATGGAATCCGCGTCCGGGAGCTTCTTTCGTACGGGCAAAAGCCGAACCCACCATCACGCCGTCGGCCCCCGAAGCGATTGATTTACAAATATCGCCGCCCGTTGACATCCCCCCGTCCGCAATGATTGAAACATATTTGCCGGTTTTTTTGTGATAAAACTCACGCGCGGCCGCACAATCCGCGATCGCAGTCACCTGGGGCACCCCGATCCCAAGAACCCCCCGGGTCGTACAAGCCGAACCAGGCCCGATACCGACAAGAAGTCCGGCTGCCCCCGTCTCCGCAAGCTCCAGCGCGACCTTGTAAGTGACGCAATTGCCGAGGATCACGGGGATTTTCATTTTCTTGCAAAGTTTCCCAAAATCCACAACCTGATAAGCCTTTGAAATATGGCGCACTGTTGTGACCGTGGACTGCACCACAAAAACATCCGCGCCGGACTCTTCGGCGATCTTGCCGAATCTCTCGGCACGCTGCGGGATCGCGCTCACCGCACACAACACACCGGCCTTTTTGATCTCTTTAACGCGTTTGGCGATCAATTTTTCGCTGATAGGCTTGACATAAAGTTTTTGCACAAGCTGGGTCGCCTTTTCGGGCGATGACTTGGAAATTTCATCCAGAATCGACTTGTAATCATCGTAGCGGGTGTAGATCCCTTCCAGGTTTAGCACGGCCAGGCCGCCGAGCTTCCCCATTGCCTTCGCGAAGGCCGGATCCACGACCCCGTCCATGGCTGACGCTAGAAAAGGAATATCGAGTGTCATCTTTCCAAGAGGCATCTTGATATCGACTTCCTCCGGATTGATGGTCTTGTCTCCAGGCACTAAAGCAATCTCGTCAAAACCATAAGCTCTGCGCGCTTTACGATCTTTTCCGATAAAAACTGACATGGTAAGCTCCTTTGGTTAGTCCCAATTCCAATCAATTTCAACAAAGTTGAAATTGGGGCAATCCTTGTCGCCTTTTAGGAAATCAAAGGGAAGACAAGGATAGTCGTGGAAGATGATGGGATGAATTACGTTAAGGAAAAACTTTCGCATATCCAAAAACACATAAAAAGATAAACGGACAGGAAAAAAATTGGGGAATTTTTTCTTAGAAAGGTGAGTAAGTCGAAGTGATTGCTGTCCCATTTGCGGTATCATACAAAAGCGTTTCGGGAATGTCAATAAACCCAAAAGAACAAAAAACGGGGCAGGTATTACCGCCTGCCCCCTTTTAGACAACGGTTAGCAAAACAACTTCTGCGAGATCACCCATTGTTAAAATCCAGATCAGTCAATTTGTCCCAACGCTGTGTCCTTTTCCTGATTTAATTTTCCAATTTCGTGCTACCACCCAGAGGATCCCTCTCCGAAGGATGCGTAGTCACATTGCCGACGTTGGAATTTATTGCCCAGTGTTGAGTTTTGATTCCAATTTCACAATTCTTGCTTTTAATGCGTCTGTTTCGGATTTCAACTGCAAAACATAAAGAACCAATTCCTCAATTTTTTCCAGGTTTTTAAAGTTCTGCTCTACCAATGACGCTGTTCCTGCATTTTTCAATTCTTCCGCTGACAACACGCCGGGAAGATGTTTGTTCGTTAAGACGTAATTCCGCAGTTCATTCAAGGGCATCAGTTTGTAATCACTCGCAAAAACATAGTCGGGAAGATTCAGGTTTGTACTAGTGTTGTACTTGAAAGCTCCTGCGCCGCTGGCTGTGGCAAAAAACGCGGTGGCTTTCACATTCCCACTGACCTCCAATTTTTCCCCAGGGCTCACCGTCCCGATACCGACGCTGCCGGAGGACGTGGCAAAATTGGAAGCCTCTGTAGAATATAAATTTTTATACTCGCCGTAAGGCGAGGGGTAGTAAGTGGTGAGATCGACCCGCCCCGCAAAAACGGTAGGAATAACAACAAAAACAGAAATTACCAAAGCACACAATATGGATTTTCTCATTATCTCAAGCTCCTTTTAGTTAACAGCGAAAAACGCGGAACCAAACTCCCGGAAAGAGAGTGCGAACCAAGCGGACCGCTATCCTGTTTGCAACACGCCATTCTATTTTCGCGACACCCGACCTTCGACTTTTGGAAACACGATCCGTCCTTTTTTAAAAAGCCTGCCAGCTTGAAAAAGATCGATGCCTTCTGAAAAATCATCGCTCCGGCTAATGCGGCCCCACAAGATCGGAGCATCTACTCAAACTGTCGGCAACGGCGTATCGGTCCCGGACCATGTACCATCCTGATCAAGACTGAGCGTTTTCGTATATCCGGTGGCCGTCGCTGTAAAAGTCGTCGTGGTGGCTGCCATGGAAAAAACGTAGTTTCCATCCGCGATTTCGACTCCAAGAGCAGTTTTGATAGAGCTCGCGTCGGCGCAAGATGAAGTACAGGCATAAGTCGCATTTTTCGCATAATACATCTTCTGCGCAAGCCTGATGGCCCGGAGATAAGTTTCTGCCCGACGTTTTTCATTTTTTTGTACTGTTTTGGAATAACCGGGGAGCGCGATCGCGGCGAGAACAGCAACAATAATAAACACTATTAAAATTTCCATCAGGGTAAATCCTTTTTTCATTGCCGGATTCCTTTTTTTGAATATTTAAAAAGCGCCATGGTTTTTATCAAAAACTAAAAAACAGCCTTAACAGTATAAGTCACCGTTAATAAAAAGAAGCCAAAGACTTGGGCGCCACCCTTCAAAGATCCCATCCAAGACCACTGCCCACCAGCTCAGTAGATTCCCCCGCACATGTGCGGGGCACTAAAACAATTCAAGCTTCGCATGACGCACCTTCGGTGCGAATAACTACTCACCCCCGTGCATGCACGGGAAACTCAAAGCGGTCATTAGAGGATTTATAGCAGATCAGTCCATCTTTTTTAAAAAGCCCATTTTTCTTTTTAACTTGACGGCGCGTAACCTGCTTCAGACCCGGTCGCGGCAAAAGCACCATCCTGGTTGAGAGTGATTGTACCTGTGCCCCCTGCTTTTGTGGCCGTCGCCGTAAAAGTCGTCGCTGTGGGGGCCGTTACAGAAAAGGTGTAACTTGCAGCCTGAGTTTCGGCACTCAGATCGGTTTTAATGGCCGCGTCATTCGCAAAAGCATTGTAGGTCTTCCATTTCGCATAATACATTTTCTGGGCGGTCCTGATGGTTCGAAGATAAGCGATCGCCTGATTTGCCGCGGCTTTATTCTTTGCTTTGGAAAAACCAGGTATTACGATAGCCGCAAGAGTAGCCAAGACCACGACCGTCACTAAAATCTCGGTTAGAGTAAATCCTTTTTTCTTACTCACCTTCCCCTCCCCGGAACATTTCCACATGGCTTTTCCTGATTTTAAACATTGGTATAACTGACACTAGCTAGGATCTTGTAAAGATTCGCCAACGCGGTGGCAGTAATAGTGACTGATGTTCCATCTATGCTGATTGTCTCGGTAGTACAACTGCTTGTCCTGCATTTCCATCGGGCATGCAGTACGCCCGCCTCTGCAAGAAATTGGGCCTTGATCTCCTGAAGGTTGTTAGACTTCATGTTGCTGTGACTTCCCACCGCTTGAAGAACCGCCGCGGTCCCCAACGCGAGCACGATCATGCCCGCCAAAACCGTGATCAATGAGAACCCTTTTTTCATGCCTTATTCGCGCTCCTTGACCGCAATACAACCGTTGTCTCCAATTTTTCATTGGACGTTGAACTCACGGGCCCGCTGGCCGACCGAGCTTCAAGAATAACTTTGATTTGGTTTTTGTATGTAGCGTCCTGAGTAAAAGAAAGAGAAAAGATATCATTCGCAAGAATGCTCACTCCGCTTTCAGCGGCAGCCCCGACCTTAGATTTATATTTCAATTGGGTACCGTCTTGCCAATAGGTATAAATTGTATCATCCGCGGTACTAGAAGGGGTAGAGATAGAAAGTTCGTCGACCCTTATGGCTATCGAGGGTGCGGCAATAGACGGTGCAGGGATGGTCACCTCATTGGCGGCAGTAAGTTTGCCGACCATTTCCTCAAAAACGCCGAGGGAGGTTCCCATAAGCGACGCTTCGGCTTTGACAACATTTGTGGAAAATTTACCGAAATTGATCAGAAGATTGAAAACGGAAAACAAAACAACGGAAAAAAGCGCTATGGCAATAATAAGTTCGAGGAGAGTGAACCCTTTATTTGATCTTTTTAATCGGTCCATAGAACGGTCACGGTCACTTTTTTGTAGGCAACGGTACTGCCTCCGCCCGAAATATCCCAGACCTTATATGATCGGGTACCGCTGTGGGTTTGAAGATCACTCGTGGGAAGCGTACTTATGTAGGTTTTCCCGCTCCCGCAGGCTGTTCCGACCGCCGTCGAACAGGGAGCCGTGTAACTATCATCAACCAGCGGCGCACCAGTCTCGCCTGTACCTGTTTTCGTACTCACAGCGTCTCTCAACGATTCAAGGGTTTGTCTCGCATAGTTCAGGGCCTGAAGATCAAGGCTGCTGCCGCCTGCGCTTCTCATCTCCTTGCTATTCACCATTGCAACCGTCGCAGTTACCGCCAGAGCAGAAACCGCCACGACAAGCATGCTCACGATGATCTCGATTAGAACCATCCCTCTTCTATCCACAGAGTTATGATATATCCTCAAAATAGGCATATCAACGTTTTTTTATGGCACATCGGCTTCACTTTTTCCACTTTTGACGATCCGGCTTTTCCCCTTCCCCCGTTGTTTGTCTCATGCTATATTACCCGCCGTCATGCTAAAGATTTTTCGCCATTATACTAAAATTATCATCTGGATCGTCGTGGGTTCTTTTATCCTGTGGGGCGGTTATTCCGTCAGCGCTCTCAGGAAAGAAGGCCGGTTCGCGGGCGAGGCCTTTGGAAAATCTGTGACCTTTCAGGAATACAACCTGTTCTACCGTGCTACGCAGCTTTTCATGTCGTCCAAAAAACCACTCGAAGATCCGGAACTTCTGCGCAATTATACCTGGCAGAATGTTATTTATTCCCGGGAGGCCAAACGCAGGGGCATCAAGATCACGGACGAAGAGGTGCGCGGGGAGATCACGAAGATCCTCAAACAGCAGGGTTTGGTTAACCTGACCGCAGAGCAATACAAGACTTGGCTCACCCGCACACTTCATCTCTCTCCGCGTGAGTTCGAGGAAGGACTTAGAGAGTTCATACGCATCCAAAAACTCTTGCGCATGCAGATTGCGAGTTTTGTACCGGCCGGGGCTGACAAACTTACAGACCTGAAGGCCAAAGAAAAAGCCGCTGTGAAACAGAAGATGGAATTCATGACTTGGACGAATGACGTCAACAAACGCGCTGCCTTGAAAGATTATCTTGCTCCTCCGCCGGTTCAGGAAGAAACACCGAAAAACATTGAAGCCACGGCGCCGACTGCCGCCCGGCCTAGTTCTAATGTTCAACCCGTTCCAGCCGCCAAGCCAGTGCCCGCCAAAACCGGCTCCTAAACCTCCCCTTTGACTTTAAGAAGTAACAACCGGCGGATCTCGTTCTGCTGCGGCCAGACAAAAAAAGGGCCCAAGCGACAACTTGAGCCCTTTATGATGTAAAAACTTTATTTCAAGATTCGTTATTTTTTCTCTGCCGGCACAGAACCTTGCGTCTTCACCGGTTTTTGGATTTCCGGTGACAACGGAGGGAGGCTGGACGGCACCACGGAAGACTGGTTCACGAAAGTCCCGTTCTGCATTTTCGGGAAAATAGGCGTCGCACCCGGCTGTCTCTGAGAGAAATCTCCCATCATCGAACGTCCCGACCCGGGAACAAGGTTTATCCTGGGGTTGATCCTCGCGGCCATGAAAAAGGTGTTGAAATAGAGCCAGCCGACCGCAAGCGTTGCCAGAACCAGAAGATAAGTTATCTGATTTTTTGTCATATTTTTTGCCTCCTTAAGGTTTAATGAAACATGGGCAGTCCGCATCTTTGGAGACGATTATAGAACAAATCGTGGGCCCCTCATACAAAATTCATTTGGAAGAGTCCTCTTGTTCTTGTTATACTTGATTTCTTATGAAAAAGACCGTTCAGGAATTCGCGAAACTTGTCGGCGGCACTATTATCGGTGACGGTTCAGTCGTGATCGAAGGCATCACAAATTTCGAGAACCCGCTCAAGGGACATATCTCGTTCGTACAGGACGAAAAGGGCTTCAGGACGCTCGAAGCTTCCGAGATCAGTTGTATGATCGTGCCGAAACAAATCGGCGCGTCCTCCAAAGTTTTGATCCAGGTCGAATATCCCAAGCGGGCGTGGGCGCAGATCCTTCGGGAACTCTTCCCCGCCAGGAAATTCCCGGGAACAATTTCTCCTCACGCCGCGATTGCCGGAACTGCGAAGCTCGGCAAGAATGTCACTATTGAATCTTTCGTTACGGTCGGCGAAAACGCGGTTATCGGTGACAACACGGCCCTTTGCTCCCACGTATTTGTGGGCGAGAACGTGAAAATCGGCACACATTGCGTCATCCACCCGAACGTGACCCTTTACGAGAATTGCGAATTGGGTGCCAATGTTATTATTCACGCAGGCACAGTGATCGGCGCGGACGGCTTTGGCTACGTCGCGACCCCGGCCGCGCATGAAAAACTTCCCCAGATCGGCAACGTGGTGATCGAGGATGATGTGGAGATCGGCGCTTGCACCACGGTCGACCGCGCAGCCATTGGTTCCACACGCATCGGCAAAGGCTGTAAGATCGATAACCTCGTTCAGATTGCCCACAATGTCGTGGTCGGCCCTCATACAGTCATCTCCGCACAGACCGGGATCTCCGGAAGCTGCAAGATCGGTTCGCATGTCACGATGGGCGGAAGTGTCGGAGTGGGAGATCACGTGGAGATCGGTGATTGGACCATGGTGGGAGCCGGCGCGGGTTTCCCTTCGAACAAGAAAGTCCCCGGAAAGCAGATTGTCTTTGGACAACCCGCACGTCCCTACGCAGAAGCCCGCCGCCAGATCGGCGCCCAGCTCCGCGCCGCGGAAACTCTGGACGATGTCCGCGCCCTCAAGAAAAAAATCGCAGAACTGGAAAAGAAGCTTTCCTCTTGAAAAAGGGGTCAGTCACCATTTCAGGAAAATGGTGACTGACCCCTTTTATTTATTCTTCCCTCTTCAACCGGATCAGACTGAGGAATTCACTGCGGGAGCGGGCGTCCTTGCGGAAACACCCGAGCATGGAACTGGTGATAGTGTAGGCGTCGGCCTTCCGGACACCGCGCATGGACATGCAGAGATGAAGAGCTTCGATCACGACTGCAACGCCTTTGGGATTCAGAGCGCTCATGAGACACTCCGCGATTTGCGTCGTGAGCCGTTCCTGGACCTGAAGCCGCTTGGAAAATACTTCCACCACGCGCGGAATCTTGGAAAGACCGATGATCTTTCCGTTCGGAATGTAGGCAACGTGAGCTTTACCGTAGAACGGCAGAAGGTGGTGCTCGCAAAGCGAAAAGATCTCAATATCCTTGACGATGACCATTTCATCATAGGGCTCCTTAAAGACCGCATGCTTCAGGATCTCTTTAACATCCGTCTGGTACCCCTGAGTCAGATACCGGAGCGACTTCGCCACACGGACCGGTGTCCTCTCGAGTCCTTCGCGCACAGGATTTTCTCCCAAAAGCGTGAGCATCTCCTTAACCAACTCCTCGAATCTTCCTTCCTCCTGAACTATTTTCTTCTTCGCCATAAAAACTCCTTTTATGTCATTGCGAGCCCTGTTTTATGGGGCGCCTGGCTTTCATTGAATTTATATCTGAAGCCAGTGCTGTACTTGCCCGCTATTTTAATAAAAAAATGAGTGGGGCAAGTACGTGGCAATCTCGTAAATATGTGCAGATTGCTTCACTTCGTTCGCAATGACGGAATATTGTTAAATCATTTCAGTGTTTTACGGACCGCTTCCGCGATCTTCATAAACCGTTCGCTGATGGAGCTCTTGGGATGCCCGGCCACGACCGGCAACCCGGAATCCCCGCATTCCCGCACTTGGGCCTCCAAGGGAATACTCCCGAGAAAAGGAACCTGAAACACTTCGGCCATTTTTTCGCCGCCGCCCTGCCCGAAGATCGCCCCAGTCATGTTCTCAACCACGCCCAGGACCGGAACCTCGAGCTGACGGAACATATTCACCGCTTTCCGGACATCGGTCAAAGCCACTTCCTGAGGCGTCGTCACCACGACCGCTCCCGACAATCTCACCCACTGGGACAAAGAAAGCTGTACATCTCCCGTTCCCGGCGGCAAGTCCACTACCAGATAATCAAGTTCGCCCCAATCCACCCGGTGCAGGAATTGTTCCATGGTTTTATGAAGAAGCGGCCCGCGCCAAATCACCGGCTGTTCGGGATTCGCAAAAAATCCGATCGAGATCGCCTTCACGCCATGCGCCACAAGCGGAAGGATCTTCTCTTCGACAGTTCCCCCTGGACGTTTTTCAGGCGGGATCCCCAACATGATCGGGATATTCGGACCGTAGATATCCGCGTCCATCAGACCGACCCGTGCCCCGAGCATTTTGAGCGCAAGCGCCAGGTTCACGGCCACCGTCGATTTCCCGACGCCGCCTTTCCCGCTCGCGACTGCGATCACATGCTTCACACCGGAAACCGGCTGAACGGCCCATGCCTCATGTCCCGGGCACGCTCGCGGGGACTTGATGTCCCCGTCTTCGCAGGCCGAAGCGCTGACCCCGCATTTCGGTTTCCCCGAGAAATGCACTTCGCACCCGCTCGCGCCCGCTCCCCGCACGGCCTGAACGATTGCCGCACGCAACTGTTCGAGGAGTTGCGGATCTTCGATGGAAGATTCCAGATGAAGGAAAGCATGGTTTCTATTGATCTCGATCTCACGCACAATCCCGAGCGAAATAACGTCCTCCTTCAGGACAGGTTCCTGGACCTGCTTGAGGCACTCGATGATTTTCTCGCGGGTGATTTTATTGAACGTGGTCACAGTCTTAAACGGCCTTTCCCCCGGAAGGACTGTCCGGGGTATCTGTCCTTGCAGGTTTTAAAAAGATCCACAGACCTATTGCCATGGCGCTCAAAAATATCCAGCCCAGGACACCGTCATAGAGGATCTTGGACCCCCAAAAGAAGGACGGCGCGGTATGGAATTGCACAAAAAAATCGTCGAGTTTTATATAGAACACACAACCTGCGTGAAGACCGATCGCCGGGTACAGAGACCCTGAGCGATAAGCGGCCCCCATCAGCGCCAATCCAAAAAGAAAAAGCCCGACTGCCTGGGGCCAGAATTTCGGCCATTCGGCCAGAGATAAAAAAGGCGCCCCGATCAATCTGAGCCCGTCGATGAAACTCGGGTCCGGACCGACAAAGATCTTTTTGAGCCCGATAAAATGGATGATCGCATAGAACGAAGTCGTGATCACGACACTCAGAAACACACGGTTCCTTAAAAGACGCAGGAGTGAGCGGAAGATGAACCCCCGGAAGAAAAATTCTTCCAGGAACCCGATCAGAAGACCTGTCAAGAGTGCCAAAGAAAATTTGGCGATCCACTCTCCCCACGAGAAAGCTCTCGGATCAAAGATCACCTGACCCGAGAGGATCCGCAGTACCCCCACCACCCCCAGAACGAGAACGCCGGCCACAAACCCCTTCCCCAAAAGTCCCGGGCTTTGCGGCCTCCAGGCAAGACCGTAACCCATAAGCGTCTCTTTTTTGACCCTGACAAAGAGGGCCACCGCAGCAAGCGAGAGGACCATGACAATACGCTGGAAGATCCGTTCGAATTTGAACGGATGGAATGTCCGGAAAAAATCGTAGAAAAGCGGCGCAAGAAATGCGCTCGCGAGAAGGATGACGGCAAAAATAAGTATGAATTTAAGAAAACCTTTCATGATTTCCTTTCTCGAGTTCAGAAATATTGTCATTCCTGCATGCTTTTAGCGGGAATAACAAAAAATGTCATTTCAATTCAAGGATAAGTTCAATCTCCACCGCGGCATTCAGCGGCAGACTGGACATGCCCACGGCAGAACGGGCATGCGACCCCTGTTCTCCCAGCACCTCGGCGAAAAGTTCCGAGGCCTTGTTCAGGACCGCCGGGATCTCATAAAAATCCGGCGCCGTCTGGACAAAACCTGTCATTTTCACAACACGCCTGATCTTCTCAAAACCGATCAGATTTTTCATGATACTCAAGGCGTTCAGCGCCGCAAGACGCGCGGCAGTCTGTCCTTCGGCCAAGGAAAGATCTTTCCCGACCTTCCCCGTCAGGAGCTTGCCGCTGGCGTCCTTGGAGATTTGGCCGCTCAAAAATGCCAGCTTCCCAGATACCACGAACGGCTGGTAAAGCCCCACAGGTTTTGGGGCGGGCGGCAGAGACAAACCTAATTCGGATAATTTTGAGTCGATATTCATATTTTTATGTGTCATTGCGAGGAGTGGAACGACGCCTGGATCTCATTAATTTTTATATGGAAATCCAGTGCTGTACTTGCCATCCATTAAATAAATGAGGGCAAGTACGAAGCAATCTCGCTTTTATGAGATCGCCACGCCCTGATTTCTTTGTAAATCAGAGCCCGCGATGACGGTAGAAAACACCGTCACTTCGTACCTATGATAAGCGTAGCGGCACCAAAAGCAAAGCTTTTACTCATTGAGTCGCGGTATCCGAGGTTCTGCATCAGCCGAATTGTTTCCTCCGGAGACTGGAAGCTCCGGACCGAACCCGATAAAAAATGATAGGCCTTAAGGTTGCCTGTAAGGAGCCACCCCAGAAGCGGCAAAATGAATTTCAGATACGGGAAGAAGAGCAGCCGGGCCCAGAAATTCCGGGGCCGGGTCAGGTCGAGAAACGCCGCCTTCCCTCCCGGGGTCAAAATGCGGTAAACATGGCCTAGAAATTCGGGGAGTTTCTGGACGCTCCGGAGTGTAAACCCCGAGATCACAAGATCAAAACTTGATTCGAGGAAAGGCAGGGAATCAAAATCTTCCCGGAGCCACATCACATTTCCTGAAACTGTTTCGCGCGCTTTTTTAAGCATGGCGGCCGAGAAATCCACTCCGGTCGCGCTCTCCCAGGCCCCTTTCACGCCGGGACCCCGTGCCCCCGGCACACTCGCGGGAACTTGTTGTTCCCGTCTTCGCAGGGCGGGGTCCTGTGTCCCCGCCACGCTCGCGGGAACTTGTTGTTCCCGTCTTCGCAGAAAACATTCCAGGAATTTCCCCGTGCCGCAGCCAAGGTCCAGAATGGTTTTGGGAGAAAAATCCGGATCGCTCAGGAGGATCTCCGCCGACCGTTTGCGCCAGGCTTCCGCCATCCCGAAACTCAGGATCTGATTCAGCAGGTCGTAGCGCGGTGTGATCGAATCAAAAGCATTGCGGATAAATTCTTTATCAGGGACGGCCATTGCTTACCTCCTCATTCACCATTCAGTGTCTTTGCGAGCCCTGTTTTATAGGGCGCCTGGCTTTCATTGAATTTATATCTGAAGCCAGTGCTGTCCCAATTTGTTTTCGTTTTTTGATCGAGAATTGGGGCGTGGCAATCTCCCAGCATTAAATCCTTGAAATCAGGATTCATCGTTTTAATCAATAACACCTTTTTCGCACGAGAACCCGCCTTGATCTTTTTTTCAGCATCAATAGCTTCGCGCATAGTAAGAAAACTTTCGTAAAAAACTAATTTATGAACCCTATACCTTTTTGTGAACCCTTCTATTTTTCCTTCTTTGTGTTCATTAACGCGCCGCCACAGATCCGAGGTCACTCCCGTGTAAATCACCGTATTAAATCGATTCATCATCATATAAACATAACCTCGTGCACTCATAAAGAAAGATTGCTTCCCTTGCGTCTTGCTGTCGCAAGACAGCAGCAAGGTCGCAATGACTTAGGACCTATCCGTTTATCAACATCAACCGTCATTGCGAGGAGTCCCGCCACTGGCTGGACGACGTGGCAATCTCGTTTTTAAAACCGGATTGCTTCGCTGTCTTCGCGGCTCGCAATGACCCATTTGCAAGACTTCCAACAATCTGGTAATTCGTGTCGCGCTGAACGGGAACAAAGCCGGCATCCTTGATAAGACAGACAAGGTCTTCGCGGCGCGTGTGGACCTCGATGCCCGTGGGCTCCAGAACCTTGTCCTCAATTAAAGTGCCGCCCATGTCATCACATCCAAACGCGAGCGCGATCTGCCCAAGCCTTAAACCCTCGGTAAGCCAACCGCTTTGAATATGTTCGAAATTGTCGAGCATGAGCCTTGATATCGCCACAGTCTTGAGATAATCGTCTCCCCCGGCCGGTTTCAGACCGCTCATCCCCGGCGTCTGGTTGGGAATAAAACTCCAGGGAATGAATGCCCGGAAGCCGTGTGTCTTGTCCTGCAACTCCCGGAGCCGGAGAAGATGCATGATCCGTTCTTCCTTTGTCTCCACGTGGCCGGTGTCCCATGCCCCCGGCACGCTCGCGGGAACTTGATGTTCCCGTCTTCGCAGCCCGAAAACCATCGTCGCCGTGGTTTTAAAACCCGCTTCGTGGGCGATACGCATGACCTCCAGCCAGCGGTCCGAAGAGATCTTTTTCGGGCTGATGAGTTTCCGGACACGCTCGACAAGGATCTCCGCCCCGCCGCCCGGAAGAGAATTGAGACCCGCTTTCTTGAACATCCGAAAAAGTTCGGGCAGAGAAACCCCGCTTTTCTTTGCAAGCGTGTCCATTTCGATCGCGGAAAAGGAATGTATGGTGATCTGCGGAAATTTCTCATGAATGGCCCGGACCATATCAAGATAATAGTCGAGCGAAAGGTCCGGGTGAATACCGCCCTGAATGAGCACCTGCGTCCCGCCAAGATCAGCAAGCTCACGGACCTTTGCCAGTATCTCCTCTTGCGAAAGCACATATGCTTCAGGAGATCCGGGCGGGCAATGGAATGCGCAGAAATCACAACCGATAGTGCAGACATTCGTGTAACTGATATTACGGTCCACCACAAACGTGACAGCGTTGGGGATCAGCCTCGGCGTCAGCTTTTGGGCGGCCTGCCCTAATGTCAAAAGATCGCAGGTGTAGAGCCGTACGCCGTCTTCGAGCGTTAATCGTCCGCCATTCAGACGCTTTTCGAGGATTTTTTCGTGAATGGCCATAAAACCCCCTCACCTATCCTCTCCCCCAGGGAGAGGGTTAGGGTGAGGGAAAAATTCCAGCGGTTTGGGCGCAGGCGCAAGACCTTCCTCATAAGCCAGTTCGAAAAACCGCAGCACGCCTTCTTTCATGTCCGCGTCCAGCGTGTATTGAAGATTCACAAGATAGCCAAGCACCGAACAGAATCTTTTGTCTGAGGGGGTGATGCCGAGCGCTTGTTTCAGAAGACCTTCCGGGTCCGCCAAATTTTTTAGAAGATTTTCTCTTAGACACTCGAGAAAAGCCTTGAGCAGTTCCGGATGCCGGACCGCAAAACCCCGGCGCACGGCCCACAACGCGAACACGAAGGGCTTCCCCGTCCAGGAATACCACAACTCGCCCAGATCGTATTTGTAGACCAGTTCCCTGGGCTGGCAGAAAAGCGCCTGGTCCCCGATCACGAGCGCGGCAGGATATTTCTGAAGCATGGCCTCGGGATCCTGGTCGGTCAGTTCGAACGTATTGCGGTAGTTATATTTCTGCGCGAGGAGAATGCGCACAAGACCGGCAGAACTGAGGCTTTCCCGGGAAAGGGCGATCACTGCGCCGTCGAGCTGTTCGATCTTTTTTTGGGAAAGAAGCAGGACACTCCGCGCAAAAAGCCGCGTCCCGATCGCGAGGCCCGGCAGGAGAAGATAATCGTCCTGATGCTGGAAATATTCGAGAGATGAGATCGGCGCCGCGTCGATCTCCCCTTTTTCCATGGCCTGGTTGATCTCGACGGGATAAGATTCAAAAAAACTCATCTCCGGCTCCATCCCTTTCGCCCGGAGCATTTCCAGAAGACCGAAGTAGAACGGAAGACAGTTGAGATAGCGGATTTTACCAATGCGCAAATGTGATTGAATATCGTTTTTCATCATAAACCTGATATGCGTTGCTCCAGTTATTCCCTCCTGTAGGGCACATTTAAATGTGCCCTACGGAAGAGAGGATAGAGCGAATATCTCTCAGGAAACCGGAACAATGCATCTGATTTTTATTTTCAGAACTTTAAAGGGACTTGGGACTCGCACCTCGGGACTCGTCAATTTCTTGCTCGGAATTCTTTTTTTACTAGTCCCGAGTCTCGAGTCCCGAGATTTTCCCCACCCACCGCGGATAAAGGGCGTGCACAATACCGAACTGGTCGAGCACTTTCCCCACTACGAAATCAACGAGGTCTTCGACTTTTTGCTGGTCCCCGTAGAACGCCGGCATCGGAGGCACCATCCGAACACCCAGCCTCGCGAGTTTCAGCATGTTTTCAAGATGAATGGCCGAAAGCGGCGTCTCGCGCGGCACGAGGACAAGCTTCCGCCCTTCCTTGATTGTGCAATCCGCGGCCCGGTGAATGAGGTTCTGGGAGAGGCCTGACGCAATCGCACCAAGTGTCCCCATACTGCACGGGATGATGATCATGCCTTCGGTAGGATAAGACCCGCTTGCGATTGGCGCTGTAAAATCCTTGAAATCGTGGAGATGTATCTTCGCTGTGTTCTCAATCCCGAGTTTCAGTAAAAGCTCCCCTTTTTTGTCATCCCCGAATACTTCACCTATGTTTTTGTCATTCCCGCATGTTTCTGGCGGGAATCCAGTTTGGATCCCCGACCCTAAAGGGCCATTGTCATGGTAAAAGCGTTCGGGGACGACATGGTGCCCCAACTCTTCTTTCATCACGATCTTCGCCGTGTCCGAAACCACAAGCTCGACCGGGATATTGCTTTCCGCAAAAAACCGCAAAAGCCGAACGCCATAAATTGCTCCACTGGCCCCGGTCATCGCAACTATATAAGGTTTCATTTCTTCTTTCTTTTACACTTTGTCATTACGAGCCCGCCAAAAGCGAGGAGAAGCAATCTCGCTTTTAAAAACAAGATCGCCACACTTCGTTCGCGATGACTCTGCTTAGTCTATTAGCTATGCGTTGCTCCGGTTTCCTGAGAGATATTCGCTCTATCCTCTCTTCCGTAGGGCACATTTAAATGTGCCCTACAGGAGGGAATAACTGGAGCAATGCATTAGCTATATGTTTTACGCCTCTTTTCATACTTTGATATTCAGCAAGGCCCGCACGCCAAGGCCTATCAGAAAGGAAAGACCGGCGACACCGAGCGAGATCGAGACCATTTCGAGAAACCGCTTGCGGAAATCAAAGCCCTTCGCGACCGAGATGTAAAACGTGAACGCGTAGATGATCACCACCGCGTTCACCAGCATCCATGCAAGAGAGACGGGAAGATTTTCCAGTAAAAGGTAAGGCAGAACCAGCAGGGTGACGGTCAGGATATAAGCAATCCCTGTATAAATGGATGCCTTGACCGGGTCCTTGCCACCACCCTCGGATTTTGTTGAAAGGAACTCCGAGGCCGCCATCGACAAAGCGGCGGCAATCCCCGTAATGGCGCCTGCCACCGCCACGAGCCGGGCATTGCCCAGCGCGAAAGTCAGCCCCGCAAGCGCACCGGTAAGTTCGACCAGTGCGTCGTTCAATCCCAGGACGATCGAACCCGCGTATTTCAACCGCTCCTCGTCGATCATCTCCAAAAGCTCCTGCTCGTGCGTGTTTTCGTCAGCTATGATCCCGGAAGCTTCCACCACGCTGGAGATCATTTCGCCGTACGCTTCCTGGGCCTTTCCCTCCCCGCTTTCCATGAGCTTGAGACCGAACGTGAGACCAAAAAGGCGGGCGATAAGGACATATTTTTCGACCGTAAAGCGATCGGGCAGAACATCCTGGCCGGTATATTTCTTCCAGACATGGTAATGCCTGAGCTCATCAGCGGCGATTTTCTCCAGGACGTCCTTATTTCTAGCGCTTTTTTCGATCGCGGCGAGCTTCAGATAGATGTGGTGCTCCGTGATCTCGCTTTTCTGGAACACCAGTATTTTTTTCTTTATCTCGTCATTCATCGCGGTCTCCGTTCATGTTCGATCAGCTTTGCGCAATGGCTATAATTCCCACGATCATCAGGAGAGTTCCGATTAATTTTTTTTGATCGATCTTTTCTTTCAGAAACAACCGGGAAGCGATAAGCACCAGAATATACTGCATGCTCCCAAGAGGAAAAACAATGCTCAAATCCGAGCCGGCCAAAGCCACCAACCAAAAGAAAAGGCCCAACCCCATCAAAAGCAATCCCAGCCAAATGGCGGGTATTCCCAAAATCTTTTTTGTAAATGAAAAATAAGCGCTTAATTGTTCGAAATTCTTGTGGCCCAATTTTCCGGCGCCTTTCTTAAGCAGGATTTGCCCGGCTGTCCCCGCGATTTCCGCCAACAGAACTAGGAGGATGATTCTGATCATACGACACCCGGATTCGCAGGCACGGGCCGCTTGCTTTTTGAGACTACATAGATTCCTGCGATAATAAAGACAATGCCGAGCCATCTGAGCGGAGACACAACCTCGTGCAAAAAAATAACCGCAAAAATTGGAACTATGGCATACATGGTACTACTGAGAGGAATCGCAATGCTTAGTTCGATTCGTGAGAGGATCGCGATCCAAATAAAAAAATTGGCCGTATAAATAGCGACCCCAAACCAGAGGAACGGCGAAGAAACATTATGGGAAAGAAATCCCGCGAGGGCGTGGATGTTCCAGATATCCGCTTCCTCAAAAAACAATCCCTTCTTCATCAAGACCTGCGCAAAACTGTCTGCTGCATCATTTAAAATAATAGCGAAAAATATTTTCCAGGTCAGCGAACTATGCGACATTTCAGTCTCTCTGATTTCTTGCCATGGTTGACCGGTTCTTCACACTTCTCACATGAGAAGCGGCGGATTTCGCCATGTGTTTTCTAGCTTCTTTTAAATCCGCATCAAAATTTTCAAACTTCAAAAATTGGCATATAAAATTAAAGGCCGGACGCAGCGTTCTATTGCGAAGTTTTACATAGATAAAACGGGGGATGAAGTCGAGCCCGATTCTTCTTTTTGGCTCATAACCGGAATTCCCCATCTCGTATTTTTTGATTTTATTTTCTATGCACCAATTCATAGTGTCGCGAAACTTGACGAAGTAGAGATGATATTTATGCGCAACCGAGTAATCAAGCCCGACGTAATAGTCGGCGCAAAAATCTCCCGCTATAAAACAGAATAGGAATGCGACGAGCTTTCCATCGATTTTCCATAAAAAGAATTTCACATGCTTGGGCATGTTCTTGGAGATGTTTTTGAAAAAATCTTTCGGTAATATCTCAAAACCCATTTCATGCTTAGTCACTACATCAAGATAAAGCCTGTAAACATCTTCCAAGCTGTCGCCTTCCAGAGCGTCAACAATTTCAAGGTCGATCGCAACCTTCCCGTCAACCTTTTTAAACTTTCTGCGCAGATCATACCGGCTGGCGCTGCTTAAAGTTTTTAGATAGTCTTCAAAATTTTTGAATGTGATATTGAGTTCGGAAGAAGGCAGGCCATCAAATTTCGTAAAACCGTTTTTCTGTAGTGAGTCGAGCACATTCGCATCGGCTTGATTAAAATCCTTGAATGCAAGTATGGGAGCTTTGTTCTTCTTTGCGATCTGCTCCATGCGGCGGACAATGGCCTGTAAGGTTCTGTCAGCGCAACCTGTGATGCCTATCCGGCCCTGCCCGATAGGCATTCCGCAAATAAGTGCCTTCAGGCTAAAAATATTCGGCATCAGTTTTTTAATGGAATTTGACAGATTGCGATAGGCGCCGTTAATGCTTGTATCGAGCGAATAGTTCATCAAAAAGCAGGCGGTCGCGCCGACGGGCGTTTTGTGGTCATAAACCATAATGTAGTAGAAGCTGAATTGCTCGAGATGGGACTCATCCAGGGTTTTGAAAAAATCATAGCTTTCAAGAACATCAGGGAAGGCTTGGTTCCACTCGCCGGACGGGATCTCCGTTATTTTTTTGGCTACCTTTGTTCTCAAACCCAGTTTCTTGTGATGTTTGGATAGAATCATTTTTTTCTCTTTTTTGCCATTGTAAACAGGTCCGGAGGAAGAACGGATCCTGAAAGTGCTGGTTTGAAAAAACGTGTTGGATTATACAACCAATCCCGGGGATACATCACTTAATTAAAGCTTAGGGTGGGCAGTGCATCAGGTTTATTGAAACGTGTTCACCGGATTATTTTTTTTCGAGCCAGTCCACCTTGCCGGTCATGACATCGTAGACCGCGGGAACAATCTTGAGCGCGCCTTGTGCGGCCAAGCCCCGGATCGCTTCGCTCCCGGACAGAAGGTCTTTTTCCGTCTGGAAAATATTTTGTTTCACTACCTCGTTCGTCAGCGCGGGACCCTGCAGATCCGGATACTTTTTCTCCACTTCTTTCACCACAGGTTCGATCTTTTCCTGAATATCACGGATCCCCCCCTCGAGCTTCGCCCCCGAGACCGCAGCCCCGACCGCTCCACATTGCGTATGTCCCAGAACCACCAATAAAGGCACTTTCAAGTGCCCGACCGCGTATTCCAGAGAACCGGTCACACTGCTGTCCATCGCGATGTTCCCCGCGACCCGCACCACAAAGATATCCCCGATCCCCCGGTCAAAGATTATTTCCACCGGCACTCTCGAATCCGCGCACCCGAGCACCGCCGCAAAAGGCTTCTGCCCATTCGCAGAGGTCTCTTCGCGTCTTGCGGTATTTTCGTCGGGATGCTCGATCTTCATCGCCACAAAACGGGAATTCCCTTCCTTGAGGAGCGCCAGCGCTTCCTCCGCGTTCAGCGATGTCCCCTCGCCCGCGAACACGGGACCGACAAGTGCCGCGCTCACGATCATCCACACCGCAAAAAAGACAGCCCTGAAATTCCGGACTTTTATACGTTCCTCCTTACAAATATGAAACATCAGAATTCACCTTACCTGTCTTTCCGGTACATTTCTGCGCTAGAGATTATAATCTTTGTCGAGGAGTGAAAATTCCGGGTTCACAGACCAGGCCTCTGGCTTGGTGACAAACTGTATGATGTTTTCAAGGATTCGTTTGTGCCCTTTTTCTTCAGCCGCGATCTTGAGAAATATCCCCTTCTGAGGCAAGTCGGCTGTTGCTGCATGTTTTTCATAGACCGAAATGCTTTTCTTCTCGACCTCGAGCGCTTTACGGTAAAGATCCGCTCGTGTCGCGTTCGTTTCAATGCGGGGAGTTTTTTCCAGCCATTCCCCGAAGATATCTTTGACATCCTTTAAGATCGTGTTTTCCACGACCGAAACCGGCTTGCCCGCTTTCAACTGCATGAAAACATTGTAGTGCTCAAGCTCTCGGTCCGCGAGCCATGTAAAAATTTTCTTCATGCCCTTATTCGACACCTCCAGCACAAATTTCCGATAAAGGGCTTCGCCCTCCTGTTCTATTGCCATCGCTTGATCGAATATGGTCATAAGCTCCTCGGTTTAGAAGCATCGAATAGTACAGGGTATCGTTCTACGGCAAATCAGACCTTATCTTTATTCTCATCCCACCACTGAAATAATGGCGTGATCGAAAATGGCTGCCATTTTAATTTGCTGTCATTGGCTTCGAATGTAAAAAATTCACCAGCATAATTTTTCGCCAACAAACTATTGCTCGAATGAAGCACTTCTACGTAAAATTGCATTTTATCTCTTTTGCTAAAATCCGACCTGCTTCGCACCTCGTGCACTAATGCAGTGTGAAAAATCGGTTGAAGGTTGGCAACAAGCTTCATTATTTGTTGAGAGGACAATGCTTTAGGGTCCGTCCCTCTCCAATCGATATTAAGAAAACCAGGTTTTATTGGCCCGCCAGCATCGGTTCTAATTTTGATAATAGCATTAGCTGCTATTTTCTTAAATGGGGCATCCTTGTCGACCCAGCTGACAAGTTGTTCAAATGCTTTAGCATCATCATTTTGAGCTGCAAATAAAATGGAGGAGAAATCGTTCGCTTTTTCCAAACTACCTAGTGCTTTATCAGATTTTTCAACATCAGAATTAATTTTTCCAACTTTACTCTCGATATCACTGTTTTTCTTTTCTAAACTTCGAACTAAATTACGGGCTTCATCAGCGCTTTTGGCAACAAGATCTACGGTTGCGCTCTGGGATTCAATGCGCCCTCTAAGTTTTGCTATTTCTCCTGCATCAGCGCTTGCTTGTTCTGACGCCGCTTTAATCGAGCCAACCCATTTAAAAGTAAGTTCCACAGCACGATGCTGCAGCATTAAAAAACACCCAAAAAAAAGAGCGATTACACAACCAATCACAACTCCAGCTTTATTACCATAGTTGTTCGCAAGGCACCACCAAGTAATAATGATGCTATTTACTGAAAAAAGAATGCCTATTAGCTGCAACATAATTTTTCCCTTTCGGTCGCGTTGAAAGTGCCCCGTTCGAGGTAAAGAGCCTAACTACCTTCAAATGGTATTGGGCACCTGAAATTTTTTTCTAGTTACATTTTCTGGGCAGGGTGAAGATGAATTGGGTGCCTTTTCCAAGCTCGCTTTCGACCCAAATCCTGCCCTTGTGAAGGTCAATAATGTCCTTGGTGATGGAAAGGCCCAAACCGGTTCCTTCTTCCCTTTCGGCGGTCAGGCGCTCGAATTTGTCGAACAGCTTTTGAAAATCCTCTTTGGCGATCCCCGGCCCTGAATCAGAGATCTCAAAACGGACTTCTTTGGGGGTGCCGGAAAGACTGAGGGTGATCTTCCCGCCGGCGGGAGTGTATTTTATGGCGTTACTCAGTAAATTGATAATGACTTCGGTAAGTTTGTCACGGTCCGCCCAAACCGAGCCCGCGCTCTCTGAAAAGTCTTTTACAAGGACCATCTTCTTCGCAGAGAGTTCATCGTTGTTACCGGCGATGACTTCGTCGACCAGGGCGGCGACCGGGACCTCTTCCTTTTTCAGCTTCATCTTTCCCGCTTCGATCTTTGCAATATCCAGAAGGTCCATGACCAGCCGGATAAGTCTTTTCGTGCTTCTTTGGGCAATCCCAAGCATCGTCTTTTGCTGCTCGTTTATCTCGCCGGCCGAACCCTCCAGGATATAGGCCAGCGAGAGGTTCATGTTGTTCAGGGGGTTCTTGAATTCATGAGAGACATTAGCGACAAAGGCGGACTTCCGTTTGTCCATTTGCTTTAAAAGCTCTTCGGCCTTTTTGATCTTGCTGATGTCATTCCCGACACAGAGGATCTCTTGGGTGGACCCTTTTTTGTCGAAGAGGGCCTTGTTGGTCCAGGATATCCACACGCGCTCCCCGCTCTTGAGCATGTTTTCATTCTCATTATTCACGTACCTCTCGGGGTGACGCCCGAGATCGTCGATCATGATCTTCAGGTCCTTGCCCGCGCTGTCTGTCACCGGAACAATGGTCCCGATCACGCTCTGGCCCAATATTTCTTTCTCTCTGAAACCGAAGAACTTCCGCGCGAATTTATTGAAAAAGACGACCCGGCCCTGAGTGTCCATGCGCAAAATAATGCTGTTCGCGTCCTGGACCAGCCTGCGGTAATAATTCTCACTTTGTTTTAAAGCGTTATCAGCCTTGGGCCTCTTCATACCCTCAACTCTCCCCCCATCGCAATCCTGGGTGGTTTCACTCTATTCACTAACGCGAACGGCACTTGCGCCAGTCCCACGGGACTGCAAACTACGCTGTGCGCAAGTACTACATCGCCCTAGTTATCCTTAAAAGATTTATTGGAAACTAGGACAGCACTGATTTCCTATTATTTTTTTATAATAATCAGGCGTGACGGCTTAATGTCAGCCGTCTACGATGACCGCATATCCTTGCTCTAAAAGCCGGTTGTTAAGGTACTGCTGTTGGCCGGCTTTATCAATGTAGAAAACATCCACCAGGTAGCGGTCGTACTTGTCGGATTGGCTGGTTTTAATGAGAACCCGGGGAGAGTTAGCGAGCCTTTTCTCCACAAACTTTTTTGCTTTCATGCCGTTTCGTGTGACAATCTCGGGAGCGTCAATGCCGCGAAGTCTCAGGGTCTGCGTGGTGGTGATCCCGAAGCCGAGATCGACAACTGCTTCAATCGTGTCGCCGTCCAGAACCCGCTGCACCCAGGCACGGTAAGTGAAAAGGGCCGCTTCGCCACGATTGACAGGTATCGGGACCGGCGAGTTTCGGGCAAATTGTCCGGCCCTGGAGAAATCCGCTTCCTTGCTTTTCCGGATCTCGTCTTGTTCGTCCGTAAAATCAAGAATGTCCCCCTCGATAAACAGGCTCGTATCTTCCACGACTTCGGCAAGGCGCATGTGGTTTGAAAATCCAAGGTCGAGGGCAAGTTTACCGGCGTAGGGGCCTGTTCTGGCGAGAATGATCTTGTAGGTCCCCGGGTTGCCTGGTTGCGCGGTAAGAATTTCTGCGGGAGTGGCTTTTTCACCGGCCCTCGCCTTCACTTTGCGGACGGCTTCCCGGGTTTCTTTTTCAGACCATTTGTTTTTGACCGCCTCTGAG
>JBAZER010000031.1:0-26917 GCA_041653795.1 Candidatus Omnitrophota bacterium
CCGACAGCTGCCTCCGCCAAGGCCTCATGGGCGAGCAAAGCCGAACGCGCGAGTGAATCCCGCCTCGCTGGCGGCGGGATGAATGTCGGCGAGGAATCTCTGAAAAATTTTGCGGACTTTGCTATAGGAAAAATGGGAATTGCCAGGTAGTTTTTTATCTTTCGAGACTTAAAATATTTCTATGAAGTCAAAAATCATTCTGGTGACAGGTGGGACCGGTTATGTCGGCGGGCGGTTGGTCCCGCTTCTGCTGGAGCGGGGTTATCATGTCCGGGCGGTCGCCCGCTCCCTGGAAAAACTAAAAAGTCGCCCGTGGGCCCGGCTCCCCCATGTGGAGCTCGTGGCCGCTGATCTTCTGGATCTTGATTCTCTCAAGGGAGTCGTGGCCGGCTGCGGGACTGCGTACTATCTCGTTCATTCCATGTTGTCCCGTCCAAAAAATTTTGAAGACGCAGACCGGAAAGCCGCGGAGAACATGGTGCAGGCCGCGGAAGAAGCAGGGCTTGAGCGCATCATTTATCTCGGCGGGCTCGGTGATGCAGGGCCGGATCTGAGTCATCATCTGAGGTCGCGCGCAGAAGTGGCGAGAGTTCTTAAGGCGGGGAAAGTTCCGGTGACGGTGTTGCGGGCAGCCATGATCATCGGCTCCGGGAGCACGTCGTTTGAGATCGTTCGCTATCTGGTGGATCGTTTGCCCGTGATGGTGATCCCGAAATGGCTGGAGACCCCGAGCCAGCCCATTGCGATCCGCAATGTCCTGAATTATCTGACAGGTTGTCTTGACTGTCCCGAGACGACCGGCCAGACCTATGATATCGGCGGGCCGGACGTGGTCGATTACCGAAGGCTGATGGAGATTTACGCCGAAGAGGCCGGGCTTCCCAAGCGCCGGTTTATCCCGATCCCATTTCTCACGACCCGTCTCAGTTCTTACTGGATCCATTTTGTAACGCCTGTTCCTGCCTCGATGGCGCGCGCGTTAGCCGAAGGTCTCAGGAATCCTGTGGTTTGTAAGGACGTGCGCATCAAAGAGTTGATCCCGCAGGAACTTTTGGATTGCCGCACGGCCATGCGGCTCGCGCTCCAGAGGCTTGAAGAGGATACGGTGAAGACTCACTGGAGCGATGCGGGGGAGATCCCGCCTGTGGAGATGCTGTACCCGGGGGATCCTCAATGGGCGGGAGGAACAGTTTTTGAAGATAAACGGAGCGTGAGAGTTCGGGCACCTTTGAAGAAAGTCTGGCACACGATCAAAACGATCGGCGGAACGACCGGCTGGTATCATGCCGACCGGCTCTGGAGACTTCGGGGTTTTTTGGACCGGTTGATTGGGGGTGTCGGGTTAGGGCGTGGCCGGAGGAGTGTCCGGGAGATCCGTTCCGGGGACGCGCTGGATTTTTGGCGCGTGGGCCATGTCACGGAAGGAAGCCATTTGTTTCTGATCGCAGAGATGAAATCGCCGGGCCGCGCAACCTTGGAATTTCAAATCGAAGAGAACTCCGAGAATCCCGGATCCTGCATGCTTTATCAGATCGCACGATTTATTCCCAAAGGGCTTTTCGGGATCCTATACTGGTATTGTGTTCTGCCGTTTCACGCTTACATTTTTGGAGGAATGCTCCGAAAGATCGCCCGCGCCGCAGAAGCGAAAAAAGGACCGGAAAATGTCGATGCTGAATGATAACGAAGGACCCCGCGATTGGGAAATAAAGGACGAGGAACCTTCCGAGCAGCTCAAAAAGAAATGGGAACAGGAAGAGACCCGAGGCCCCCAAACGGCCGTTTGCCCATCCTGCAAAAAAGAAACACCGGCGGAAAACCTGGCTTGTATTTTTTGCGGCGTCGCGATTCTTCAAGAAAATTGTCCGATTAGTTGTTTTTTAACGTGGATCAAGCGTTTATTCAAAAAGGACTGATATGAAAAAATGTCCATTCTGCGCTGAAGAGATCCAGGACGAAGCTATTAAATGCAGGTATTGCAATGAATTTCTTGCCGCGCGTCCCGAAGCGCCAAAGACCCCCTGGTATGCCAAAAGCCCGAGCCTGGTGGTCAGCTTTCTGACTGTGGGACCTTTCGCTTTGCCGCTGGTGTGGTTCAATCCGGCGTACAGCCGCCGCAAAAAGATCATCATATCGGTGATCGTGCTGGCCCTGACCTTTGCGCTTATTGCGGTGTTTCTCAATGCGGTCAGCACCATTTTCGGTTATTACAAACAGCTGGGTATTCTTTAAGGGCTTTGTTTTATAGTGGTCCTGTTTTTTCAAGGTTCAAATCAACAAAAGGAGATTCTATGAAGCGTTTTTTTGGTGCTGTACTCGCGGTCGCGGCTGTAATTGCGGCAATCGATATGATCCTTCACAACGTGGTTCTGCTGGATGCCTACAAACAGACCATGGCGCTTTGGAGGTCCGAAGCTGAGATGAAGGATCTTTTTTGGCTGATATGGGCGGGATATCCGGTGTTCGCTTTGTTCTTTGTCTGGATATTCGCCAAGGGCTATGAAAAAGAAAAACCGGGATTCGGGCAGGGACTGCGCTTCGGGATTCTGGCCGGGCTTTTGGTGTTTGCGGCTTCAAACATGATGTGTTATGCCGTCATGCCCCTTCCCGCGGCAATCCCCGTAGCGTGGTTCCTGGGAGGTATGGTGGAATGCATTGCCGGCGGTGTCGTGGCCGGGATGATCTACAAGCCGTAAAATAGGGTACGGCGTACGGCGAAAAGCGTTCACTAGCACAATACGCCGTACTCCGTACGCCTTGCGCCTTACACAATAATGGAACTTTTTTCTCCGGGGCGTTGTCCAAGGAATCGAGGCCTAAAGCAAAAACTATCCTTGTCTTCTATTTCATTTCTTTTATGGCCGACAAGGATTGCCCCAATTTCATCTTTGATGAAATTGAAAGGAATTGGGACTATGCAGGACGTCGAGTGGGAACTGGTCACAAGGGCGGGGCGGGGGGACATGGGAGCCTTTCGGGAGATCTATCAAAGGGTTTCCGGATATGTCTACACCCTGGCTTATCGCGTCGTAAGTACAAAACATGATGCCGAGGAGGTAACACAGGATGTGTTCCTCAAGCTTCATCAAAGTCTCGGCTCCTTCAAGTTTGAGTCGTCGTTCAAGACCTGGCTTTACCGGATCGCGGTAAATACCGCCCTTAATCACGCGAAAAAAAGAAGCCGCGTGACAACGCGCGAAGTCGAGGAGATCTTCGAAGATCCCGCAGTCGTGACGCAACCCGATGCGGCAAAGCGCATCGAAGCCGGAGAAACGGAGAATCAGCTTAAGATCCTGCTTGATCAACTTAATCCGGACCAAAGGGCCTGCATCGTGCTCCGGGAGATCGAGGGTTTGGATTATCAGGGGATTGCGACGAGTCTTGGCATTAACATCAATACAGTCCGTTCGAGGCTCAAGAGAGCCCGTGAGACCTTGATGGCGCTTGGGCAAGCCCAATTCTCGATCGAAAAAATAAAAGGTTAATTGGATTAGTCTTGGCAACCGTTGATGAAAAAAGTAGAAGCCAGGGCAAGCCCAATTCTCCATCGAAAAAATAAAAGGTTAATTGGGTTAGTCCTGGCAACCGTTGATGAAAAAAATAGAAGCCAGGGCAAAAGGAGGTGGCGAGTCATGGAATGTAAAAAAGTTCAGGATCGACTCATAACCGAATATGCGGACAAAGAACTCGGCCCGGAAGAAAATGCCGAAATCGAACAACATTTAACCGCGTGCCCGGAGTGCCGGACATTTTTTGAGGCAGTCCAAAGGAGTGCCGTGATCCCCTTCAAAGAGGCCGGGGAAATACAGCCGGATAGCGTCGTTTGGCGGAGGATCCAGGAGAAAATTGAGGCGGAGCAATCGCGTTCCGGGCATTGGTTCGGGAAACTGGCGGACGTTTTGGTTCCTCTGTTGAGGATGCCGTCACCGGTTTTTCGCGGGGCTTTTGTAACAGCATTAATCCTGGTGGTCGTGGTGCTTGCGAAATGGCCGTCCAGCTATGCGGACCCTGTTTACAATTACATGTCTGAACAAATGACCTTCATGGGAGAACTTGGGGCCGGAAATACAGATCTCCTGAACGGTGATTTGAAGGATTACGATGCTGTCTTCAAGGCTTTGGACAAACAAGGGAACTTTTTCGGGGAAGCTACTGTCTTATAGGCAGGAAAAGGAGGAGTTCAATATGGAAAACAAATTAGCAAAGATGATGACAATATTGATCGTGGCGGGTTTGATGACAGTAGGGTCTGCGGCGTATGCCGGGTCTCAGGATGAGGGTCCCGAGGCTGATCCGGGAATGCATGAGCCGGGTCCGGGAGACGAAGGCCCGGGGGGAGGTCCCGCACATCACCGAGGCCCGGGGCCCAAGGAGTTTTTTAAAGAACTTGGCCTGACCCAGGAACAACAGGAGAAGCTCGAAGCAGGCCGTAAAACACAATGGGCCACAAGTAGTGAGGTCCGGGAAAAGCTCAAGGCCAGGATGAAGGCTTTGCATGAAGAAATCGGAAAACCTGACATGGACCGGACACAATTGGATGATCTTGTGACCGAAATCAACACACTGAAAGGGCACCTTTTTTCCAAGCATATCGAGGGTATTCTGGAGATGAAAAAGGTCCTGACACCGGAACAGTTCGCGAAGATGGAAGCTCACTTCAAAGATCACGGCCCCGGGAAGCGCGGCGGCGGGAAAAAGCATCCTCGTGGGCCGGAGGGGGAGCAACAAGAACCGGAGAGGGATTAAATCTCGATCCTGTTTGATGCTCGATGTCGAATCCGGCACCGAGCGTCAAACCGGGTTTCGATATAACGCCCGCTTTTCATTGCGGGCGTTTTTTGTTATTATACCCGCTCCATGGACCCTGCTGGATCTCTGACCGGACCGAGAGTTGAGATCCCGGGGCAAAATCACCAGGTTTAAATAGAGTAACGCCGCGCTTCAAAATAACTGGAGATCTAACGGGGTGGAAACCTTGTCTTTAAGACAAAACGACATTCTTCGGGGTGTCATCGAAACGCACATCGAGACGACCCAGCCGGTAGGCTCTCGCTTGATCGCCGAAAAATATGCCATTTCTTTTTCTCCCGCGACCATTCGTCACGAGATGGGCGCCTTGGAGGAGATGGGCTATTTGACGCATCCGCATATCTCGTCCGGCCGTTTGCCGACGGACCATGGCTACCGTTATTATCTGGATCATACTTCCTTTGAAGACCATTCCGGCGAGTCTGTGGATCGCTGGGGGGAAGAGCTTGTCCCCACGGCCGGGGATGACAGGCTCGAGGAGTTTCTGGACCATGTTTCACTTTTGCTTGCCTCATTGTCCCAGGAAGTCGGACTGACCTTGATGCCTTGCGCGGATGCCCCGGTGTCTGAAAAAACCGGTCGCCTCAAGCTTTCTTTGCAGGGTTTGTCCTATATGCTCGAAAAACCGGAGTTCCAGGATGTTCGTAAAATCAGAAATCTGCTGGGTGTTTTTGAAGAAAAAGTGGTGTTGATCCGATGGGTCCTAACGCATGCGGATCCGCAACAGGTGTCCGTTTCCGTAGGCCGTGAGCATTCGCACGAAGCTTTGGAAGATTGCGCTATCGTGACGGCCCGTTACGCCGCGGGGAAAAACCGTCAGGGTGTTATCGCAATTCTGGGGCCCAAACGCATGGCGTACCGTCAGATCATTCCTTTGGTCTCCCGTATGGCTGTGACGGTGGGCAATATTCTTGAACACAGGGAGCCTGAAACACGATGAGTCATCATTCCAAAAAAAATCACAATGAAAAACAGGATAACGGATCCCACGGGGCTGCTTCGCTGGGGCGAAAGGTGGATGACGCAACTCCAAAAACACCGCCCTCCAGCCACCAGCCGCCATCCTCGCCGCAGGGCAACGGGAAAATAGAGATCTCGGCTCAGGAATATGAAGACCTCAAGAAAAAAGTGGAGGAGCTCGAAGGATTGCGTCATAAATTTCTGCTTGCAGCGGCGGATTACGAGAACGCGAAGAAACGAAACGCGCGGGAAAAGGAAGACTTCATCAAGTTCAGCCAGGAGCGGATCTTGAGAGATATCCTTCCGGTCCTGGATAATTTTGAGCGCGCGGTGGGTCACGCGAACACGGCTTCCGCGAAGGCTTCCAGTTATGAGGATGTGCGGCAGAATTTGAAGACGGTCATTTCCGGTGTGGAGAGGGTACAGAAGCAGTTGGCCGATATTCTCAAAATGCACGGCCTCAAACGAGTCGAAACTGCAGGCCAGACATTCAATCCGCATTTTCACGAAGTTGTCGCGCATGTGCCCGAAGAAGGCAAGGAAGACCAGATCGTGGACGAACTGGAGCCCGGCTACATGCTGCATGACCGTCTTCTCAGGGCCGCCAAGGTCCGTGTCCGCGTGCCACCCCAACAGAAGGCGTCCGCTTCCGACGAGAAACAGGACGAAATCACCTAATTCAATACAATCTTCACGGGACTCGTTCCTCGGGACTAGGGACTCGTTGTGGTTCCTCATTTCCTCGAGTCCCGATTTTAAAAAGGAATTATGACAAAACGCGATTATTATGAAGTGTTGAGTGTGACCCGGACTGCGAATGGGGAAACCATCAAGAAGAGCTACCGTAAGCTCGCACTCCAATATCATCCTGATCGCAATCCGGGTGATAAGGCCTCCGAAGAAAAATTCAAGGAAGCTGCCGAGGCCTACGCCGTATTGAGCGACCCGGACAAGCGGGCCCGTTACGACCAGTTCGGACACAGTATGGGCGGCGCGGGATTTTCCGGTTTTGAGGGATTTCAGGACGCGTTCGGCGGGTTCAGCGATATTTTCGGCGATCTTTTCGAAGATTTTTTTGGCGGCGGCGGAGGCGGCAGGCGGCGCGGCCGCGGGCAGAGAGGGTCCGATCTGGAATATACGGTCAAACTCGAACTCGTCGAGGTGCTTACCGGCAAGACCTTCGATCTTGAGATTCCGCGCAAGGAAACTTGCGGCGAATGCCAAGGCACGGGCGCGGAAAAAGGTTCCAAAAAGAAAATCTGCCCGGATTGCGGGGGCCGTGGGGAAGTCCGCGTTTCCCAGGGTTTTTTCACGCTTCGCAGGACCTGTCCTCGTTGTCATGGCGAAGGGGAATCGATCGACCGTCCGTGCCAGGCCTGTCACGGGGAGGGACGCGTACGGAAAACACGCAAACTGCAGGTCAAGATTCCTGCCGGTATTGAAGACGGCTCACGGCTCCGCGTGACCGGCGAAGGCGAAGCCGGGCAGGGCGGTGCGTCCCGCGGCGATCTTTATATCCAGGTGCGCGTAAAAAAGAACAAGACTTTCGAGCGCCAGGGCCATGATATCTATTGCGAGGTTTTGATCCCTTATACCGTTGCCGTGCTTGGCGGCGAGGTGGAGGTGCCGACGCTTACGGGAAAGACCCGGCTTGAAGTCGCAGGCGGTACGCCTGCCGGGAAGATCCTCAAGATCAGGGGAGAGGGCATTCCGGTTTTCGGGATGGAGGACCGGCGCGGGGACGAATATGTGAAGGTGGATATTGAAATCCCGACGAAATTGAGCAAACCTGAGCACGAACTGCTTGAAAAACTGGCGGTCGAACGCAAGGAAAAGATCCAGACCAAAAAAGGGTTTTTCAGTGAACTACTTTGATTACCGTTACCGGGTGCTTTATGCGGACACGGACCAGATGGGGATCACCTACTACGCAAACTATCTGAAATGGTTCGAAGCCGCGCGTACCGAATATTTCCGGGCGCTCGGGTTCCCATATACCGAATGCGAGAAAAAGGGGATCTATCTCCCGGTTGCGGAAGCTCATGCCAATTATCTCGCGCCGTCGGCCTATGATGATGATATTACGGTACGGACCAGCGTGGTAGAAATCGGCAACAGCACTTTGCGTTTCGAATATCAGATAATGAACACGAAGACCCAGGTTGTTCTTGTGACAGGCTATACCGTGCACGTCTTCGTTCAACCCGTACCAACATCAAAAAATCATGGCCACGGAGAAGAATCTGCCATTGAAAATACTCTCGTTGCTGATACATCAGGGAATGGGACTTCCAGCCGGTACGGGGGAAACAGGGCCATGAAGCCCTGCCGCGTACCCGCAGAAATCAAGGAAGTCGTCAAAGAGCACGCGCTTCTCAAGAAACGCTGCCGCTGTAAATGACGCGGAAGCATTGAGAGACGGGCACGAAACCTGAAGGTTGGAACCGCGGGACTCGTTACTCGTAATTGTCAAAACGAATCCCTAGTCCTTAGTCCCAAGTCCAGGATTTGATATACTATATATGCGTTGCTCCAGTTATTCCCTCCTGTAGGGCACATTTAAATGTGCCCTACGGAAGAGAGGATAGAGCGAATATCTCTCAGGAAACCGGAACAATGCATACTATATCTCCAGTAAATCTTTTTAAAAGAGACGGATCCGATGGTTGAAAAAATAAAAGTCACAGTATTAGGAGACGGCGGCTGGGGAACGGCGCTTGCGCTTGTGAACCTTCGCCGCGGTAACGAGGTGATGGTATGGTCCGCATTTGCGGATTACGCGAAGGTGCTTCAGGAAGAACGCGAGAATGTCAAATTCCTTCCGGGCGTGAAGCTGCCCAAGGAGCTCAGGGTCACGTCCAGCCTTAAAGAGGCGGTTGATTTCGGCGATGTGCTCGTACTGGCCATTCCCTCGCAATACCTCCGCAATGTTATTTTCAAGATCAAAGAGTTCCCGTACCGGGGCAAGGTCCTTGTCAGCACGGCCAAAGGGATCGAAAAAAAGACCTGCCTCCGGCCTTCGGAGATCATTCGCTCGGTCCTGGGAAAAAATCTTCCCATCGTCGTGTTATCGGGGCCTTCGCACGCCGAAGAGGTGGCCCGCAAAATCCCGACCCTGACCGTGGCAGCCTCCGACGATCCTAAGAACGCCCAGTACGTCCAGGAGCATTTCCGCGATCCTCAATTCCGGATCTATGTCCAGAAGGATCTGGCGGGGGTCGAATTCGGCGGCGCACTCAAGAACGTGATCGCAATCGCGGCAGGGGTCTGCGACGGACTCAAGTTCGGGGACAATACCAAATCCGGTCTTATCACGCGCGGGCTTTATGAGATCGTCCGGCTCGGGGTGAGGCACGGCGCGAACCCGAACACTTTTTTCGGGCTTTCCGGGATCGGCGACCTTATCACGACCTGTTTTTCAAAACACGGACGGAATCTTCATGTAGGCCGTGAGCTCGGCAAGGGCCGGAAGATCAAGGATATCCTCGGGGAAATGGCCATGGTCGCCGAGGGCGTGGACACGGCATTAAGTGTGCACCAGCTTTGCGAGCGCGAAAGCCTGCACCTGCCGATCATGAACGAAGTCTACAATATGCTTTTCCAGGACAAGGACCCCGGCGAAGTGGTTGCGACGCTTCTTTCGCGTACGCCGTACGAAGAGTGGAAAGCTTTCGACCTCAACTCTTTTCAGGAAAAAACCGCCAGGAAAAAATAAACCGTTCTTTTGTCATAAAAAAAGCCGCGAGGGAAAACCCCCGCGGCTTTTTTACTGTTCTTTTGCTGTTACGCCACTGGCTTCATATCAATCGAAGCCACTTCGGCCTCACGGCCCTTGTTCCCGGAAGCCCGCGGGAAAATATCATCCCAATGCATTGTCAGGCTGACCGTGAACGCCTGCGAATACGAGGTGTAAGTCCCGTCCACCGAGGAATTGAGGAGAGCCGCATTTTCCGCCACGCTGTTATTGATGCGCCGTCTGAAATAAAACGAATTGTAATAACAAAGGTCCGCGGTAAGGTGCTTGTTGATTTCGTAGCCCGCACCGAGACTGATGGCCAGGTGGTTCGCGTCCGCGACCGAAGGCGCAAACGATGTGTTGGGAACGGGCGTCCAGTAGAAGCGGCTCCCGCCGCGGATCGTCAGTTTTTTCGTGAGCTTATGGCTCGCGGCGAGCTGAAGGGCGAAGCTGTCTCCCCAGTCTTTATTCGACATGCGGATATTGTTCAAAACCGTATTGTCAAGCGCGTTGGCAGCGGGGTCTGTCACGAAATAAAGGCGTCTGTTCGTGTGCCAGTGGGACCAGCTGAGATCCGCTTCATAATGAGTCTTCACGGTCGGCTGATAAGCATAGGCCCATGTCATGTTCATCGGCAGGGAAAGTTTGGTATGGACCCCGGTTTCAAAATTATGAAGGCCCTGTCCGCCTATGCCGGAGAAATCGGAGTTTTCGACTTTTGCCAGCCCGCTGGTTTTCACGACCACCGGGCTCCGGAAATAATAACCCAGACGGTGTTTTCGGGTCAGTTTGACCAGGGCGCCCATTTGCCATCCCCAGTGATTTCCCGACGTATTGAGCCGTACCTGCCCGTCCGGGGTGTTCACCCCGGCCGCCATCGTAACAAGGTTGTTGGGATAGGCCTGGATCCCGCCGAAATCAAAGACCCGGTACCACATGGGGCCGCCGCCGATCGAGACCTTGTCGGTGATCTTGAGGGCGATCGTAGGTTTGATGGTGTACATCTTGAGGTAATTTCTCCAGCCGGTGTAATGGACCGCCGGATCATTGGAGTTGTATTTATTCATAAGACCGAACGGAGAATCAGAGCCGACGCCGAGGCCCAGGCGGTCGCCGAAGATCTTGCCGGGGTTGATCGTCACATAACCGGTCGGAATAAAATTAAGCGTTCCGGAACTCCGTGTATCGCCGGTGACGTTATTGGCCTTGAACGTCATAATGCTGATGAAATTAGCGTCTCCCTGGACTTGCACGCCCGGCAGGTCCGCGATACCGGCCGGGTTGTACGAAATCGCCGCGGGTTCCTCCGGCGTGGCCGTCACCGCATTTCCCATGGCCAATGACTTTGCACTGAAGGAAGCGTTCTCAAATCCTCCGGAGCCGACCGCGAAAGCGGCGGCAGGAGTCATGGAAACAAGGGCGATAAAAATACCGGCCGAGAAGATTTTCTTCATCATGAGATGGAGCCCATTGCGAGGGTGCAGAGCCTGAGCATTCTGGATGCAAGTCTCCCCTTTCAGTGTGAAACAAAACAATTCGACAGCTTCTGTCTGGTTATCGAACCCTTCGGATACTTTCTTCAGTTGTATTTAGGTTTCTTACACAGTACCCCCGTACCCCGTACTCCGAACGATTTCCGATATCTATCATTAGTAGACTTCAAACATCTCTCAGTATCCCCATGCCAAAAAGATCGAGCCTTTTGATTTTCTTTTTACTCCGCCGGGATTATGGTTGTGTCAGCACTGATTCTCATTAATTTTTAAAATTGGAAATCAGTACAGCCCCAATTTCAACAGGGTTGAAATTGATAGGTATTGGGACAGCCGGATTCAAAAAAGTCTTGAAGAGGATGACGTGGTGAAGCGTTGCGGAAGTACCCAAGCCCCGGTGAAATGCCGGGCGCTGGGAAAAATGTAGACCTGGGTCGCATTCACATTTGATCTTAGGCATTACGGAAAGTTTTGAGAACAAGCTGGGGATGAGCACCAGACTATTTCCGGTTTCGTTCGCCAAAGTGAAATCGATTCTTTAGGTAAAACAAAGGTCGTGTCTTTCAGGAAAAAGCCGGGTTTTAAAAAGATGATGCGGAGAAGATGATGCAAAGATCGTTTCTTTTTCCGGTCAGGTTTGTCGCCTTTTTTACAGCCGCCGTTTTTACATGGACCCAGACCGTTTTTGCTGTCGTTGAGAGTCCCTACGAACAATATCAGGCCCGTCCAGTCCAGTCTTCTATCGAAGCTCCAGGGGATGGTGGAAAAGTTTCCAAACCGGAACGCTCACCTGACACCAGCCTTGATTTTTTAAGCGGCAAAAATTCGCCGCTCTCTCTTCCGGAAAAACCCTGTCAAAATATTCCCGTCGATTCTCAGAGACAATATCCTGCCGACGAGTCTTCCTTTGAGGATGCGGTTGCGCAGTTCAGTCCCGATTACGCGTCCGCGGTAGTCGTGAAATCCCTGAGCCCCGAGAACCTCCGCGAACTCAACCGTCTTGATGTCGAGGTGGGGATTGCCGTGATCCGCGGGAAGATCGTGATGTTTACTACCGGAAGCCGCGAGGAACTTCGCGCCAACCCCGTCGCGCAATCTATTCTTTCGGAATCGTCGATCATCATCCATACCCATCCGCAAGGGGTCCAGACCGCGCCCAGTATGTTTGATGTCTATCTTGCCGGAGAAACCACCGAGTACTTGTTAAGCAGTGCCGGCGTTCAGGCTTATAACTCGAACGGGATCATCGCTTCGGACCTTTCCGGAGACGACCTGATCGATCTTCTCGAAACAAATCATGCCCGCGAAGTCTCAAGCGTCGAAGCCCGCAAAGTCCTGAACAGTTTTATCGCGGAGATTGATAAATATAATTCTGATCCGGTGCAGTATTCCGTATACCGCTCCGGTGGTTCTATCACATGGATTGCGGCCCCTTCGAATCCCGGCTACGTCGTCACGGCCGTGTATTTAAACGGCCTGTGGGTGGCCGGGATCAAGAGGAACGGTGCGCCCGATTCCACGGCAAGTGTGTTTGCAACAAGCGACAGTTGCAATTTTCAAAACGTGTTCGACGTTTCTCCGGACGGAAGCACGATTTTTTACGGGATCGGGGATACGATCTATGCCCAGCGGGTCAATGATCCGAACCAGAAGGTCTCTGCGCCCGGGAGATATACGGCCATAAGTTTCAGGGAAGCTTGGGCGAGACTGACATGGATTTCAAACGGCGTAACATCGACTGTGTGGCTCAATGTTCAAACTGCGGAAATCCGGAATACGGATCCGTTCGCTTTGCCTCCGGCCGGTTCGGTCAGGATCAACAATGGCGCCGCGTATACGGCAGGCAGTAGTGTGACATTGAACCTTGCGGTGGACAACGGGACTTACGGACTCAGCCAGATGCGTTTTTCCCTGGATGGTGGCGCGAACTGGACAGGCTGGGAAACGTACTCGGCAATAAAGAATCTGGCGCTTCCCTTCGGGGACGGGACCAAGGAGATCCGGTGCCAGGTTTCCGACACCGTCGGCAATATCTCGACATTTTCGGATACAGTCATACTGGATACAACAGCCCCCGCGATCGTGATGAACAGCGGGACTCCGACTCTTGTTAATGCAAGGACCCTCACGGTTAATTACACGGCCGACGCCGCTGCGAGGTCAAAGACTTTTTCCGGGCTGGCGGAAGGCGGAAACACGCTTACGATCACGGAGACTGATGTTGCGGGCAATCAGGCAATAAAAACCTGGAATGTCACGGTGGATACGGCAGCGCCTGCGATAGTAGTGAACAACGGAACTCCAACCCTTATTAATGTAAAAACTCTCACGATTAACTACACGGCAGATGGTATTGCGAGATCAAAAAGCTTTTCCGGATTATCGGAAGGCGGGAACACGCTTACGATCACGGAGACTGATGCTGCCGGCAATCAGGCAATAAAAACCTGGAATGTCACGGTGGATACGACCGCACCTGCGATTATAGTGAACGTCGGGACACCGACTCTTATTAATGTAAGGGCCCTTACAATTGGTTACACGGTAGATGGTGTCACGAAATCAAAAACCTTCGCTAATTTGATTGAGGGCGGGAACATACTTACGATCACGGAGACTGATGCCGTCGGCAATCAAACGAACAAGTCTTGGAATGTGATGGTGGATACGATTGCTCCGGCTGGCTCCGTGAATGTCAACAATGACGCTGTCTTTACGAACAGCCGGGACGTAACACTAAAGCTGACAGCCGTGGATGCGACTTCAGGTGCCGGACAGATGCGTTTTTCTATGGACGAAAGCGTCCATTGGACGGTATGGGAAAATTACGCTACCACAAAGTTGCTCACAGTTTCTAACAGTGATGGTGAAAAAACGATTTGTTACCAAGTCTAAGACAAAGCTGGAAACTTTTCAGAAATTTATTCCAAAAAAATCATCCTCGACACCACCGGGCCTGCGGTTGTGCTGGACAGCGAAACGCCGGCTCTTATTAACACAAAAACCCTCACGATCAATTACACCTCCGACGGCGTTGTCAAACAGAAAACTTTTCCGGACCTTGTCGAAGGCGTCAACACACTTACGATCACGGAAAATGACGCTGCGGGCAATCAATCGGTGAAAACGTGGGATGTTACCGTAGATACGGTCCCGCCGGTCATTCTTTGCAATTCTCCGGCGACCACGATGGATCCGGACTATACGCTTGCTTATACGGTGGACGGTGTCGCGCACAGCGAAATCCGGCGGTCTCTTTCTCCATGGAAAAATGAACTGAACGTTTCTGAAACGGACGCCGCGGGAAATGTGGCGCAAACGAGTTATACAGTAAATTACCTGCCCGCATCCCTTCCCGACGGGACGCGCTTTATCTACGAAGACAATAAACTCCGGCAGGAAATAACGCCGGACGGGAAAACGATCTTTTATGACAACAAGGGCCGCGTGACGCAATTCGTTTTTACGGACGGCCGCAAGATCGTCTACGGGGCAGACGAGCCGCACTCCATTTTTATCTACGGTAGCGATCAAAGTCTCATCAAACAAATAGACAAAACCGTTCCTTCGCCAGACGAAACGAAATGGATCGAACTCGCGCTTCAGGACGGCATAAAGGCCTATTACCTGAACGGTAAGCTGCAGGAGATAAAGACCGCGACCGGGATCCGGATGGTGGACATGTTTTTCGACGACGGACAAAATATCAAAGCCACGACCCTGATCTATCCGGACGGAACGCAGGAATTCATTTGGGAGGGCAGCCTCTTGAGGCGCATCGGGCCTGACGGGAGCGTTCTTGACTTCCTTCCGACGGAATGGATCGCCCGCGAAATCGTCGGGAAAGTGCCCCAATATTATGCCTTCGAAAAACTTTCCCAGACCGAAGCCGCTCAGACCAAGGTATTCACCGGCACGGCTTTTTCTGTCTACGACGAAGCGGGGATCCTGCAGGAAGTCCGGGACGGAAATGACGGCCATTTTATTTTTATGCGTTCGACCGAAACCGAAGGATTTCATACACAGCTGGACAGGAACCGGTCGAGCACGCCGAAAGACAAGACCATGGTTGAGGCCCGTTACACGTCGGAAGGGCAGCTTACGTGGCTGAAACTCCAGGACGGGACCGAGGTCTTTTTTACCGACGGCCAGATCAGCCGCGCCGTTGACGCAAGCGGCGCGGAGATCGATTACTCGCTTCTTCAGGACGAAGGATTCCTCGAAGGGTTGAAGGCCACGCGTTCCGGCACGCAGTTCCTTTACGATAAAAATGGGTTTTTAATGCAGATCGTGACCGAAGAAGGCACCGTGACCCGCGTGCAGGAGGACACGAACAAGGACGGAAGCATTACAGATAAAGACGTCATCCGCCTTTTTCTCGATACGGTCTCGGGTTATAAGCTGACTGATTTTGAGCTGGATTCCCAGGGAAATATCCTGAAAGGGATCCTCGAGACCCAGGCCGGAATCCGCCAGTTCATCGAGAACGGTTCAGTGGTCGGTTTTGAGACCGTGGACGGCCGTGTCTATGATTACAAGGCCGGTGAAGCGGAACTGAAAGAATGGAGGTTTCAGGACGGCAAGCGGATCCTTTACGGCGGCGGAAACATCACCGAGATCCTTTTTGCGGACGGGACGCGGCTCCACACGCTGGGTTTTGACGCGGACCACCAGATTCAAACTTACACGGAAGAATCCAGCGACGGCACTGAGAAGCTTTTTCAGGACGGAAAACTTGTTCAGACCACGCTTGCGGACCATCGCGTGATCCATTACGGTGCCGACGGTTATGCGGAGAAGGTCGTTCTTGCGGACGGTACGGAACAAACGATTTCCTACAAGAGGGATCCGGAAGGGCAGATTACCGGCATCATTCTTGAAGGGGCCAAGAGCCGGAGGGAATTTACAAGCGAGGGCGAACTTTTGCGTCTTTTCCAAAACGGCGTCAGCGCGGAAGTAACGGACGGCGTTATCTCAAAGCTTTCTACGCGTTTCGGGGAAATGCAAAACCCGCAGTTTTCCGCTGGTGAAACACCGGCGGATCCGTCCTCCGGCGGAGATTCAGACGGGATGCTTTCCGGGACCGTAAATTTGATCGACGGGACTCAGCTTGTCCTCGAAAACGGCGAACTGAAAAAAGCCGTCCATTCAGACGGTACCCAAATCACATATCAAGACGGCCGCACGGCATCCGTAAAAACGGACCAGGGGACGTATGAGCTTTCTTACACACAGCAGGCCGCGCAATCCGGCAGCGGGGACATTCTTTCCGATGTTCTCGTTCATTTCGAACCTGCTCAGGAAAAGACGATCAACAGTGTCCCGCTCACGTGCACGATCCAGGGCGAGCCCGCGCTTGCTCAAACCGGTCGGCTTGGCAGCCACGCAGCAACTTTCGACGGAAACGGGGATTCTCTGATCGTTAATCCCAGCGAGGCGTTTGATCTCGGGACCGGCGATTTTACGATTGAAGCGTGGCTGAATTTCTCTGCTGTGAACAGGCCCTACGCCATTGCATCAAAATATGTCGATGACGGGCAAGGGTGGATTTTTTATATCAATACCGCCGCCTCAGGCCAATCAATGGCGCTTTACGACAGCGCCCAGCATGCTGTTTTGGTCCGTAATGTCGTCTTTCTTCCGAACCAGTGGTATCACGTGGCCGTGGTCCGCAATGGGAACCAGATCAAATTCTTCAAAGACGGTGTCCAGCAGGGAACCGACCAGCCGGCCGCAGCGGATTATAACGGCGACGCGGTCCCGCTAAAGATCGGGGAGTACAGCACCCATCGCGCAGCCTTCTACGGATCGATGGATGAATTTCGGATCTCGAATGTGGCGCGATGGACCGCGTCTTTTACGCCGCCGGCTTCGGAATACGAGCTCGACGAATACACTAAACTGCTTCATCACTTTGAAACGCTCGGAGAGGCCAAACAGGTTTCGGGCGTTACAGTCCATCCCAACGGCGACTATTCCCTTGTGCCTTTTCTTCTGGAGCATCCGGACGAAAAATTTTCGCAGGCCCTTTTTTCGCGTCCGCTTTATGATACGCTTAAAAACTCGCAGAACCTCGTGACCGAGCTCGATACGAGCGGCGAAACTTCCGGAAGTCCCGTATTTTTTGCAAAATTGATCCAGGATGCCGATCGCGACACGGTTTATGAGTTTTCAGGGGATTATCTTCCCGAGTGGCTCAATGTCTCGCTCAATCCCGCGGACCGGAATTACGGCTTTATTTCCCGGAGCGTTACGATGGGGTACGGTGGTTCGAACGACCATCTTCCCGCCATGACTGCCGACCTGATTGATCTTACCGGTGATGGGCTTCCCGACCGGGTGTTTATGGAAACCGGCCTCAAGGCCGATTACTGGTGGGTCCAGGTCAACAGCGGGAGCGGTTTCCTTGCGCCGGTGAAATGGCAGGGTGTCAGCCGCAGTTATGACCCGGTGGCCTGGAGTTCTGCGGCCTACAACCTCGGTTCTCTGCGTTTTTACGAGGGCCGCCACCCCCACGTGCTCGGCGAACTGATCGACATCAACGGCGACGATCGGCCCGATCGCATGCTTGTCAAAAACGACGGGTCGAATGCCTGGTATGTCCAGCTCAATAACGGCCAGGGATTTGATCCGGTCACGCTCTGGGCCGAGAATGTCCACCCTGTCAGCCAGTGGTCGTTTCAGGCCACTTACGCCCTTGAGGTCCGCGATGATGCCTCCAACAAAACAGTGCAGGAGCTCATTGCCGATCTGGTCGATATGGACGGCGACGGACTTTTGGATCGCGTCATACGTCCCTACGTCGAACCCCTGGACCGCTGGTTCGTTCAAAAAAACCTCGGGACGGGTTTTGCGGACGCCGTGTTGTGGGAAGGGGTCGACACGAATTTCCCCGCGCCGAACACAAAAACCGCCGCCTCGCTTTCATGGTATCAAAACGACAGGGGATTTGTCCGCGACCATGCCGACCTCGTCGATATGAACGGCGACGGCCGGGCAGACCGCGTCCTCCTCAAATCCAAAGATCCCGCGAACCCGAATTCGGCGCAGGATTGGTACGTCCAGTTCAACAACGGGAACGGCTTTGATCCAGCCGTGCTTTGGGACGCCGATGTGCGGCGCCTTACCGGGCTTGCGACGGATGAGATGGGGACAAGCCTCCGGGTTTTCGAAAACTGGAACACTCCGCGCAACCTTCTCGTGGACCTCGTCGATGTCACGGGCGACGGACTTCCGGACCGTGTGAGCGTGGTCCATTGGGGGAATACAACTTACTCCTCCTGGTTTGTGGAGGTCAATGACGGTGCCACGTTCCTTCCGGCCATGGAATGGACAGGGATCGTGGGGACCAATGCGATGCAGACCGCGATCGGGCAGGATAATGAAAATTTCCGTTCGAACCCAAGCTCGGGGTCGGACGGTCTTTACGGCCGTTCTCCGGATTTCGTAAAGCAAGTCGCCGCGCTCAAAGACATCAACGGCGACGACATTCCCGACCGCGTGATTTACGAACAAACCGGGACGCGCTGGTTTGTCCAGTTCGGGACCGGGTCCGGATTTTTGCCGGTGCAGGAAATAACGCTTGACGGCCTCGGAACTACGCTCGAGACCTCGACCACGAGTGTCCACAGTTCCAGCTACGATTATCTGCACGTAAGTCTCCGTTCCGAAAACGGGGTTTCCGCCCAGGAAGGGTCCGTGAAAGTGACGCTCGGCACGCCGGAGGACCCGGAGCCCTATCAGGAATGGATTGTCACAGACCTTACGACAGATTGGCAGGACTTTTATCTCTCGCTCGACAGGACAAAAACAGACGCCCCGGAAGTAAAGATCGTGTTTGTCCCGGCCGATCCCTTGGCCTCCGGTTCCCAGCCCTCGATCTATGTAGACAATATGACTTTTACCGCTCTCCGCCCTCCGGCGGGGAAAGACTGGCTTGACCATCTCCTGACCGGAGAAGATATTTTGGCGGATGTCCGGGAGGCGAGTTCCGAAGATATCACGCAGTATCTGCAGGCGGAAACCTCGGATCCGGGGACGCAGGTGGATTGGCAGGCGCTCCTCCAGGCGGAAACGCGGATCGCATTCGATGACGAAGGCGATGTTCGTGAATTCCAGACCCTCTACGGCTCGGTCTCCAGGATCGAAAGCGGGCAAATAACGGAAACCCGGTTGCCGGACGGTACCACGGTCCAATTCAGCGCCGCCGGGACTGGCTCTTCGACCACCACGCAGCAGGTCACGGATCCTGACGGAAAGACACAGACTCAAACGCTTGCCTACGGCCGCGTTCGTCAGGTCACGACCCCGGCCGGTCAAGCACTTCAATATTCCTATGAATTCACGGCCGACGGCAAAGAAATCACTGTGGTCCGGGACCCGGAAAGCGGGGTCGTCGAAAAATACCGGGATGTCACGGTAAACGGCCGTTTAGTCACTCAGCTCATTTCAAGGACACAGGCGACCGGGGTCGAGACCCGGTTCGAGTATGACGCCTCCGGGAACCTGGCCCGCTCTTCTCTCTGGTACAAAGGCCGTGAGCGCGAGAGCTTCGAGCATTCGATAGCCGCAAACGGGAACCAGGTGATCACGACCGAGGATGGTGTGCGCGAAGAGTACGACGAGAAAGGGAACATCCTTCGTCACATCACGCCCGACGGGTATTGTTACACCCATAGCTTCGAACGGGCCAAAAAAGTAGTCATGGAAATGAAAACCATCACGGAGCATTTCGCGGACGGCACGTCCCTCAATGTCCAGGTGCCGTATCTGACTTGGGCGGAGGACCCGCAGGGAAAGATAATCCACCGGGTGACGCTTACCGGTTACACCGATGCGTCCGGCAATGTCGTGGAATACGGCGCGGACAATGCCAATTCGCTCGCTTCGGTCATGAAAAATCTCCGGCTTACGGACGGGACCCGTATGACTTTTGACAAGCTCGAAGTCGTAGAAGTCACCGACCCTGAGACCGGTGAAGTAAAAACAGAAGTCCGGCTTCTGGACGTGACGATCTTCCACGCGGACGGGACAATCACGGAATTCAGGGACGGCAAGCCTTATTCCGTGACAAGCGCCGCGGGACGCGTGATTTCGCTTGTGACTGAAAAAGGCCCGAACGGCGAAGAAGTCCTTATAGACCCGGACGGCTCCGCGCAATTCCATCTGGCCCAGGCAAAAAAAATCTGGGAAACCCTGGTCCTTGCGAAATGGGAAACTTATAAACTGGCCGGGGCCCGTCCGGTCCGGACCGAGTACGTTTCCGGAGGCGACGATGCGGGCAAGATGGTGACGCGCCAGTTCGCGGAAGGGACCATAGAATTTTATAACGATGCCGGCCAGGTCGAACAGGTCCTGGGCCCCGAAGGCGAGCGGATGGTCCTCTATCAATACGATGCGGACGGCAACCTCGTCCGCATCCAGATGGAAGGCTCCCGGCGCCGCCTGGAATCCGCGGTCTTGCGGATCAAGGCCGACGTGGCCGTGGAGCGCGAAAAAGCCATGGCTGCCATCGCGGACCGTGAACAGGTCCTCAACCAGACGATCGAGGGTGAATACGTTGTCCAGCGTGACCGGCTGCTTGAGATCCGTGCGCAGATCGAGGCCCAGCGTGACAAGCTGGCTTCCATCGATGTCCAGGGCGACGAAGCGCAGGGCTTGGTGGCGGATGCCATGAAGAAGATCCAGGTGGGTCTCGATCAGGTCAATGCAGCTCTCGCGGAACTGGCTAAAAAGCGGCAGGAAGCCCTGGCTGATCTGAGCAAAAAGGTCAAGGAGGCATACTCAGACGTTGAGACCAAAACCCAGGACTCTTACAAGGATCTCGATGAAAAGTCCGCCCAGATCCGCCATTCGATCCTTGAACAGGAAATCCTGCCCGTTGTTTTTCACTGGTACCGCAAGATCCTGGGCCGGGATCCCAATCGGAGCGAATATGACGCAGTGATCGCTAAGGCAGATTACGCGGCAGGCACTTTCGACCTTGAGGGCCTGAAAAACAATCTTCGTAACGGGCAGGAGTTTTTGAACCGGACTGCACAGGTGAATGCGATCAAGGCGCAGGTGGGCAGTGAACTGGACCGTTACCTTTTGCTTTCGGACGCGGAGAAGGCAGCCTGCGCGGCGCGTCTGGGGATTGCCTCGTCGGAACTTGTTGAGATCACGGCAGAGGACGTTACGGCCATGAAAGCATGGCTTGCGAAGCAGCCGCTGCATTTCGGGCAATCCGCATTCATTGCGATCGAGGCGTTGCTCAAGGACGCCGGCATCGTCATTTCCCGCGAAGAACTCGCCGTGGAACTGATCCTGACGGACATCCTGACCGGCACGCTCACATCGCTTGATCAAAGCGATCTTTTGATCTCGTTTTACGCCATGAAACGGCTGGCGGCGAGACACAACCTTGAACTTATTCCGATGGCCATGACGTATGATGTTTTGCGGGCGATGTATGTCGAGGCCTGCGGCCAGTCGCCCGAAGTCTGCAGTTTGCGTCTTGTGGCGCGCATCGACGGAAACCACTTCATCATCATCACAAAGGTCACAGACAAGGAAGTGAGTTACATCGACCCTGGGGCAGGGCCTGAGAATGCGCTCGAGACCGTAACAATCTCAAAAGAAGATTTTCTCACGGTTTGGGTGGACCCGGGCGCCGGGAACACCGGTTCATCGAACAATAAGTTTGGCTATGTGTTGTCTCCCCGGCCGCCGCCGTTGATTATGCCATCTGCTGAAGTTACCGAGGACAACATGCTAGGTGGTGGGATATACGGGACAATGGTGCCATTCCGGTTTTTTGGTCCCAACGACTACCAAATACTAAGCACTCAGCAACAAATGTCCGTTCGCGGCGCGTTTCTCCCGTTCCTTATCTTTATTGTTGCAGCGATCATTCAGGCCATTATCGCCACGGTCACTGCGATTATTGCTGCTATTTCGGCGATCATAGGCGGGCTGATTACCGGGATCGGCAGTATCGCCAGCGGTTTCGGAGCTTTCTTTACGGGTCTTTTTACCGGGAATTTCATCGCGGGGATCCAGGGGGTACTTAGCGGTATTGTCACCGGCCTTGGCCAGATCGCGGGCGGAGTGTTTGGCGGAATCATTCAGTTAGGGCAAGGCTTGATCGGCGCTCTCACAGGGCTTCATACCAGTTTGGTCGGAGGCATTTCTCAAGGACTTGGCACCGGTTTTTTCAGTTCTGTTTTTGGAGGCGCCTTTCAGTCTGGCTTTCTGGCGGGTTTCGTCAACGTGTCTCTTATCGGTCTTGAACTTCAGGGCATAATGACCCTGATGGACGCGATCGGGATAGCGCCCGTGCTTCAGGGCTCTTTCATGAACGGACTGAATACAGCTATGGGGATCGGGCTGCTCGCAACCGGGAACCCGCTTGGGATAGGGTTTGCGGTGGGCGGGGCTACAGGGTTCCTGGGCCAGTTCACGGACCTCTCTCCGGAACTTATCGGGATCATCGGCATCGGCGCGACGGCGCTCGGCGCGTTCGCGAGCGGTGTGATCGCCCCCGGAATTTCCGGGTTGCAGGCGCTTCAGTCCGCCCTGCCTTATCTTTCTGCGGACCTTGCTTCAGCAGGGGTCTCTGCAGTCGGCAATCTTGTGGGTCTTGACCCCCGCCTGACCGGGCTTCTCAGTATTCCCGTTTCTGCGGCGGTGGGAGGCATGGTGGGAGGCTATCTTGATCCTAATAGCGGGGGCGGGGCGGGCAAAGACATAGTGGCGGGATACCGGGATGATGGGACACCCATCAGTGTGACAGGTCCCAAGGGTTTGATGGACTACGTCTCCGAATCCGTTTTCAGCCCCACGTCTATGAACGGCATAATCTCGGTTGGGGCAAGTCTTGGGTTGGATGCCATTGGGGCGCCGGTTGTGCTTCAGAATTTCCTGCCGGGTTTATTGGGCCAGATCGCGGTAAGTTCCGGGCTTGGTTCGGACATTGAAAGTACGGGCCAGGGTATTTTCAGCAAGATCTGGGACAACATCGAAAAGTTCGGGAGCGGTCTGGTTTCGGCAGGGGCGAGTTTGGTTTCGTTTGGGACAAAGGTTGTGGAAGGAGTTGGGAGCCTTACTAAAGCAGGCTTCGCCAAGGCCGTGGATTTCTTTTCTGGGATGTTCGACCGCCAGACGCAGGAAACTTTGGTTCAGGCAGGGAATGGAAGTATTGAGAATTACATTGAAACGAACGCCGTTCTCAACGGCGAAACCGCGAGCGTTATTTTTGGCGATGCCGAAATTGTTTGGAATCAGTCTGCAGATAGTCTTAAGGTTATTGATGCTACAGGAACCAAGACTTACAGCGACATCAGCATGAATGATGCTGGAAGATTTTTGGGGAATATTACGATTGCAGAACAAACAGGAAATGATGTTGTTTTGAAACAAAACTATACGAATGGTCGTTTAGATCGTATCGACGGAGTTTCTTTGACGGATGATCCTTTGTTTTCAATTAGTGGTCCCGTTGGGGCGGGGATTTCCCTTACTTCGACGGGAATGCTTTCTTCCGGGATTTTTCAGAATTTTAATGAAGGTGTGGCGTATGCCTTTGAAGGCGGAAGTCTTTCTTCCTTATCGGTTTTGAGAAATGGTTTAACCGGAGCTGTTGATAATATCAATGAAAATGAAAAATTCATGTTCCAAGTGGTTGCAGACCCTTTAACCCAGCAAGCGAAAATTGTGTATGACATTGGGCAAAATGTTTTAGACTCCTTTATCAATGCTGGGGAATTGCCACCCTTTTCGCAATGGGGAGCGGACACGGGCGAGCGATTGGGGAATTATCTTATGGGATTCGATTTTCGGACGAGCGAGGAAATAACTCAAGATCGAGCCTTGAAAATGGAGGCGGCGAATGCCATTGCCCAGGGCGGAGACTTGATATTCGGAAATGGCGATACTTTGGTGGATTACGGAGTAAAGGCGGGAGACCGGAGTTTCGGTTTGGGTGAAAACAGAGGATTCGGGACTTTTGTGAATCATGTAGGGATTATTGAAACGGATTCTGCAACAAATGAAAAGTATGTCATTGAAACCAATCCCGGTGGTTTTCGTCGTACAAAACTCGAAGATTTTATCGATCGCTATCGCGATTTTGAGATTAATCGACCTAAACCCGAACTAGAAGCCAATTTGGCTGCCAGTTATCTGATGAAATATATCAACCCAGCCACTAACTTAGCTATGGATGGTGCTCCAGCCTATGATTACCTTGGTTTGTTAGGTTTGGGATTCAATTCCGGTCAAGCCACCAGCTCGAATCCCACAGCATTGTATTGCAGCTCGGCTGTTTATAATGCGTTTGCCAATACGCTGAACCGGCGTCAAATATCAGGACTGCCTGTTTTACCTGGCGTGACGGCGGATCTTCGCATCTCTCCCCAGGATATCTGGCAGGAGCGGGACGAATGGGATGAGAGTTTGGTGGAAATCTATCAGAACGGCGAGGAACAGGGCGGATGAGTATTTTAACGAGAGAAAACCTCAAGCATTTCTCGGTATTTTTACTGATAATTCTGGTGGCATTGATCATTCACGAGCGTCGTACGATTCACCGCTATCTTGTTATTTATCCTTATATTAAAAAAATGGAAAAAGAGGTGGTTCCTGTTCAGGGAAAGATTGTTTTCGAATCAGATCGTAGTAGAGACAAAATGCCCAATGGCACCTCGGTCTATTTACTAGAGGACAAGAAAATATCCAGAATAGGCTATGGAGGAGATTGCCGTTTTTTCCGGAATGAGAATAAGTTCTTATTTTCTAATAATGGAAAATACGTATACGATTTAGAACATAAATCGAGCATTAAACGTCCTATGCCGCCTGAAGTCGTAACTCAACGATAGGTAAGCCACTGGTTTGACCAGTGAGACTTGATAAGGTTTGACCTTGCAGTATTACGTATGGTAGGAAGATTCCTCCCCGTGGCTTGACGGTTGAAACAACCACGAGGAGGAATCGAATGGAAACGTACCAAAGTCTAGCACACTCGCGTTACGATTGTAAGTATCACATTGTGTTCGTGCCCAAAGGCCGGAAGAAAAGTTTGTACGGCAAGATTCGGGAGTATTTGAAAAACATGCTTCACGAATTGGCCCGGCAAAGGGGAAGTACGATCATGTCGGGACACATGGCTCAGGATCACGTGCATATGTGTATTTCAATTCCCCCGAAGTATGCCGTGGCAGAAGTAATTGGGTACCTGAAAGGGAAAAGTGCGATTGCGGTCGCGCGGCAGTTTGGAGGGAAGATGAAAAACTTTAGCGGTGAGAATCTCTGGGCGCGGGGTTATGCCGTGTCGACGGTGGGATTCGAACTGGCCAAGGTCAAGGAGTACATCGCCCACCAAGAAAAGACCGACAAGGAAACAGAAGCTGGTAGATTCTAATCCAGCTAAAGTCTTGGGCCGTCTTTGAGACGGCTCACAACCGTCAAGCCACCCCTTTCAGGGGTGCGTTATGACTCCATAACTCTGAAGGAATGAAGTGTTGAAATGGCAAGGTTGGCCAGAGTTGTTGTTCCTGATATTCCCCATCACATTACCCAGCGTGGTAATCGCAGGCAGCCTGTTTTTTTCTCCGATAGCGATAAAGCAGAATATATAAGTTTTCTCAAAGAAGAAATCACAAAGAATAAAGTGCTTATCTGGGCATGGTGTTTGATGGATAATCATGTCCACTTCATTGCGGTTCCGTCTACAGAAGAAAGCCTCGCGAAAACCTTTGGGGACACCCACAAGCGGTACACTCGTATGGTCAATTTCCGGGAGAAGTGGCGAGGTTATCTTTGGCAGGGAAGATTCTTAAGTTTTCCGATGGATGAGCCTTATCTTTTTAGTGCTGTTCGCTATGTCGAACGCAATCCTGTAGAAGCAGGGATTGTTAGCCAGGCCGAAGATTATCCTTGGTCGAGTGCTAAAGCCCATGTATTTGGGGTCCCGGATCCTCTTTTGAGCCCAAGTTTCCTTAATGAACGTATTCAGAACTGGGCGGAATATCTTCGCACGCCCGATAAAGATCAAACAAAACGACTCAATCGGCACAGTAGAACAGGACGACCGCTGGGAGAAGATGGTTTTCTTCGAAAACTTGAGGAGCTTACAGGGCGGGTACTTCGAAAGACTAAACCCGGGCCTAAAATTTATGCTGAAGTTAAGTGATGTGTCCCCGGAATTTGCCGGAATTTCTATTCCAGTTATCGGATGTATTCGGAGGGGAAAGAAATATATGCGTTGCTCCAGTTATTCCCTCCTGTAGGGCACATTTAAATGTGCCCTACGGAAGAGAGGATAGAGCGAATATCTCTCAGGAAACCGGAACAATGCATAAATATCTTTTATTGACTATGATCCAGCCTATCTTGAGCTGGCGGCAACAGATCAGGATCGACAGAGAATCTACCGTGAATACACAGAACAAACTCGCGTGTACGAGGAACTAGTGGAAAAGCAACTGGTTGGTTCAAAATGATACAAGTTACCCCTCCCCAAGGTACCCGGTACCTTTCTAACTCCCCAAGGTACCCGGTACCTTTCTAATGAACAGATCACGGCTCATGGTCTTTACTTGGAGTTAGGCAAGACAGTATCTGAACAGCAGAAAAATTATCAGAAATATGTTGAACAGGAAAAACCTTATGAAAACCGCTTGATAAAGCCGTCCTCATCACAGAGGGTGTCCATTTGTAGGCCGCCTACTTTAACAAGAGGCTCGTTCGTATGCAAAAAATAACGACCAGTTTTGGTTCCGCTAAAAACAATGTTATTTTTTAAATAATTATTTTAACAAAGATAAAGATGAACGCCGTGTGCGAGTTTTCATGATCCTATCAATAAGAAAGGCCCTCTGGCCGAATGAAAGGGTGTTAGCGAACCTTTCAACCAGCCGGGGAGGGCCTTATGGATCTC
>JBAZER010000032.1:0-26783 GCA_041653795.1 Candidatus Omnitrophota bacterium
GGACAAGGATAGTCCCAATTCCTATCAATTGAAGCATAGCGGAAATTGGGGCAATCCTTGTCAACCCTTTAAAAATAAAACCTTGGACAAGGATAGTCCATGGTCAACCATCTGGAAATAAATACAAGACCATGGGAAATCACATTGATTCGCTGATCCGGGAGGAAATGAAGCAGGAAATCGCGGCGTCTGTCTCCCGCTCAAAAAGAAAAAAAACGATGGGGGCGATGACCGGGCTCAGGGAAAAGTCGCTCCTGAAGCGGAGGTTGCAGCGGGCGGTGCTTTTCATGGCTTTGGCCGTGGGCGCGGTAAGCATGGCGGCGCCGTTTCTCTGGATGGTATCAACCTCGCTTGCCGAGGCGGGACAGGTTTTCGCGGAGAATCGTCCGTGGTGGCAGGAATGGTTGCCGGCCAGTTTTGTCTGGAAGAATTATGTGAATGTCTGGTCCGTGGTCCCGTTTGCGCAGTTTTATCTGAATTCCATTTTTGTGAGTCTTTGCATCACGTTCGGGCAGGTCGCCACGAGCGCAATGGCCGCGTACGCATTTGCGCGCCTGAATTTTCCGGGCCGCGACAGGATTTTCTTCGGTTATCTTGCGACTATGATGATCCCGGGCGCAGTGACCATGATCCCGGTGTTTATCCTGCTCCGGCATTTTGGATGGATCGACACGTACAAGGCGCTGATCCTTCCGGGGATTTTTACTGCTTATGGGACATTTATGCTGCGACAGTTTTTTTTGACGCTGCCCAAGGATCTGGAAGATGCCGCGAAGATTGACGGATGTTCGTACATCCGGATTTTCTGGCACATCATTCTGCCGCTTTCAAAACCGGCCTTGGCGACCTTGACGACTTTTACGTTCATGGGATCGTGGATGAACCTGATGTGGCCCTTGATCGTAGTGAACACACATACGAAATACACGCTGCCGGTCGGACTGGCTTATTTCCAGGGAGTGCACGGCACGGATTGGACGCTCCTCATGGCCGCGTCGATGATGATGATTCTGCCGATCCTGGTCATCTTTTTATTCAACCAGCGGTTCTTTGTCGAAGGCATCAAATTGACCGGGATCAAGGGATGAGTATGGTCGCTATTGTTCTCGCGGCCGGAAAAGGAACGCGGATGTGTTCTGAATTGCCGAAGGTCCTGCACCCGGTGTTCGGGAAACCCGTACTCGGATATGTGCTTGAGACTTTAGCTGGAGCCGGAATCAAGAACCCTTATGTGGTGGTGGGTTATAAGGCCGAAGAAGTGCGTTCTTTTTCGAAGCCGTATGGTGCAATCCCGGTGCTTCAGCGCGAGCAAAAAGGAACTGGCCATGCGGTGATGATGGCCAAGGCGGCGCTCAAGAGCGCACAAAGTCCCGTATTGATCTGGCCCGGCGATATGCCCCTCGTGAAACCGGAGACGCTCGCGAAGTTCCTGGAAGCGCATAAAAAATCGCGGGCGCATGTCAGCGTGTTGTCCTGTGTTCTGGAAGACCCGTCCGGCTATGGGAGGATCGTACGGGAAGAAGGTCATTTTGCGGCGATCCGCGAAGAACTGGATGTTACCCCGGAGGAGCGTGCGGTCCGGGAAGTAAATACCGGCATTTATCTTTTCGACAGGAAAGTCCTGTTCGAAGCTCTGGAAAGCGTCGGACGGGACAATCAAAAGGGCGAATATTATTTGACGGACACCATTGAGATTCTCCGGCGCGGGGGCTATTGCGTGGAGGCTTTTTCACTGGCGAGCGCGGAAGAAGGGCAAGGGATCAATTCCCAGAAAGATCTGGCCACCGTGACGAAAAAAATAAACGAACGGGAGATTGCAAGGCATCAAGGCAAGGGCGTGACATTTATAGCGCCCGAGCAGACTTTTGTGGCACCGGGCGTGAAGATCGGCAAAGGCACCACGATCTATCCCTGGTGCTTTATTAAAAGCGGGGTGGAGATCGGTATGAATTGTGAGATCGGGCCGTTTGCAAAAATCCGTTGCGGCACCGTGATCGGAGATGGTTCTGTAATCGGAAGCTTTGTGGAAGTGAACCGGAGCCGTCTTGGAAAGAAGGTTTCGGCCAAGCATTTGACTTATTTGGGGGATGCGGTGATCGGTGACGGGACGAATATCGGGGCAGGAACCATTACGGCGAATTTTGACGGAAAGAAAAAGCACCAAACTATGATCGGAAAGAACGCGATGATCGGTTCCAATACGGTTTTCGTGGCGCCCGTCCGGGTCCCGGACGGGGCGAAGACTGGCGCGGGGTCGGTGGTGATCCCGAAGATAAAAATTAAAAAAGGCGATGTGGTCGTCGGCGTTCCGGCCCGGCCCATCTCAAAGAAAAAAAGGTAGGGTGTCCTTATGACGAAGGTCCAGAAAAAGCAAAATGGAGAGATGGTTCTTTTGACGGGGAGCTCTCATCCGGAGCTTGCCAGGGCGATCGCAAAGTGCCTCGGCATTCCGCTCGGCAATGTGCTGCTCAGCCGTTTCCCGGAAGGGGAAATCCAGCTCCAGATACGTGACAATATCCGGGGCAAGGATGTTTTTATCGTTCAGCCGACCTGCACGCCGCCCAACGAGAACCTGATGGAACTTTTGATCCTGATCGACGCCGCGCGCCGCGCTTCAGCCAAGCGGATCACGGCGGTATTGCCGTTCTTTGGTTATGCCCGTCAGGACCGCAAGGACAAGCCGCGCGTTCCGATCACCGCGAAACTCGTGGCGAACCTGATCGTGAGCGCCGGTGCGAACCGCGTCCTTACGATGGACCTTCACGCAGGGCAGATCCAGGGATTCTTTGATATTCCGGTGGACCATCTCTATTCGATCAACGTGATGGGAAGTTCTTTCAAGAAAAGGAAGGTCAAAAATCTCGTGGTCGTTTCGCCTGACGTGGGCGGGATCAAAATGGCGCGGGGATACGCCAAGCTTTTCAATTGCGATTTTGCGATCGTGGACAAGCGTCGTGAAGATGCAGCCCAGACGCATGTGATGCACATCATCGGTTCCGTGGCCGGGAAGAATGTCATTATCATCGACGACATGATCTCGACCGGCGGGTCGCTTGTCGAGGCGGCCAAGGCCCTCAAGAAAGCGGGCGCATTGGACATCTATGCTAACATCGTTCATCCGGTCCTGGCCGGAAGTGCTGTGAAAAGGATCCAGGATTCCGTCATCAAGGAACTTATCGTGACGAACAGCATTCCGCTCGGGAAGGAAAAACGGATCAAGAAGATCACTCAAATTTCGATCGCCTCGCTTTTGGCGGACGCGATCTACCGGATCCACTATAACGAATCAATCAGCACACTTTTTTCAAGCGCAGGTGTTGAAGCATAATACCGCATCATATTAAAATTTAGGGGTATGCGGTATAAGTGCTGTTAACCCCTAAAATTAAATGGAGAACAGTACTAAACCGGACAAGAGGGAAGGTACTTCCGTCTTAATCACAGAACATCAGGGAGGAATTTTCAATGCAAACTTTCGAACTGCAAGCTAAGGTACGCAACTCGGGCGGGACTCGCAAGGCACGTATGGTCCGCCGTAATGAAATGTTTCCGGCTGTAGTCTATGGGCATGGTATGAAGCCCCTTGCGATCGAGGTGCCGGACCGGGCATTTCTCAAGGCGGTCCATACCAAGGCCGGCGCAAACGTCCTGATCACACTTCAGGTCGAAGGCGCGAAGCTGAAGGAGTCGACATGCCGCATCAAAGCTATCCAGAACAATCCGGTCACGGACAAGATCGACCACATCGATTTCATGGTCATCTCGTTGACCGAAAAAATCACGGTCAAGGTGCCGGTGGTCCTTCTTCGTATTGAGGAGGCACCCGGCATCAAGGAAGGCGGGTCGCTCGACCTAGTGCACCGCGAAATTGAGGTAGAATGTCTGCCGACACAGATTCCGGAAAAGATCGAGATCGAAACAAAAGCTATGAAGATCAACGACGCGGTCCATGTGAAGGACTTGATACTTCCGCAGGGGATCAGGTGCCTGCTTTCACCGGAGGACGTGGTTCTTGCGATCCATCCTCCCCGTGAGGAAGAAGTGAAACCTGCCGAAGAAGGCGCCGCTACTGAGCCTGAGGTCATGGAAAAAGGCAAGAAGGAGAAGGAAGGCGAAGAAGGTGCTCCCGCGAAGGCCGCGCCTGCCGCCGCCAAACCCGCAGCGTCTGCCGCAGGAAAATCTGCCGCAATCCCGGCGAAAGAAGGAAAGTAATAGCGGACCTCCCGGGGGCCGTGCAAACGTTTCCCGGGGGATTTTGAGGGCTCTGATGAAACTCATCGTTGGGCTTGGGAATCCCGGGGACGAATATGCAGGCACGAGGCACAACATCGGCCGGCGGCTTATGGAGTTCATTGCCGGAGAAGAGAAAGTGAAGTTTGCTCTCAAAAAATCCCAGAAAGCGGCTATAGCTTCGGTCTCGTGGAACGGGGAAGCTCTTCATCTGGCGTATCCGCTGACCTATATGAATCTTTCCGGCGAAGCGATTGCGGCGATCGTAAAACATTGGAAAATTGCGGTCGACAAAGATCTCTTGGTTGTGGTCGATGATGTTGCGTTATCATTCGGGAAATTCCGTTTGCGAAGTAACGGGAGTTCGGGCGGGCATAAGGGTCTTGCTTCGATCGAAGAACATCTTGGAAGTCGTGAATATCCGAGACTCCGGATTGGGATCGGTCTTCGCGAAGACAAAACAACAGCAAAACCCGCAGGGTCCGACGAGCCCCTCCGGGATTATGTACTTTCTGCTTTCAATATTGCAGAAGAGAAAAAGATGAAAGAGCTTCTCGAAAAAGGAATGGAGGCGTGCCGCGCCTGGGCCGTGGAGCCTTTGCCGAAGGCCATGAGCCGGGTCAATGCTGTGGCACTGTGAGAGTCGCGGGTGTTGGAACTTTTCTTGTCCAAGTCTTTATTTTTGTCTCATAGACGATGACTTGGACTATCCTGATTAACCGTTTAACCTTTTTATTAAATGAGAATCAGGGTTGCCCAAGCACGGCATTTGTGTTACATTGTCTCCTCTTTTAGCCTTTTTGAAGGTCTAAAAACTTCATAACTGCTTCTGTAGCTTCTGTTTACGAAACTTACGGAAAGAGTTATCATCCTAAGCCGGATACTGAGGGAGTGTGTAATGAAAAAATATGAAGGTTTGTTTATTTTTCCGCCGGAAATTAGCGGGGAGGGTCACAAGGATTCTGCCGCGGAGGTTGTAAAATGGATCGAGAAATTCCAGGGTAAAGTGATCCAGAAGACGGATCTCGGCAAAAGAATGCTCGGCCACATGATCCGCAAATACAAAGACGGCAGGACATTTGTTTTTGAATTCGAAATGGATCCGTCCCGGATGCAGGATTTTCGCAAAGAACTGGAACTCCAGGAGAACCTTTTAAAATACATGGTGAGCATTCCCGCGAAGAAGCCCGCATTACCGCCTCTTCCGGCCGTTTCCACTGCAACGCCCAAAGCATAATCAATCCAACGCATAAAACATCTGGTGACCTATGGCCGTAAGTTTGAATAAAGTCATGTTGATCGGAAATCTCACCCGGGATCCGGAACTTCGTTATATCCCTTCAGGACAAGCCGTGACGACGTTTACGATCGCCGTCAACCGCGCGTTCAATTCCAAGTCCGGAGAAAAAAAAGAAGAAGTGGCATTTATCCGCATCGTGGCTTGGGCCCGTCTCGCGGAGATTTGTAATGAGTACTTGAAAAAAGGCCGCCCCGTTTTCGTGGAGGGAAGGATTCAGACCCGGAGTTGGGACGGCCCGGATGGTAACAAGCGGTATTCCACGGAAGTGGTCGCCGACAATGTCCAGTTCCTCGGCTCGAAACCCGGAAGCGGGAAGGGCGAGGGGTCGGATGTGCCGGCCATGGACGTGGATGACAGTATTTTTGAAGCCCCGGAGGGCGGCGTGCCTTCCAAAAAGGATTCCGTCTCCCTTTCAAAGGACGAACTCAAACCCGACGAAGAAATTCCCTTCTAAATCAGCCAGGTGTAAAAAATATGAAACCCAGATCTTCATTTTCAAAGTTTGGAAAATTCGAAAAGAAAAAACCTTTCGATAAGAACGCCCGTGGCCCCAAAAAAGGCGAAAAAGGCTACGGTTCTCCGAGCCGGAGTTCTTCACGGCCAGTGCGCAAGCGCATGCGCCGCGTACTGCCTCCCATGGATTACAAGGATGTAGAGGCCCTCGGGAAATACATTACCGAGAAAGGCAAGATCCTGCCGCGTCGCATCACGCGTTTGAACTCGAAGGACCAGCGGACGCTCACACGTCTCATTAAAAAGTCGCGTCATTCGGGGCTTTTGGCATTCCAGGCGAACTGATCGCCGGGCCATTTTAAAAAAGAAAAAAGGGGAATTGATCCATGGAATTGTTGCTTTTGAAAAATGTGGCGGATGTTGGGAAAAAAGGCGATGTCGTGCGTGTGCGTGACGGATTTGCAAGGAATTTTCTAATGCCCCAGGATCTCGCCATCCCGGCGACCCGCGCTAACAAACAATTTTTCGCGGAAAAGCGCGCTCGCAGTGCCGCGCGCAAGGTCAAAGAAAAAGAAGCGGCTGAAAAACGCGCCAAAGAAATGAAAGATCTTACAATCACGCTCGAAGTTCGCGCAGGCGAAGGCGACAAGCTTTATGGCTCCGTGACCGCCGAGGATCTCCGCGTGGCGCTCGAAAAGCAAGGGCACAGCTTCGAAAAAAAGCAGGTCCGGATCAAGGATGCTTTGAAGACCTTGGGCACGCACCAAGTCGATCTCGAGATCTACCCGCAGGTCAAGACGCGTCTGACGGTCGAACTCGTTCGCGGTCCTGATTCTCATTAATTTTTAAAGTCGAAGGTAATCAGGGCAGTCCAATTCACCTTCAATAAAAAAGAAGGCAAAGAATTGGACGATCGTCTTAAACCTCTTCAGAGGTCATTTGTGGCTGAATTGCAGACAACGGTCAATCTTTACGAAAAACTTCCGCCCCAGAATCGCGAAGCTGAAATGAGCGTTCTGGGCGCGATGTTTTTTGACGAGATCGCGCTTGCGAAGGCCATCGAAGTCCTGACTCCCGATTTTTTCTACGATCAGCGTCATCAAAATATCTTCAACGTGATGACAACCCTTTTTTCCCGTAATCATCCCGTGGACCTCATCACTGTCTCCGAGGAGCTCAAGAAACGCAAACAGCTTGAGGAACTGGGCGGGATCAGTTACCTGACACAGTTGACAACGATCGTTCCGACCGCGGCGAACATCGAACATTACGCCCGCATCGTCAAGGACAAGGCCCTTCTTCGCAAGCTCATCCAATCCGGGACGCAGATCGTTCAGAACAGTCTTGAGGCCGACGGAAATGCCCGTGAGATGATCGACAGCGCGGAGAAAATGATCTTTGATATCGGCCAGTCTCAGATCGAAAATAAGACCGTTCAGATCAAAGACATTATCCATGAAAGCATGGAAACGATCGACCAGCTTTTTCAGCGCAAGGAACACATCACAGGCATTGCGACCGGTTTTCATGAATTTGATATGAAAACCGCGGGACTTCAACCCTCGGATTTGATCATCGTGGCAGGTCGTCCCTCGATGGGAAAATCCGCTTTTGCCACTGCGATCTGCGAACACGTGGGAATCAATCTGAAGAAACCTGTCGTTGTTTTTTCGCTTGAAATGAGTAAAGAGCAGCTTGTTCAGAGAATGCTTTGCTCGCACGCGCGTGTGGACGCGCAAAAGGTTCGTACGGGATATCTCTCCCATCAGGATTGGCCGAAGCTGACAAACGCCGCCGGCAAACTTTCCGAAGCGCCGATCTTTATCGACGATACGCCGTCCCAGACCGTGCTCGAAATCCGTGCCAAGGCGCGCCGTCTCAAGATGAAACACGATATTTCGCTGATCGTGATCGATTATTTGCAGCTTATGCAGGGGGCGAAGTCCTCCGAGAATCGTCAGCAGGAGATCTCAGAAATTTCAAGGTCCCTCAAGGCGCTTGCGCGCGAGATCCGGGTTCCCGTTATCGCGGTGAGCCAGCTTTCCCGTGCGGTGGAGCAAAGAACCGGCAACCGTCCGCAGCTTTCCGATCTTCGCGAGTCCGGCGCCATCGAACAGGACGCGGACGTGGTTGTATTTCTTTTTCGAGAAGAGTATTATCAGCCGTCCGAAGAGAACAGAAATAAGGCCGAGGCGATCATCGCCAAACAGCGCAATGGGCCTACGGGCGTTATTCCGCTCGTGTTTCTCAAGGAATGGACGCGTTTCGATAATCCCGAATTTTTTAGATCGGAGGAGTCCGCGTGAAGCGGTTAATAATTCTACTTTTAGGTTTGTCCTTTTATGCACTTCATTCTCTGCCGGTCCTTGCCGAAAATGCGGCTGAGAAGACGTCTACTGAAGCTGTTGCAGCCTCTCCGTCCTCTTCCTCCGCCGCTTCTACGAACAATGATGCAAAAGAGACATCTACCGAAATTCCCGAACCGAAGGCTTCCGCTTCAGACCTTGCCGTCCCGTCGCTAGGTGAGACAGTTCCTTCTGATAAGAATAATGAAGAAACCTCCGCAAAAACTTCTGGACCGGAAACTTCCGTTTCAAGTCCCACCGTCCCATCACCAGCCAAGACAGTTTCTTCTGACAAGCATGAAGAAACCGCGCAGGCTCCAGCGCCAAAGGCGCTCGTTTCAGGTTCTGACGCCCAACCGCAGACCCCCGCTTCAGCCGCAGCGGATTCTCAACCTGCACCTAAGATCGAAAAAATGGTCGTTGCTGTGGAGGTCCGCGGGAATCGCATCGTGAGTACGAACACCGTTTTAAGTAAAGTCCAGACCAAACAGGGGCTGTCCCTCAAGCAGCAGACCGTCAACGAAGATATCAAGCGTCTTTATGCGACCGGGTTTTTTGAGGATGTGAAATTAGAAGTGGAAGAACTTCCCGAAGGTTATAAATTAATCGTGGAAGTGGACGAGAAACCGATCATCAAGCAGATCTCGTTCGAAGGAGCCACTTCTTTTAAGGAAGACAAGCTCCGCAAAACGCTCGGCGTGATCGAAGGGCAGATCCTGGATCGCAAGGCCGTCAAAAAGGGCGAGGAAGAGATCCGCAAGCTTTACGCGGACAAAGGGTTCCGGTTCGTGGACCTTCGGGTTGCGGTGAACGTGGATCCGCAAACCAAAGAAGCCGCGGTCACAATCAAGGTTTTTGAGGGAAAAAAATTTAAAATTACCAAGATCTCCTTCGAGGGGGTACAGGCCTTCAAACCCAAACAGCTACGGAAACTCATGAAGACGAAAGAGAGAAAATGGTTCCTGTTTGGAACGTTCAAAGAGGGTGATTTCGAGAAAGATATTGAGAAGATCAGTTTCTTTTACCAAAAAGAAGGCTATTTGGATGTCAAGGTCTCGCCGGAGTTCAGTTATAACAGAGACCAAAACACGATCCAGATCCTGATCAAGATCGACGAGGGACAGCATTACCTGACCGGCGAGATCAAGTTTATAGGCAATACCCTTTTCCCGGAATCCGAGCTTTGGCAGCAGCTCGAGATGCTTCCCGGGCTGACCTACTCGCAATTTTATGTCGCACAGGATATCGAAAAGATCCGTCAGTTCTACATGAATGAAGGCTATATCGAAGCCCGCGTAGTGCCCGACGTAAAACTGAACCGCGACAGCGGTAAAGTAGATATCACGTACGAAATCCAGGAAGGGGACCTCTATTTCGTGGAAAAGGTCCAGATCCGCGGGAACACCAAGACCCGCGACAAGGTTATTCGCCGCGAACTCCGCATCCGTCCCGGCGAACGCTTTGACGGCAAGAAGATCGAGAAATCCAAGGAGCGTCTCCAAAATCTGAATTATTTCGAAGAGATTACATATGATACCGAACCCACGGACGCCGGAGCAAATCGCAAGGACCTTATTTTCCGGGTGAAAGAAAAGCGTACCGGTGAGCTTTCCTTTGGCGGCGGCATCAGTTCCATTGATACGTTCATGGGTTTTGCCGAGATATCACAACGCAATTTCGATATCCTCAACTGGCCGCGTTTCACGGGCGGCGGGCAATCGCTTTCGATCCGGGGACAAATCGGGACCGTCCACCAGGAGTATGATGTCAGCTTCGTCGAGCCTTACCTTTTCAACAAGCCGATTTCCTGGGGCACGAACATTTTTGCCACTTGGCAAGACAATAAGAACACTGATTTTGGTGAGAGAAGAATGGGCGCTTCGACGAATTTGTCGCGTCTTTTTAAAGATGTCCTCCGGCTGGGTGGCGGATATACAATAGAACGTGTAAAACTTACAGATGTCTCAAGCAGCGCGCCCGTTTCCGTCACGGAGTTTGACGGGCCCGACTGGCTTTCGAGGCTTCGTGCGTTCACGACCTTTGACAATCGTGACAATGTATTCAGTCCCACCAAAGGACGTGTGATCAATCTCGCGGGCGAGTTGATCGGAAGTTTTCTTGGCGGCGACCAGGAGTTTTATATTCTGAGGTCCGGGTATACAGAGTATCTTACGTTCCATAAGAAACACCAGATCGAGTTTCAGGCTCGTTTGGCCACATCGCAGGCGTTCGGGAAGACATCGACGACTCCGGCCTATGACAGGTTCTTTGCCGGCGGTCTTGGCACGGTGCGCGGCTTTAATTACCGGCGTGTGGGCCCCCAGGAGGGAGGCGAAGCTTCGGGCGGTCAGACCATGGCCATTGTGAACCTCGACTACACTTTTCCGCTTCCTTATCTCGATGCGTTCCGCGGAGTGGTGTTTGTTGACGTAGGCAATGTTAATAAGGATTCCTACAGTCTCGATTTCTCGGAATTCGCCGTGAGCGTTGGCCCCGGCGTCAAGGTCAAGACACCGATCGGACCTTTGGCTTTTTATTATGGTTTTCCCATTGCGAACAGGGATACCAAGGACAGAAACGGCCGTTTTGAATTCAGTTTGAGCCGTAGTTTTTAAAGTGTTTCAACCACCGTTCCATTCTAACAAAGGAGAAATACCATGAACCGTAAAATAACAGCGGGTTTTCTGGCAATACTGATGATGTCGGGTTTAAGCCTTCCGGCCTTCGCGGTAGAAATGAAGGTTGCGTATGTCGATGTGGGCGAGGTTTTTGACAATTACCAAAAGACCAAGGACCAGGATTTGGTGCTTAAGACCGCGGGGGAAGCTAAGGAAAAAGAACGTAATGACATGATGGCCAAAATCCGTTCGATGGAAGATGAATTGACTCTTCTTGCGGCGGATGCCCGTGCCACCAAACAGGAACAATTGATCGAAAAAAAGCGCCAGCTTGAGGATTTCGATCGCAATGTTCGCCAGCAGCTCGCGGAACAACGCGATAAGGTGGTTCGCGAGATCTTCCAGGAGATCGATGCCATTGTCCAGGACCTTTCGGCCAAAGGCGGCTATGACATGATCTTCAACAAACGCGTGCTTCTCGCCCAGAAAAAGTCTTTTGACATTACGACGCAGGTCTCCGCGGAACTCGCGAAGAGGTATAAGAAAAAGGCCTAAGTCGGGAAACAATGAAACAAAGGACTCTAAAAAATCAAGCCGTTTTCGAAGGAACGGGGCTCCATACCGGTCGCAAGGTGACGGTATGCGTGCGTCCGGCTTCGAAAAATGCCGGCATACTTTTTTGCCGCGTTGATCTGACCCCGGACCTCAAGGTTAAAGCCTCGATCGAGAATGTCTGTTCCGATAAGATGCGTCAAACCGCGATCACGGTTGGGAATGGCCGTGTTCGTACGATCGAACATCTCATGGCTGCTTTTCACGGACTCGGGATCGACAACGCTTTGGTGGAGATTGACGGAGAAGAGGTCCCCGGAATGGACGGGAGCGCTCTGGAATTTACGAATGCTCTGATCAGCGCCGGATTTGAAGAGCAGGACGCGGAGCGGCAATTTCTGGCGGTCAGAACGCCTGTGTACGTTGATCAAGGCGATCAGTCAATCGTGATCCTGCCCGCCGCTTCATTTTCGATCTCCTACATGCTCGACTACCGGGATGCAGACCTTCTGGCCCAGTATCTGTCGCTTTCGCTCATGCCCGGGGTCTTTGAGCGGGAACTGGCGCCGGCCCGTACTTTTTGTCTTAAAAAGGAAGCGGAGCTCCTGCTCTCCCAGGGATTTGGAAAAGGCGCGAATCCATCCAACACGCTCATTTTTGAAAAAAACAAACCGCTCCAGAACACCTTGCGGTTTGAAAACGAGGCCTGTCGGCACAAGATGGTGGATATCCTGGGAGATCTTTTTTTATGCGGGAAATTCATTCATGGACACGTGATCGCTTTCCGGAGCGGCCATGCCCTTAACGTTGAACTCGTGAGGAAATTAACAATGACCACTTCATCTGAATCCAAACCGCTTTCCAAAACGTTGACTGCGGAAGAAATCCAGAAGATCATTCCGCACCGGTATCCCTTTCTTTTTGTGGACCGGGTCGAAAATTTTGAACCGGGGGTGCGCGCTACGGGTTTCAAGCAGGTCAGCATGAACGATTATTTTTTTCAGGGGCATTTCCCGGGTCACCCTGTGATGCCGGGGGTGCTGATCGTGGAAGCTATGGCGCAGGTAGGCGGGGTGATCATGCTGGGCGAACCCGAGAACCGGGGCAAGATCGCTTATTTCATGAGCGTTGATGCCGTCAAATGGCGCAGTCCGGTTTTCCCCGGGGATACGCTTCGAATGGAAGTTGAGGTCCTGAAGAAACGTTCCAAGTTCGGTCAATGTTCCGGAAAAGCCTACGTGGGGGACAAACTTGTATGCGAAGCGGACGTGAAATTCGCCGTGGTGGATGCGTGAAGATTCATCCGACGGCGATCGTCCATCCGGACGCCGTCCTTGGCGAGGGGGTTGAGATCGGGCCGTGGGCCATCGTCGATGGGGCTGTGAGGATCGGAGCGCGTACGAAGGTCGGACCGCGTGTGACGATCGAAGGGCACACCACGATCGGAGAAGATAATGAGATCTTCACCGGCGCGGTGGTCGGCAGTCTTACACAAGACAAAAAATTCGATGGCGGTATAAGTTATCTCAAGATCGGCGACCGCAACACGATCCGCGAATACGCGACCCTCAATCCCGGGACCTTGGATGGCACCGAGACCGTAATCGGGAACGACAATCTTCTGATGGCTTACGCGCATGTGGCGCATGATTGTATTATCCACAACGGTGCGACGCTCGCCAATAACGCGACGCTCGCGGGCCACGTGATCGTGGAGGACAAAGCGATCATCGGGGGCCTCTCCGCGGTCCATCAATTCGTCCGGATCGGGAAATTGTCAATTACGGGGGGGTGTTCCAAGGTCGTGCAAGACATTCCGCCTTTTATGATGGTTGACGGCCACCCGGCACACGCCTTCGGGATCAATACCGTGGGTCTTGATCGCGCAGGATTCTCCCAGGAAGAAAAATCGGCCATCAAAAAAGTCTTCAAGATCATCTTCAAGTCGGGTCTCATATTGAAGAACGTCATCAAACAGATCCAGCAAGACATCCCCCCTAGTCCTTCCATTCAGACGATCATTGATTTTTTGGAAAAGTCCAAACGGGGCATTTGCGGATAGCCTGTCCCGTTAGAGATTCATGGGGCAGTGTTAGATCGGAGCTACTCGTGATAGGGACCGCTGGTATTTTAAGAAGTCATTTTCAAAATAGACGGAAGCATCTGGAATGTTTCCTATCTCTAACGGGGTAAATCATGAAGATCATGGGGATTATTGCGGGGAACGGTCGTTTTCCCATCCTGGTGGCTGAAGAGGCCAAGAGGGCGGGATACCGGGTCGTGACTTGCGCCATCGAGCAGGAAGCCGAACCCGCCCTGGAGAAGCTTTCGGATGCTTTTTCATGGGTTAAGGTCGGCGAGCTCAAAAAACTTTCGAAATTCCTGAAAGACGAAGGTGCTCACGAAGCCATCATGGCCGGCAAGATCGAGAAGGTTCGTTTTTTTAAAGAGAACGTGCGGCTCGATCTCGATATGATGTCGGTCCTGGTGAAGCTGAAAGACCACAAAGACGATTCCCTTCTCGGGGGTATCGCAGAGTACCTCTTCAAAAAAGGTATCGTTCTGCAGGACTCAACTTGTCTTCTCAAGGATATGATGCCGGGACCGGGCCTGCTTGGGAAAAAGAAGCCCTCCAAGTCGGTCATGGATAATATTGATTTCGGTTTTGAAATGGCGCAGAAGGTCTCCGGCGCGGACATCGGACAAACAGTGGTCGTGAAAAACAAAACCGTGCTCGCGGTCGAGGCCATTGAGGGTACGGATGAAGCGATACGCCGCGGCGGGGCACTCGGGCGCGGCAAGATCATTGTGGTGAAAATTGCCAAGCCGGACCAGGATATGCGTTTCGATGTGCCGGCGGTCGGGCTCAAGACCCTGGAAGGGTTAATCGAAGCGCAGGCCGAAGCTTTCGCGTTCGAGGCGCATAAAACCCTTTTCATCGGTAAGGACATTTTTGTGGAGAAGGCCAATCGCGCAGGCATCGTTCTCTACGGAGTAAGCGACAGGCCTTAGTCCCAATACCGATCAATTGAAGGGTAGCGGTACCTGATTCTCCTTAATTTCAAAAACAAAGGTAATCAGTACCGCCCAAACTACCATTTAGAAAAAGATGAAAAGTTTGGACGAAAATCGGGGCAATCCTGACTATCCTCGATGAAAAGAAAACAAAAGTCAGGATAGGAAAATATGAGCGGTGAAAAAACAAAACCCTCCGTCGGACTTCAGCGTGAAATTCAGGAGCTCAGTGTGCTCTATGAGATCACACGTCACATGACGGCTCCGTTTCCGATCGAGGAGCGGATGAGGAAAGCGCTGGATGTGCTTCATGAGAAAATGGGTATGCACCGCGGGACCCTGACGCTTCTGGACCCTGATGGAGAAAATCTTACGATCGAGATCGCCCATGGTCTTGATGATCAGGCCAAAAAGAAAGGCCGCTATAAGGTCGGAGAGGGAATCACAGGCAAGGTCGTGGAGGCGGGAGAGCCTATCGCAGTGCCGAACATCGGGGAAGAGCCGCTTTTTCTTAATCGGACCGGCGCGCGGAAGGATTTTCGCCGCAATCGCATCGCTTTTATCTGTGTCCCCATCAAGATCGACCAGGAAACCATCGGCGCGTTGAGCGTGGATCGTCTTTTCGAGGGGAATGTTTCCCTGGATGAAGACTTGAGGCTTCTGACCATTATCAGTTCCATCCTTGCGCAGACTGTCGCGAATTACCGGCTTCGCGAAAAAGAAAAAGTAAAACTTCAGTTCGAAAATGTCGAGTTAAAGCGTGAGCTTGCCAAAAAATTCCATCCGGCCAATATCATCGGTAAAAGCAAACGCATGGAAGAAGTTTATGAAGCCATTGATATGGTGAGCCAGACGCGTTCCACGGTGCTTCTGCGGGGGGAGACCGGAACCGGGAAAGAGCTGGTAGCCCACGCGATCCATTACGGAAGCTTTCGATCGAAAAGGCCGTTTGTGAAAGTATCCTGCGCGGCGTTGCCGGAAACGCTTCTTGAAAGCGAGCTTTTCGGGTACGAAAAGGGCGCCTTTACAGGAGCAGTTGCGAGAAAACTCGGACGTTTTGAAATGGCGGACGGCGGAACTCTATTTCTCGATGAGATCGGAGATATTTCGGCCTCGATGCAGGTCAAACTTCTGCGAGCGCTCCAGGAGAGAGAATTCGAACGCGTGGGCGGGACCCAGACAATCCGTGTGGATGTGCGGGTGATCGCGGCTACGAACCGGGATCTCGAAAAAGCGATCCAGGAAAAACAGTTCCGGGAAGACCTCTATTACCGGCTCAATGTGGTGCCGATCCTTTTGCCGCCTTTGCGAGAAAGGCGGGAAGACATTCCATTGCTTGTCGAACATTTTTTGAAAAAAGCGAGCCTTGAGAACGGCAAAAGAGTTAAATGTGTTTCCGACGGAGCCATGGAATGCCTCATGAGTTACTCTTGGCCCGGCAATATCCGGGAGCTCGCGAATGCAATTGAAAGGGCTGTGATCCATTGCAAGTCCGATACGCTCGAAGCTGATCTTTTTCCGATCCCGGGGCCCAAAGGCCATCCGGTCACGGCCCAGCTTAAGACCCATGAGCTTTCTATTGATGAGGGAAAGGGCGAAGACGCTTCCGGGGACCTTCCCAGCGCTGTCGAGAGACTTGAAAAGAAATTGATCCAAGAGGCGCTCCGCTCCAACGCCAAGAATCAGCGTAAGGCGGCCAAAGCACTCGGTGTTACCGAACGCATCCTTGGGTATAAGATAAAAAAATATGGTCTTGGGTAGAAGGTTCCTACAAAATTGTAGACGGCTTGTCTTGGGCGACAATTTTGTGGTTTTGTAGGCCATTCAAAGGGATCCCTATAGGGGAGATATCTGATGATTTGGCATAGAAATTGCTTTGTAGCGGATAGGGAAGTTTTCTGTCCCAGTACTTATCAATTTCCATGCAGCGGTCCCAATACCGAGCAATCGAAGCATCGCTGAGATTGGGGCCGTCCAGGTCGACCATTCTGGAAATGGAGCAAAAGACTTGGGTTGTATCTTGATGAGGAACAGTAGAATTTTAAAAATCATTCAATCAGAAAAAGGGGGATGTTATGTGCGAAGATAATGCTTATCATTGCGGTTACGAGAAGGTGGATGTAACAAAGATCTTTGGAAGCAATGTTTTTAATGACCGTACTATGAAGGAACGTCTTCCGAAGGAGACCTACAAGGCCCTCCGGAAAACGATCCAGCAAGGACTTCCGCTCTCGCCTGATGTGGCCAATGTTGTCGCGAATGCGATGAAGGATTGGGCCATCGAAAAAGGCGCTACGCATTACACCCACTGGTTCCAACCGCTCACGGGCCGGACTGCGGAAAAACACGACTCTTTCATTTCTCCGACCGACGACGGTAGCGTGATCATGGAGTTTTCCGGGAAACAATTGGCCCAGGGCGAACCCGATGCGTCGTCGTTCCCGAGCGGCGGTCTTCGTTCCACATTTGAAGCGCGCGGCTATACAGCGTGGGATTGCACTTCTCCCGCATTCCTTAAAGAGGATGCTTCGGGGAATGTAACCCTTGCTATTCCGACAGCTTTTTGTTCCTATACGAGCGAAGCGCTTGATAAAAAAACGCCGTTGCTACGTTCCATGGAAGCGGTTTCCAAGCAGGCTATTCGCGTGTTAAAAGCGCTTGGTAACAAGGCCTCAAGGCGCGTGACCTCAACGGTCGGTCCCGAGCAGGAGTACTTTCTGATCGATAAGACCTGCTATGAAAAGCGTCTCGACTTGATCGTTTCCGGAAGAACGCTTTTCGGTGCCCCATCGCCGAAGGGACAGGAACTTGAAGACCAGTATTTTGGAGCGATCAAAGACCGTATCTCTGCGTTCATGAAGGATCTTGATATAGAACTCTGGAAAATGGGGATTTCTTCCAAGACCAAGCACAACGAAGTGGCGCCCGCGCAGTATGAAATGGCGCCGATCTTTTCCACGACCAACATTGCCGCTGACCACAACCAGCTTGTAATGGAAACCATGCAGAAAGTGGCGCTTCGCCATGGTCTCGTATGTCTTCTCCACGAAAAGCCCTTCGCGGGAGTGAACGGTTCCGGCAAACATAATAACTGGTCGCTTTCAACCGATGACGGACAAAATCTCCTGGAACCCGGAAGAACGCCTTCCGAAAACGAGCAGTTCCTGATCTTTGTGAGCGCTCTTCTCATGGCGGTGGATCGCCATGCCGACAAATTACGCGCAAGCTGCGGGAATCCCGGGAACGATCTCCGGCTTGGTGCGAATGAAGCGCCTCCGGCCATCATCTCGGTCTTTATGGGGGACGAACTGACGGATATCCTGGAAGGTATCGCCAAAGGGAAAAAAGTTGAGTCCCGGGGTCAGAGTTTTCTCCATATCGGGGTCGATGCTTTGCCGCCGCTCCCGAAGGACAATACCGACCGCAATCGTACTTCGCCTTTCGCATTCACCGGCAACAAATTCGAATTCCGCATGGTCGGTTCTTCAGCCTCCATCTCAGGTCCGAATATTGTGATCAATACCATCGTTGCGGAAGCACTGGACGAGATCGCAACGCGTCTTGAGAAAGCCGGTAAGGGAGGTCTTAACAAGGAAGCGACTGCGATCGTCCGAGATGCGGTAAAAAAGCACGGGCGCGTTATTTTTAACGGGAACAATTATTCGGACGAGTGGGTTGCCGAGGCCCAGAAACGGGGTCTTCCGAATATCAAGACCGGTATTGATGCATTGGCAACCATGGCAACGTCACAGGCGGAAAAGCTCTTTGATAAATATCAGGTACTGAGCCCCAAAGAGCTCCATTCCCGCTATGAGATCTACCTTGAAGCTTACGTGAAGCATGTCAATATCGAGGCGCAGGCGTCCGTTCAGATGGTCAAGCGGCTCTTCATCCCCGCGGGGATGAAGTTTGCGGCCGAGCTCGCAGGAGCCATTGGCGTTCTGAAATCGGCTTCGGCGCCGGTCACGGTCCAAAAGCAATTACTTACGACTGTGAGCGGTCTTTTGTCGGGCGCTTCGGAAAAGCTCGCCATACTTGAGGCAGCGATCGAGAAGGCTCATCATGTGTCCGATGTGGTTAAGCGCGCCGAGGCATTTCGCGACAAAGTGGTTGTGGCGATGAGCGCTCTTCGCAAGGATATTGATGCGCTTGAGGGCGTGACTCCCACGGAATTTTGGCCCGTGCCGACATACGCGGAAATGCTTTTCAAGCTTTAACAAATACAAGTTTCTAATAAAACAAAAACAGGCGGGCTTTCTCATCCCTTGAGAGAACCCGCCTTTTTTCTAATTTTATCCCCCAAGTATTTTTCAACATCTTTAGCCCCATTCCCTCAAGTTGGCACGCCTCTTGCACATCTAGATGTGTTCATGAATACAAATGTTATTTTATGAGCGCGAAAATACAAAAATGTGCAACGAATTTGTAGACGAAAAATAGAACTTGTAAAAAGGAGGAGCAAATAATGGAAAAAATAAGAAGGTGCTTTTGGGGGATGACCGGATTCATGGTTCTCATGGGGGTCTCAAAGCTGGCTCTGGCTGCAGATGAGGTCGCACCAGTCATTAATACCGGGGACACGGCATGGGTATTGATTTCCGCTGGGCTCGTATTCTTGATGACGCCGGGGCTTGCGTTCTTCTACGGCGGTTTGGTTCGCAAGAAGAATATGCTTTCAGTGCTCATGCAATGTTTCATGCTGATGTGCATCATCACACTTCAATGGGTGATCTTCGGCTACAGCCTTTCGTTCGGGCCGGATATCAAGGGCATGATCGGGAGCTTGAGCTGGGCGGGTCTTCACGGCGTTGGCAGCGAGCCTTTCGCGGACTATTCAGCGACGGTCCCGCATCAAGCTTTCATGATCTATCAGGCGATGTTTGCCATCATTACCCCGGGCTTGATCCTGGGGGCTTTCGCGGAACGCATGAAATTTTCAGCGTTCGTTGTCTTCTCACTTCTTTGGGCCACATTCGTTTATGACCCCGTCTGTCATTGGGTGTGGGGGGTAGGTGGTTTTTTAAGAAACTCAGGCGCCTTGGATTTCGCAGGCGGCACGGTTGTTCACATCAACGCCGGTGTTGCGGCGCTGGTCTGTGCGATTGTGCTCGGGAAGAGAAAGGGCTACCCCAGCCATATGTCGCCTCCGCATAATCTTCCGTTTGCCGTACTCGGCGCGGGACTTTTGTGGTTTGGCTGGTTTGGATTTAACGGTGGAAGTGCTCTGGGCGCCAACGGTCTTGCAGCTAACGCGCTTGTAGTGACACATGTTGCTGCCGCAGCTGCAGGTCTGACCTGGTCCCTGCTGGAATGGAAGATCAGCTCCAAGCCCACCATGCTCGGCATGATCACCGGCGCCGTCGCCGGTCTCGTTGCTATCACACCTGCTGCGGGATTCGTCGGACCGATTGATGCCATCTGGATCGGGGTTGGGGTCTCCCTGATCTGTTATTTCTTCGTTGCGGTAGTGAAAACGAAATTTGGCTATGACGATTCGCTGGACGCTTTCGGCGTTCACGGTATCGGAGGGATCTGGGGTGCTTTGGCTACGGGTCTTTGGGCCACAAAGGCTGTTAATCCGGCCGGAAATAACGGGCTCTTTTACGGGAACCCGGGACTCTTTCTGGTTCAGCTGAAGGCGGTGGTTGTCACTATTGTCTACTCATTCGTCGTTTCTTGGGTCCTCCTGAAGATCGTGGATGCTTTCATGGGTCTACGCGTTTCTGAGGATGAAGAACGTATCGGGCTTGATCTCACACAGCATCGTGAGTCGGGCTACACCATGTTGGATTAAGGAGGAAACTATGCGCTACATCGTTGCAATTATTCAGCCGGATCGATTGGACGAAGTGCTCCGGATCCTTGAAGAAAAGGATATCCATCTTGTGACCGTGACCAATGTGTTGGGTCGCGGGCGGCAGAAGGGGATTTCGGAGGTTTACCGGGGTCATAAGGAAAACGGCCGTCTCTTAAAAAAAATAAAACTAGAGATCGCCGTCAATGAAGAATTCGTGAAAACGACGGTCGACGCAATCATCGCGGGAGCCCGGACCAATCACATCGGGGACGGAAAAATCTTCGTGCTCGACCTCAAAGAATGTTTCCGTATCCGTACCGGTGAAACCGGAAAAATAGCGATCGGGTGATTTCCCCGCATGTGGGGAAATGTGTATGAAATGGGGTGTACTGCATAAAAAAGCATGCCCTGTACCTTAGTGGTACGCTCTAGTTCGTAAGAATTTGGCACGCCTCTTGCTCCTATAACCTGCATAAGTTTGTTTCTTTATTCAAATCAGAATAGAGAATGGTTTTTGCTATCCAAAAGCCTACAAAAATGTAGGACGAATTCGTAGAAAATGCGATTTGTCGACAAAAAGGGGAGGCATTCGATGCAGAAAAAAAGTAAGTATTTTTGGGGAAGTGCGATTTTTTTTATTCTCCAGGGCATATCCCAAACAGCCTGGGCTGCAAGTCCGGTGGTTCCGGCCATTAGCGGCGGGGACACCTCGTGGGTCCTTGTCTCTGCGGCACTGGTGTTCTTGATGACACCCGGCCTGGCCTTTTTCTATGGCGGGCTGGTCCGCAAGAAGAATATGCTTTCGATCCTGATGCAGTGCTTCATTCTGATATGCATGATCACGCTTCAGTGGGTCCTTTTCGGCTATAGTTTAGCGTTCGGTCCGGATGTTAAAGGCCTGATCGGCAACTTGAGCTGGGCAGGCCTCCAGGGTGTGAGTCTGGATCCTTTTGCAGCTTATTCGGCCACGATTCCGCACCAGCTTTTTATGATCTATCAAGCGATGTTCGCGATCATCACGCCCGGCTTGATCCTGGGCGCTTTCGCGGAACGCATGAAATTCTCCGCGTTCTGCGTTTTTTCGCTCCTTTGGGCGACCTTTGTTTATGATCCTGTTTGCCATTGGGTATGGGGTGTGGGTGGTTTTTTAAGAAATTCAGGTGCCTTGGATTTCGCAGGCGGCACGGTTGTTCACATCAATGCGGGCATTGCCGCTCTTGTCTGCGCCCTGGTTCTTGGAAAGAGAAAAGGCTATCCTCAACACATGTCGCCTCCCCACAATCTTCCGTTTGCCGTACTCGGGGCCGGACTTTTGTGGTTCGGTTGGTTCGGTTTTAACGGCGGAAGCGCGCTTGGCGCCAATCGGATAGCCGTTAGCGCTATGGTCGTCTCTCATGTCGCCGGGGCAACCGCCGGACTGACTTGGGCGCTCTTGGAGTGGAGGTTCAACTCCAAGCCCACTATGCTCGGCATGATTACCGGTGCCGTCGCAGGACTTGCCACGATCACTCCGGCTGCGGGTTTTGTGGGGCCTATCGACGCGATCTGTATAGGAATTGCAGCCTCGGTGGTCTGCTATTTTTGCGTGGCGGTGGTCAAAGCAAAGTCCGGTTACGATGATTCGCTGGACGCTTTTGGCGTGCACGGGGTCGGCGGGATTTTGGGGACTTTGGCCACGGGTCTTTGGGCCACGAAAGCTGTTAATCCGGCCGGGAATAACGGGCTCTTTTATGGGAACCCAGGACTCTTTCTGATTCAGTTGAAGGCCGTGGTCGTCACTATTGTTTACTCATTCGTCGTTTCTTGGGTTCTTCTGAAGATCGTGGATGCTTTTATGGGTCTGCGTGTTTCTGAGAACGAAGAACGTATCGGGCTTGATCTCACACAGCATCGTGAATCAGGCTACACCATGTTGGATTAAGGAGGAAACTATGCGCTACATCGTTGCGATTATTCAGCCGGACCGGTTGGACGAAGTGCTTCAGATCCTTGAAGAAAAGGAAATCCATCTTGTGACTGTGACCAATGTTCTGGGTCGCGGTCGTCAAAAGGGAATTTCGGAGGTCTATCGAGGGCATAAGGAAGGCGGCCGTCTCTTAAAAAAAATAAAACTGGAGATTGCTGTTAATGAAGAATTCGTGAAAGCGACGGTCGATGCGATTATCCAGGGTGCGCGGACCAATCACATCGGGGATGGGAAAATCTTCGTGCTCGATCTCAAAGAATGTTTCCGTATCCGTACCGGCGAGACCGGCAAAATAGCGATCGGATAACGTTGTCCTGAAAAGATCATTCCGGTTCTTGTCTTTTGTTTCATTTCCTCAAAGCTTGACAAGGACCGCCCCAATCTCCGCCCAAGTCTTTATTTTCTTTTCATTAATGGTGACTTGGACGGCCACTGACTGCCTTTGTTTCCTAAATTAAAAAGAGTCAAGTACTGCTTTGCTTGATTGGTATTGGGATGGCCCAAAATCGCCTCCCTTGGTGATGATGAGAAGTATCTCTTCTCAGAGCCGGGGTTTTTCTCCTGTTTTTTTGGATCTTCGATGTTGAAACATCACAGAAATGTTCCGCGAAACTACAAAATCGTAATATTGTCTGAAATATCCCCAGAATAAAATCCACTCTGTAGGCACGATTTTCCGTTCATTTGGCATGATACATGCATAACTCCAATAGGTACCGTTAACTATCAAAGGAGGCGGTTATGTTCAAGAAAAAGCTTTTCAAGAAAATGTTCCTTATCATGGGTGCATTGCTAACATTCGGATATTTCTGGCAGAAGGCAGCGTTTGCGGCGGATCCGACGCCCGCGTCTAATGTTACAGCAATTAATACTATTTGGACGCTGATCGCGGCGTTTCTCGTGTTCTTTATGCAAGCCGGTTTCGCGATGGTCGAGACGGGCCTTACGCGTGCCAAGAACACATGTAACATTCTGATGAAAAACCTGCTCGACTTCTGTCTGGGTTCGCTCGTTTTTTGGGCATTCGGATTCGCCATCATGTTTGGGGCCGACAAGCTGGGCCTTTTGGGGACAACCGGGTTTTTCCTTTCAGCCGCGAACCCTGCAACAGGGGACGGTCTTTGGCAATACGCCTACTGGCTTTTCCAGGTTGTGTTCGCGGCAACAGCAGCCACGATCGTTTCGGGTGCCATGGCCGAGCGCACAAAGTTCAGCGCTTATCTCATCTACACGGTTTTTATCAGCGCGATCATCTATCCGGTCGCGGGACACTGGATTTGGGGCGGAGGATGGCTTTCGAAACTCGGAATGGTGGATTTTGCCGGTTCAACGGTTGTTCACAGTATCGGTGGTATGGCGGCTCTGGTTGGTGCAATCATGGTTGGGCCCCGTCTCGGAAAATATAATCCCGATGGAAGTTCGAACGTTATTGCTGGCCACAATATGCCGCTTGCGGCACTCGGCGTGTTCATCCTCTGGTTCGGATGGTTTGGGTTTAATCCTGGAAGCACGACCTGCGGCGTGAATCTTAGTATTGCGACGATTGCTGTCACGACGAACCTTGCCGCTTGTGCTGGCGCCGTTTCGGCTATGTTCACGATCTGGTGGTTTTTTGGCAAGCCCGATACTTCCATGACTTTGAACGGTGCTCTAGCCGGACTGGTTGCGATCACGGCTCCCTGCGCTTCCGTTTCACCTTTAAGCGCAATCATTATCGGGTCGATTGCTGGGGCCCTAGTTGTGTTTTCCGTTATTTTTATTGAGCGAGTTCTCAAGATCGATGACCCTGTGGGCGCAGTTTCAGTCCATATGGTCAATGGCATGTTCGGTACGCTTGCAGTTGGACTCTTCGCTGAGTCATCTTTCGGTGGGGCGGCTGGCTTGTCGCACGGGAACGGCCTTTTTTTTGGAGGCGGCTGGCATCTTTTTTTGGTCCAGTTGACGGGTGTTGCGTCGGTTGCAGCTTGGACAGCAATTACTTGTGTGATCTGTTTTACGATTTGTAGAGCAACGACCGGACTTCGCGTTAGCGACGAAGAGCAACTTAAGGGTCTTGATATTGACGAACACGGCATGGAAGGCTATGCCGGTTTCCAAATTTTTACAACGGAATGATGACCTCGAAAGGAGAATAACACTATGAAACTTGTTACTGCATACATTCAACCGCATCGGTTGCCAGCGGTCAAAGAGGCGCTCCAAAAAGCAGAGATCTATAAAATGAGCGTCGCTAACTCCCTGGGATGTGGCCAGCAAGCGGGTTACGAAGAAACTTATCGTGGCGTGAAGCACAAGATCAATCTTTTAAAGAAAGTGCGTCTTGATATCGCGGTCAACGACAACTTTGTCGAGCCGACTGTCAAAGCGATTATCAAAGGAGCGAAGAGTGGGAAGATCGGCGACGGAAAGATCTTTGTTGCCGAGTTGGTTCAATGCATTCGCATTCGTACCGGCGAGACCGGTGTCGCGGCAATCGGCTAGTGGTTTCAAAATAAGGTGTGTTATGGAAATCCAAGGTTCGGATCAAATAGGGAATTTTAAGTTGGATCACGGGGGACTTGTTCGGAGAGGAAAGCTTCCGGAAGCGATCCACGAATTGGAGAAACAAATGATCCAGGAGGCCATGGCGCGTTCCGGGGGGAATCAGCGTCTGGCCTCTGAAATCTTGGGGATCACGGAGCGGATGCTGGGGTACCGTTTGAAACATTACGGTCTAAAGGCTTTCGTTTAGGAGGCAGGAGGCAGTTTTTAAAACCAACAGAGGAGGAAGTTATGAAAAAAATGTTACGCGGGTTTTTAAGTTTTTGTTTGATCGGAATGTGTATGTGGCCTGGGATGGCGTTTGCTGAGGATAACGAAGTCGCTGCGCTTAAAGCGCGGATTGATGTCTTGAGCCGGAAATTGGAGGCGATGGATAGCAAGATGATGACCATGGAAAAACCTGCGCCGAACGCACAAACGGTTTATATCCCGCCGGTGCCGGAGTCCAAAGGCGGATTCCTTCGGGCGATGGAGGATATCCACATGGGCGGATATGTCGAGACCCAATTCCAAAATAAGATCGGCGAGTCCCGTGGCACAGGAAATGTGGGACGTTCGCTCACCGATAAGGCCGCCGACACCTTCTCCATGAACGCAGCCAAACTCTGGTTCGAAAAAGCCGCGAACCCTGAAGGCGGCGCAGGATTCCGTATCGATATGATGATGGGAAGCGATGTGCCGTATTATTTTAATAATCTGACCCGGGACAACGGAAGCGCTTCCACCACGGCCTTCGCTTTTGAGCAGGCATACGTTCAGCTTGTGGCGCCCCTGAAATTCTTGGAGGGGAACAGCATCCTGCCGCATACTATCGATATCAAGGCCGGACGTATGGTTACATTGGCGGGGAATGAAGTAATCGAGGGGCCAAACAATTGGAATATCAGCCGCTCGGTTTCATTCGGGTATGCGATTCCTTTTACGCATACCGGAGTTCGGGCGACTTATGCTCTTTTCAACGATTATTTGACTATCTATCATGGTATCAATAATGGTTGGGATGTGGATATCGATAACAACTCATACAAGACGTTCGAAAATGCTTTCAGCTTCAGTCCGTTTAAGGACGTCAAATGGACCACGGCGACCTATTTTGGACCTGAGAACAATACCGCGAGTGGCGCCAAGCGCTTTCTTGCCACGAATGTCCTGAGCTGGGACGTAAACAAGAAGCTCTCGGTTGCCGGCGAATTTGACATCGGTAATCAGCCCCGCGTGGATACAGCCATGGATGATGTATTCCATACCGCTCAATGGTTCGATTACGCGGTCTATGCCAAGTACAAATTCACGGACAAATTGGCGGCGGCTTATCGTTTTGAACTGTTTGATGACAGCCGGCGGTATCGTAACTGGACCGGTGTTGGGACCGCGGGTGCTTCCACGGATCTCGCCAATACCCTGACGCTTGAATACAAGCTTTACGAGAACATGATCGCCAGAGCGGAGTACCGGATCGATTATGCTCACGCCGGTGACGGGACCGTGTTTAACGGAAATCACCAGCAGAACACATTAGGAGGGCAGTTGAGCTATCTGTTCTAAGACTCATATTCGTATAGGCAGGACAGGTTTAAACCTGTCCTGCCAGGCGAAAGGAGCATTTTAAAAAAGATTTAAACGCATATTCATTCAATCCGAAAATTTCATCCCGGCCCAAAATCGCCTCCCCTGGTGATTGAGAAGTACCCCTTCTCACCCTGACTGTCATTGTTAAAAAAATTAATGATGAAGTTAGGGTTGTCCCAACCAGTCCATTATTTATAAAGGAGGTTGGGGCAGGGCCGGGACTTTTTCCAAGATTCAGCGATTTAGGCCCTCTGGATTTTATGATTATCAGTGTAAGTGCCCCGGAACATGGTATCCACCCGCCGGAGAAGTTGTTGTTTTTCTCACCGAAGGTATTCCGAAGAATTTTAAGGATAAGTCAGAGGGGGTTATTCTGGCTGAGGGGGAGAGAGAAGAG
>JBAZER010000033.1:0-26629 GCA_041653795.1 Candidatus Omnitrophota bacterium
ATCTTATCTTCCGCATTATTCGCAAGATCGTGACTCATACTTTTTGCGTGCTGTTAAATCTGAGACTTAATCGTGATCCTTTGCAACTGAAAGGGCTCGTGTGCTAAAACTCGCACACGGCGTTAATACTTTAATCAGTTTATTTTTTGCATTTCCTACCTAAATACGTATAATAACGCCCTCTTTGAGATAGATTCCTGTCACCGTTTAGACACCAAGCTCCCTGAAGGGGCTTGAGCGTTCGACTCAGTGATTATGTAAGTCTAGTATTTATAATGAATTAAGCCTCTCATGCGCCCTTAGCTCAGTTGGTAGAGCAAGTGACTCTTAATCACTGGGTCGAAGGTTCAAGTCCTTCAGGGCGCACTTTTTCTCAGTGAAAAAGTACGGTGTCGTGACGGGCCCAAGGAAGGCCGTCTACGACAGCCGCACTTCGTGCTGAAGGACTTGAAGGGAGCTCTGCTGGCACTTATGACTGATGTCATAAGTGCAGAGCGGGTGGCCGACCGCAGCGAAGCGGAGGCGCCAAGTCCTTCAGGGCGCACTTTTTTCGTTGCTCGGTTTGCGGCCGTGGCGAAACTGGCAGACGCGCAAGACTTAGGATCTTGTCCCGAAAGGGTTGGGGGTTCAAGTCCCTCCGGCCGCACTTTTTCTCAATGAAAAAGTACGGTATCGTGAAGACCTGAGGAAGGTCTTCTACGATAACCGCACTTGATTGTTGGAGGGCTTGAAGGGAGCGCTGTTCATAAATATGACCTCTGTCATATTTATAGCGCGGGTGGCCTACCGGACCCGCCAGGTTTTTGGCGGGGGAGGAGCCAAGTCCCTTCGGCCGCACTGAATTTCAATAATTCAGTACGACATCGTGACGGCTCAATGATAGCCGTCTACGATGATCGCACTTTTTCTCAAAGAAGACGTACGCGGTTTATTTGACAAAGGCAAGATGCGCTTCTAGAATACGGCCTCCCAAGAGTCGCATGGTTTCATCTAACAAGCGAGTGTAGCATAGTGGTAATGCTCTGCCTTGCCAAGGCAGCTACGAGGGTTCGATTCCCTCCACTCGCTCCATACTTGTTCTTGATGAACAAGTATTACGCAGTGAGGGCTCGATGACAGCCCTCTACAACTATGAGCGTAGTAAATGCAAGGGAATCGAAGGGAGCACTTGCAAGCAAAACTGACATGTGTCAGATTTGCAAGTGCGGGTGGCCGACCGCCGCGAAGCGGAGGCGCCGATTCCCTCCACTCGCTCCATTATAAGCAAGGCGGTTATTGTGTTACTGAAAAAGAAGAAAGAAGAAGTCTCCGAAGACCTTTCCCTTACCGAAACCTCGCAGCCTCAAAGTTCTTCACTCAAGATCAAATTGCAGGATGGTAAAACCTGCGAAAAGATCCTGACCATTGAAGTTGCCCAAGACCGTATCAGCGAAGAGTTCGAATCTTTTTATAACTCAATCGCTCCGCGCGCCAAAGTGCCGGGATTCCGTCCGGGAAAAGTTCCCCGCGATGTGCTGGTCATGCATTATGAGAAGAATGCCAATGACTCGGTGCTGGAAACACTGCTTTCGGAATCCCTGCCCAGGGCGCTTCGCGAAAAAGACCTGAATCCGCTCACGACGCCCGAGATCAAGGATATCCAGTTCGCCAAGGAAAAACTTACCTACAAAGCGTATATTGAAATCCGTCCCAAGGTCAAGCTTTCCCGTGTGACCGGATTAAGTGTCAAGAAAGAGAAGCCTGGGGTGAAATTGGAAGACATTGAGAAAGCGCTCAAACAGACCCAAGAGATGCATGCTCAATACAAAGCGGTCGAAGGGCGCGCGGCCAGGTTGGGGGACTTCGCCATCACGGATTATGTTTGTACGGTCGACGGCAAAGAAATGGAAAAACGTAATGATGACTGGATTGAACTCAAGGAGGAAGAACACCTGAAAGGGTTTTCCGCGCAGCTCGTGGGCGCCCATGTCGGCGAAGAAAAAAACGTAGAAATCTCTTTTCCTCAGGATATGGCGGATAAAAGAGCGGCCGGAAAAACCGCGGTCTTCAAAATGAAGATCAAGGAGATCAAGGAAAAAATGCTTCCCGCACTTGACGATGATCTCGCCAGGCAGGCCGGAGAGTACAAGGACCTGAGTGATCTCAAGAAAAAGCTCACTGACGATCTTGAAAAGCGGGATGCTGATGAGAAAGAAGCCGCTTTTGAACGGGAGCTCTTAAGCGAATTGATCAAGCATAATAAAATCGATCTGCCGAACGGGCTTTTGCAGCGGCGGACAGAATACTTGATGGACCAGGCGCGTCAGCGTTTTCTTCAGCAGGGAGGTACGGAGGAGATCTTCGGTAAAGAAAAAGAAAAGATGCAAAAAGAGTTCGAATCCGAGGCGCGTCGTCAGATCCACATTGCTTTTCTTCTGGATGAAATTGCGGATACGCAGGGGATCAAGGCGGAGGAGGCGGACCTCGGGAAGAAATACGAGGCCTTGAGCCAACAATACCGCCAGCCGAAGGAAACGATCGAAAAATATTATAAAGAACACAAGGAAGCCCGGGAAACCTTGCTGGACCAGGTCCGGAACGAGAAGGTCATTGAATTTTTGAAGCGGAACGCGAAATCCAAATAACAGATCGAAGGGGGGTTCTATGAGCTATCTGGTCCCGATGGTTATTGAGACAACCGGAAAAGGGGAGCGGGCGTATGACATTTACTCCCGTCTTCTGAAAGAGCGCATCGTTTTCATCGGGACTCCGATCGATGACGTGATCGCAAACCTCATTATTGCCCAGATCCTTTTTCTTAACATGGAAGAGCCGGGCAAGGACATCAACGTCTATATCAATTCTCCCGGAGGGTCCGTGACCGCGGGTCTGGCGATCTATGACACCATGCGCTTCGTAAAGTGCGATGTCGCGACCTATTGTCTGGGTCAGGCCGCCAGCATGGGTTCACTGCTTCTCGCGGCTGGCACCAAGGGGAAACGATACTCTTTGCCGAATGCCCGCGTGATGATCCATCAGCCCTGGGGCGGTACGCAGGGGACGGCCTCCGATATCCACATCCAAGCCAAAGAAATTCTTAAACTCAAAGAACAGCTGAATCAGATCCTTGTCCATCACACCGGACAAACGCTTGAACGGATCGAAAAAGACACGGACCGCGATTATTTCATGTCCGCCGAAGAAGCTAAAAATTACGGTATTGTCGACGCAGTGATCACAACCCGCATGGAGGTTCCAAAATCATGACGAAAACCACCCTTCTCTTAACTCCCGGTCCCACACCCGTTCCTGAAGTCACCCGTAAGTTGATGGCGGAGCCTATTTTCCACCATCGCACGCCGCGGTATCGCAAAATCTTCGGGGACGTTTCCGAACGCCTGAAAAAGGTGTTCCTGACGAAAAATCCCATTTACACTTTTACTGGTTCCGGGAGTTTGGCCATGGAAGCGGCCCTGGTCAATTTTCACTCCGCGGGAGACAAGGTCCTTGTGGTGGAAAACGGGAAATTCGCCGAACGTTTCACGCTGATCGCGAAGGCGTTCGGGCTTAACCCGATCAGCCTTAAAGTTCCGTACGGAGAGGCCCCCGATCCGAAGCGGATCGAGGAAGCGCTTCAAAAGGATCCGGATATCAAGGCCGTTTGCGTCCAGCTTTGCGAAACATCGACCGCGGTCTTAAGCGATGTCAAAGCGATCGGTGCGATTGTCGCAAAAACGAACGCGCTTCTCATCGTGGACGCCATTTCAGGTCTCGGGGCAGATCGTCTTGAAACGGATAATTGGCACGTGGACCTCGTGATTGCCGGTTCACAAAAGGCGCTGATGCTCCCTCCGGGGCTTGCCTTTTTATGTGTGAGCGAAAAGGCGAAGACGCGTATGGCGACGGCCAAGTTGCCGCGTTTTTATTATGACCTCAAGTATTACGAAAAATCCCTGAAGGACAGTGATACACCGTGGACGCCGGCCCTGACGCTTGTGATCGGTCTCCAGAAGTCGCTCGATCTGATCGAGAAGGAAGGGATCGAGAATGTTTTCAAGCGCTGTGCCGCGAATGCGGCTTTTACGCGTGAATCACTGCAGAAAATGGGTTTGAAACTTTTTTCCAAAGCGCCCTCGTCAACCGTGACGGCGGCCTGTTTGCCCGAAGGAGTGGACGGCGAAAATCTTTGCAAGGTCATGCGTGATGAAAAAGGAATCGCGATGGCAGGAGGACAGGGCGATCAGATGAAGGGGAAGGTCGTCCGCATTTGTCACATGGGCGCGATTACGAAGCAAGATATTGAAGCGGGGCTCAAGGTGCTCGGCGAGACTCTCAAAGAGATGAAGGCCTCCTCCGGTTCTTCCTGCTGCTGTTGTAAATGACCTGTAAAATTTACAATATAAATTTTAAAATTACAGGTCATTGCGAGCCCCGCGGGAGGCGGGGCGCGGCAATCTAAGAACGGGATTGCTTCGCTATGCTCGCAATGACGGAAAAATCAGGAGATTAAAAAATGAAGATACTTGTTTCGGATTCGTTGGGCCAAGGCGGGATGGACATTCTCCGCAAAGAGAAGAACATTCAGGTCGATGAGAAGGTCGGACTGAAACCTGACGAGCTCAAAAAGATCATCGGGGAATATGATGCGATCCTCATCCGCAGCGCCACGAAATTGACGGCCGACATCATTGAAGCGGGCAAGAAACTCCGGGTGATCGGTCGCGCGGGCGTGGGCGTGGACAATGTGGACCTTGAAGCGGCCACCAAGCGCGGCATCATTGTCATGAACACCCCCGAAGGAAATACTATTTCGACGGCGGAACTCAGTTTTTCGATGCTCATGGCGGTCGCGCGTAATATCCCGCAAGCCGACGCTCACGTGAAAAAAGGCGAATGGAAACGCAATAAGTTCAAGGGTTCGGAGTTGAACGGTAAGACGCTCGGGATCGTGGGATTTGGCCGCATCGGCCGCGAAGTGGCCAAGCGCGCGAGCGCCTTCAACATGAAGGTCATGGTGTTCGACCCTTTCATTTCCAAAGAAAGCGTGAAGCAATATCCCGTGGAATTTGTGGACGTGCCGATACTTCTCAAGAACGCGGATTTCATCACGTTCCATACTCCACTCACCAAAGAAACCAAGAACCTTCTCAATCGTGATACATTCAAGCTTTGCAAAAAAGGCGTCAGGATCGTTAATTGCGCCCGGGGCGGGATCGTGGACGAACTCGCACTGGCCGAAGCTATTCAGAGCGGACAAGTAGCGGGTGCCGCATTCGACGTGTTTGTGACCGAACCTCCCGCAGCGGATCACCCGCTTTTAAAACTGCCACAATTCATCTGTACCCCGCATCTCGGGGCTGTCACGGAGGAGGCGCAGGAGAATGTAGCGCTTGAAGTGGCAAAGCAGGCGCTCGATGCCCTGAATGACCGTGCGATCCGCAATGCCGTAAATCTTCCGAACCTCGATCCGGACACGCTGAAGGGTCTCAAGCCGTGGCTTGTGCTCGCGGAAAAGATCGGCATGCTTTACGCGCAGCTTTTTAGCGGCAGTTTCAAAAAGGTGGAGATCCGCTACGGCGGGGATCCGACGCGTTTTAACGTGGCGCCGCTTACCATGGCGGTGGTGAAAGGGTTGCTCAAGCCGATCTGCGGGGATTCCGTGAATTTCATTAACGCATTGGCGGTGGCCAAAGAGCGGGGGATCGCAGTCGCGGAGAGCCGTAGTGACGAAAATGAAGGTTTCGTAAGCTTTATCGATGTCGAAGTGGTCCAGGGCAAGGAAACGCAACGGATCATGGGAACACTTTTCAGCAACGAGCCGCGCATCGTCCGTCTCAATGAGTTCATGATTGATGTGGTTCCGGAAGGATGGGTGCTTTTTGTGAAAAATGACGATCTTCCCGGCGTGGTCGGAACCATCGGGACCGTGCTTGGCAAGAACGGGGTCAACATCGCAGAGATGTCGCTCGGGCGCGTCGGTAAAGGCAAAAAGGCTTATGCCATGACCGCGATCAATACGGACAGTGAAGTGCCCGCCAAAGTCGTGGCGCTGATCAAGAAGAACAAGCTCGTGTTGGACGTTAAAGTCGTCAAGTTATAGAAGAGAGAAATCGAATGAACCGTATTCTGATCGGAGCCCAGTGGGGAGATGAAGGGAAAGGAAAGGTCATTGATCTTCTCGCGCGGAAAAGTGATGTGATCGTCCGCTATCAGGGTGGCAATAATGCGGGCCATACCATCAAATTCAACGATCAAAAATTCGTCCTGCATCTGATTCCCTCCGGCATTCTTCATCCCGGAAAGACCTGTGTGATCGGAAACGGGGTCGTGATCGATCCCGAGGCGCTCTTTGAGGAGGTCGCGATCCTTGAAAAGGCGGGCATCAAAGTCCGCGGGCGGCTCTTCGTGTCGGATCAGGCGCATTTGATCCTTCCGTATCACAAGCTGATGGACCAGCTGAAAGAGGAATCCTGCAAAAAGGGCAAGGCGATCGGCACAACGAAAAAAGGGATCGGGCCCTGCTATGCCGACAAAATGGCACGCGTCGGGATACGCGTGGGGGATCTGAAATCGCTGCCTTACTTCAGGGACAGGCTCATCTATGTTCTCAGAGAGCGGAACGAATTTCTTGTGAAGATCCATCATGCCCGGCCGCTTTCTTTCCAAAAAATCTTTAACCATTTTAAAAAATATCGCGTGCGGCTTCTCGATTTTGCACTTGATACACCCAAATATCTTTATGACGCGACGAAGGCCAAAAAGGATATTCTTTTTGAGGGCGCCCAAGGCACGCTTCTCGACGTGGATCATGGGACCTATCCTTTCGTGACCTCCTCGAACGCGACGGTCGGTGGCGCGATCACGGGATCCGGCATTAGTCCTACTTTTATCGATCGCGTGATCGGCGTGACGAAAGCCTATACCACGCGCGTGGGAGAAGGACCTTTTCCCACGCAATTCCCGCCGGAGCTTATGAGGCTGATCCAGACCAAAGGAGAGGAGTTCGGTGCCACGACGGGCCGTCCCCGTCGTTGCGGATGGTTTGACGCTGTGATCGGACGCCACGCGGTCCGTATCAATGGGCTGGACGAGCTGGCGATCATGAAGCTCGACATATTGTCCGGGCTTCCGGAACTGAAGATTGCGACGGCTTATCGGGTGAGTGGCAAGCTCACGAAAAATTATCCGCATGCCATTTTTGAATTCTCCAAAGCCCAACCGGTCTATGAAACGTGGAAAGGCTGGCAAGAGGACATCACCCGCGTACGGCGCTGGAGTCAACTCCCCCCAAATGCCCGTCGTTACCTCAAACGAATAGAAGAATTGATGGAAACCCCGATCAAGATTGTCTCGGTTGGCAGCAAACGCAATCAGACGATCTTCCTCTAGGATCTTTCATGCCCAATCCTCCATTACCAGAAAATTCAAAGGTTGATTGGACTAGTCCTAGCAGCCTTTTTTTAAAAAACTATTGAGGCCAGGACATGCCTAATGCGATCCCTCAGCATGTTGCGATCATCATGGATGGCAACGGACGCTGGGCCAAGAAGCAGGGCCTTCTGCGCGTTCAGGGACATGAGGTCGGTGTCCAGCGTGTCGAAGAGATCATTAAAGCCGCGCAGGAAAAGGGGATCCGCTATTTGACCCTCTACGCTTTTTCCAAAGAAAATTGGCGTCGTCCCAAAGAAGAAGTGGAGTTCCTAATGGGGCTTTTGTCCTCTTATCTGGATAAGAAGATCGAAACGCTGATCAAGAACAACTGTGTTTTCAATGTGATCGGGGAAATGGGGGATCTTGCTACGACGTTGCAAAAAAAACTCACGCAAGCCATGAAAACCTCCCAAAAAAATACCGGCCTGGTCGTGACCTTTGCCTTGAGTTATTCCAGCCGCCGTGAGATCGTGCGCGCTTGTCAAAAGATCGCGGAGCAGGCGGTGCGGGGAGCGATCAAGCCTTCCGAGATCACCGAAGAGACCCTCTCCCGGAATCTTTATACCGCGGATATGCCTGACCCGGAACTTCTGATCCGCACGAGCGGGGAGATGAGGATCAGCAATTTTCTTTTGTGGCAGATCTCTTACGCTGAGCTCTATATCACACAAAAATTCTGGCCGGAATTCACCCGCGACGAATTCGAAAAGGCACTTGAGGATTACAAGGGGCGGGAAAGACGCTTCGGTGACACGTGCACTGTCAACGGAGGCAAAACATGAACCATTTCGTAAAACGGTTTTTGACCTCGTCGGTTTTTATTTTGGCGGCGATCGCGGTAATCTTTTATCTACCGCACTGGTGCTTTTTTCTGATGGTGGAGGCGTTCATTCTTGTGGGGCTCTACGAATTTTTTTCCCTCGCGGAGCAGAAGGGCCTACTCGTTCACCGAGGGTTTGGCCTTGTGTTCGGCGCACTTTTGCCGGTGTCCGCTTATTTTTCGCTGCAGCCCACAAACCTCCTCATGGTCTGCGTGGCGCTTTTTATTTTTCTTTTTAATCGCCGCTCTCCGGACAAAACCATCACAAGTGTTTCGGTCAGCGTGTTCGGAATCATCTATGTGGCGTGGTTCTTTTCCTATCTCATCAAGATCAAGCTTTTGCCCGACGGGGCGGCCTGGGTGGCTTATACGATCCTGATCGTGAAGGGCGGGGACATGGCTGCGTATTTCGTCGGTAAGAAATTCGGAAAGACCAAGCTTCTCGAGCACGTCAGTCCCAAAAAATCCATCGAAGGTGCTATCGGGCAGATGTTTGCGACAATCGCCCTCTCGGTCTGTTCCGTTTTTTATCTTCACGTTTCACCGGTTCATCTTCTTATTCTGGGGACTGCGGTCGGGGTATTGGCGCTGTTAGGCGATCTTGCGGAAAGCCTGATCAAACGCGACGCGGGCGTCAAGGATTCCGGGGCGATCCCGGGACTCGGCGGTATGCTGGATGTAATGGACAGTCTTCTTTTTACCATTCCTGTCGTCTATTTTTATCTGACCATGATCCTGGGTCTTGAAAGGCTATGAAACAACTTTCGATCCTCGGTTCCACGGGTTCAGTGGGCGAGAACACCCTTCGTGTTGTCCGCGTCCATTCCGAGCGATTTTCGGTAAAAGCCCTTGCTGTTAAAAAGAATATCGAAAAACTTTTCGAACAAGCCGTGGAATTTCGTCCCAAAATGGTTTGTATCTATGATTCCCAAAAGGCCCGAGAAGCCGCTCCCAGGTTCAAGCGTCTCGGGGTCCGCGTTGTTACGGGGGACGGCGGGCTCGAGGAGGTCGCGACGCTTGCAGGGGTTCAGGAAGTGATCTGTGCCATGGTGGGCGCCGCGGGGCTCAAACCTATCTTTGCTGCAGTTCGCGCAAAAAAGACCGTGGCGATCGCAAACAAAGAACCGCTTGTGATGGCAGGTAAACTTCTTTTGGAAGTGGCAGAAAAATCCGGGGTTGCAGTCCTTCCGATCGACAGCGAGCACTCCGCGCTCTGGCAATGCCTTGAAAAACAGGATCCGGCTTTTATTAAAAAACTTATCATCACTTCTTCCGGAGGTCCGTTCCGGAACAGAAAGGGATCTCTCGTGAAGATTACCCCGGCGCAGGCGCTCAATCATCCTAAATGGAAAATGGGTCCCAAGATCACGATCGATTCCGCGACCATGATGAACAAAGGGCTTGAAGTGATCGAGGCCGCCAACCTTTTCCGCATGCCGGCCACGAAAATCGACGTCCTGGTCCATCCCGAGGCGATCGTGCACGCGCTTGTGGAGTTCGTGGACGGCTCGCATTTTGCGCATCTCGGAGTGACCGATATGCGGCTCCCGATTCAATATGCTCTGAGCTATCCTGAACGGCTTGAAGATCATCTGCCTCATCTTGATCTGGCGCATCTTACGACGCTCCACTTCGAAAAACCGGACCGGAAACGTTTTCCATGTCTGGAACTCGGCTATACCGCAAGCAAGATCGGCGGGACGATGCCGGCCGTCTTGAATGCGGCGAACGAGATAGCCGTGGAAGCATTCCTTGCCGGACGTATTGGATTTCTCGGAATTTCAAAGATTATCGAAAAGACCATGCGTTTACACAGTCTTGTCTGCAAACCGGTTTTGGCCGATATCTTCGCGGCAGATGCCTGGGCTCGAGAAACCGTCAGAGGAAGCTTGCCCCGTTAGAGATTAATATATCGGTGTTCAACACGAAGGAGAAAAATAAAGACCATGGACCGGCTCAATGTAAAGTTGCTCAATTCACGGAAGCGTTTTAAAAACGCTTCCTATCTCTAACGGGGTGGACATGACCCATTTGCCCCAGTTCTTGCATTCTGTACCATCGATCTTACCGGCTCTGATTGTTTTCGGCGTGCTCATTATTGTTCACGAGTTCGGGCACTTTATCGCATGCCGTTTTTCCAGGGTTCGTGTCGAAAAATTCTCGATCGGGTTCGGGCCGGAGCTTGTCCATTGGCAGTCCGGAGGGACACGGTTTTCCATTTCGCTTTTTCCGTTGGGCGGTTTTGTGAGTCCTGCGGGAGAAGAAGCGTCCAAAGTCGGGCCGGAAGGACCGAAGACCGGGGATTTTCTTGCGGCGTCCGTTCTTTCGAGGATCTTTATCGTTGTGTCCGGCGTGGCAATGAATTATATGCTGGCGTTCGTGGTGTTTTGGGCCGTTTTCATGATCGGCCGGCCAATGCCAGGAACTGCTGTCGGCGGTTTCATAAAAGGATATCCCGCTGAGGTCAGTCTTCTCAAAGTGAATGATAAGATCCTTAAGGTAGATGACAAGGCGGTCGCAAACTGGAAAGACATTCTTGACCGGTTCGATGAGGCGCCAGGTGCGATGATCAAGTTGGACGTCGAACGGCCGCGTGCGGACGCACGGCCGGAATTTTTGATCGTCCAGATCAAACCCAAGGTCGAAGATGCGCAAGATCTATTCGGTAAGGTCGTGCGGACGAAACGTGTGGGGATCACGCCGGATCCTTCATCGTCCGTATTGGAGCACTACGCTGTTCTGCCGGCGCTTGCGAAAGCGTGGGAGCTTGAAGTTTTTCACACAGTGCTGACGCATAAGGCGCTTTATTATCTGATCACGGGACAGATCTCTCCGAAAAATTTGATGGGGCCGCTGGGTATTATTCAGGTAAGCGGTCAGGCCGCCAGGGCAGGAATCGCGGCGCTTCTGCAATTGCTGGCGATCTTGAGCGTATCGCTTGCGGTGATCAATCTTTTGCCGCTGCCGGCGTTGGACGGGGGGCACCTGGTATTTCTCCTGATAGAACTTGTAACACGCAAGCGCATCAGTCCGGTATGGCAGGAACGGATCACGACGGGCGGTTTTTTTCTGCTCATGGCGCTTATGGTGTTCGTGATTTATAATGATGTCGTGAATCTTTCGATTCTCGACAAGCTGAGAAATTTGTTTCATTTGAAATGATCTGAAAAAAACGGGCCTCCTGCCGGCGGCCTGCTTCTTCACGACCGATAACATACGAGGCACAAAAAAATGCGTTGGACTCAGACCCTGATCCCCAGCCTTCGAAATATTCCCAAGGACGCCGAGGCCGTCAGCCATCAGCTCGCGCTTCGGGCCGGCCTCATCCGCCAGCTTTCTTCCGGCGTTTACAGCTATCTGCCGCTCGGTTTTCGTGTGCTTCAGAAGATCATCGGGATCATTCGCGAGGAGATGAACCGTGCCGGGGCTTCGGAGGTGCTGATGCCCGCGCTCCATCCTGCCGAGATCTGGAAAAAATCCGGCCGCTACGAAACGCTGGGGGATGACAAAATTGCTTTCAAGAACCGCGCGGGGCACGAATTCGTGCTCGGTCCCACGCATGAAGAGATCATCACCGAACTCGTCGGGGCCAACATCAAATCCTTCCGGGACCTGCCGCTCAATCTCTATCAGATCCAGACAAAGTTCCGCGATGAGGCCCGCCCGCGTTTCGGCGTGATCCGCACCAAGGAATTCATCATGAAGGACGCCTACAGTTTTGATGCCGATGAAAAGGGCCTGGATGTGAATTATCAGAAAATGCACGACGCTTATCACCGGATCTTCACGCGTTGCGGTCTGAAGTTCCAGGTCGTGAGCGCCGACACGGGAGTGATGGGCGGCAAGATGAGCCAGGAATTCATGGTGATCTGTCCATATGGAGAAGACCGCGTCGCAAGTTCCGAGGGCGGTTATCTCGCGAGCCAGGATATCGCCACCCGCGGGAATCCTCATTTGAAAACCCCCGAGCCGAAACTCTCAAAACCCGAGATTTTTGATACCCCGAATCTCCGCACGATCGAAGAGATCTCGCATCGTTACAAGGTTCAGGCCTCGCTCATGATCAAGACGCTTATCTATATGGCGGACGGGAAGCCGGTCGCAGCGCTCGTGACAGGAGACAGCGAAGTCAATGAAAGCAAACTGCGGAAACTGACCGGGGCGAAAGACCTCCGTCAGGCGGACGGGCACGAGATCCTGGAAGCCATGGGCGCGCCGGTTGGATTTTCGGGCCCTGTGGGTCTCAAGATCCCGGCTTATGTGGACTGGGATATTCTCGGGATAGCGGACGCGGTGACGGGTGCGAACCAAAAAGATAAACACCTGAAAGGTGTGATGATCGGCCGCGATTTTACGGCCACTGTTATAGGCGACATCCGTTTTGTAAAGGACGGCGATCTTGCGCCGGATGGTAAAAGTAAACTCGTTCTTATGACCAGCATGGAGATTGGTCATATCTTCAAGCTTGGGACCCGCTATTCGGAATCCATCGGCGCACATTTCCTGGATGAAAAAGGCGAACGCAAACCCGCGATCATGGGTTGTTACGGGATCGGCGTAAACCGTATTCTCGCAGCCGCGATCGAACAACATCATGATCTGAAAGGCATCCAGTGGCCTGAGGCCATCGCACCGTTTGCAATTGAAATCATCACCGTGAACCACTCTGATGACAAAGTCCGTGAAGCCGCGGAAAAGATTTATGAAAGTGTCACGAAAGCCGGTAAAGACGTCCTCTTTGACGATCGCGATGAACGTGCCGGTGTAAAGTTCAACGACGCGGATCTGGTCGGTATCCCCACGCAGGTCGTTATCGGCGAACGTGGCTTGAAAGAAGGTAAGGTCGAGGTCAAGGCTCGGCAAACCGGTGCGACAAAGCTTGTAGATCTGCACTCCCTTGTTTCTTCTCTCTCTTAATTTCCATCTTAATCGGATGGAGGATAACGGATGAAGGATGGCAGAAAACATGACATCATGCGCCATCCACCATCCGCAACTTTAGCCAAAATCCTTTGGCCTAAGAAATTCATCCACATCGACATGGACGCGTTCTTCGCGGCGGTGGAGCAGCGCGATCACCCGGAGCTTAAAGGTAAACCCGTGATCGTGGGCGGGAACCCGCAAAGCCGCAGCGTCGTGAGCACCTGTTCTTATGAAGCCCGGAAATTTGGCATTCATTCCGCCATGCCGACCGCGCAAGCCAAACGTCTTTGTCCACACGGTGTTTTTCTCTATCCCGATTTTGAAAAGTACAGCGTCGCTTCAAAATCCATCATGTCGATTTTTCATAGCTATACGTCTTTAGTGGAACAAGTATCGCTCGATGAGGCATATCTCGATGTATCCGAGAACAAACTCAAGCTTGAGGATCCTGTGAAGCTTGCGATGCTGATCAAACAGCACATTTTTGCCGTGACGAAACTCACCGCGTCCGCCGGCGTGGCGCCCAACATGCTCTTGGCGAAAATTGCCTCCGATATGAAAAAGCCGGATGGTTTGACCGTCGTCTATCCGGACAAAATTCTCGATTTTCTAAGGATCTTCCGGTCCGGAAAATCCCGGGCGTCGGCCCGCGCACCGAAGAAATACTGCGCGGTATGACGCTCAACACTTGCGGGGATATCTGGGGCGTGAAGCCGCAGGCTCTTTCAGCGAAATTGGGAAAGTGGGGACTTGAGGTTTTCCATAAAGCAAGGGGGGAGGAAAACCGGGAGGTGAATCCTCATTGGGAGCGGACGCAATTGAGTGCTGAAGAAACATTTCCGAAGGACATCACGGATATGCCGAGGCTTAAACAAAAACTTGCACAGCTTGCAGAACATGTTTTTTACGATCTGAAACAGGAAGGGCGTATAGGACGGACCGTTGTACTCAAGGTCAAATATCATGACTTCGAACAAATCACGCGGTCAAGGACGCTTGCTGCGCCACCCCAGGATTGGCATATCCTTCACGAGATCGCCTGTGATCTTTTAAAAAAGAAAACCCTCGCCGGAAGAAAACCCGTCCGCCTTCTTGGTCTTGGTATCAGCGGGTTAAAAAGCCCGCAGGAATTATCCCCGGTAATCCAGGGGGAACTGTTTTAATTTTTCGTGGTTTGTTTGAGAATAATCTGAGCTACTTTGAGGTCTTTTCTTACATCCTCGTCTTCGGGATCTAATCTGGAAGCTTCCTGAAATGCCGGGAGGGCTTTGCGGATCTCTCCCAAGTTCATATAAGCTGTGCCTAACCCATGATAACCTTCAGCTTTTGCGGGGGCTAAACGGACGACATTCCGAAAAGCTTCCGCGGCGGCCTCGTTTCTTCCGCTTTGCAGATAAATAATTCCAAGATTCTGATAAACCACTTCTTCTCCGGCTGGACGGAGGGTTTTAATTCCGTCTAAAAAAGTAAAACGCGGTTTTTGAAATCCGGGATGTATTTTTCGAAGATGAATCGCTTGTTCATAGTAGGAAGCTGCTTCTTCCAAAGGTTTTTTTTGTAAAAGGCAAATATCGCCCATACGCTGGTAACAATCAAACCGCAAAAAAGGGAAAAAAGATTCTTTTCCAAGAAGAACGGCCTGCTGATAGGCCTCGAGGGCTTCTGTATACATCTTTTTTTCCTTATACGCTGCGCCGAGAGCTGAATAAGCTAAGGCATCCTTGGGCCGCAGTTGGATCGCTTTTTTAAATAAAGTAACAGCCAGATCAGGTTCACATAAAGTCGGATTCAGGAGACAGATATTTCCGACAAAGTAATGGGCGATAGACGAATCCGGGCATTGCATCAGAAGGTAGGTGAAAAGCGCCATAGAATTTTTATAATTCAGACTCAACCTGAAACTTAAAAGGGAAAGATAAAAAACGCCGACGATGATGACACTTTTTATAAAAAAAGGAGAAGGATTATAGCCTCTTTTGGCCAAGGCGTTTTTGGCTTTTAAAAACAAAAAATGAATAGCAGCACAACACAAAAGCAGCACGGTCGGGACAGCGAGATAGCTCCAACGGTCAGCCGCATAGGAATTCTCCAGGAACGTAAGCTTTTGGAATCCAAGAACAGGGAAAATAGATATTCCGTAGAAGGAAAGAAGCGTAAAGGCGCCACGCCCGAAGCGACGGCGGCTCCCATAAAGTATTATATAAAGAGACACAACGCCAAGAGGGTAGATCCAGTTGACTACGTGGGAAATCGAAACATCCCATTTGGGATAAAAAGTTAGGAATTGTAATGGGAACAAAACCTGTTTGATATAGAAAAAGAATAATTTCCCGGCCAAAATTATATTTTTAGGGAAAACGGGCATGTTGAGGGTTTCACACGCGAAATTCTGCACACAAATAGGAATAAGGATGCTCAAGCCGCCCAAGAGAAAAAGGGGTAAGGCGAGAAGAAAACTACGTTTCGGAATCGATCCATGTTGGTACCACGCGTAAAAGAGAGGGATAACGGCAAAGGAGGCCGCGACGCTTTTGCTTAAAAGAGCCAAGATAAAGAAAAAAAGCATTTTAAAATAATCTCTTTTTCTTCCGTACTTGTCAAAATCAAGAAAGCTGTGAAAAGCCCATAAAAAAAAGAAAAGACAAAGAAGGTTTTTTTGTTCCGAGATCCATGCAACCGTTTCCACCTGGATGGGATGAATAGTAAATAATAACGCAGTGACACCGGCGACGGCGGGAGCAAGTTTTCGTATCAATCCGAACAAAAGTAAAGCATTGAGAAGGTGCAACATGAGATTGATAGTGTGGTAGCTCCATGGATTAAATCCCCAAAGTTTGTGCTCAAGCCAAAAAGCGGAAAGAGTGAGAGGATAATCGTAAAAAATGTTTTCTTCCGACGAAGTCCACATTTTTACAAGACCCGACAGAGAAGTCATGGCCGGGTTTTTCCAGATGTAGAAATCATCGTCCCAGACAAAACCGTTGGTTAGGGAATATCCGTAGATCAATATCCCAAGACCGATGATAAGCAAAAGCCAGAATAGTTCCTTTGACGAAAGTTTTGTGTTCAAGATATCTCCGGCGGAGAAAAAAAGACCGCTGATTTCAAAATTAGGACAAAAGTTTACACTAACAAGATGCATTCACAAACACTATTTAACCCAACGGGAACTCCCCGTTCCGTAAGGGCGGGGATGAGAGCCGTCCCCAACATCGAAGATGTGGGGCGGGCGAAGCCCGAAGCAATTGTTTTTAGCACCACGCCCGTAAGGGCGTGGGTATCTATAAAAACCGGGTTCCAGCCCGACGTGGGCGCCATCCAATACGCTTGCTGAGTTACTTCGGAATTGACACGTTCTTCTCGAGACCCCCGCGATCTTTTAGGGAAAAAGACCCTTGCCGGAAGAAAACCCGTTTGCCTTCTCGGTCTCGGTATCAGTAGGTTGAAAAGTCCTCAGAAATTGTCCCCAAAGGGCCTGGGGAAGTGGTTTTAATTTTTCGCGGTTTTCTTTTTGAAAATTGTCTGAACTATTTCGAGGTTTTTTCTTGTGGTCTCATTTTTAGGAGCCAATCGGACCGCTTCTTGAAAAGCCAGCAAAGCTTTCCGGGTTTCTCCTAAATTCATATAAGCCGCCCCTAACCCTTGATGGCTTTCAACATTTTCGGGATCCAAACTAATAGCATATTGAAAAACTCCCACGGCTTCTGGGGCTCTTTTGCTGCGCAGATAAGTAGCGCCAAGGATATTAACAGGCGACACTTCGCTTGGGAGATCAAATATCTTCATTTCAACAAGAAGACGTTTTTGTTTTTTATATTCGAGGCCTTTTAAAAGAGGTATGGTTTTTTCAAGATAAAAAGCCGCTTCTTTGAGTTTGTTTTGACTAAAATAGATTTCTCCGATGAAATAGCAACAGGAAATCTGCATACCCACTTCTTGTGAGACGGCCATTGCTTGCAGATAGGAATTCACAGCTTTTTCAAAGAGACCTTTTCGGCGGAATTCCTTTCCGAGATTTCTGTGAGCTAAAGCGAAACGGGGGTCAATTTCAACAGCCTTTTCAAACAAGGCGATCGAAATGTCCGAAGGAGCGAGAAACACGGCAAGGTTGTTAAATGGCATAGAGGCTGTTGGATTTTGAGATATAAGGCGGATCCAAAGGGTGGGCTCATCCTTATAATTCAGCGTGAGAGACAAGCTTGAAAGGGAAAGATAAACAATGAAAGCAAGAACAACGCTTTTCTTGAGAAACGGGGATGGAGACCATGATCTTTTTGATAAAAAAGTTCTGATTTTTTTTAAAAAGAGACGGCCGAGTAAGCACGCTAAAAGCAGAAGGGCCGGCATGGAAAGATAACTAAAATGATCGGCCACATAGGAGATTTGCATAGGGAAGACATCAAAAAATCCAAGAGCTGGAAAAATGGAAATGCCATAAAAGCAGAGGAGCACAAAAAGACCGCGGCCAAGCTGCCGGCGGTTTTTAAAGAAGACTGTATAAAGCACAAAAACTCCAACGGGGTAAATCCAATTGAGGGGGGAGGAGAGGATTGTATTCCATTTCGGATAGAAAAACAGAAATTGATAGGGAAATAAAACCTGTTTGATATAAAAGAAAAATATTCTCCCCGATAAAAGGGTTTTTTCTAAAAGGTTCAAGGACGAAAGGGCCCCTTCAGAGCCGGTGTAGACAGATTCAAAATGGATAGTGATCGCAGCGCTTATTAATCCCATGAGGAATAGAGGAAACACGCGGAAAAGGTCATGCCTGGAAATGGATCCTCGTTTATACCATACATAAAGAAGCGGGACGGTTGCGAAACAGACAGCAACGCTTTTGCTTAAAATGGCGGCGATGAAAAAGAGCAGCATTTTAAAATAATCTCTTTTTCTTCCCTTCTCGTCAAAATTCAAAAAGGCCTGGAAGGCAAGCAGGAAAAAGAAAAGACTAAACAGGTTTTTTTGTTCCGAGATCCAGGCTACTGTTTCGACTTGGATCGGGTGGATCGTGAACAGCAGTGCGGTGATCCCGGCTAAACGAAGAGTTGTTTTGCGTAGAAGGCCAAAAAGAAGAAGGGCGTTAAGGATATGCAATGTTAAATTTACAACATGATAACCAAAAGGATGGAATCCCCATAGTTTATGCTCGAGCCAAAAAAAAGAGAAAGTGAGAGGATAGTATTGACTGCGGGAGGGAGTGAGCCAAATGTCTTTCAGCCCCGTCCAGCTTGCAACCCTTGAATTGTTAAAGACATGCTGCGGATCGTCCCAGATAAAACCGTTGGTCAGGGAGTATCCATAGATAAACATTCCGAGGCTAATGATCAGCAAAAGCCAAAACAGTTCTTTTGACGAAAGCTTTGTGTCCAAGATGTCTCCGGCGGGAAAAAAAGGACCGCTGATTTCGAAGTCAGGGTAAAAGTTTACACCAACAAGATGCATTCACAAACACTATTTGAAAAGAGCCGGATTCCCGCCCGGTGAAAGCGCGTTCAGGACACTCGTTGCGCCACCCCGGGATTGGCATATCCTTTACGAGATCGCCTGTGATCTTTTAAAAAAGAAAACCCGTCCGCCTCCTCGGCTTCGGTATCAGCGGATTGAAAAGCAAAGACGAACTTTCGGTTGCCACGCAGGGGGAGCTGTTTTCAGCATGAGGCAATTTGTCTTTTTGCCCGCACTTCGTCACCTTGCGCCGTACTGTTTTGATGTACTGTTTTGAATCCTTGCGAATTGAGCTTAAATTCATATAATCGTAACTCCTATGCCGAAAACACTTTTCGAAAAAATATGGAACTCTCACGTGGTAAAAACGTTCCCGGACGGAACGGCGCTTCTCTATATTGATCGCCAGCTGGTCCATGAGGTGACGAGCGCACAGGCTTTTGAAGGGCTCCGCCTCTCGGGTCGCAAGGTCCGCCATCCCGAACTCACGTTTGCCACGATGGATCACAACGTACCGACGGACAATGACCGCTTTAATATCAAAGATCTTATCGCCAAGGCATCGCTCGAGGCGCTTTCCATGAATTGCAAAGAATTCGGCGTTACACTTTATGATCTCCATAGTGACAAACAGGGCGTGGTCCACATTGTTGGCCCGGAGCTCGGGATCACGCTGCCCGGGGCGACTATTGTTTGCGGGGATTCTCATACTGCGACGCATGGCGCTTTCGGTGCACTCGCGTTCGGGATCGGGACTTCCGAAGTGGAGCACGTGCTTGCGACCCAGTGCCTATTGCAGAAAAAACCCAAGACCTTCAAGGTCGAATTTACAGGACAAGTGAAAAAACCTGTCTCCGCAAAAGATATGGTTCTTAAACTGATCGGAATGATCGGGACCGCGGGCGCAACGGGTTGTGTGATCGAATATTGCGGCGAGGCGATACGCGCCCTTTCCATGGAAGCACGTATGACCATTTGCAACATGACGATCGAGGCTGGCGCCCGCGCGGGCATGATCGCACCTGATGAAATGACATTCCGGTATGTGGCCGAGGGGAACCGTCCGTATGCGCCAAAGGGGAAAGAGCTGGAAAAGGCCTTGATTTATTGGAAAACTCTTTTTACTGATCCAGGGGCGAAATTTGATAAAGAACTCAAAATAGATGCGTCCAGGATCGCGCCGCAAGTGACGTGGGGCACAAGCCCCGGCATGGTCGTGGATGTAGACGGGTGTGTGCCCGAACCGGGTAAAGTCCAGGGTTACAGTAAAGAGGATGTTGAGCGGGCTCTGAAATACATGGGGCTGAGGCCAGGGATGCCGATCACGGACATCAAGATTGATACTGTTTTCATCGGAAGCTGTACGAACGGCCGTATCGAGGACTTGCGCGGTGCAGCGAAATATTTCAAAGGTCGGAAGATCGCAAAGACCGTTCGCGTGCTGGTTGTTCCCGGTTCTCAGTGGGTAAAAAAACAAGCCGAGACTGAAGGGCTCGACAAAATCTTCACGGTCTCAGGATGTGAATGGCGCGATGCCGGATGCAGCATGTGCCTTGCCATGAATCCGGACCAGCTAAAACCTCAGGAACGTTGTGCGTCGACCTCAAACCGAAATTTCGAAGGCCGCCAGGGCAAGGATGGCCGTACGCATCTTGTTGGCGCAGAGATGGCGGCTGCAGCTGCCGTGGCCGGACATTTTGTGGATATTAGAAAATGGCCGGAGGTTTTGTCATGAAAGCGTTTAAGAACTTCCGGGGAGTGATTTTGCCGCTGGATCGCGCGAATGTTGATACGGATGCGATCATCCCGAAACAATTCCTGAAATCCATAGCACGAACAGGGTTCGGAGAATCGCTTTTTTATGATTGGCGGTATCTCCCGGGAGGGAAAAATAATCCGGAATTTGTTCTAAACCGGAAAGAATATCAAAACGCGACGATCTTGGTCGCTCGCAACAACTTTGGATGCGGTTCCAGCCGTGAACATGCTGTTTGGGCGATCTGCCAGTATGGTTTCCGGGTGGTCATTGCGCCATGGTCCGGACAGGGGAAGAACCGTATCCCGGGATTCGCGGATATTTTCAGGAATAATAGCGTGAAGAACGGTCTCTTGACCCTGGAGTTTTCTGAAGCGGAAGTTGAGAAGATCTTCCAAGAGGTTTACAAAGAGCCTGGTTTGGAAGCGACCGTCCGCTTAGCCGATCAGACGGTGACTTTGCATACTTCTCAAGAGATATCCTTCCATTTCGAGATTGATCCATCGGTCAAAGAGCGGTTTTGCCTCGGGCTCGATGATATCGGCATTACTCTTAAGGAAGAAAAAACTATCCACGAGTTCGAAACGAGACACAACACGCAACTCTTTTTTGCGAGATCCAAATAATAAAAAAATTCAACGGAGATATGAATTTGGGAAGTGTTATGGAGCCTGTCTCGATCGTCATCCCGGTTTTTAACGAAGAAAAGAATATTACGAATCTCTTCCGGGAGATAAAATCTGTTTGTGAAGAGAACCGGTATGTCTACGAGATCATTTTAACGGATGACGGCTCAACGGATAAAACCTTTGAAGTGGCCCAATCATTGGCTCCCGTCAAGATTATCCGTTTCCGGCGCAATTTCGGGCAGACCGCCGCTCTTGATGCCGGGATCAAGCAAGCCCAATATCCTCTCATTATCACTATGGACGGGGATGGGCAAAATGATCCGCATGATATCCCCAAGCTGATTCAGTTTCTCAAAGAGCACAACCTCGATGTCGTTTCCGGGTGGCGGCAGAAAAGAAAAGATTCCCTTTTCAAAAGGTTCGTCTCAAGGACCGCTAATTTCCTCAAGGGATTTCTCATCCAGGACGGCATTCATGATAGCGGCTGCTCGCTCAAGGTTTACAAAAAAGAATGTTTCCGGCAAATCGATCTTTACGGGGAAATGCATCGTTTTGTTCCCGCAATCCTAAGGATCAAAGGTTTTCGGGTCGGAGAAATCGTCGTTAATCACAGGCCGAGAAAATACGGGAAGACAAAATATAACTGGCGGCGAACCTTCAAAGGTTTCATCGATATGATCTCAGTATGGTTCTGGAACAAATATGCCGTGCGTCCTCTGCATCTTTTGGGGGGGATGGGATTGTTATCCATAGCACTCGGATTCGCAACTTTTCTTTATGCTCTCCATCTCTATCTTATGTTGGGGAAAATAGGCCACACCGCATGGCCGATCCTGTCTGCCTTCCTTGTCCTGACAGGTATCCTGCTTTTTGTCCTGGGGCTGGTAGCGGACATGCTTTCCAAAAGTTATTACGCCAACACCCGAGACAAACCCTACAATATCCAGGAAGTTTTCGAAAGGGCGGACAGCAGTCGATGAACAGGATACAACTGTTCGCACCCCAATTCCACGTGGAAGAATGCCTTGCGGAGATCAGGCAGTGCCTTGATGCGGGATGGACTGGCATCGGCTTTAAAACAAACCAATTCGAGGAAGCATGGAGAAAACACACGGGACTTCCGTTTGCTTATTTTCTTAATTCAAACACGACCGGATTACATCTGGTTTTAAGGATATTTAAGGACGACTTGGGTTGGCAGGATGGGGACGAAGTGATCACTACACCCCTGACCTTTGTGTCCACCAACCATGCGATCCTCTATGAACGTTTGCGCCCGGTTTTTGCGGATGTTGATGAGACGTTATGTCTGGATCCCCATTCGATCGAACAAAAAATTACGTCAAGAACAAGGGCCGTGATGTTCGTCGGGATGGCCGGGAATGCCGGCAGATTAAAGGATGTAATGGAGATTTGCAAAGAGAGAGATCTAAAACTGATCCTTGATGCGGCCCATATGGCCGGCACTTATTATCAAAAAAAACATGCGGGGCATGGTATTGATTGCACAGTTTTTTCTTTCCAAGCCGTGAAAAATCTTCCCTCAGCGGATTCCGGGATGATTTGTTTTCGTGACGAAGCGTTGGATGCCCGGGTTCGCATGGAGGGCTGGCTGGGCATCGACAAGGACACTTTTTTGAGGTCGGGCACAGGTTCGGAAAGAGGGAATTATAAATGGGAATACAACGTTCCCCATGTCGGACTGAAAGCTCACGGCAATTCCGTTATTGCGGCGATTTGCCTGGTGCAGTTGAAATATTTGGAAGAGGATAATAAAAGACGGCGGAAAATGTGCGAGATTTACGAACGCCGTTTGGGCGACAACAAACGGATTCGATTTTCATTCTACATGGCAGATTGCCTGCCTTCCCGCCATTTATTCCAGATCCGGGTTTCCGAGACCTGTCGTAACAAACTGATCCTTTTTTTGAATGAGCATGATATCTTTTCCGGAGTCCATTATCGTGTCAATTCGGAATATCCCATGTACCGGTACGCTTTGGGGACATGCCCGAACGCCGAAAAGGCTTCTCGCGAGGTTGTCAGTCTTCCACTTCATCTAAGACTAAAAGACGAAGAAGTTGTTTATGTCTCCGAAAAGATCCTGGAATTTCTAAAATGAAATGCGAGGATCTTGATTGTCTGCGATGAAAATTCTAATGATTGCTCCCACTCCGTTTTTTTCGGATCGCGGCTGCCATACCCAGATTTATGAAGAAATCAAAGCGCTTCAAAAAGAAAACATCGAAATCATTCTTTGCACCTATGGGATCGGGTGCGACGTTCCCGGCATCTCTTCTATAAGGTGTTTTCGACTACCTTGGCACCATAAACTTTCAGCGGGCGCAAGCTTTATTAAAATATTAACCCTTCCTTTTTTAACGGCTACAGTTATTCGAACAATCCTTCGGTTTAAGCCGGACATTGTTCATGCCCACCTTCATGAGGGGGCGCTTATTGCCCGTTTCTGCCGCATTTTTTTCAAAAAAACAAAATATCTTTTTGATATGCAGGGCTCTTTGACCGGGGAATTGGTGCAGCATGGTTTCATCCAGAAAGACGGATTCTGGCATAAATTTTTTTCATTTTTGGAACGGCGAATTTCCGGATGGTTTTTTATAATCACTCAATCGGAAAGCATGATGAAAGAACTGGAATCTTTGGGCGTTCCCCCGGAACGAAGGAGGAATGTGCATGATGGAGTGGATACGGCCGTTTTTTATCCGCGGTCGTTTCCTGCAATATTAGCAAAACGCCTCGGCATCGATCAAACAAGACCGCGGGTCCTTTTTATGGGGCTTTTGGAACCTTATCAGGGGGCAGATCTTATGTTTCAAGCATTCCAGGCAGTAGCCACAAAGATTTCCACTACACAGTTTATCGTAATCGGCTATCCCAACATTGGAAAATATAAGGCGCTTTGTGATCAATATGGCATTGCAGACCATGTGAAATTTTTAGGGCGTGTGGATTATGCATTGTTACCGGAATATCTTGCGCTTTCAGAGATTGCTGTGGCCCCCAAGATCGCGGTGACTGAAGGGGACGGAAAAATCTATAACTATATGGCCATGGGAATGACGACAGTCGCTTTTGATCGCTCCGTATCGCGTGAGATTTTGGCGGAATACGGTATTTTTTCCGTGATGGAAAATGCTCAATCTTTGGCTGAAGGAATCCTGCAGGCCATAGAGAATCCCGGTCTGCGTAAAAAGATCGGGGAGGGAGCCCGTCAAAGGGCCGTGGAATGTTTATCCTGGAAGGTAGTCGGCCAAAGAATCCATGAGGTGTACGAGCAACTTTAGAGATGATTTGCGGAGAAGGACGTTAAGATTTTTATGAATATAAAAAAATGCCGGATTTGCGGTAGCCAGACAAAGATCTTGTTCAAAGATGGCGCCGATTTTTTTTTGTTGAACGGCCAATCACCGGCTTTTGGTGTCGACTATTGTCACTCGTGCGAAATTGGGTTCAGCTTTCCGGCATTGTCTCTGAATGAATTTTCAATCTATTATCCCGATGATTTTGAAGCGTATGTTCCCAAAAAGACATTCTGGGGGGTTTTGCAAAAGATCAAATACAGAAGCGATCTAAAAAAACTCTCCGAATATTTGGATTTAGAGCAAAAGTCTCTTTTTGAGGTGGGCGCTGGCCGCGGGGAATTCCTTCGTGAGGCGAAAGATCGCGGGTTTGATGTGGCCGGTATTGAGCCGGGGGCTAGGGGAGTGAAATTCGCAGCAAGCCAGTATGGAATTCACCTTGAGCAGGCATTCGTTTCTGAGATGCAGTTTGAAAAACAGTATCATGTGGTTGTCGCACGACATGTTCTTGAGCACCTTGATGAATTTTATGAATATCTGCAGAAGATTTATCAAGAGGGACTTTTGAAGGGCGGTATTTTGTTTTTGAAGCTTCCCCGGTTTGATTCATGGGAAGCGAAAAAATTTGGGAGGTTTTGGCACGGATTCGATCTGCCCCGCCACAGGGTTCATTTTACAAAAAACGGATTATCCAAGATTTTAAAAAACATTGGATTTGATAAAATTTCCATCAAAGGAGAGGTAGTTGCGGAGGATATGATCCGAAGTCTTCACTACTGCGCCCTGCATGCCGGTTCCGGTGTCCCAAAAATGTTAATACGATATTTTGATCTTCTGCCGCACGGGTTGAAATTCGTGATCTGTCAACTCGTGGGTTACTTACTGTGGCCGTGGGGGGCGGGGAGAATGATTATTATTGCGCGGAGGCCTTAATGGGGACAGAAACAATAAGCAGTCTTATTAAAGCCAAATACGAACGAACAGCACTCAAATATTCTCGCAAAGAACGACAAGACTATTGGTTGTATTTTAACCTTGAGAAGCTGAAGAATTTTCTTAATACTCATCCGATCCATCAAGTTATTGATATTGGATGCGGATCTGGAGCGTTGATTCGGTCTCTTGCCTTCGAGTATCCAGGAATCCAGTTTACGGGCATTGATTTTTCAAAAAAGCTTATTGAGATTGCCAAATCTCACGCGAAGACAGATAACTTGCAATTTCTTTGCAGAGACTTTGTAGAATACCAAAACCATATTGTGAAAGAACTCAGCTTCAAGGATCAAAAAGTTTTGATGCTTTTGATAGGGCCCTTTGAATATTATCACCACCAAAATTTATTTACCAAAGCTGTTCGAAGAGTTTGGGGTGAAATCACTCAAGGCGCTATGATTGTTACTTATCATAATAAAGACATGTGGTTAAGGAGCTTTATAAAAGGGAAGAGGAAACAATATTGGGATGAAAAGGATTCCTTGACCTATTGGGGGGACGGTGCAAAGTTGGTCGAGAGTGAGTATTTCCATTTTTTCTTTTTTGATTTTCTTGTAACCCGTATTCGATGGCCTTGGTCCCATATTTTTTTTCTTTCGCTTGAAAAAGGATTAAAGCGATTTCCTGAAAGTGTTCAAAAAAAAATTTCCACGACATTATTACATATTTTCCAAAAAAATCTTGAGGAGCTTCACAACTAAGAAAGAGTAATCATCAAGAGGCCTTTCTTCTTCGAAAACTTGACCCGTTAAAAATCAAGTTTCTTGATAATAGCAACTCTTCATCGGCGCCAGGTCCGAAGATCAGAAGGTGCTGGATTTGGTTGTTATAAAAACAGCAATGAGCTGTTCTTATTGTCAATAAGTTGTTTTATTCTTTAATGCATCTGAGGTTTAAATTAAACTGGTTTCGATTTCCGGTTGAAGCGATTTTCTTTCTGCTTTCTTTGAGGATTTTCAACAAGTTTGCAAGGGTCCGATATGCCCTGGGATATGAAAGCTATTTTGATGCTTAGTAAGAAGTCGACGGGTAGGTGCTCAAAAATAGGCCTTTTGTTGGCAGTTTTGGCACTGACGGCGATGATTTACTCCTATTTACCAACGTGTGATTTTATATTTGCGGATGATCCGTCTTATGTAGCCAATAATGCCAACATTAAGGATTTTACATACGCGGGTATCAAAAAAATCGCTCTTTCTTTCTTCAATGAAGAACTTCCCATCACGCTCATGTCGTTTGCGCTCGATTACAAATTATGGGGTCTCAATCCGGGCCCCTACCATGCGGAAAACGTTGTTTTTCACTTACTGAATGTTTTGCTCGTATTTTTTTT
>JBAZER010000034.1:0-26407 GCA_041653795.1 Candidatus Omnitrophota bacterium
CTTCTCTCTCCCCCTCAGCCAGAATAACCCCCTCTGACTTATCCTTAAAATTCTTCGGAATACCTTCGGTGAGAAAAACAACAACTTCTCCGGCGGGTGGATACCATGTTCCGGGGCACTTACAAAATCTCATCGCCGGGCGGCACAAAATCCACGGAGGAAGTGAGTGGTTCCCCCGAAAGAGCCGCCGTCTCATCGGCGGGCCGGACGGCAAAAAGCATGAATTCGGTATGCCCGATCATTCGTTGAACCGGACGCGTTTTTCCAGCACGCGCGAGGATCTCACGCTCCAAAAGTTCACGGGCTTCCACGAGGATAAACCCTTGCTCACGAAGCGCCTCGGCCATTTTCTCGATCTGATTGAAAGTCGGATTTAAACTCACCAGACGGCCGCCGGATTTGAGCGCTTGCTTCACGACCGTCACCTCCTCCCACGGCTGCGGGATGTCCAGGATTACGGCGTCAAAATCTTTTTCTACAAACGGCTCTGCGGCCTGTCGCTGACAGAACGTGACAAAACTGCTAAACCCCGCGCGTTGAATGTTCTTACGCGCATTTTTCGGAAGATCTTCGCGCCGGTCATATGAGAATATGTGACCGTTTGGCGCCACGGCCTGCGCGAGCGCCATAGTCAGCGACCCCGAACCCGTACCGATTTCCATGACTTTGGAACCACTGTGAATGCCGGCTTTCATTATGAGAAGTGCCGCATCTTTGGGATAGATGATGCCGCTTTCGCGTGAGGCCTTCATCATAAGGTCTTCCATCGTAGGCCTGAGAAGATAACAAAAACCATGCTCACAAATGATCTTCTTACCGAACGGCTGACCGATCCAATCGTCCACCGAAAGCGGCTTTCCGCAATGGATCGACACGCGTTTGCCGTGCGTCACATCGATCATGTAGGTACGCTCGTCATCAAACCAGACGAGGACCAGGTCCCCTTCCGCGATCATTCCCGGGGTTTGCTGAGAGATTGTTTTGTTATTCATATTAAAATTTCCTTTTTGAATTAGTCATTCTGAGGAATCCCGCAGGGACGACGCTTGGTTTTCATTGAATTTTATATTTGAAGCCAGCACTTCTAGATTGTAAATGAGGGCAAGTACGCGGCAATTTTTGAGATTGCTTTTGCTCCGCCCGCAACGACTCAAGAAAGATATTCAGGATAATTGTTTTTTACGCCGTTTACCATCCTTTTTCTCGGGTGAGCCGAAGAAGTTGTGAAAAATCGTGAACGATATGATCCGGTTTTGCTTCGCGCAGAGTCGCTTCGCTTGCAAACCCGTGCGAGAGCGTCACGACCTCAACCCCAGCATTCCTCGCTGCTTGAATATCAACCGGGCTGTCCCCCACAAAGATCACTTCTTCTGCTATCGCATCTGTTTTTTCGATCAAATGGCGGATCGCCGCTGGATCCGGTTTGAAGGGGAGGCCGTTGTCCCCGGCTAATATTGCAAAAAAGAAATGTGCCACGCCAAGCGCCTCGAGAATTTGCGAGGAGAAGGGATTCGGCTTATTCGTGACGACCGCCTGCTTGCGATCCTTGAAATACTCCAGAAATTCGCGCACACCGGAATAAAGCTTTGTGTGATCGAGCATGTGCTTTTTGTAATGCTCCCGGTAAAGCCTGGAGCCTTGGTCGGCGAGTTTTTCATCTTCCGTGCGAAACACCTGTTTGATAAGCGCGTGAAGACCAGTGCCGACACAATCCTTGATCTCATTATCCGTAAGATCCGGCCCTTTCAGCACTTCAAGGGCATACCGCACACCGTTGATAATATCCCGGCGCGTGTCAACCAGCGTTCCGTCAAGATCGTAGAGGATAAGTTTTTTCATGATCCTTCCTTCAGTTCACATTCCCTTGTCATCCGTTCATTGGAATAATCAAGGATCTTCTGTTGCAAATTGCGGATTTTTTTTTCAATACCGTCAAAAAAAGCCTGGGACTTTTCCGCAGGGAATGAAAGTGTCACGGCTTTCTGGTTCCTGAGGTAGTAGATAATAGCCGAACGGACCGGGAGCTTCAGGATCCTTTCAGCCGCAATCGCGTAAATCTCAAGCTGAAGATCATAAGCGCTTTTGCGCGCCGTCTCCTCATCCCCCGACGCAGTCTTGTAATCAAGGATATGCCATTCGCCTTGGCTGTCTTGGAATAAAATGTCGATTTTACCGTGGATGAGCCCGCGGCGCTCGTTTAGCACAAAATCAATCTCACGTTTAACCTGCCTGGCTTTTTGCAGCTCGCAAAAGATGGGCTGTTTTATAAAATTCTGCACGATTTTTCGCGCGTCGTTTTTTGCGTCTTCGCCAAAACGGCCAAAGACCCGATCCAACGCCTCCTGTTCCAGAAAGCGTTCGGGCCTTTCAAGATCCAAGTGCTCAAAAAATCCATGCATCGCCGTGCCAAAATCAGCGGCGGAAAAATCATCTTCGCTAAAGATCGCGCTTTCTCCCAGCCCCTCGTTCTCCCCGACTGTCCATCCGATCTGGTACGTACGCCAGAATTCCTTTGGGTCTTTTTGGAACAGTACGTACGCCGAAACCGGGAGGTCGATACTGCGGGGAAACGAGGAGCTTGGGATCCGAACTTCAGAATTCACTGGAATGCTTTCTTTCCATTTTATATCTTTAATGAGAGCCTCGGCTCTCGAGCCGGGATCCTCCCCCATCCCGCTCCGCGGACTCCGGTCGCATCCGGAATCCAGGGACATCCTGACCGTCCCAATACCTATCAATTTCTGCGTAGTGGAAATCGGGGCGGTCCTTGTCAACCCTTTAAGAGAATCTTGAACAAGGACCGGCATATCCCCGCAAATCGCCATGGCCCAGTCCATCCAGGAATCCATTTCGCGAAAGTTTTTTTTCTCTTCTTTTTTCTTTCTATAAACCCCGCTCAGAAAAAGCCGCGACTTCGCGCGTGTCACTGCCACATAAAAAAGCCGTTTCCATTCCTCCTCGTCGCGTTTTGCAATCTCGCCGTCCACCCATCGGAAAAAGTAAGGTTTCTGCATCTCAGAGTCTTTTTCATCAGGCACCTGCATAGCGTAACCGTCCGCCGCATGAGCGATCACAGCCTTGGAATCCGAACGCGATCCCTGATTCCCCATATCTGCTACGAACACGACGGGAAATTCCAGGCCTTTTGCCGCGTGCACACTCATCATACGCACCGCCTCCACACTCGTTTCAAGCGTGATCTGCGCCTCGGATTCACGGACCTCCTGAGCCTTAAGCCGCTTTAAAATATTCAGAAAAGCTGCGAGTGTCATTCGTTCGTAAGTCTCGTATTCCCTTACCATCGCAATGAGCTTCTTGAGATTCGCGTACCGGCGCATACCCTTCGGGTCCATGAGCACGGAAAGTTCATAACCCGTGCTCTCGAGTACTTTGTCGATCAGTTCTGAAAGCGGGATTCGATCCTTGAGTTCGCCCAGCACGCGCGTGAGTCTCAAAAATGTCTCAAGCCGCGTCCTTTGCTCGGGAAGGATCTCCTGAACAAGTTTTAATGCTTTCAATGCATAACGAAGCGGTGCATCCTCATTCTTCGCTTTCGCATGACGGGATAGCCAGAACAACGTGTCGTCCGTGATATGGAAAAAAGGAGAGCGGAGTGTCGCCGCAAGAGGGATGTCCGCGAACGGCTGCTCGAGATGCGAAAGAAAACTCATCACATCCTGGATCTCGGGCTGTTCGTAGAAACCGCGACCCGCAACAATAAAGTAGGGCACGCCGGTGGATTTAAATGCGTTCTCATAGATGCCGCTCAAGGTCATGGCTTGAAAAAGCACCGCCATATCGCCGTAAGGGATCTTGTCTTTTTCATGAAGTTCACGAATCCGCGCCGCGATCGTCCGGGCCTCACGCAGACGGGCACAGTTCATGTCTTCATTTTCTTTCAGCCTGGTCACAAGAACTTCGACCGCGGAATCCTGGAAGGCATTTTCATCTTTCGACACATGGTGGAAAAGCAGCGGCTCAAAAGGAAAACCGTCCTCCGCCCAAAGTGTTTTAAAAAACCGGTTCACAAAATCAAGCACGGGAGGATCGTTTCGGAAACTTTCGGACAGAAAAATCCGCTCCCCCTTTGCGCCATCCCCATAAAGTTTTTCTTTGGCAAGAAAGATCCCCGGTTCGGCGCCGCGGAATCCGTAGATCGACTGTTTATAATCGCCAACCATAAAAAGATTGCTTCCGGACGAAAGCAGCTCAACGAATTCCATCTGAAGAAAGTTCGTATCCTGGAACTCATCGACCAGGATGAATTTGAACTCACGCTGATACCGTTCCCGAAGTTTCTGGAACGACGGCTTCTCCCCCCGGAAAAGTTCCACGATTTTTGTCTGCAAGTCGTCAAAATCCAGAAAGCCTTTTTCTTTTTTCTTGGCGCTATAGGCCGCCTCGAAAGTAAGCGCCAAGAATTTGAATTTTTCCTTCCAGGGGACGGCAAGCAATTCCATGCGAAGTGCCGCGAGATCCTCCAGAAGCATGCGCCACTCTTTCCAGCCCGTTTTGCGCTTCCCTGCATAAAACGCGCTCCATTCCCTAAAAGTCCGGAAAGTTCCCCAATCCCATTTTTTATTGTTGAAAAATTGCCAAAAAGCCCGGCCATCGATCTCTTTCAGCTTTGCGATGAGCGCCTCCGCTTCACGGGACAATTCTTTTTCCCTGTCCGCCGAGACCTCCCGTTCTTTTTTTTCATTCTCCAGGAAGAATTCCCGGAGGTTTTTACCTTCGTGCCGCGCCGCGGTAAAGACTTTGAGAATGCCGTTACGCGCTACACCCTCTCCGTAAACCGGAAGGAGTTCGAAAGCCCCGTTTTTTTCATCGTAAAGTTTCGCGATCACCTCGCGCATGGCTTCTTCCTTTAAAAGCTCGGATTGCTCCGTCTCAATCACGCGAAAATCCGGATCAACACCCGCCTCGACCGGATGTTCTCTCAAAAGACGCAACGCGAAACCGTGGAAGGTTGAGATTGCGGCTTTTTCAAGATCGCGCCGCGGCCGCTCCAGGTTCCATTCACGAAAAATGCCGGAAAGACGGGTCTTGATCTCATTGGCCGCTTTTTCCGTAAAAGTCAGGACGAGAAGCTCGGTAATGGTGGCTTTTTGCGTCCGGAGCAGATGAAGGATCCTTTCGACAAGAACCCTCGTTTTTCCGGTTCCGGCCCCCGCCGACACGAGAATGTTCTTTCCGACCGCCTGAACAGCTTTTTTCTGGGCTTCTGTAAGTATCATCATTAACCGTTATCGCCGTATTTTGGTCATTAAAATAATTTTATGATTTAAATATAAAACTTGATTTTGGTTTGCATTATACGAAAAAGTGCCTGGCTACGGCAAAAATGAATTTATAGATTACGTTCCGGCCACGGAAAATGAAAAATGGGAATTGTTCGAACACCTGATCAAAGTTCCGGTCTTTCTCATGCAAGTCGAAAACAGCATGGCTGTGAATGCACGGGCAGAAGATCTTTCGCAAGATGGGCCGGCTTTCTTGGGGCTGGAGCCAGCCCCTTTCCGAAGGAATGTTTTGAAATTATCCATCCCGATCGAGAAACAGCTTTTTAAGATAAAAGCACGCGTCATGCATTCCCAAAAAGACACGGACACCGGTCTTTTCAAGACTGACGTCTGTTTCGAAGATTCCATGAATTCCTTCCGCATCAAACCCGACGAAGAGATCATCCGGACTTGTCAACATCGTGAAAAAACGTTGCTTCCTGGGGGGGCCTACTTTCGGAAAAAGCCGCGAAAATAGAGACTGATCACAACGCCGCGGATTTCGAGAAAGTGATGGGTTCGACTTTTTGACCTGACTTTTATTTTCTTTTTATCAACGGTAGTCCGGACTGCCCCATCCCGCCTTTGTGGCGGCGGGATGATGCGAATTGGGACTGAATTCTCCAATTATTCCATCGGTAATTGGAGAAAAAGAATCAACTCTTTGGCGGGCTTGGCAAAAAAGAATCCCTGACCGTAGCGAATCCCCATATTACGGATAAATTCAAGATCCGATCTATTTTCCACACCTTCAGCGACCATCTCGGAGCCGTTCACGCGCCCCAGATGCACCATCTCAAGGACAATCTGTTGATTGAGATGATTGCTCGCGATCCCTTGCACCAGTTGAAGATCGATCTTCAGAAAATCCGGCCTGAGCGATGCCAACTGGGAAGTCTTCACGCTGATATCATCGATGTCATCCAGTGCAAAACGGTAGCCACAAGCCCGGATAAATGCCACACCTCGCTGAATAAACGCAAAATCCGATTTTTTCACGCCCTCGGTCAATTCAAAAACGATCCTGTCGGAGTAGGCCTTCAGACCTTTTAAAAATTCCTCACCCTCCTTCCCTCGTGAAAAGGCCTGCTCCAGCGTGAGCGGCTCAATGTTAAGGAAAAGGTACTGGCCTTCCCGCAGTTCGGGAAGAACCTTGATGGCGGATTCTAGGCAATGAAAATCAAACGGTATCACCGTCCCTTTTTCATAGGACCGGCGGAACATCTCCGCGGGCATTTCCTTGTCGCTCCGGACCAAAGCCTCGTATCCGATCACGTCCCCAGTCGCGATATCCACGATCGGCTGATAGACAGAATAGACGGCGTCTTTGTATTCTGCCCGCTGTTTTTTGAAAAAATTAAAATCAAACAACCTTTTTCTCCTGAGTTGATTTTTTGGGAAAAGCCGCGGGAATTATACACGACGCTTCACAAAATTACCAAGAACAGAAAAAATCCCGGGAATCCCCCTTTTCGCAACAGGACAAAACTTTAATAGACTTTTTTATTTTCCTTTCGATCCCAATCCGCAAGCAATGCCAGGCATTCTTTTTTCATAAAACCAGCCTTTATGGAGACCGGGCTTTTGCCTTTGCGTTTCATTTCTCTGCTCGGAATGGACAATTCATGAAAGCCTCTTTTTTGAACATCAGCGATAGTCGTACCGAAGATCATCATCGCGATCCGGGCCCAATGGATCGCGGAAAAGCACATGGGGCATGGTTCGGTGGTAGAATAAATCACGCAATCCGAAAGATTAAAGCGTTTGAGTTTTCGGGACGCGAGACGAATGGCATTTACTTCCGCGTGGCACGTAGCGTCGTGATCCCTAAGAACAGTGTTATGCGCGACTGCAACCAATTGATTTCCGCGCACGATTGCCGTTCCGAAGGGGCCTCCCTCCGATCGTTTGATCCCCGTTTGAGCAGATCTTATCGCGAGATCCATCCATTTCTTCCGTAATAAAAGTTTCATGCCTGCGTTACCTGTCGGAGGACTTCGAGAACGGCTTCGTGCAAAAAACCGTTTGTGGCCACAAGCCCGGGATTCCTCGCGAGCGTGAACCCCGCGCCAAAATCAAGCTCCCGGCCTTCAAGGTCCGTCACGCGGCCGCCCGCCTCCTCAATCGCCAAGGCGCCGGCCGCAACATCCCATATTTTCTCACGATGACCCGGTTCTTTCCGCGGCAGGGTTCTGAAAAAGATCTCCGCATCGCCGGAAGCGATCACCGCGTGTTTTACCATACTGTCCATAAGAATCGGATCTGACAGGGTTCCCAGCGCTTTACAAATACGCTGGCTCTTTTCCGCGTTCTTATGTCCCGGATCAAAGGAATCCAGAATGCGGGCTTGGCGGATCTCCCGGCACTCGGAAACCTCCAAACGAACCCATCGTTGGGGCTCTTTTAGACCGTCTAGCGATGCCGCCCAGCATCCCTGACCGCGAGCCGCAAAGATCCCGACGCCTTTGCCCAATGCTTTATAGCTCTGAAGTTCCAGTCCCGGACATCCGATTGCAGCCAACCCCACCTTTCCGTCCCGGATGAATGCCAGCGCGGTCGCATACTGGCCGCCGCGCAAAAAACCCTTGGTCCCGTCGATCGGATCCAGCGTCCAAAAGGATCCTGCAGGCTTGCCTTGACCCCGTTCGATCCACTGGCGAACCTTGCCAGGCTTTGCGTGTGGAAAAAAAGAATGAACATAGGCGGTGATCTTTTCGAGATCCTCCACGCCCTCCGGAGTCTTCAGAATATCCGTATCCTCTTCGGCGACAAGCACCGCTTCGGGAAGATACTGTTCAAGAAGCGCGCCGGCAATGGCCTGAATGCCCATATCGGCGAGTGTAACGGGAGAATGGTCCGGTTTGATGATAGATTTGACGGAGGTTTCAATGCGAACGCGGCCTGCCAGTCCGGCTCCGGACCGGATCAATTCGAGCGCGAATTGGGCCTCAGGGCTTTTGAGGTTGATTCCCAATTTCGAGAAGTCCTTTGACCCTTTGAAGAAGTGTTTCGCCACTGATGGGTTTGGAAATGAAGGGATGCCCCCCGATCACGGAGTTCTTAAGAACTTCCTTTCTGGAAACAAGCGACGTCATGAAAACAATCCGCGTGGATGCAAGCGATTTGTCTTTTTGGATCTGGTCCGCAATGTCCGTCCCGTCCGCGTCCGGCATCATGATATCGAGAAGCACCAGTTCGGGCCGCGTGTCCTGGATGATCTTAAATGCCTCGCTCCCGCGATTACAAACGCTCACCGTGTAGAGATCGGTATCTTCGAGTATTATCTTCACTATCTGACTGGCATCGACATCATCATCTACAACCAGTATGGATCTTTTCTGTTTCATATGCAGTCTCCTTCAAGAAGAGCCAAGAATTTCAAAGCATTCTAACACAACTCCCCGCCGCTCCCCAACCAGAAACTGGTTATGGTAGAAAGAACCGGGTTATAGAGTCTGGCTCCAAGCCGGATCAAAATGGCATCTCAAAGAAACTTGACGGAAAGGCGCCGGGCAAATATTATGCACATATGTGCATAATTGGAAACTCCTATGAGACCTAAAAAAACAAGATGGATCAAATGCGATCCCGGCGAGCGTTGCTTCCGGCCTCGATGCCGCACCACAGAAAAACTTCAGGGCGTAGTCCTCACGCTGGATGAATTCGAGACCCTCAGGCTTTTCGATCTTCAGAAACTCGACCAGCACACCATCGCGCTCAAGATGGGGGTCCACCGCTCCACGGTCTCGAGGATCCTCGCTTCCGCCCGCGCCAAAGTTTCCGACGCCCTCGTCAATCTCAAGGCCATCAAAGTCGAAGGGGGATGTTGCAAACTCGCTAAAGGGAGAAATCGATGAGTGAATGGAAGAAATTTTTTTGTGTTCTTGCGGGTTTTTTGGCATGTTTTTATCTTCCGATAGAGAACTTGCGTTTCACGAACGCGATCTTTGAGGCTCTCGCCCTTGTCAAATGGTATGCCCGCGAGCACGTGATCCTTTGCCTTGTCCCGGCATTTTTTATCGCGGGCGCTATTTCAGTTTTTGTTAGCCAAGCATCGGTCATGAAGTATTTCGGAGCCAAGGCCAATAAATTCCTTTCCTACAGCATCGCCTCAGTTTCGGGAGCCATTTTGGCCGTGTGTTCTTGCACGGTACTGCCTCTATTCTCAGGAATCTATAAAAGAGGGTCGGGACTTGGCCCCGCAATCGCCTTCCTTTACTCGGGACCTGCCATCAACGTTCTCGCGATCATCCTGACGGCCCGCATCCTTGGCTGGCAACTCGGATTGGCAAGAGCGGTGGGTGCCGTGATTTTTAGCGTCGTGATCGGGCTCTTGATGCATTTGCTCTTTCTCAAAGAAGAACAGGCGCGCCAGACGAGCGGTGATTTTAATATAGGAGAGGTTAAGGAAACGCGCTCCTTAGGCCAAACGGCCCTTTATTTTGCTTCAATGATCGCATTTTTGGTTTTTGCGAATTGGGGCAAGCCCCTTGAAGGTGATCATGGGGTTTGGGCTTTGATCTATCAATTCAAATGGTGGATCTCCGGTCTGTCCTTGGTCTCACTTGCGATCATGTTGATCTCATGGTTCAAAAAAGAAGAACTGAAAGAATGGACCTCTGCCTCATGGACTTTTGCGCTTCAGATCCTGCCGCTTTTATTGGGCGGGGTTTTGATCTCTGGATTTTTGCTTGGCAGAGTAGGCCATGAAGGAATTATCCCGTCAAAGTATGTGGTGGCGCTAGTGGGCGGGAATTCCTTTTTTGCCAATTTCTTTTCGTCCATTGTTGCAGCCTTTATGTATTTTGCCACACTGACCGAAGTGCCGATACTGCAGGGGTTGATGAATTCGGGGATGGGTAAGGGGCCTGCGCTTGCGCTGCTGCTTGCAGGACCTGCGTTAAGCCTGCCAAGTATGCTTGTGATCCGCAATATTATCGGGACCAAGAAGACCGTGGTCTATGTGAGTCTCGTTGTTGTCATGGCCACGATCAGCGGCATGGTCTTCGGGGCCATCGTCAAATAGGAGAAAACTATGGAAAAGAACATCAAACAACGGGTCAAAGAAGGTTATGGAAAAATCGCTCTGCAGGGCGGTTCATGTTGCGCTTCCTCATCTTGTTGTGGCGGTTCGAGTCTTGCCAAAGATATAAGCAAAACCGTTGGGTATAGCGACGCGGAAATGGCCGCGGTTCCCGAAGGCGCTAATCTTGGTCTTGGCTGTGGTAATCCTGTGGCTATTGCATCGCTCAAAGAAAGCGAAACAGTCCTCGACCTCGGTTCGGGAGCCGGGTTTGACGCTTTTCTCGCAGCTCAAAAAGTCGGCGAGACCGGCCGTGTTATCGGCGTCGATATGACGCCTGAAATGCTTAAGCGTGCGCGCGCGAATGCAGCCAAGGGGCATTATTATAATGTGGAGTTCAGGCAGGGAGAAATAGAATGTCTTCCTGTAGAAAACAACTCGGTGGATGTGATCATTTCAAATTGCGTTATCAATCTTTCTACCGACAAGCAACGCGTATTCAAAGAGGCGTTCCGTGTTTTAAGACAAGGCGGAAGGCTGATGATATCCGACCTTGTTCTTGTCAAGGACCTGCCGGAGGCTATTAAGGAATCGGTTGAGGCCTATGTGGGATGTCTGGCTGGCGCTGTCAGAAAAGAAGATTATTTAACATTGATCAGAGAAGCGGGCTTTCAAGGGATAACAATTGTTAGTGAAGCGAATTATCCGGTCGAGGCGATGGCAAATGACGCGACGGCTCAGGCTGTGATGAAAGACTCTTCCGAAAAAAAGATCGACTTGGTGGGGGATATAGAAAATTCCGTTGTGAGCGTCAAAATTCAGGCGATAAAGCCATAAAGAACAAAGGAGAAAGCTATTATGAAAATAGAAATTCTTGGGATCGGATGTCCAAAATGCAAACAGCTTACCGCGAATGCAGAGACGGCGGTCAAGGAGTTGAACGTCGACGCGGAGATCGCGAAGATCACGGATATTGACAAGATCACGGAGTACGGCGTTATGATGACACCGGCTCTTGTAGTCGATGGCGCAGTGGTCTCTTCCGGAAAACTATTGAACAAGGACGAGATCAAAAAAATCCTTACAAAATAACCCGGAGGAAAAATGAGAAAGACTCTTCGAATATCTCTTCTGCTGGCGGCTGTTGCGCTGGCAATTAATTTATTCTTCGGAACTTCCTCGGCCATGGCCGAGGAAGCTTCCGAAGGCGGCACGGTCACAGCTTATTATTTTCACGGGACCTTCCGTTGTCCCACTTGCCATAAACTGGAGCAGTATGCCAAAGAGGCCATTGAAGCTAATTTCAAGGACGTTTTGACTTCCGGAAAACTCGCGTTCAAGGTCGTGAATGTGGAAGGCAAGGGTAACGAACATTTTGTGAATGATTATCAGCTCTACACAAAAACCCTTATTCTTTCACGAGTGAAAGACGGTAAGGAGATTCGCTCCAGGAACCTTGATAAGATTTGGGAATATGTCGGTAACAAAGATCGGTACGAAAATTATGTGCGGAATGAAGTTGCCGCATTTTTAAAGGAAAATTGATGGATCCCTTTTGGGTGGGCTGGTTTTCCGCGCTTTGGCTCGGTATTCTCACCTCGATCAGCCCCTGCCCTTTGGCCTCGAACATTGCAGCGGTTTCTTTCTTGTCAAAAAAGATCGCGCATCCGGCAGCAGTTTTTGTTTCAGGCCTGGCGTATACGCTTGGAAGAATGGCCTCTTATGCCGCCGTGGGATGGATTATCATTCATTCTCTGGTAAGCGTCCCGCAGGTTGCGATGTTTCTCCAAAAATATATGGGGAAGGTGTTAGGACCGCTTTTGATTGTAACAGGATTGCTGCTTTTTGAGATCATTACTGCGCGTTTGCCCGGTTTTTCTCTTTCCCAAAAGCATCACAATAAACTCGCCGAATCCGGTGCGCCGGGAGCCTTTCTGCTTGGTTTTATTTTCGCCCTCGCGTTCTGTCCTGTTTCTGCGGCGCTTTTCTTCGGAAGCCTCATCCCTTTGGCGCTTAACCATCAGGCGGGGGGACTCCTTCCGTTCATTTATGGAATTGGTACCGGACTGCCGGTATTGGCGTTTGCTGTTGCGATAGCCCTTGGCGTGACATCGCTGAGCCATTGGTTCCACAAACTGACCGCGATCGAACTTTATACGCGTAAGATCACAGGCGTGATCTTTATCGGCGCGGGTATTTATTATGTTTGGGCCTACTGGCTCCAAGGAGGCAGCTTATGAGGAAAAGGGTTCTGATATTGTGCACCGGGAATTCGTGCCGCTCGCAAATGGCGGAAGGAGTGCTTCGTCATTACGGGAACAGCCAATATGAAGTTTTTAGCGCCGGAACAAAACCATCCTCTGTGAATCCGACAGCCATTCAGGTTATGCGAGAGATCGGGATCGATATATCGGGACATCGTTCCAAATATGTGGACGAGTTTAAGGGGCAGACCTTTGACTATGTTGTTACCGTTTGTGATAACGCGAAAGAATCGTGTCCGTTCTTTCCGGGTAATACGAAACGCCTGCACTGGGAATTTCCAGATCCTCCGCATGATAAGGAGATCACGGAAAGCGTCATTGATAAGTTCCGGAAAGTCCGGGACATGATCCACGCAAAGTTTAAATCTGCAGCTGAAAAAGGGTTCGAATAAATCAGGAGGGATCTATGAGCGAATGCCATAAGAAACAATTGTCATTTTTAGACCGATTTTTAACGCTCTGGATCTTTCTCGGGATGGGAATAGGCGTTGCAGCAGGATATTTCTATCCTTTCATCGTCGGATTCTGGAACAAATTTCAGGTGGGGACGACCAATATCCCTATCGCGATTGGTCTTATCCTCATGATGTATCCTCCTCTTGCAAAGGTAAAATACGAAGAACTCGGCGATGTGTTCAAAAACACCAAGGTCCTGCTCCTGTCTCTCGTCCAGAATTGGGTCATCGGCCCCATCCTGATGTTCGTGCTGGCGATCACGTTCCTGCGCGATTATCCGGAGTACATGATCGGGCTTATCATGATCGGACTCGCGCGCTGCATCGCCATGGTCATTGTCTGGAACGAACTGGCCGAAGGCGACACGGAATATTGCGCAGGGCTTGTGGCATTCAATTCCATCTTCCAGGTGCTTTTTTTCTCGCTCTACGCCTGGGTTTTTATCACGGTCCTGCCGCGCTGGTTCGGATTACAAGGCGTTGTGGTGAATATCACGATGGGCCAGATCGCGAAAAGTGTTTTTATTTATCTTGGCATTCCCTTCCTCGCGGGCATCCTGACGCGCTTTGTCCTGCTCAAAATCAGGGACAAGACCTGGTACGAGACCCGCTTCATTCCGGCGATCAGCCCCATCACGCTCATTGCTTTACTCTTCACAATCGTTGTCATGTTCTCCCTGAAAGGGGAAACCATCGTCAGGATCCCGGTGGATGTCGTGCGGATCGCGGTCCCGCTGCTCATTTATTTCGTCGTCATGTTCCTGATCTCTTTTTTTCTGAGTAAAAAGATCGGCGCTCCTTATGGCCAATCTGCCACGCTTTCTTTTACCGCGGCAAGCAATAATTTTGAACTCGCGATCGCGGTCTCGGTGGCGGTATTCGGCATTCATTCCGGAGTTGCGTTTACGGCCGTGATCGGCCCGCTCGTGGAAGTCCCGGTCTTGATCAGCCTCGTGGCCGTCGCGCTCTGGATCAGGAAGAAATATTTCGCGCATTAAATAAAGGCTTCTCAAGGACGGGAAAAATGCCATAATAATCCCCAGAAAATAGGGGGTTGTATGTTTCTTTTTCTAAAGCTTATTTTGGCGCACCTCATCGCGGACTTCATACTCCAGCCCGAGGAACTTTATCAGCTAAAAATCCGGAGCTTCCTGGGACAACTCTTCCATGTCCTGATCCACGGCTTCGTCTCGCTCATGCTTCTTTATCCTTACTTAAACACACCTCAGATCTGGTTCTTCGTGGCGGGGCTTGTCCTTGTCCATTTGGCGCAAGACCTTATCAAATACTCCGTCACCAAGAAAGACCCTGCAAATACTTTTGTCTATTTCATGGCCGATCAGTTGTGTCATGTTCTCGTGATCAGCACGATTTTTCTCCTTCCGGTCAGCCACGAGGTTCGGGGGTTTCCGGATTTTTCTCATTGGGATGTATTTTATCAAACGGATAGTTGGACACTCGGCGCAATTTTTTTTATCACTCTCACGTTCGCGGGCAGTTATATCCTGAACTCCTTCACCAAAAGTTACCTAAAAGGATGTTCGCCCCTTTATCTGATCAGCTCCGCTGAGATGGCCCATGCGATTCTCGAAAGATCGCTTGTCGCCTGGATCCTGTTCTCGAGCGCCTCGCCTTGGATGCTTCTCCTTGTTCCATGCGTGGGCGTATTTCGTCTACCTTTCAAACCCTTGAGAGACCTCATGGCCTTTCTTCTTAGCTTGAACTATGCTGTTTTGATCACGCTGTTTTTTCAAAAGATATTGTAAAATTTTCAATGGAAAAGATGCCAAAAACCCGCCGCAAGAATGTCCGGAAACCTTCCAGCCTGAGGGTCTCCGGGAACTCTACCATTATAAATCTCCGCAAAGTCCTGGCCTTGACAAGTGTTCTTAATTCCACGCTTAAGCTGAACGAACTCCTCGCACTCATCATGAAAACGTCCTCCGAGGTCATGTGCTCCGAGGTCGCCTCACTACTTTTGATTGATGAAATCTCCGATGAACTGGTATTCCGTGTGGCCCTTGGCGGCAAGGGCGCCGAACTGGAGGAAAAATTTCGCGTGAAAATGGGCGAAGGTATCGCCGGTTCCGTGGCGGCATCCGGGAAACCCGAGATTGTTAATAGTCCTCACGAAGATCCGCGCTTCGCCAAGCGTTTCGACGATTCCACGGGTTTCATCACGAGAGCGATCCTCTGCGTTCCCATGAAAGCCAAGGGAAAGGTCATCGGCGTCCTCCAGGCCATTAATCCTTTGGGCCGCAGGAATTTCAGCCGGGAAGATCTGGAACTCTTTGAGACTTTCGCAGACCAGGCGGCTATCGCAATCGAGAATGCACAGCTTCACGGAGAGATCGTCAAACAGGAAAAAGCCAAGCAAGCTCTGAAGATCGCCCACGAGATCCAGCAGAATTTCCTCCCGGACCTCACAAACCGCCGCTACGGGATTGATCTTTGCGCTCTCACACTTCCGGCGTTTGACGTAGGAGGCGATCTCTACGATGTAATCGCGCTCGACGGAGACCGGATCGGTGTCATCCTGGGCGATGTCTCTGGCAAAGGTGTCCCGGCCGCGCTTTACATGGTTCGTGTAATGTCCGAATACCGGTTTCTTGCGCCCCAGGCCAAAGACCCGGCAGAACTTCTAACCGCCCTCAACCAGCGCCTTTCGGTAAACAGCCCGTTCGGGATGTTCCTCACGATGGTCTGCCTCCTGATCGACGGACACACGAACACGGTCCAGTATTCCTCCGCCGGTCACCTTCCGATTCTTTTTAAAAAAGCCGCGGAGGGTACCACTGAGATATTCAAGGGCGCGCAAAGCCCGCCGCTGGGCCTTACGCCCGAAATGTCTTTTTTCCTGAACACGGTCCATCTGGAAACAGGTGACGCTCTTTTTCTTTACACGGACGGCGTGGTGGAGGCGCGAAACAAACGCGGGAAGGAGTATACGGTCGGGCGGCTCGAGGAATGCGTGAAAAAAGAGGCGGCCTCGGCAGCAGAATACTCCGAGAGAATCTTTGAGGATGTCCGGAAATTCACGACTGGCGCCGACCAACACGACGACATCACCGCCCTCACTGTGGTTATTCCCTGAGATGCTCATCATCTTCAGGTATTCGCTATCCTCAAAATGATAGCCACACTTGGAACAGTGTGCCGGACTGGCTGCCGGTTCATACCGACCTAAAAGTTTCCGTCAAAGCTTGTACCTTCTTCGTGAAGCCATTGAAGCATCATCCGGCACATCGAGTATGCCGACTGTCCCCGGCCTCTCTGAATGCGTCAAAGATTAAAACGACCGGCGGATGGAAATTAAAGCACATTAGGAAAAGAGCGGCGAAGCGTCAGGATGAATTTTGTTCCCACGCCAGGATGGCTTTTGACATTCACGGTGCCCTGATGCATTTTTGTGGTGCGAGCAACGACCATGAGCCCTAATCCTGTCCCACGTTTTCCTTTGGTGGAAAAAAACGTCTCGAAAAGTTTTGCTTTCACTTCTTCAGTCATCCCGGAAGCATTATCCTCAACGATCAGATCATAGTACTCGTTGTCTTTGATCCGGGCCCGGATATTGATGAAAGCATCTTTTTTTTCATGAAAAGCCTCAAAAGCGTTCTTTACGAGATTAAGAAGCGCGCGATAAAGGGAGCGCCCGTCCCCCTCCACAACCGGAAAGTCCGGATCCGTTTTAAAATCAAGCCTGATATGACATCCCTCCGCCCGTTCCGCGAGATCGCTTTGTAATTCCGCCAGGATCGCCGCAAGATCCACCTTTTCGGGCTCCAACTGATAATCTTTCGTCAGACTTAACATTTCCCAAACAAACCCGTCCATTTCCTTCAACGTCTTGGCCATTTTAGAAAGCCCGGTGACGAGGAATTTCTCGTTATTTTCCTTGAGTCCCATGCGGATCATTTCATCTGAGAAACGTGCGAGTTGCATGATGTTCCTAATCTCGTGGACTACCATGCCCATCGCCTGTCCGACCGCAGCCAAACGCTCCATCTTGATATTTTCTTCAAAAAGCAGGATGTTCTTGAGCGCGCCTGAAAATTCCGAAGCCAGATCAAACCCGATTTTAATTTCCTGGAGGGTAAAAACAGGCGCGCCGGTCGCTCTTTCGAGACACGCAACGCCCATGACGCTGTTCCGGGCAATCAAAGGAAGAAACATCCGGCCCTTCAGCACGCAGGGCTTCCCCTCTTCAAATATTTTTTGCACCTCAGCTGCAAGGTTCGAGGGGGCCCCTTCGGCAGACGGGACCGATACCTCAAGCGAAAGAGTTTTGTTCCGGGACGCGAGAAAAAGATAGCTTTGCCGTGCAGGGATGAACCGGGATACGGTGGCCAGAAAAAATTCGGTAAGAATCTTGCTATCTGTGATAGCGTCGTAAACACGGCCGATTTCATGTGTTGCCTGATACGATTTTTCGGGAGCATTCATGGCAGGATACTAATCAATCTATGCAAAGGTTGCAAGCGCAACCCGGATCTCTCGTAAAACATGCCGATAGCTCTCCGAAATACCGGAGTATTTTTTATTTTCGCGAGGGCTAAGCAAATCAAAAAACTTCGATAGTTCCACAAGAGCTTATGAAAGCGGCAAAGCCTGCGGAAAATCGATGGCTGTATCTGCCACATGGTTGACATAATTGGTGAAGAGATTGAGTAAAACAGCCGTGACGACCTCGAGGATCTCCTCGTCCGAACAACCCGCTTTGCGAACTTCCGCCAATTCCGGGTCTGTGATATTTCCCCGATTCGCAGAAAGTCTTTTAGCGAACCGCAGGATCGCATCCGTTTTGGGATCCGGGGACTTGGCTCTACGGCCCGTTTCGATCTCCTCAGGTGTGAGTCCCGAAAGCTTCCCGATCGCCGAATGCGCCGCAACACAATAGTGACATCGATTATCTTCACTTACTGCAAGCGCGATTTGTTCGCGCACCTTGAGAGGCAATCTTGCGTCGGCAAAAGCTCCAGAGAGTCCGCTATAGGCCTGGAGCGCCACGGGCGAATGGGCCATGGTCTTGAGAATATTGGGAACACGACCCGACTTGGCCTTGATCGCAGCCAAAAGTTCCCGGGTCTTGCCTTGCGCTTCTTCGGGATCCAACGGTTGAATACGGCTCATCAATGCCTCCTTTTGACTTTGTCCAAAATCCTTCGGCGCCTATGAGAATCTTGGGTTCATGCCTGTTCGACTTTCGATAAAATTCAAGGCCAAACCACTCCAGAGACCCCTCGGACGCTACTACTCAAAAAGGATGTTTTCGATATTCATCTTATTAAGAAAAATAGAAAAATTACTTCCAAGTTTCATGGCGGAAAAGGGCTTTTTGGTAAACGTCCTCGTACTGTTGAGCGGCATCAAGCCAGGAAAAATGCTGGAGCATGGCGCGTTTGCGCATCAGCTCCATGTGCTCGGGCCGATCGTAATATGTACTCACTGCCCAGCCGATCGTACCATGGATTGCGGCCGGAGTTCCTTGATGGTAAAGGAATCCCGTTCCAAAACCGTTTTTTTCTTCATAGGATATGATCGTGTCCTTCAGCCCGCCGGTCGCGCGTGCGATCGGAAGTGTTCCATATTTCAAACTGTAGATCTGATTAAGACCGCACGGTTCATAAAGCGACGGCATTAGAAAAAAATCGGCTCCTGCTTCGATCAGATGCGCCTTGCGTTCGTTGTAGCCGATCCAGGCGCCAACCCTGCCGGGATGAAGCGCGGGAAGCCCCCCAAAGAAATCTTCCTGCCCCTTGTCCCCGCTTCCAACAATAGCGAACTGGACGACCATATCGCGCAGGAGACGATGCATGACGGGCATCAAATGTTGAAAACCTTTCTGCTCCGCGAACCGTGAGACAACGCCCACGATGGGAACCCTCTCCTTGTGATCCAGCAAAAATTCCTTTTGAAGCGCTTTTTTGCAAAGTTTTTTCCCGGATAGATCACGCGAAGAATAATTCGCCGGGATAAGTTTATCGACCTCCGGGTCCCAGTGATCGTAATCCGCGCCGTTTAAAATTCCATAAAGATCGTCCTTGCGGCGCTGAAGATAGGCTGAAAGCCCATTTGCGCCGGGCTCGCCGAGGATTTCCTTGGCATACGTGGGACTGACGGTTGTGACGGCGTCGGCATAAAAGATCGAGCCTTTCATAAAATTAATTCCCCCGAAATTTTCGAATTTGGCGTCCGTAAAATTATCACGCCCAAGATCAAGAAAGCCATAGGAGCCGGCCCTGAAAGTCCCTTGGTAGGCAACGTTGTGGATCGAGAAAACACTCGCAGTTCCTTCAAAAAAGGGATTATGCTGCTCCAAAATCTTCAAATACGGCGCGACAAGTGCAGTCTGCCAATCGTGACAATGGATGATATCGGCCTGGAATTTCAGATCCTGACAAAGCTGGAGGCAGGCTCGCGAAAAAAATCCGAAACGTTCGGCATTGTCCGCGAATTCCCAATTGCCATCATCATAAAGCCCGGCACGTCCAAAGTAGCCTTCATGCTCGATGAAATAGACCGGGAATCCATCCGATTTTCCCTCGAGGACTTGGCACCACACGACGCCGTTGCCGGTCGGAACGCCCATCGGCCCCAGAACGGGTTTTAGTCCGTATTTTTCCTTACTGATAGACCAATAACGCGGCAAGACAAGTCGGACATCATGCCCGAGTTTCTTCAGGATCTTGGGCAGCGCGCTGCAAACGTCGCCGAGACCGCCGGTTTTGACGAACGGCATCGCCTCCGATGCTGCAAACAAGATCTTGAGTTTTTTTCCATTCTTCTTTTTCATTTTCCTGGATGTTTTGTTTACATGTTAAGAAGGGAATTATACCGAGGAACAGAGGATAAACTACCTCGAAACCACAAAAGGGGTATGCCTCGCTTCAGGCATTCATCCCAGAAACAACCCCTGTGTATTTTTCACTGTTCAAACTCGCTTTAGCGAAGCGATTTTCGTTCGTACGTTCAGCCTCACCCGGCAGGGAGGGTAAAAAAGAAAGTAGAGCCTTCCCCGGGTTTCGATTCGACCCAAATGCTCCCGCCGTAACGCTCTACGATCTTCTGGCAGGTCGCAAGACCGATCCCCGAACCCGGATATTTCTGTCGTGTTGCCAATTTTTCGAACATGATAAAAATGCGCTTCCGGGATTCTTCCGGAATCCCGATCCCATTGTCTTGAATCGAAAAAAGCCATTCTTTTCCTTTGCAAACGGCTGAGATATGGATACGCGGCTCTTTTTCGCAGTATTTGATCGCATTACCGATCAAATTTTGAAAAAGCAATCCCGCAAGACCAGGGTTGATCGATAAAACCGGTAAGGAGTCGCAGATCACTTCTGCTTTCTTTTGAAGTATCAAAAAATGGAAGTCCCCTATCACCTCCTTGACGATCTTCTCCAACTCTACGGGGGGTGTTGAGACTTCAGGTTTTTTCACATTGGCGTAATTCAAAAGCGCTTTAATAAAAGCGCTCAATCGCTTCACGCTGTTGATAATACGTTCTATAAAATCTTTTGTCGCCTCGTCTCCCGAGTCCTGATATTTTTCTTTTAAAAGCTCCGCAAAACCTAGAATGGTCGCTAAGGGAGATTGGAGATCGTGAGCCGCCTTCCCGGAGAATAATTCGAGTTCGAGATTTGAACGGGCAAGTTCTTTGGTTGCAGTTTCCAACTGCATTGCTTTTTTATGAACGAGGCTGGTCAGCCAGGAAACCAACGCGAAAGTGAACCAGTGAACGGCTCCGTCCAGAAGCAATGTCTGTAAATTGGTTGAAAATCCTACATCGAGTTGGGCACAAAACCATAAAAGCGCGGCTAAAACCGCCAGTAAACGACCGGGACGGTCCCCCAAATACCATGTTATTAACATAATCGAAGGAAAATAAAATATATCGAACGCAATTATGTCCCGGGTAGCGATATCGAGAAAAAAAACAAGAAGGGTAATTAAAAGAAAAAGGAAACCGAAAAGAGTTGGGAAGATTTTTTGTTTTTCAGAAGACAGGATTTTAGGAAACATACCGGAAGGTAGTATAAACTCGTTTTGAAACCTGTCAACGGACAAGTCCTTACTTGGCAATTCCTTACCGCAGACCTTTTATGATATACCATTTATGACAAGGAGAGTTGTGAATGATTTTTACTAAGAATTAAAATTTTTGATTCGGGGAATCCGCCAGCGGCGGTGGGCCCAAAGCCAATCGCCGGGCCGTTTGCGAATCTCTTCCTCGATCTTCGAAACGTACTGCTGCGTGTTGGCCAGAAGATCGGCTTGGAGGTTCCCGGTTTTGATCAGTGGAAACAACGGACCGTATTTTATTTTCGAGCAACCGCTTTCGTCGCGATAAAAAAATGCCGGTAGTACCGGATACTCGTATTTAAGGGCGAGCATCGCCGGCAATGTACTTGTGGCGGCTTTACGTCCGAAAAAATCCACCCACACCGACCCCCTGCTCTCGTGCTGGTCGATAAGCACGGCCAGGATCCCGCGTTGTTTGAGCACCTCGATGGAAGACCGCACAGCACCTGATTTTTCAATATTAATCAAATTTGCTGCTTCGCGCATTTCCCGGATATAACGGTAAAGATAAGGATTTTTCAGCGGACGACCCACTGCGTGCACGCGAAGTCCATATTTTTTAATGGGAATTGCGAGCCACTCCCAATTCCCAAAATGAGAAACCACTGCGATAAAACCGCCCTTTTTTTTCACCGCCTCCATAAGCGGCGTCACGTCCGGCGGCTCGATATAGCGCCCGGGATAGGCGGACGCTTCCGGCGTACGCAGGAACTCAAAGACAAGTTTGGAAAGATTCTGTATCGACTGCTCGGCAATCCAGAGAAATTCGGTTTCGGTTTTTTCGTTTCCGAATGCCTGGCGAAGATTTTTCAGCATGGTCTCCCGCCGGATACCGAAAATCCGGACAGCAAATATTCCCAGAATGTTCGCTATTTTGTAGCTTGTCCTGAGGGGAATGAGACGGAGTATGAACGCCAAAAGTCTGAATGCGCTATATTCGAAAAAAAAGTAACTTTTCTTGAACAAAGACATTTTGTACAAGGAGCAAATCACCTTCATTGCAGGTGAGCCTCGCTCCATTTCGCTCCGAAAAATGGAGCGGGCAGCGGGAATCGAACCCGCATGACTAGCTTGGAAGGCTAGGACATTACCATTATGCTATGCCCGCATGCTCAAAGTTAAGTGGACATTGTATTCAACAATAAGACGCCGTGCAACTTTCTTTAAAACAATTTGTACGGGGTACGGCGCTTTAAAAGGCTCAATCCTTGGGCTTTGAGCTGGATCGGTACATCAGTCCCGTCACGAATAACGTCAGACGTTTCGGACTCAACCTTTCCGCATAAATCATGAGCTTGTTCCAAAAACCGTAGATCGCCGAAGGCTGACTAGACTTTAGGAATTTCCTGAGTGCGAACCGCACAACGTCTGCAGCCGAAGCGCTAAAAAACATTCTCTTTCTGTCGATTCCCGCGGTTTGGTGAAAACGCGTCAACGTGTTCCCGGGACAAAGGCAAAAAACGCGCACACTACGGCTTTTGCATTCTGTCCATAAGGCTTCGGAAAAATTAAGCACGAACGCCTTGCTCGCTGCGTAAACAGAAAGATTGGGGAGCGGTTGAAAACCAGCGGCGGAGGCTACGTTCAAAACTCCGCCTGTTTTTCTTTCAATCATCCCGGGAAGAAAAAGGCGCGTCAAATGCGCGAGCGCACGAACGTTCAGGCCCAGCATGGCACTCGTGTCTTCGAAGCTCGCTTCATTAAAAGGACCATAATGTGCAAGACCGGCGTTATTTATGAGAACGTCCACGTTCAGCCGCTTTCTCTCCGTGAATTCGAGAAGCTTTTGACAATTCTCAGAGCGGCTCAAATCTGCCGGGAAAACAAAAACTTTCACACCAAAACGGATCTTGAGGTCTTTAGCCTCCTGTTCTAACCGTCGGGCGTTACGTGAAACAAGTATCAGATTCGCGGCGCCCTGTCCTGCAAGTTCACGAGCCAGAGCCTTCCCGATCCCAGAAGAGGCACCGGTTACAAGCGCGGTGATATTTTTGAAAGACCGCATCATACGAAATGCCGTCTCGACCCTGATGGATCATTCGTAGCGGCCGAAGCTGTCATGATTTTCTTTTTGTTTTTTTGATTTAGTGAAAATCATGGCGGCCGGAAAAAGCGCGGGAGAGCGTAGCTTGATCTGTATATTCAATGTGACTGCCGACAGGGATGCCGCGAGCGAGGCGCGTTATTTTCACCTTGGAAGACGCCAAGACTTTCGCGAGATAAAGCGCGGTCGTATCTCCTTCGGTATTGGGATTGGTCGCAAGAATAATCTCCCGGACTTTTTTTTGTTTCACGCGTTCAAGAAGATCTTGAATGCAGATCTGATCCGGCCCGACCCCGTCCAGCGGCGACAACGCGCCAAGCAAAACGTGATAGACCCCGGGATGGCTTCCGGTCTTTTCGATCGCTGCGACGTCCTTGGGATCTTCGACCACGCAAATGAGCCCCTGGTCGCGACCCGGGTCCGAACAGATATGGCAAAGTTTCTGGTCCGAGAAATTATGGCAAACACTGCAAAAGACCACGCTCTCGCGAAGTTGTCTGATGAGCTCCCCCAAAGCGAGCGCCTCCTCTTTTTTTGTTTTTAGAAGATAAAAGACCATGCGCTCGGCCGAACGTTTGCCGATGCCCGGAAGTTTGGAGAGAGCTTCGACCACTTTCGTCATTAATTCCGAATAGGCTTTCATGGCTTGGCGTCCGGGGGATCAGTCTTTACGAATCACTTTAGAGCCGTCGAAAATCTCAAGAGCCTTTGAAACAATGTCCGGCACACCCTCGTCCTTAGCCGGTGCTGTATCCCCGGCCGCTTTCTGGGTCATTCCATCACGCTCGGTCACGACGCATTGAACCCGGACTTTCTTGCCAAGGGCCTGTGTGAACGCCTCTTCAATAATCTGTTTGTTCAAATCTTTTTCAAGCATTTCCTTATGAAAACGGAATTCAGACGGAAGCCCCAGCACGATCACAGAACCTTCCACTTCTGCAGGTTCGGCTTCGGCAAGATAAAGGCTCAGGGACATGCGCTTGGCTTTTACGAGCTCGACCACCTGAGGCCACATTCTCTCGACACTATTGAGCGTCAAATCCTCAGCAGAAGATGCACGCGGTATTAAGGTTTTTGGAAATGCTTCCGGCCCTATTGCAGCTTTTTGAAAAATGTTTTCTTGTGCGGTGTTGTGGAAAGGAATTTCGGCCTTATTAACGGACATTCCTTGTTTTGACGTTTTTTTTTCTATTGGCGGGCTCATAGCGCTGGCTTTTTGTTCGGAGGATGCGCTTTGAACAAGATTTTCGACGGATTTCAACCCGTCCATATAAACAAGCTTGAGAAGCGCTGCCTCAACGAGTAGTTTTGGCGAAGCTACCGGCCGGCGCAGCTGGGTCTGCAGATTTTGCAGGATTGAAAGGGCTAAAAGCAACTCGTCTTGTGGAAAATCGGCTGCCCGCTTTTTTAACTTTACAATCATTTCGGCGCTTGCTTCGATCAGTACCTCCGCCTTAGGCGCGGCCTTTAGGACCAGGAGATGCCGGAAAACCTCGAACAGACCCTTGGCGAATTGTGCAAGGTCGGCGCCGTCTTCATAAAGCTTCTTCACAAGCCCGAAAATCTCCTCTCCTTTTTTCTCGCGAATAGCCGCAAGCACCGAAACATACATCTCTTCCGGCGTAAGTCCGAGAAGCATTCGGACATCTTCTTCTTTGATCTTTCCTTCGGAAAAACTCGCCAGCTGGTCTAAAAGACTTTCTGCGTCACGAAGCGCACCTTCTGTGGCTTTTGCGATCATAAAAAGCGTGTTTTTTTCACATTTTAGTTTTTCTCTTTGCGCGATCTCCTCAAGTTTTCCGACTGCCTCGGAAACGGAGATCCTTTTGAATTGAAGTCGCTGACAACGCGACAGGATTGTGAGCGGTACTTTATGGGATTCGGTTGTGGCAAAAATAAATTTCACGTGTGCCGGCGGCTCTTCGAGGGTCTTTAGGAGGGCATTAAAAGCATCGCCTGTCAGAGAATGTACTTCGTCAATAATGTAGATCTTATAACGGCCCGCAGACGGTTTGAATTTCACGTTTTCGCGAAGCATCCGGATTTCCTCGATGCCACGATTCGACGCTCCGTCGATCTCAAGCACATCCATGGAATTTCCCTGCTCGATTTCTTTGCAGGAAATGCACCCGCCGCAAGGCTTTTCCGTGGGACCCTCTTTGCAATTTAAGGCCTTAGCCAGAATGCGCGCGGTCGAGGTTTTCCCAACGCCCCGGGGGCCCGAAAAAAGAAAGCTCTGCGGAACGCGTTCCTGACGGATCGCGTTCTTCAATGTCGTGGTGATGGTCTCCTGCCCCACGATCTCTTCAAACGTTTGCGGCCTGAATTTCCTGGCGAAAATCAGATATTCCATAAATGCCTTGTAGAAGAAATCAACTATGTTTTTAGGAATTGCGAGGCACCATGATGCGGGAAAATTGCAGCCTTTTCAACAAGTTCTTGCCGGAAGAATGACTTGAAAGGGTCAATCCAGAAACTTGAACGTCTCGAGAATGTGGTCAGAAACCGGCGTGTAGATCTTATGTTGTTCTTCGGTCATCCAAAAACTGATTTGATACAGTTTTTGTTTCCGGAGGATAAAAATCTCCCCTCTTTTCAGGAGGGTATCCTTGGCGATCTTGGACTGGAGAGGGAGTTTCAGAATATATTGATATTCCAATCGCCTCCCCTTGACCCCTCCGACGGTGATTTCGCCATTATAAAGCTGTTTAAAACCCTTGAATTGTTGCTCTTTTTTGGAAAAAGTATCCGCCATGCTTTCCAGAGCGATCGTTTTCCCCACATCTCGTGTTTTTACAAAAATCCCCGGGATCACTCGAGTTACCGGATCCTGAGAACCGATGACTTGAACCATGTCAAATTGATCTTTGAATTCCCTTTCTTTCATTTTCCAGGCGGCCGGGTATTCGAACGTAAAATTAAAGGGGGGATTTTCCCCCTGAAAAAGTTTCAGGCTGATGGAGGCTGGCAGTTTCCGGGTCTTTTTAATCAGCCTAACCTCTAAAAATCTGGAAAAGGAAATTCCGATTACTATTACAAGTAAGACCGCAAAGATAATCCCAAGATTTTTTTTTATTCCCCAAAAATTAGGCCTCATGATTTTTTCACCTTTATATTTGAACTAATAAACATTAACGCCGTGTGCGAGTTTTCATGATCCTATCAATAAGAAAGGCCCTCTGGCCGAATGAAAGGGTGTTAGCGAACCTTTCAACCAGCCGGGGAGGGCCTTATGGATCTCGAAACCTTTATCGTCA